>NZ_JAUEDK010000070.1 GCF_030385785.1 Crenobacter oryzisoli
CACCGCTATATGCCGCAGCACACCATGGCGGAGCCTGCAGAGGGCTTGCCTGACAACGCCCAGCTACTGGGCGTGTAAACCTGGAAAACCGGACCGGAGTTCTGGCCTGAAATTTACACCACCTTGATAGACGCTATCGTCAGCCAAGGCGAAATGGCGCGAAACAGCGGAATGTACATGGAGTACATGAGCATGTTGAGCGCCATTTCAACGCAGGTTCACCCGAGTGCAGCAGATCGTAAGCAGGCTCTTAACGGTGTTGAAGCCTTACTTCAAGGCATGTAGGTGGTGTTGAATCGCGTCGACTTCGGCCTTGCTTGGCGCGGCACCCTTATCGGTCTTGAAACTGCCTTTCTCCCAATGCGGCATCGGCGTCTTCAGCGCCTTGCCCTGGTCGTCGATGCCGCGTAGCACCGCCCGTTCAAACAGCTTGGGAGTCCATTCGCTGGCATCGCCAACCAGCTTTGGACCCGCACCGCCCATTCCTGTGGGGCCATGGCAGCTGGCGCAGTTCTCTTGGTACAGCGCTTTGCCATCTAGCGGCATGGCCGCAGCCCATTCACACAGAAACAGCGTTGTTACCGCAAGAAATCCAAGTTTCATGACAACCTCCACGGAAACATCCAACACAAGGTTTTCTGCAGAAACGTTGCGATTGAGCAAAGTCTGTCAAGTTGCCAATGACGAGGCGTCACAAAAACATGACAAAGATCTAATGCTCGAATGTTACAATTTGTACGATATCAGAAAGCAATCGGCGCAAGCCGCACGATTGCCCTCCCCGCCTGACCGCCCCACCGGTCTTTCCAGGCGCACCGTCATCCAGCAACGCTGGCCGCCGGCCACCAACTCCGAGGACCCTATGCACGGAGCCGACTTCCTGCGCGATCTCGCGGTGATCATGCTGATCGCCGGCGCCACCACCGTCCTGTTTTCCCGCCTGCGCCAGCCGGTGGTGCTAGGCTACATCCTAGCCGGCCTGATCATCGGCCCGCACACCCCACCCTACCCGCTGATCACCAACTCACACACGATCGAAACGCTGGCCGAAATGGGCGTGGTGTTCCTGATGTTCTCGCTGGGGCTGGAATTCAGCCTGAAGAAGCTGCGCGAGGTCGGCTCGACCGCGCTGGTGGCGGCGCTGATGGAAATCGTGGTGATGATCTGGGTGGGCTTCGAGATCGGCCGTTTCTTCGGCTGGCGCACCATGGATTCGTTGTTTCTCGGCGCCATGCTGGCGGTGTCGTCGACCACCATCATCGTGAAAGCCTTGTCCGAGCTGAACCTGAAGCGCGAGCGCTTCGCCCAGCTGGTGTTCGGCATCCTGATCGTCGAGGACATCCTGGCGATCGGCCTGATCGCGCTGTTGTCTGGCATCGCGGTCAACGGCGACATCAATATGGCCACCGTCGGCGCCACCCTCGGCAAGCTCGGCATCTTCCTGGTGGTATCTCTGACCGTCGGCATCCTGGTGGTGCCGCGCCTGTTGGCCTACGTGGCGCGCTTCGACAACGATGAGATGCTGCTGGTGACGGTGTTGGGGCTGTGCTTCGGCTTCTGCCTGATGGTGATCGAGCTGGGCTACAGCGTGGCGCTGGGCGCCTTCGTGATCGGCGCGATCATGGCCGAATCGCGCCAGCTGCATCTGATCGAGCGGCTGATCGCGCCGGTGCGAGACATGTTCTCGGCGATCTTCTTCGTGGCGGTGGGCCTGATGCTCGACCCGCGCGTGCTGGTCGACTACTGGCTGCCGATCACGGTGATCACCGTGGCGGTGGTGCTGGGCAAGCTGGTCAGCTGTGGCACCGGCGCGTTCCTGGCCGGCCAGAGCGGTCGTACCTCGATGCGCGTTGGCATGGGCTTGGCGCAGATCGGCGAGTTCTCCTTCATCATCGCCGCACTCGGCGTCAGCCTGAAGGTGACCAGCGACTTCCTCTACCCCATCGCGGTGGCAGTATCGGCGCTGACCACGCTGCTCACCCCCTACCTGATCCAATCGGCCGACCCGCTGTCGCGTCGCATCGGCAGCACGCTGCCTGGCTGGCTCACCGCGGTGTTCGGCCTGTATACCCGCTGGCTGGGCAGCCTGCAACTGAGCGGCGACAACGCGCTGGCCGCGGCGATCGTGCAGCGCTGCCTGCTGCAGATCCTGGTCAACCTGTGCCTGGTAGCCGGGGTGTTCCTCGGCCTCGCCGCGCTGTTCGAAAGCGGCGTGCTCGCCTTCCTGCCCTCGCCGCTCGATCACAAGAATGTGCTGTGGGGCGCGGCGATGCTGCTGTCGTTGCCATTCCTAGTCGCGTGCTACCGCAAGCAGAAGGCACTGGGCCAGATGTTGGCTGAAATGACGGTGCGCGGCAGTGCCGGCCGCTATCCGGCCGCCGCGCGGCAGATCATCGCCGAGCTGGTGCCGCTGCTCGGCATCGGCATCATGCTGCTGGTGATCTCGGCGGTGAGCGGCAGCCTGCTGCCGCCGCTGGAAACCCGCTTGGTGGTGCTGGGCGTGGCGGTGGTAGCGGTGCTGCTGCTGAGCCGCCAGCTGATCCGGCTGCACTCTCGGCTGCAGATCGCACTGCAAGAGACGCTGGAGACCCCGCCCGACCCGCTCAAACCGGAACGCCATGGCCACCACTGAGCCGTTCGGCCAACCTTGACTCGGCCAACCCCGCCTCGCGCGGGGTTTGTTGTTGGACGAGCCCGGCCGACGGTGCTCAATCGTGCCGCGATTCGGCCAACCGGCTCGCCTGCCTCCACGCCTTCGCCGACGCGAAGCCGGCCGCCAGCGCCGCCTTCTCCTTGCCGAGACCGCTGGCGCGCCACTGCTCGGCCAGGCTCAGCCGCAGCGCGGTCTGGTAGCCGAGCACGGTGGTGCCGCTGTGCTCGCGGAACAGCCGCGCCAAATGGCGCGGGCTGACATGCGCCTGTTCGGCCAGCTCGTCGAGCGACCAGCGCCGCACCGGGTCGGCGGCGATCAGGTCCTGCACCGCGTGCACCTTATCGTGCAGGTGGTTGCGGTAGGCCAGCCACGGCGACAGCGCCGGGTCGGCCGGACTGCGCCGGAAATACACCACCATGTGGCGCGCCACCTGGCGGGCGAGATCCGCGCCCGCCAGCTCCGCCACCAGGAACAGCGCCAGGTCGATGCCGGCACAGATGCCGGCGCTGGTCGCCACCGGCCCGTCGCTGACGAACACCCGGTTGGCCTGCACCTGCGCGCCTGGCACCCGTTCGGCCAACGCAGCCAACAGGCTGAAATGCGTGGTGCACGCGCGCCCGGCGAGCAGCCCGGCCGCTCCGAGAAATAGCGCCCCGGAGCACACCGCCGCCAGCCGCGCCCCGGACGGCGCCGCCCGCTCGGCCAACCAGCGCACCAGCGCCCGCCCCGCCGGTGCGTCGACATCGTGTTCGTCGTTCACCGTGCCCGGCACCAGCACCAGCGCGTCGGCCGGCACTGCCTCGGGCAGCGGCTCGAGACCGGACAGCGCCAGCCCCACCGAGCTGGTCAATTCGGCGTCGGCCGACACGAAGCGCAGCGCGAACGGCGCTCCGCAGCGTGCCGCCACCCGGAACGCCTCGGCCGGGCCGGCCAGGTCCAGCAGCATCACGTTCGGCGGCAGCGCGAAGATAACCTCGCTCATGGTCGGCTCGCCACCGGTTGGCCGAGTCGTGCCAGCCAACGTTGGCCGAACACGTTCAGCACCAGCCCGGCCATCAGCATCAGACTGCCGGCCGCCTGCCAGCCGTTGAGCCGCTCGTCGAGCACCAGCCAGGCGGTGGCAAGGCCCACTACCGGCACCAAGAGCGAGAACGGCGCCACCTTGCCGGCCGGATGACGGGTCAGCAGCCGGCTCCACAGCGCGTAGCCGAGCAGGGTCGCAACAAAGGCGAGATAACACGTGGCGAACACTGCCGCCCCGGTCAGATGGGTGAGCGTGTAGGCAATCTTGTCGGCGCCGTCGAAAGTCAGCGACAGGCCGAGGAAGGGCAAGGGCGGGATCAGGCTCGCCCACACCACCAGCGCCAGCGGGTCGGGCCGGTATCCGGCGCGGCCGATCGCGCGCACCACCACGTTCGACGTGGCCCAGGACAGCGCGGCGGCAATGGTCAACGCGAAGCCGATCAGGCCGAGCGTACCGCCCTTGCCGATACCGATCAGCACCAGGCCGGCCAGCGCACACAGCAGGCCCAGCAACTGCGCCGGCTGCCAGCGCTCGCCGAGCCAGGCGGCGGCGATCAGCAGCGTGAAGAAGGCCTGCGACTGCAGCACCACCGACGCCAGGCCCGGCGGCATGCCGAGCTTGATCGCGGTGAACAGCAGCGAGAACTGGCCGACGCCCATGGTCAGTCCGTAGGCCGCCAGCCAGCGCCACGGCAGCGCCGGCTTGCGGATGAACAACAGCGCCGGGAATGCCGCCAGCGTGAAGCGCATCGCACCGAGCAGCAGCGGCGGCACGTCGGCCACACCCCACTTGATCACCACGAAATTGACGCCCCACACCAGCACCACGGCAAGCGCCTGCAACAAGTCTGCGAACGGCATCGCCTGCTCTCCTGGATTCAATCGACAAACATTACAATAGCATAGCGAGGCCGCCACGGGCCCCGCCCTGCCGAACAACCGCGTCAGCGCTGCTGCGGTGGCACGTCGCGGATCTCCGCGGCGAACGCCGCATGCGCTTCTGCATCGACCGGCTTGTACACCACCCGCGTGCCGGCAGCATGGTGCACCAGGTCGTTGCCGTTCTTCCAGTTGCGCGCCGGGCGGATCGGCCGCGGCGCGAAACCGCCGCCGCAGTTCGGGCAGACATCGCCCAGCACCGTATCGACGCAGTGCGCGCAGAAGGTGCATTCGAAACTGCAGATGCGCGCCTTGAGCGAATCGGGCGGCAGCGGCGCGTTGCAGTGTTCGCAGCTAGGTCGTAGTTCCAGCATGGTCAGCCCTCCTACAGGGCCGCCAGCGCGTCGGCGACGCTGGCGATGCGGGCGAAGCGGCCCGACAGCACCAACTCGGTGCGCTCGCGGATCTCGGCGGCAGTGAAGATGCGGCCAGTAACCGGATGCACCATGTCGAAGGTCAGCGTCGCGGCGGTCACGTAGTCGACCCGGTAACCGAGGTCGGACGCCACCCGGGTGGTGGTCTCGCAGCACTGCTCGGTGCGGATGCCCGACACGATCAACCGGCGGATGCCGCGCTCGACCAACCAGGCACCGAGTTCGGTATCGGTGAAGGCGTTATGGACATGCTTAACGAACAGCGCGTCCGGCTGGTCCGGCAGCCAAGCCATCGGTTTGACCAGGCCGCTGTCCGGGCGGAACTCCGGGTCGTCGTCCTGGTGCAGGATGTACACCACCGGCGCGCCGGCGGCGCGACAACCGGCGATCAATGCGAGCACGCTGTCGCGGAATGTTGGCAGCTCGCTCTCGTCCCAATAAGGGCGGTGTTGAAACGATTGCTGAACGTCGATCACAAGCAGTGCGGTGTCGCTGGCCATGTCGGTTTCCCATCGGGTGAAAGATGGCCATAGCGTAGCCTGCGACAGACACCGTCACGATGCCATTTCATGACAAGAGAGGGGCAAATCCGGACATCGTTGCTGAGCCATCTCCTCCGGCGCTGCGAAATATATCGTACAGTGATATAAATCAAAGTGCATTATCACTGCATCGGCCATTTCTCGACCGACTGCCGAGCCGGCAATGCCGCACCGCCGCTCGACGAAGGAGACCGCATGCCGTCCCGCATCCATCTCGTCCGGGTCTACGACCTGCCGCCCGGCACCCAAAACGCCTTTCTGATCGACCGACTCTGGCCACGCGGCATCAGCAAGACCGAGCTGAAGGACGTCCGTTGGCTGAAAGACGCCGCACCCACGGACGAGCTGCGCCGCTGGCTGCACGAACAGCCCGAACGCTGGCCAACGTTCTGCCAGAAGTATTGGCAGGAACTGCTCGCCCATCCTGAACACGTGCAATCGCTGCTCGGCACAGCACGGCAAGGCGATGTGACGTTGGTCTACGCCAGCCGTGACACCGAGCACAATAACGCCCAAGTGCTGAAGCAATTCCTGGAGGCGCAACTAGCCGCCGACGATCCCGGCATCGAGCTGGCATCGCCGGTCTGTTACGCGAGCGAGTTCGACAAAGGCCCCGAGCACAACGCTTAGAGCACCAGCATCAACTCGTCCACCATCAACCATACCGCCGTCCCGGCCATCAGCGCCGCCATCGTGCCGTTGAACAGGCGCAGACCCCGCGCGGTGGCGAGCCAGTGGCGCATCCGGTCCCCGGCCAGCGCCCAGACGCCGATGCACGGCAGGTTGATCAGCCCGCACAAGAGCGCCAGCAGCACGGCATTGCTCAGCAGATTGCCGTGCGACGGCATGAACAGGATCGCAGTGTTGATCACCATCACCCAGGCCTTCGGGTTCAGCCACTGGAACGCCGCCGCGCCGAACAGCCCCATCGGTTTGGCATTGCCGCCGGCCCCCGGCTCGCCGGCGCGCCAGATCTGCCAGGATAGCCACAAGAGATAGATGCAGCCGGCGATCGCCAGCGGCACGCGGATGGCGGTCAGCCAGTTGAGGATGAACGCCAGCGCCGCCGCCACCACCGCTACCTGGAACGCGTGGCCGCTGCTGATGCCGAGCATGTGCGGCACGGTGCGGCGAAACCCGAAGTTGACGCCCGACGCGGCGAGCATCAGGTTGTTGGGGCCGGGGGTGATCGACATCACCCCCACATACGACATCAAGGCCAGATCCAGCATGGCAAGCTCCTTTATCACGAGAAACCCATGCTAAGCTCTGTCCGACAGAGGTGACAGATTCAGAAACAGACTATTGTAATGGTGTCAGTTGCAGTACAAAACCAACTGTCACCATCGCAATCGGGACTTACTGTCGCTATGCCCGCGTCACACTCCGGATCAAGCTTGAGCCATGGACACCCTGCTTACCGCCCCCGCCAGCCTCTACCAGCAGCTCGCCGACGAGCTGGCCGGCGCCATCGCCAGCGGCACGCTGCCCCCAGGTGCGCGCCTGCCGTCGGTGCGCCAGAGCGCCAAGAGCCGCACGCTGAGCCTCAACACCGTCACCGCCGCCTACCGGCTCCTGGAAGACCGCGGCCTGATCGAGGCACGGCCGCAGTCCGGCTACTATGTGCGCGCCCGCTTGCCGGCGCCCTCGCGCAGCGCTCTGAATGATGCCGGCGCTGCACAGCCCACCGATGACAAGGTGCTCGACCTGATCGGCAGCGTACTCACCGCGCAGCAGACCCCCGGCTACACCGACCTGGCGCTGGCCTGCCCGAAGGGCGGTGATTTCTACCCGGGCGCGAAGCTTGCACGGCTGTTGTCCGGCGTGCTGCGCCGCCAGCCGCAGCTGATCGGCACCTATCCGCTGCCGCCCGGGTCACTGCGGCTGCGCACCCAGATCGCGCGGCGCATGCTGGCGCTGGGCATGCGCGCCACGCCCGACGACATCGTGCTCACCCACGGCTGCATGGAGGCACTGCAACTGGCGCTGCGCGCCACCACACGCCCCGGCGACGCGGTCGGGCTGGAGTCGCCTACCTACTTCAACCTACTGCCGCTCTTGGCCAGCCTGGGGCTGAACGCAGTGGAGATTCCCACCCGACCTGACACCGGCCTGTCGGTCGACGCACTGGAGCTGCTGCTAACCGAAGGCCGGCTCGCCGCCATCGTCGCAATGCCGAACGTGCACAACCCGCTCGGCTGCAGCATGCCGCTAGCGGCCAAGCAAAGGTTGGCCGAACTGGTCAATCGCTACAAAGTGCCGCTGATCGAAGACGCGCTGTACGCCGAACTGCAGTTTGCCGACAGCCCGGCACCGCTGGTGAAGGCGTTCGACCGCGACGGCTGGGTGCTGGTCTGCGCCAGCTATACCAAGACGCTGGCGCCGGACTTTCGTACCGGCTGGTTGGAACCGGGCCGCTTCGGTGACGCGATCCGTCGGCTGAAGTTCGCGTCCACCGTGTCGGAGCCGGCCGTGCTGGCCGAAACGGTGGGGCTGTTTCTCGAATCGGGTGGTTACGACCACCACCTGCGCAGCTTGCGCCGCCACTACGCGCGCCAGGTCGACACGGTGCGCGGCCTGATCGAGCGACACTTCCCACCTGGCACCCGCGCTACCACCCCCACCGGCGGCTTCCTGCTGTGGGTGGAGCTGCCCGAGGGTTGCGACACCGAGGCGCTGTTTCACGCGGCGCTGAAGGAGCAGATCAGCATCATGCCCGGCACGTTGTATTCGCCCGGCGGCCGCTACCGCCACTGCCTGCGGCTGTCCTGCTGCTACCCGCTCGACGAGCACTACCTGGCGGCGATTGCCCGGGTCGGCCGGCTGGCCACTCAGCAGCTGGAAACCGGTTCGCTGCCTTGACCCCAGCAGTGATGGCATGCGACTCTTCGAGCCAATCGCTGAATGATCCAAGCCGCCGAGAAAGCCCTCCGCAGCGGTTTTGCTCGACGCGCTGCCGCAGAAAACGAGGTGTAGCCGAAGTTTCTGCAAAGCTACAGCACAAGTCATATGGCAAGGCAGCGCAGCACCGCCAGAAGGGCTTTATTGGTGGCCGTCACCACCCCCGACCGGGACGACCCGGCCGGCGTATCCATCCTGGGGACGACCCCGACCGAGTCAACAATGATGTATTCCTGGATAGCCCTGGTAGTCGCTGGGCTGCTCGAAGTGTGCTGGGCTATCGGCCTGAAGGAGTCGCAGGGTTTCACCCGGCTGTGGCCGTCGGTGTTCACGGCGGTGACGCTGAGCACCAGTTTCCTGCTGCTCTCCTGGGCGCTGAAACAGTTGCCGGTCGGCACCGGCTACGCGGTATGGGTCGGCATCGGCGCCTGCGGCACCGCCATCATCGGCATGGTGTGGCTGGGCGAAGCGGTGACGCTGTTGCGCGTCGGTAGCCTGATGGCGATCGCCGCCGGCATCGTCGGGCTGAAGCTGGCCGGCTGATTTTCCACCGCCACCGAGCCGATCGCGCCCTGCCCGATCGGCTTTTTCCTGTACACCCTGCCGCCTACGCTGGCAAGAGCCCCACCCCACCGTTCGAGGCGCCCCCCTCCCCGCCTTACCAAGCTGCGGCCCGCCCCGACTCACCGCTCTGCGCCTTTACGCTTTTTTTATGCAAGCCCTGCGCAGATTGACTCATTTTTTATGCCCGCATGCTTAGGATGACATCAACGCAGCGAGTCCAGCGTCGCGTTTCCGATCGGGAGGCAGTCATGAGTCTGTTTATGTATCTGTTGAGTGAACCTTTGCACGGCAATCGGGACGAAGCCACGTTTCATCGACGTGCACAAGCATCGGAGCAGGGTGCCCCCCACCCTTTCCCTATGCCTGTCGTCCCCATAGCCATGAAGGCTCATCGCCGCTTATGGCTTGGCTGCACCGTCTGAATCGGTATTTCACCCATCCATAACCCTGCAAACGTCCGCTTGTCATGCATAAACCAAACAGCCGAGGAAAGCTGTTCTCCAATAGCCTGTTCCTGCACCCCCAACCGAAAAAACCGGCCTCGAAACCCCAATCGAAACCGCAAGAAGAAGCGAAGAACGCCTACCGGGGCAGTCTGTGGGCCCCTTACTACACCGGCAAGGCTGCAAAATGATCGACGGCGACCCTGCCAGGGCCACTCGGGCGGTCTGTCACGACAAGGCCGCTCCACTTACTAGGCGGCCGCAGCCGGGCGGCCGGGTCGTCGACTATTCGCCGATCGCCATGCGTGGCGCTCGCGAACGACTGCAGACCCGCAAAAAACCGCTGGCCCCGCCATAATGAACGGGGCCAACGGTTTACAACGAATGAGACAGCACCTCAGTCGAACGACACCTGCCCCGACCCCACGCGATTCACCGAACGCTGGGCCGGCTTGCCGTAAACCCGGACGTCGCCCGAGCCGAGCAACGCCACCTGGGCTGCTTGCGAGGCGTAGGCCTTTACGTTACCCGAGCCGGACACTTCAACCGACACCGCGTTGGCCTGAAGCGCGGACACGTCCACCTCGCCGGAACCGCTGATCCGGGCCTCGACACGCCCCGACCTCCCCGACGCGGTGACATTGCCGGAACCGCTGACCTCGATGCTCAGCGTTCGCCCGGCCAGGCCCGAAGCGTTGAAGTCCCCGGCACCGACCAGATTGACCGACTCCAACCCAGAACTGCCGGTCGCTTCAATCAGGATAGGCTGGTTCATCACCACCGAGCCGTTCAGCTTCACGACCAATCGCCCCCCCTCCAGTGTGGTGCTGAGCAAGGGCAGTACATCGGCCGGAGCGGTCACCTTCAGCGTCGAACGCTCACCGACCGTATACGACATCCTCACCGGCGCCTCGATGGTGATGGCGGAATAGGCTGGCATCTTGCGCTCCTCGGACCTGGCCGGACCGCTGGCGGTCACCGTACTGTGCCCGCCCGATACCACCTGACCGTTGACGATCACCACGCTGTCACCGCTGCTGTCGACCACCACGCTGCTGGAATAGCTGGCGGCCAGGCAAGACTGGCCGGCCATCAGCACGGCACACACCGCAGCGCTACCCACGCTGGTGGCGTTGAAAACGAGAGCTTTCATGACGTTTCCCTGATCTGTCCGGCGAGGGGCAATGCACCGGTGTCCGCGCGGCAGGGCGCCGTTGATACCGGCCCCTTCGGCCCTGACCAGGTCGCCCCCCTCTCGAGAGGATAGAAAAGCCACTCTCCGGAAGCCAGCACCACCGTCGCGAGTAGTGACAACATTCACCGTGGCAGGCCCTCACGCAGGGCCGTGACGCGACCAACGATCATGTACCGGGTGAGATGATTCACTCGTTGGGCGCATCAGCCGCCGAGCGGCGTTCTCAGCGTGACAAACTCCTCCGCCATGGTCGGATGGATGCCAAGGGTCTCATCGAACACCGCCTTGGTCGCTCCAGCCTTCAGCGCTACCGCTAGGCCCTGCAGGATCTCGCCCGCCTCGGGGCCGACCATATGGCAGCCGAGCACCCGATCGTTATCCACATCCACCACCAGCTTTATCAGCGCTCGCTCCTGCGACCCGGTCAGCGTCAACTGCAGCGGCCGGAACCGGCTTTCGAACAGCATGACCCGGTGCCCACGGCGGACAGCTTCCTCTTCGCTGAGGCCGACCATGGCGATGTTCGGCAAGCTGAACACGGCGGTCGGAATCAGCGCGTAGTCGAGCGGACGGTATTCCTCCGGCCGAAACAGCCGACGCGCCACCGCCATGCCCTCGGCCAACGCGACCGGGGTCAGCGCCACGCGCCCGATCACATCGCCGATGGCGCGAAGCGAGGGCTCGGTGGTGCGATATTCGTCGTCCACCTCGATAAAGCCGTTCTCGTCCAGCTCGACCGCGGTGTTCTCCAGCCCCAGCCCGTCCAGCATCGCTCGTCGCCCGGTGGCGTAGAACACGCAGTCGGTCCCCAGCATCCGGCCATCCTTCAGCGTGGCGGCCAGGCTGCCGTCAGCCTGCTTGTCGATACGGGCAATATCGGCGTTGAACTGCAGGCTCAGGCCCTTCTTCGACAGCTCATCGCGAAGATGCTCTCGCACGCTGCGGTCGAAACCGCGCAGAAATAGCTCCCGCCGGTACAGCAGCGTCGTCTGCGCGCCCAGACCATGAAAGATCGAGGCGAATTCGACCGCGATGTAGCCGCCACCGACCACCAGCACGCGCCGCGGCAGCTCCTTCAGGAAAAATGCCTCGTTGGAGGTGATCGCATATTCCTTGCCGGGAATATCCGGCATCTGCGGCCAGCTGCCAGTGGCGAGCAGAATATTTGCCGCGCTGAAGCGCTGGCCGGCGATCGACACGGTATGCGCATCACAGAGCGTGGCGTGCCCCTCGAACAGCGTCACGCCACTGTTGACCAGTAGGCCGCGATATACCTCGTTCAGCCGTTGTATCTCGCGGTTCTTGTTGGCGACCAGCGTGGGCCAGTCGAACCCCGGGTGGACAGCCTCCCAGCCGAACCCTGGCGCATGTGCAAAGTCGTCGCTGAAATGCGCTCCATACACCAGCAGCTTCTTCGGCACGCAGCCAACGTTGACGCAGGTCCCGCCCAGATAGCGGCTCTCGGCTATCGCCACTCGGGCGCCGAAACCGGCCGAGAAACGTGCAGCGCGCACCCCACCCGACCCCGCACCAATCACAAACAAGTCGAAATCGAAAGACATCATCGACCTCCATGGCCATCCGCCACGACGGCAGTCACATGACAACGCTTTTAACTATAGGAGCAGTGTTTGATATTGGACGGTGCCCTGCTAAGGGCCTGTTCAAAAAAGTCTTTCTTCGGCCGCAACCGGCTCCTGCCGGATGCCGCGCTAGATAGAGCGCCCCGTCGTAGTGTCATTCACTGCCAGTGAGTGAACGACAACGCGATGTGCCGGCAGGTACCGGCCCAGGAGGGCTGGCTCAAGCGCAGGGGAAACGCATAAGAGCCTGTTCAAAGTCTTTTTGCGGCCGTAAAAAGACTTTGAACAGGCTCTAAGGCGCCAGCAGCAATCTTCCAGCCTTCAGCTTGCCCAAGCCGCCTGTTTAGCGCATGGATATCCATTCCGACCGGCCACCGAAAGTATAAAATGCCAAGTTCCAAGCACACTCAAGACCAAGACCCCCCATGACACCCCAGCCGCTCCTCCTCTTTCTGCATATCGCCAGCGTCACCCTGTGGGTCGGCGGCATGTTCTTCGCCTATGTCTGCCTGCGCCCCGCCGCGGCGGCGGTACTCGAACCACCGCTGCGTCTCAAACTGTGGCGCCAGGTGTTCGAGCGCTTCTTTGTCTGGGTATGGGGTGCTGTCGTCGTCATCGCAGCCAGTGGCATGACCATGCTCGGCCAAGTCGGCTTTGCCGCAGCCCCGCGCAGCTGGCACCTGATGCTGGCGCTGGGCACTGTGATGATCGCCGTCTTTGTCTACGTGTTTGTCGTGCCCCACGCTGCCCTCAAGCGGGCCGTCGCCGCCGAAGACTGGAAGGCGGCTGGCGCCGCGCTCAACCGCATCCGCCACGCGGTGGGCGGCAATCTGCTGCTGGGCGTGGTGACCATCGCGGTGGCGACGCTGGGTCGCCTGCTTGCCTGAGCGGTCGAACAGTCAGCGCGACATGCCCGGTTCGGGCGGTCTGAGCAACCAGGCCCCACCGAGCGTGACGATGCCGAACACGAGGTGAGCGAGCAGTGTGACCGCACCTCGGCTCACGACAAACCACGGAAACAAAGCGGTAAAGCCGTACAGATTGACGGCGTAGATACCAAGACCATACAGGGCGCCACCGAGCAGCACCATGCGGCGGTGCAGGCGCCCTGCGATGGCCAGTGCCAACGCGGCATAGCCGACGGACAGGGCGAAATGGATCAGTGTCGCCACCAGCAACACTCGCCACGGCCAGCCCGGTTGCGGTGCCAGCGCGTCACGGCCCAGCAAGATGGCGGCTGTAAGTCGCGCATCGCGCAGCAGCGTCGCCAGTACCGGCGTCCCTTCCAGCCACCACAACAACAATTGCGCGACCGTGGCAAGGGTGCCGGCCGTAATACCTACCAGCACCGCCTGCATCGATGCGGAGGAAAGGATGCCATGCCGCCGATCGAACCAGTTCACCATCCTACCCTTCCCTCAAGACTCACCGCGGCTGCGCCTTCTCCGGCGATAAGCGTTCGCCCAAGAACAGCTCCCCAAGGCCGGAATCAGATAGCTGACCACCTCGGCGCGCCAGGCACCAACCCCGACATCCCTCGCCGGAAGAACAGCACCTAAGCCTGCGCCATGCAAACCACCGCCAGCCCGAGTAGGCCCTCAGCTACTCAGGCCGGCCGAACTGCCGCTCTTCTAGAGTGCAGTCGAAGCAGCTGTCTGGCCGAACAGGATGCGCCGCGCTTCTTCGGACATCGGGTTGGCACGCGAGTAGCTTTCGGCGACGCCCTCGTAAGCGCGAACCGTGGCAGGCCGGGCCGCGATCGCATCGAACCAGCGCTTCAGGTGCGGGAAATCGTCGAGGTTCTGACCGTGAGCCTCGTGAGGCACGATCCACGGATAGGCGGCGATGTCGGCGATCGAGAACTCGCCCGCCACATACTCGCGGTCGGCCAGGCGACGGTCCAGCACGCCGTAGAGCCGGTTGGTCTCTTTCTCGTAGCGTTCGATCGCGTACGGCACCTTTTCCGGCGCATAGACGTTGAAGTGACCGTTCTGCCCAGCCATCGGCCCCAGACCCGCCACCTGCCAGAACAGCCACTGCAGCACTTCGGCGCGCCCAGCCAGGTCGTGCGGCAGCAGACGGCCGGTCTTTTCGGCCAGGTAAAGCAGCATCGCGCCCGACTCGAACAACGAAATCGGCGCCCCGCCTCCTTCCGGCTCATGGTCGACCATCGCCGGGATCTTGTTGTTTGGCGAGATCGCCAGGAACTCGGGGCGAAACTGCTCGCCCTTGCCTATATCGACCGGGATGATCCGATAAGGCAGGCCAACCTCCTCCAGGAACATCGTCAGCTTGTGGCCGTTCGGCGTCGCGCAGTAGTACAGATCGATCATGGTGGGTTCTCCGTGGGTGCAGTTATGACAATATGATGCCCGCTGTGGCCTTTGACGAGAGCCATAACTCGGGATTGTTACAGGGCCAAGTTTTGCTCTGACCATCTGGCATCTCGCGCGCTGCTGACCGGTCGCAGGGGGCTGAGCGATGCAAGTTCCACTGGGCTGGGTCAGGCCCGGCAACGGCAATAACTGTTAACGACTGCCGGCCTTTCCACTCAATACCCGTAGCTATAGTTGAACTGGAGCGAAGCGTCACTTTGTAGTCGAGTGACTGGCCTAACCCGGGTTCGATGGGGTGTAGGAATGCGCTCCCTGTTCGTTGTATTGCACCGTATCCTGATCGTGCTGATCTGCTGCCTGCCGCTGGCGGCCAGTGCGGCGCGGCTGAGCGCGCCGCAGCTCGAGCAGCTGGTTGCGCCGATCGCGCTCTACCCTGATCCATTGCTCTCGCAGATACTGATGGCATCGACCTACCCGGCCGATGTCGCCGCTGCCGCCGCCTGGATACAGCAGCACCCCGAACTGAGCGGTGATGCGGCCGTGCAGGCGGTACAGGATCAGAGTTGGGACCCGAGCGTGCAATCGCTGATGGCCGTGCCTGACGTGCTGGCGCTGATGGGTAGCCAGCCCGGCTGGGTTGACTCGCTGGGCCAGGCCGTCCAGGCCCAGCCTCAGGAACTGATGGCTGCAGTGCAGCGCTTGCGTATGCACGCCGAGCAAGCCGGCTATCTGAACGACAGCGAGGCACAAAACCTGGTGGTCGAGCCGGATGAGAGCCTGGCCATCGAGCCCACCGACGAGGAGATGATCTACCTGCCCTATTACGACCCAGACGTCGTCTACGGCATCTGGCGCTACCCGGCCTTTCCGCCGTTCTTCTTCCCGCCGCCTTGGGGGCACGGCATCAATGTCCGCCACCATCACGACGGCATCCGCTTCGGCAATGGCATCGTCGTCCACCACGCGCTGTGGGGGGGCTGCGACTGGCACGCCCATCGTCTGTTCGTCAACGTTGCCCACTTCAACGCAAGCAACCCGCAGCGGACGCTCGCTGCGACGGCCGACACGTTGACCTGGCATCGTGGCTCACTGCCGGCGGCCGCGCCCGTGTCAGCACGTCTTGCACCGGCACCTACCGGCGCAACGGCCCCAGCCCAGCCCGGCCGCCAGAGGAAAGCTACCCCATCCCAGCCCGATGCCACGCTCGGTGCCCGACACGCCTGGACATCGCCACTGCGCCCGATCATCGCACCTACGCAGCTCGCCCGTCCGACGGAACCGATGCCGGCCCCGCCCAACACCACGCTCAGTACCCGTCATGCCTCGACATCGCCGCTGCGTCCGGCCATCGTTCCCGAACAACTCTCCCACCCCGCAATAGCGCCACGGGCACGGCCGACCGACACGCTCGGCGCCCAACACGCAGCCTCGCCGCCAACCGTGCGGACGTGGGCTCCGCCGCCACTCCCGGCCGCTAGAGCGCTGCCGGTAGCCCCACGTCCATCCTATCCGGTGCCGTACCGGACACCTCAAGGCCAAGGAGCCGCCCCGGTCCAACGGGCCCCGAACACACACTTTAGCCGGGCAGCAACGCCGGCCTATGTTCAAGCGGTTCCCTACCGCCCCTCCGAGCCAGCGCCTGCACGAGCCGAACCGAGCTTGAGCGGCTCGCGCAGCTTCGGCCATTCGGGCGGTTATCGCTAGCCAATACCCATTCTGCGAGCGCTTTCATCTTTCTTCTCATTGTCGAATGATTGGCCTTAACTTCCCGCTATCTTCAATTCTTGCAAGAAGCTGGATGGGCTGCCTGAACGAGTTGTACCAGTGGTCGACTCACCCCAACTGGGCAGCCTCTCGGCTGCTGGCCGCAAGCGGAGTCTATTGTTGGCGACGGCCAAGCACCACAGCGCCAGTAGGCCGGCCTGTGGTGACAGGGAAGAAAGGCGCGAAGATCATGAGTGCTCCAAGCGGTGTGGAATCGGTACGCCGCTCGGCTTGATCCCGTCCTGTTCGACTACTGATTTCACAACGAACAAAGGCAAGCACAGCGCAGATATGTTGTGCCTGCCTTTTTCGTGTCTAATGGGCATGCCTTTTGCACATCCCAACGAATTATCAGCCCATGAAACACCTAGTCATTACCCTGCTTTTTGCCACCGGTCTCGCTTCCGCTGGCGACCTGCCCAACCCGCATATGACGCCCGGCGCGACCAATCCGGACGTGACCCAGGACAACATTCAACAAACGGTGTGCGTGAAGGGTTACACCAAGACGATCCGTCCGGCAGCCTACTACACCAACAAACTGAAGAAGACCCAAATAAGTCAGTACGGCTACGCGGATACCGACCCGAAACACTATGAGGAGGATCACCTCATCAGCCTGGAAATCGGCGGAGATCCGCAAGACGAGCGAAACCTATGGCCAGAGCCGTGGAAATCGCAGTGGAACGCGCACGTGAAGGACAAACTGGAAAACAAACTGCACAAGATGGTGTGCGCTGGTGAGATCTCACTCGCCGAAGCACAGAAGGCAATGGCCACCGACTGGATCGCGGCCTATAAGCACTACGTGGTCGATTAAGCCGGCCAGAAGAGGCCAACGAAACCGCCCCTCGTGGGCGGTTTGCTTTTAAGGCCAGCCTCCGGAATGGCGGCGAGAAAATCAGCAGGATGAAAAGGCTTCGCGGGTTGATGCAGGAATAGCTAGCCCACGACGTAATACTGCATGCTGTTAAGCCATTCTGCCCTTCCTAATAGCCCCAAGAACCGCTACCTGGCACTAATCCGCGCCATCCTTCGCAAGGCGCGTGATGAATGGGGATGGATCGACACGATCCCATCGGCAAGGCTGGCGCCGGAACCGCGCCGGCGGATTCGTTGGCTGACCCTAGAAGAGGCCGAGCGGCTGATCGACGCACTCCCCCTCTTAACCATGCAGAGGTTGTCCACTTTGCGCTGGCCACCAGGCTGCGTCGGGCGAACCTGCTTGGTCTGGAGTGGCGTCAGACCGACATGGCCCGGTGTGTCGCATGGGCTCACCCGGATCAGACCCAAGGCGCATCACGCAATCGGCGTGCCGTTGAATCAGGTAGCAATCCACGTGTTGCGCCGGTAAGTGGGCAAGCACCTGACCAACAGATTCACACCGACCGCAGTGAACCAAGCAAGCCGATCAGGCCCGAGACTTGGAAGAAAACACTAAGGCGACGCGTCATGTTCGCCACATAGCAAAAGCATTGCGCGCCTTGTCTCCTGGCTCAGCGACACGACCTCACTCCACCCTGAACTGACCGGCTTTTTACTAAGTCCAACTTCAAAGTCAATAGGGGTGTGCCGTAGCAGCCAAGTACCATCGCGTAATGCGACGCGAGTGCCACGCAAGGCCGCAACGACCACCGGAACACCGGCGCGGGAAGCGGCAATGAACGCTCCCAAGTGAAACGGCTTCAACCCCGCCTCACGGCTGAAAGTACCCTCGGGGAATACCAGCAGGTTTTCCCCAGAGCGCAGGGCGTACACCATCACGTCGACGCTCTCCATGCTTTGTTGAACGTCAGTGCGCTCGATAAAACGGGTGCCTAGGCCGGTAAGCAGGGCCTTCAGCAATGGCTGTGCTGAGAGTTCGCGCTTGGCGGTAAAAGTGTAGCCGGGCGAGGCGGGCAATAAGGCAGTGAGCAGCAGTACATCCAGATAGCTGGCATGATTGACCAGCAAAACATGGGGCTCTGTTGGCAGGTGTTCGAGGCCAGTAATTGCCAGCGGCAGCTTCAACATGCGCACGCCAGCACGCGCCGCTGTACGGACGATACGCCGCCCTAGAGCCGGCCGCTGCAATGCAATGGTCAGCCCCCCGGCCGGCAGGGCTAGCACCAGTAATACTAGCCAGGCATAGATACCATAGAGCCATGCTGTGAGCTGTCGATACTTGATTCGAATTCGGGCCAAGCCCGTATTTCTCCAGAGCTTCAGGGGCAGAGGGTGAGCCTCGGTACCCTTACCGCTTAGCTCGCCACGCTCATAAGCCTGTCGGCAAGCCTGGCGCCGAATCTTGCCGCTAGAGGTTTTGAGAACGGAGTGTGCCGGCGCCAGCACGATATCGTCTGCAGGTGTGCCGATGATGTCGATAGCCGTTTGACTGATGCGCTGCCGCAACGAATCAAGCGCGGCAGAACTCCGTTCGCGGGTTTCAGCGAGCACAACCAAACGCTCCGTGCCGTGTATTGGGTCAGCGCTGGCAAAAACTGCCACACAACCCTTGCGGATGTTGGCCAGTTCCCCAATCGCTTCTTCCAAATCATAAGGGTAAAAGTTACGCCCTCCCCGAATGATCAGGTCTTTAACACGGCCGGTCAGATAGACCTCTCCATCTGCCATATACGCGTTGTCGCCGGAATCCAGCCAATCATCGTGGAAAAGTGTTTTGGTTGCTTGGGCGTTACGGTAATAGCCATGGGTTGCGGAGGGGCCACGGAACTCCAGTTTCCCGATTTGGCGCTCCGGAAGTTCCTTCCCGTCTTCTCCTACCACACGGATTTCATGCTCAGGCAAGGGGCGGCCGCAAGAAGGGATCTGCAACACGTTCTTATGATCTGTCGCTGCCACCACGGCTACGCCGTCGGTGGCGAACGGTTCCTTCTCAATCCTATCGATGCGCGGGCCACGTCCAATCGGCGGGAATGCCAGCCCTACCGAAGACTCGGCCAACCCGTACACTGGGGCTAAGGCTGCTCGGCGGAAACCGTACTGGGCGAAGCGGTCTGTGAAGCTGCTCACTGTGGCAGGGCTCACTGGCTCGGCACCATTGAATGCGAAGCGCCAGCTCGACAAGTCCACATCTTTTAAATCGCGGTCGTGGATCTTGTGGGCGCACAGTTCATAGGCAAAGTTAGGGCCTCCCGACAGGGTCGCGTGATGGCGGGAGATCGCCTGCAACCAACGCGCTGGCTGGGCGAGAAAGGCAAGCGGCGACATTAGTACCAATGGAAAACCATGATAAAGCGAGCCAAGCCAAGCGCCGATCAGGCCCATGTCGTGGTAGAGCGGCAGCCAGGAGACAGCAATGTCCTCAGGGGAGGCGTTGATGGCCCTGCCCATTCCTCGGATATTGGCGAGCAAGTTGGCGTGCGTGAGCATGACCCCCTTTGGATCCCCCGTGCTACCTGAGGTGTATTGCAGGAAAGCGAGATCCGAGGCTCGTGCCGGGAAGCACTGATTGGTGGGGGCTCCGGCCAGCTCCTGCGGCGTGAGTACCATGACAAGGTTGTCGACTGCGGCGCGAATCATCACGGCCACAGACTTCGCTTCTGCGATGGTGATCATCAGCACCGTGCCGGCATTGGACAGAATGCGGGCGTGGCGGCGTAGATGCTCCTCGAGCTGTGACAACCGTGTCGGTGGATAAATCGGCACCGGGACGCAGCCGGCCAACATGACACCGATGAAACTGGTCAGATAGTCGAAGCCGGTTGGCAGCATCAGCGCGACAGTCTGCCCAGGCTCTAGACCTCTTTCGATCAGGCCTCCAGCGATCATCCTGCCTGCTTCGAATAACTCGCGGTAACTTATAGGTTGCACCGCCTGCTTCTCGTCGTACAACAGCACATGTACGCGATCCGGCTGGTTATCGACATGCCAAACCAGTGCTTCGGTCAGGGTGCGAGCATCATGCGGCTGCGCCACAGTGCTGCTCCCACCCAGCGGCACGACAACGATCTCAGCTTTGGGTTGGGCCGGTTGCTCAAGGAACTGGAGTAGATCGCGCGGTGTTTCCGCCCGAGAAAGTGCATCATCGGGCAGCTGTATGCCGAAGGCCGTGCCCACCCTTTGGACCAGCTCGACCCGGGCCAAGCTGTCAAACCCCAGTTCGCGCTCAAACGAACTGTCGAGAGTAATGCTGCCCGGATTGGCCGGGTGCATTTCTCGCCGCAGCTGGCTGATGACTTCTAGCAGTCGCTTGACCTGTTCGGCTGTGGCGAAGGGTGGTTCGGAGGGCATGAAGGCTTCCCCCTCTATGGCTGTACGAACTACAGATGTCCCTAAGTTTGGACTGAATCGTCTCCACTTTTCCAGGCGTTGTTACATACTAAGCTTTGCAAAAGTATTGTCACTGGCAGGCATATTGGCACTCAGGCTGGCGGAAGAACGATTTCACCAGCCCGGGTAGCTTTTGGATTCGACGCAAGGCGCCGATTGCTAGCCGCTTCATTTCCTCATGGTTTTGCACCAGACGCTTTGATACCTGGCGCTTCACGTGCGCCCAGACCTGCTCGTCCGGATTCAGTTGCGGCGAGTAAGGCGGCAAGTAGAACAGGTTGAGCTTGCCTTCCAAGCTCTCCACATAGTCCCTGACCAGCTTCGCCTTGTGGATCGGATGGCCATCGACGATCACAAAC
>NZ_JAUEDK010000071.1 GCF_030385785.1 Crenobacter oryzisoli
CTTATATGGACGCCTCCCGGCTTGGCAAGCGATGTTCGATGCGGGCTTCGAGATCTGGCTGCAGACTTATATCCGGCCTTTATTGCAGACTCGGAGTCTGCTGGCCCTGATGGAATTCGCAGGGGAAGGCCTCATCTCCTTGGAGTCCTCGAAGGACTGGCCATCATTCAGGCTTACTTCCCCACGGTCCGACCTGTTCTGCCATCAAGCGCACATCAACCTGCGCAACCTTTCAGCGATCCACCTCCTAAAGGGTTCGTTAATCTTTTACGCGGCCTTGGCCACGTAGTCCGTTTGATACGTCCGGCCATGGGCCAACAGCGCCCAGATCGTTCGTGCCATCTTGTTGGCCAGCGCTACCACCGCCGCATTGAACGGTCGTCGCGCCAGCAACTGGTCCAGCCAGGGATCGCGCACCTTCTGATGCGTCGCCACTGCCCTGGCGCCATGAATCAGCAGCGTGCGCAGATACACATCACCGCGCTTGCTGATCCCCAGCAACTTCACTCGCCCGCCGGTGCCGCTCTGGCGTGGCACCAGGCCGAGGAAGGCGGCAAACTCGCGCCCAGACTTGAATGTCTTGGCATCCCCAATCATTGCTACCGCCGCTGTTGCGGTGAGCAAGCCGACACCCGGAATGGCCATCAGTCGTTTGGCTGCTTCATCTTCCTTCTTCCACACCGCCAGCTTGTGCTCAAGCTCGGCGATGTCTTGGCCCAATGTCTCAATTCGCTGTAGTTGGCTACGGATCGCTTCGATCACCATCACTGGCAACGTGTCTTCCAGCCGCGCAAGCTCATCAGGAATCCGCTCCAGCGCCTTGTGTCGCCCCTTTGGCAGCTCGGCTCCGAACTCGTACAACAGCCCGTGTAGCTGGTTAGTCTGCATCGTCCGCATCTTCACCAACTGCTCGCGCATCCGGTGCAACATCAGCACGCTTTGCTGGCCTTCGCTCTTGAGCGCGACGAACTTCATCCCTGGCCGCTGCGCCGCTTCCCAGATCGCCTGCGCATCGGCTGCGTCGGTCTTGTTGCTCTTCACGAACGGACGGACGAACTGCCCGGGAATCAGCCTGACCTCATGCCCAAGCTCCTGGAACAGCCGGCCCCAGTAGTGCGCACTGCCGCAGGCCTCCATCGCGATCACCGACGTTTCCCGGTTGGCGAAGAACTCGTTCAGTTGCGCCCGTTTCACTTGCCGGCGGCAGATTTCACCGGTAGCGGTATCCACCCAATGCAGTTGGAAAACCCGCTTTGCCAGGTCCAGACCGAATGTCGTAATCTTCATATCGAGCCCTCCTTACCGTTTGTGGTTGTTGCTACACCACCACTTTGGCACTTTAGATGCCGTCAGGTATTGCGAGGGCTCCTGTCGTTCTGCAGACCGCCGTCGTCACCTTCGGGCAGGAGGGAGGCGTCCATTACATCTCCTCGCTGATCTTGTTTGATGACTTTATGCTAGCTCGCTGCCATCGTTACAGTTGTAAAGAACTGTTAGCAAATATTGGCGGATACAAGAGGGCGGTGTCGAAAAAGCAGCACCCCGGCTTGCGTCGTGGCAGGTCGGGGTGGATGGGGTGGACGGAGTGAATGTCAGTCGTGGTAGTAGTGGCGCTTGTGCTTCTTGCCGTGATGGTGGTGGCGAGCTTCCTTGTTGCGCTCGTAGTCGTGGCCGACCGCTGCGCCGCCGGCGCCACCGAGGGCGCCACCGATGATTGCACCGTTGCGCCCGCCGACCGATGCGCCGACCGCGGCACCGGCGCCGCCGCCAAGTGCCCCGCCAAGAACGGTGCCGGCACCGGCGTGGGCAATTCCCGCCAATGAGAGGGCCAGGATGGCCGGAAGTAAGATAGGGCGTTTCATGATGACGTAACTCCTTGTTATTTTTTATGCATCAATAGGCTATCGTAAATTCGGTGACGATTTGTCCAAAACTGTTAGTAAATGTTGGTAACAATCTGGATCCTGGGGTGTGCTTGGCTTGGTAGATTCCAGACCGGCGCATCGTTGGATGGCATCAATGCTCAGGGCTTGGTGAGCTCCCCTCGGAGGGGCGTAGGACAATACGTGCGAGACCCGTCCTGGGAATGAAAAACCGCCACGGCCTGCTGAGGACAGGGCGTGGCGGTGGGGGCTTGGCGAAGCTGGTTTAGTCGTCGTGGTGGTGGTGATGGTGGTGCCAGCCGTGGTGCCAGCCGCGGTCGTGATAATAGTGGCCTTCGTCATAGTCGCGATGGCCATAGTCGTGGCCGATCGCTGCACCGGCTCCGCCGCCGAGCGCGCCGCCGAGGATGGCGCCGTCACGCCCGCCAACCGACTCGCCGATCGCGGAGCCGGCCGCGCCACCGATAGCACCACCGAGGATGGTCGAACCGCCGGCATAGGCCGAACCGGCCAGCGTCAGGAGCAGGGCTGCCGGGATCAGAAAGTCGCGTTTTCTCATGGAACTTCTCGGTTGTTTTATATCGGCAGTCATCCTAGCGCGAGGACAGAGTCACAATTGTAAAGAACTGTTAGGAACTGTTAAGCGCGCGCTAAGCGGTCGCATCGTTCGGTGTCATCAGACGGTTCAAGGCACGGATCAGATAGGCGAGGGTGGCCGATGCGGTGAGGCCAAGCGGGCCGCCTTGCTCGGTGGTATATGCGTCGCCGGCCAGTCCATGGGCACGCACTGCCAGTGAAGCGGCATCAAAGGGCGGCATGCCCTGCGCCAGTAAGGCGGCGATCACGCCGGACAGGACGTCGCCCTGCCCAGCCACTGCGAGTGCTGGCCCGCCGCTGACGTTGACGCGGCAAAAGCTGTCTGGCCGGGCAATGATGCTGCCGGCGCCTTTCAGTACCACGATCGACTGGAAGCGCTTGGCGAGCGCCAGGGCGGCAGAGACGCGGTCGGCCTGGATGGCCGGGGTAGTGATGCCAAGCAGCCGGGCGGCCTCGGCTGGATGCGGGGTCAGCACCTTGGCGGCCGGGCTATTGCTTAGCCGCTCGGCCAGTTCCGGGTCGGTGGCGATCAGGTTGAGGGCGTCAGCGTCGACCACTTTGGCGCTCGGTTGCGCCAGCAGTGCATACAACCAATGGCGCGCTTTGCCGCCCTTGCCAAGGCCGGGGCCGATCGCCACCACGCCGATGCCTGGCTTGAGCGCCTGTGCCGGCGGCGCGAACATCAACTCCGGAGCGACCGGGTCGACCGGCAGCCGGGTATCTAGCGCGCACAGATAGACCTTGCCGGCACCACCAGCAAGGGTGGAGCGTCCCGCCAGCAATGCGGCACCCAGCATGCCCGGTGCGCCGCCGACCACCGCAACCGTGCCATTGCTGCCCTTGTGGCTGTTGGCCGAACGGATCAGTGCGCGTGCATCGGCGCGGTTGAGTTCGCCGTTCGGCGTCGGCAGCAGTTCCGCCGGCACGTCGAGAGTAGCGAGCGTCACGGTTCCTGCGTAGTCGGTGCCGTCTGCGGTATGCAGGCCCGGCTTCGCGCACAGGAAGGTCAGCGTTTCGTCGGCTCGGATCGCGATGCCGTGCACGCAACCGGTCCAGCTGTCGAGGCCCGATGGGGTGTCGAGTGCGAAGCGCGGGCAGGGCAGTGTGTTCAGTTTTTCGATCAGCGTAGCCCAGTCGCCTTCGAGCGGTCGGGAGAGACCGATGCCGAACAGCCCATCAACCAGCGCGTCAGGTGATGTGACGGTGTCGAGTGCGGTGTGCTCAATCAGGCCGAGCACACGGCAGGCGGCCAGCGCCTCGAGGGCTAGCGCGCTCGTCGGTTCGGCTGGGACCAGCAATTCGACCTGGTCGCCACGGTTGGCCAGGTGGATCGCCAGCCATAGTGCGTCTCCGCCGTTATTGCCCGGACCGGCGGCGATCAGCACCCGGCTGCCAGCGGCGAAGCGGGAGGCCAGCCAATCGGCAGCGGCCTGCGCGGCGCGCTGCATCAGGTTTAGTCCTGCCGCATCGGCCCGTTGCTCCAGTTCGCGCAAGCTGCTCAGGCTGTAGATCGGTTCGGCGGCGCTCATCTCATTCTCCCCATCGCGGCAAGAGCTGGTGCTCGATACCCAGCTGGTCGAGGAGGCGCGCAACAACGAAGTCGACCATGTCGGCGACGCTTTGCGGGTGGGTGTAGAAGCCCGGTGACGGTGGCAGGATCACTACGCCGAGCCGGGCGAGCTTCAGCATGTGCTCAAGGTGGATCGCCGACAGCGGTGTTTCGCGCGGAACCAGGATCAGCTTGCGGCCTTCCTTGATGCTGACGTCAGCGGCACGTTCGATCAGGTTGTCCGAGGTACCCAGCGCGATCGCCGCCAACGTACCCATCGAGCATGGGCAGACCACCATCGCATCGGCCGGGTTGGAGCCGGAGGCGACCGGAGCAAACCATTCCTCGCGGCCAAACACCTTAAGTTGCCCGTCGGCGGGCTGATGGTGCTCGGCCAACCAGCGCTCGAACTCGGCCGGGCGCGACGGCAGCGTCAGGTCCATCTCCTGCTTGGCGACGACCTGCGCCGCCTGCGAATACAGCACCCAGACACGCCGGCCGGCTGCCAGCAGACAGTCGATCAGGCGCAGGCCGTAGGGTAGGCCGGACGCGCCGGTCAGCGCCACGGTTATGGTGTTAGTCGCTCGCATCGGGAGCCTCCATCAGTTTCTGGGAGATCGGGTCGTTGACGAAGCCGGTCACCGGCGAGGTCTGCAAATATAAGGGTTAATTCAGGATGTCGTCGGAAGGGAGTAGCTGCCAGCGACAGCTGAGCCATGATGCCTGGCAAGAAGCGATGAACAGCCATGCCCACCCGCTGAACATTGCTCTGGCAAGCGGTCGGTCACGGGCCGGTGCGGATCAGGCGTCGCGGTTAAGCTGGCGGTGGCGGATCAGCACTTGCTCGTCGGCAAATGCCTCGGCCAGCTGCTCGGCGATATAGACCGAGCGGTGCTGGCCACCGGTACAACCGATTGCCACGGTCAGGTAGCTGCGGTTTTCCTGGCTGAACGCCGGCAGCCACTTGGCAATGTGGCGCTGGATGTCGGCGACCATGATCGACACCATCGGCTCGCTTTCGAAATAGTCGATGATCGGCTGGTCCTTGCCGGTCAGCGGCCGCAGCACCGGGTCGTAATAGGGGTTGGGCAGACAGCGCACGTCGAATACGAAGTCGGCATCGAGCGGCACGCCATGCTTGAAACCGAACGATTCGAACAGCAAGGTCAGCCGGCTGGTGTCTGCACCGACCAACTGCTTGACGAAGCTGCGCAGCGCGTTGGCCGACAGCTCGCTGGTATCGATGCGATGGCCGAGTTCCGAGATGGCTTCGAGCAGCTCGCGCTCGAGGCAAATCGACTCCTCGACGGTGCGGCTTGGCGCCGACAGCGGGTGGCGTCGCCGGGTTTCGGAGAAACGCTTGACCAGGGTGTCGGTCTTCGACTCGAGAAACAGCAGCCGCACGTCGACGCCGAGTTGACGCAGTTGCTCCATCTTCTGTGGCAGCACACCTAGGCTGGGGCTGGAGCGGGTGTCGACGCTGATCGCGATACGGTCATAGCCGAAGTCGCGGTACAGCGCCATCACGTCGCCGAGCATCGTTGCCGGTAGGTTGTCGACGCAGTAGAAGCCAGAGTCCTCCAGCATCTTCAGTGCCACCGACTTGCCCGAGCCGGACAGCCCGCTAATCAGAATCAGGCGCATTTTCCTGGTCCCGGAGGAAGTTGGTATGCCGCTCGATGAATTCGCGGGTGCTGTCGATGCCGCGCAGTTGCAGGATGTAGTTGCGTACCGCGGCCTCGACCAGGACGGCCAAGTTGCGGCCGGCCGCCACAGGCAGGATCACCTTGCGCACCTTCACGCCGAGAATATCCTGCGTCTCGGACTGGATGTTCAGGCGGTCGAGCGCTTGCATCGCCTGGTCATTGGCTTTGACGAGGTGGATGATCAGCTTGAGCACCTTCTTCGGCCGTACGGCGGTTTCGCCGAAGATGGTGCGGATGTTCAGGATACCCAGGCCGCGCACTTCCAGGAAGTCGCGCAACAGCGGCGGGCAGCGGCCCTCCAGCATTTCCGGGCCGATGCGGTAGAACTCCACCGCGTCGTCGGCCACCATACCGTGGCCGCGAGAGATCAGTTCCAGCGCCAGTTCGCTCTTGCCCATCGCCGAGTCGCCCATGATCAGCACGCCGATCTCGAGCACGTCGAGAAACACGCCGTGCAGCACGGTCGATACCGCCAGCGTGCGCGCCAGATAGATGCGCAGCACGTCCATCAGGTACGGGCTTTCCAGGCGCGACGTCATCAGCGGCACATTGTGCGTGTGGCAGTAGTCGCGCAAGAGCTTCGGCACGGTCTGGTTGTTGGCGACGATGACCACCGCCATGCTCTTGTGGAACAGCTGGTCGAGCGCGGTCTTGGCCGCCGACTGCTCGAGCCGGTTCAGATAGTCCACTTCCGCGAGCCCCAGCACCTGGACACGGTTCGGATGGATGAAGTTGAGGTGGCCAACCAGTGCCAGGGTGGGGCGCTGATCGACATTGGCGATCTGGCTGTCGGCGCCACCTGTGCCCGCTACCCAGTTGAGGTCGAGCTTTTGCTGGTTGTCCTGGTAAAGCTTGCGTACCGTTATGCTGGGCATGGGCAGGTCATTCGCTCAAAAGGCGGTGGATGGTGGGTAGGTCGTTCTCGGTCAGCAGGGTCTCGCGCAGCGTACGGCTGGAGAAGCGCTGAGCGAGTTCGGAGAGCACCTGCAAGTGCAGGTCGGTAGCGGCTTCGGGTACCAAGAGCACGAACAGGCTCTGGACCGGTTTGCCGTCTGGCGCATCGAACGGGATCGGCGCCTTCAGACGGATGAAGAAGCCGGCGGCTTCCTTCAGCCCCCTGGCGCGGCCGTGCGGGATGGCGACACCCTGACCCAGCCCGGTCGAACCGAGCTTCTCGCGAGCGAATAGGCAATCGAACACTTCACTACGGGCGATGCCGTAGGCGTTCTCGACCAGTAGGCCCACTTGTTCGAACACCCGTTTCTTGCTTGCCACATCGAGGTCGAGAAGGATGTGGTCCTGGGTGAGGATTTTGCCGACTAGGCTCATGGCTTGATACGCTGCAAATCACAAAAAAACCGGTCAATTCTACGCCGAGGCTGATCGTCTCGAAAGAGGAGGCTGGAAAACAAAAACGGGAACCGTTGGTTCCCGTTTGTGCCAGCCGCTGGTTAGAGCGTGCCTTCTTCGATCTGAGGCTGCGGTATTGGTGGTATTGGCGCGCGGCGCTGATCGAGTTTTTCCTTGTGGCGCAACACTTGGCGGTCGAGTTTGTCGACCAGCGCATCGATCGCGGCGTACATGTCGGAATCGGTGGCTTCGACGTGGATATCCTTGCCGGACAGATGAACGTTGACTTCGGCTTTCTGTATCAGTTTGTCGACAGAGAGGGTTACCGCCACGTCGATCACATTGTCCACATGACGGGTGACACGATCCAGCTTGCTTTCGACATAGTCGCGCAGCGGCTGGGTAACTTCGAGGTGGAGACCGGTCAGTTTGAAGTTCATACCCTACTCCTTTTTGTGAAAACCGCCTGGCTTATCACGCCTGGCAAGTGAGTGGTCCCTTACTGGATGGGTACAGCAGCGTTGGTTTTAAAGGGGCTACCTATAATTTTTTGCGTTGGTTGACGGGAGGGATCTGCATCGCTTCACGGTACTTGGCCACGGTGCGACGGGCAACCTGAATGCCCAGCTTAGCCAGCTGGTCGGCGATGGTGCTGTCGGAGAGGGGGCGCTCGGCGTCTTCGGTGTCGATCATCTGGCGGATACGTGCCTTGATCGCAGTGGCCGAGCACTCGCCGCCACCGTCTGTGTCGAGGGCACTGCCGAAGAAGTACTTGAGTTCGAACAGGCCGCGCGGACTCAGCAGATACTTCTGCGTGGTGACCCGGGACACGGTGGATTCGTGCAGTCCCAACTGGTCGGCGATGTCCCGCAAAATCAGCGGTCGCATCGCCACTTCGCCCTGTTCAAAGAACGCGTGCTGCTGTTCAACAATAGCTTCCGACACTTTGAGGATAGTGTCAAATCGCTGCTGGATGTTTTTGATCAGCCACTTCGCCTCCTGCAACTGGCCCGACAATTCGCCGGCGTTGTGGCGGCTCTCGGTGACGGTGCGAGCGTACATTGGGTTGATGTTCAGGCGCGGTACTGCATGCGGGTTCAGCTCGGCCAGCCAGCGGCCCTTGCGTTTCCTGACGATCACGTCCGGGATCACATAGTGGGTCTCGCCTTCACCGAACCCTGCGGCCGGATGAGGGTTGAGCCGGCCAATCAATGCCTGTGCAGCGCGCAGCGTGTCGTCATCGGTGCCGAGCAGCTTCTTCAGCTTGCTGAAGTCGCGGTTGCCGAGCAGGACCAGGTGGTCGCGCACGATCGCCTGCGCGAGCGCATGGCCGGGGGTGGACGGGTCGAGGCGGGCTAGCTGCAGTGCCAGCGATTCAGGCAGGTTGCTGGCGCCGACGCCGGCTGGATCGAATTGGCGCAGCAGCGCGAGGCCGACCGCCAGTTCGTCCTCGTCGACCTCCAGTTCGGCCGGCAGGTTGGCCGCCAGTTCGTTGAGACCGGCTGTCAGGTAACCGTCCTCGTCCAGCTCCTCGATCAGCAGCGTGACGATGGCGCGGTCGCGCTCCGGCAGCGACAGCTCGCCCAGTTGTGCGAGCAGGTGCTGGCGCAGCGTGACCGGGCAGGGCACATTAAACAGTGGGTCGGGGCTGTCCTCGTCGCCATCTCGGGCGCCGCCCTTGCCGCTTCCCCAGTCGGTCAGCTCGGCACCGAGTGTGTCGCGCTCGTGCTCGCCGCCGGCGTCGTCGTGGCTGGCCGAATCGGTGGCACCGTCGGGCGCAGGGGCTTCCGTCGGGCCTTCGCCGGCGCCCATGTCGCCACCGTGCTCATCCGGACGCTCCAACAGGGGGTTGTCGAGCAGGAAGCGTTCTACTTCGGCCTGAAGGTCGAGAGTGGACAGCTGCAGCAGTTTGATCGACTGCTGTAGTTGTGGGGTCAGCGTCAGTTGCTGCGCGACCTTCAGTTGCAAAGCTTGCTTCATGGCAACCGCGGTTCCTGTTGTGGCGCTTGTTTAGAGATGGAAATGCTCGCCTAGATACACTTCGCGTACCCGTTCGTTGGTGACCAAGTCCTCGGGTAGGCCCGAGGCGAGCACTGCCCCCTCGCTGATAATGTAGGCGCGATCGCAGATGCGTAGCGTTTCGCGCACGTTGTGGTCGGTAATCAGCACGCCGATGCCACGCTCGCGCAGGAAGGAGATGATCTTCTGGATGTCGATCACCGCGATCGGGTCGACGCCGGCGAAAGGTTCGTCGAGCAGGATGAAGCGCGGCCGGGTGGCCAGTACCCGGGCGATCTCGACCCGGCGGCGCTCGCCGCCGGATAGCGCTAGCGCGTTACTCTCGCGCAGGTGCGCGACGTTCAGATCGTCGAGCAGCAGGTTCAGTTCGTTTTCTAGTTGCTCGCCTTTCAGGCCGCTGATCTCCAGCACTGCGCGCACGTTGTCCTCGACGGTCATCTTGCGGAAGATCGACGCCTCTTGCGGCAGATAGCCCAAGCCCATCCGGGCGCGCTGATGGATAGGCAGGCCGGTGATGTCACGGCCGTCGAGGTGGATCACCCCGTCGTCGGCAGCAATCAGGCCGACGATCATGTAGAAGCTGGTGGTCTTGCCGGCGCCGTTGGGGCCGAGCAGGCCGACCACTTCGCCGCTCTGAATATCGAGGGAAACGTCGCGCACGACGGTGCGCTTCTTGAAGCGCTTCTTCAGGTGCGCGACGGTGAGAACGCTTTTGCTCATGGTTTGTTGTTCTTGCCGCCGTTGACGGTCGTCGGCTGCAGGATGACGGTGACACGGCCGCTGTTCGGGCCGGTGGCGCTGCCGCCTTTCACCTCGTACTGCTCGGTGTTGGTGTTGTAAGTGATCACGTTGCCGACCACCAGATCCTGATTGCGCTTGATGCGGGCGTTGCCGGTGAGCACCGCCAGATTGGTCACGGTGGTGTAGTCGAGGCGGCTGCCCTGGCCCTCGATCCATTCGTCCTTGCCTTCGACCTTCTGCTTGAAGGTGACCGGCTTGCCCAGCGCGACCAGCGTCTGGTTGCCCTTGTCGTCGCGGGTGACGGTGACTTCAGCGGCGTTGACCTTCATCGTACCCTGGACCACGACCACATTGCCTTTCCACACGGTAATGCCCTTGAGCTGGTCGAGGGTACCGGTGTCGGCGGTGATCTGGATCGGCTTGTCGCGATCGGCCAGCTCAGCGTGCGCGAACGGGAGGGCGAACGCAAGCGCGAAGCCTAGCGCGAGACGTCGCTTACGGTTTGACATAGGTTGCCTTTGCTTGGGAATGGAGCGTGACGAGGCCGGCCTTCTGGTCATAGCTGAAGCCTACCGAGTTCACTACCGACTGCCCATAGTGCACGGTGACCGGGGCCGACGAGCGGGCTAGCCCCTTGGCCGTGTCGGCCCAAAGTGCAGAGGTGTCCATCGTGATCTCCGGGTCCTTGGCGGTAGCCGGTTTGAACAGAGTCGCCTTCTTGTCATAGAGCGCGATCTTGGTCTTGGTGTCGTAGCGGCCGACTTCGCCCTGTATCTGGTACTGCATCACGCCGTTGTCGAATACCTTGAGCAGCGGTGCCTCGAAGTACATTTCGTGCTTGTCCGGGTACTGCCACATCCGTGTTGCGGTCAGCCGATCCAGCAGCAGTCCCTGCGGGCCGAAGCGGGTGGCGGTGAAGTGCTCGGCGACGAACTCCGGCTTGTTCGGATCGAGCTGCTGCTCGCCCGGCGTCCAGCGCGACACTTGGTCGAGCCAGAAGGTCAGCGCGGCCATCAGTCCGACCAGCGCGATCACGAAGGGGCGGTGGGACCGGATCATGCGAGATAGGGCTCCATCGCAGCGCCGAAGGTGCCCTGCGCCTGCATGATCAGTTCGGCCAGCTCTCGCACCGCACCGCGACCGCCGGAGGCACCGGTGACGTAGTGGGCGTGCTGGCGCACCAGGCTCGGCGACTCGGGTACCGCGGCGGCCAGCGCGACGCGACGCATCACCGGCAGGTCGACGACGTCGTCGCCAATGTAGGCGCACTCGTCGGCGCTCACCCCGCTCTCGTCGAGCAGCTTGGCGAGCGCCGCACGTTTGTCTTGGATGCCAGCGTAATAATAGTCGATGCCGAGGCCGCGTGCGCGGTGGGCGACGCCCGGTGCGTCGCGGCCGGTGATGATGGCGAGCTTCACGCCGGTGGCCTGCAGCATTTTCAAGCCGTGGCCGTCGAGGGTGTTGAACGCCTTGATTTCCTCGCCGCTGGCGGTAATGAAGATGCTGCCGTCGGTGAGCACACCGTCGACGTCCATGACCAGCAGCTTCACCCGGCGGGCGAGTTCGAAAAACGGTTTCATAGTGGCTTTCGGAAGGGCGGGGCGGGCGGCGCCGGGGCGCCGCGGGCTTACACCACGCCGGCTTTCAGGAGGTCGTGCATGTTGAGGGCGCCGACCAGGCGGTCGCTGTCGTCAAGTACCAGCAGACCGTTGATCTTGTGGGTCTCCATCAGTTTGACCGCCTCGGCGGCGAGCCGGTCGGCGCGGATGGTGCGTGGCTTGGCATGCATGACCGTGTCGATGGCGAGGCCGGACAGATCGAGGGTGCGGTCGAGGGTGCGGCGCAGGTCACCATCGGTGAAGATGCCGGCGAGCGAACCGTCGGCATTGACGACTGCAGTCATGCCCAAGCCTTTTCGCGTCATTTCCAGCAGCGCATCCTTCAGTGAGGCGCCGCTCTTCACCACCGGTAACGCGTCGCCGTCGTGCATCACGTCGCGGACATGGACCAAGAGGCGCCGCCCCAGGCTGCCGCCCGGGTGGGACAGAGCGAAATCCTCGGCGCGGAAGGCGCGGGCATCGAGCAGCGTCACCGCCAGCGCGTCGCCGAGCGCCAGCGCCGCGGTGGTGCTGGCAGTGGGCGCGAGGCCGAGCGGGCAGGCTTCCTTTTCCACCCAGGCGTCCAAATGGATGTCGGCTTCCCGTGCCAGTGTCGAGTTGGCGCGGCCGGTCATCGCGATCAGCAGGATGCCCTTGCGTTTGAGCGCGGGCAGCAGCGAGATCACCTCGTCGCTTTCGCCCGAGTTGGACAAGGCGAGCAGGATGTCGCGGTCGGTGATCATGCCCAAGTCGCCGTGTGCGGCTTCGGCAGGATGCACGAAGAACGACGGCGTACCGGTGGAGGCAAGGGTGGCGGCAATCTTGCGGGCGACATGGCCGGACTTGCCGATGCCGGTGACGATCAGCCGGCCGTGGCAGGCGAGTATCGCGTCGACGGCACGGGTGAAGTCGCCGTTGAGGCGTTGGCCCATCGCGACGATTGCATCGGCTTCGGTCTTGAGAACCTCGCGCGCCAGCGTCAGGCGTTTTTCGTTCACAGCGTTTTCCATAGACGGTCAGTATATCAAGTTATACTCGGAACACGTTCGGCTGGTGTAAGTTTTGCTTGTACACCGTTGGCTGCTTTTCCAATCTGAAAGTTCCGCCCCCCCCATGCATTCACTCGCCCCGCTCGTGATCGTTCTTCTCGCTGCCGTGCTGGCCGTGACGCTGTGCCGTAGCCTGAAGGTGCCTCCGATGCTGGGCTATCTGGTGGTCGGCTTTCTGGCCGGTCCCGGTGTGATGAATCTGGTACCGGTCGGCGAGGAAACAACCCTGCTCGGTGAAATCGGCATCGTCTTCATGATGTTCTCGATCGGGCTGGAGTTCTCGCTGCCCAAGCTGAAGGCCATGCGCAAGCTGGTGTTCGGCGTCGGTCTTGCGCAGGTGGTGCTGATGCTGCTGTTGGTGACCGGCGTGGCGATCGTGCTGACCGGTAGCGCGCTCTCCGGCTTCGCGGTCGGTGGCGCGCTGGCGATGTCGTCGACTGCGATCGTCAGTAAGCTGTTGGCCGAAAGGCTGGAGCTGGCGCAGCCGCATGGCCAATTGGCGATCGGTGTGCTGTTGTTCCAGGACATCGCGGTGGTGCCGCTGCTGATCTTGTTGCCGGCGTTCGCAGGGGGTAGCGCGACATTGTGGATGGATCTGGGGCTGGCGGCGTTGAAGGTGGTGGTGGTGCTTGCCCTGCTGCTGAGCTTCGGGCAGCGGTTGATGCGCCCGTGGTTCCACCTGGTCGCGCGGCAGCGTTCCGGAGAACTGTTCATGATCAACGTGCTGCTGGTGACGCTGGGCGTGGCCTACCTGACCGAGCTGTCGGGCCTGAGTCTTGCGCTTGGCGCCTTTGTCGCCGGCATGCTGATCTCCGAAACCGAGTACCGCTATCAGGTGGAGGAGGACATCCGGCCGTTCCGCGACATCCTGTTGGGCTTCTTCTTCGTCACCGTTGGCATGAAGCTGCAACTATCGGTGTTGTTCGAGCGCTCGGTGGACGTGTTGCTGCTGCTGGCGCTGCTGATCCCGGCCAAGCTCGCCATCGTGTTCGCGCTGGCGCGTGCGTTCGGCCATCGTGCCAGCGAATCACTGCGCGGTGCGCTGGCGCTGGCGCAGGGCGGTGAGTTTGGCTTTGTGCTGTTGTCGCTATCCGGCAACCTCGGGCTGGTATCGTCCAGCACCGAGCAGGCGGCGATCGCGGCGGTGCTGATCTCGATGCTGATCGCGCCGTTCCTGATCCAGCACGCCGAGGCGATCAGCCGCCGGATAATCCGTCAGGACTGGATGCTTCAGTCGGTCGATCTGCACCAGGTGCTGGTCGAGAGCATGAGCAAGAACGAGCACGTGCTGATCTGCGGCTACGGCCGCAGCGGTCAGGCGCTGGCGCGGCTCCTCGAGGCGGAGGGCGTGCCGTTCTTCGCGCTTGACATGGACCCACAGCGGGTACGCGAGGCCGGCGAGGCGGGCGACCAGGTGGTGTTCGGCGACGCAGGCCGCAAGGAGGTGCTGATCGCGGCGGGGCTTGCGCGTGCCAAGGCGTTGGTGATCACCTTCGCCGACACACACGCGGCGGTGCGCATCCTCGACGCGGTGCATGCCGAGCGTCCGGACCTGCCGGTAATCGTGCGCACCGTCGACGACAGCGACATCGATACGCTACGCCAGGCCGGCGCCGAGGAGGTGGTCGCCGAGGTGATGGAAGGAAGCCTGATGCTGGCGTCGCAGGCACTGATGGTGGCCGGCGTGCCGCTGAGCCGGGTATTGCGACGCATCCGCTCGGTGCGCGAGGAGCGCTACCAGTTGTTCAAGGGCTTCTTTCGCGGCCTGTCCGACGACATCGAGGGGGTGGAGGAGTTTCTGCTGCCACGGCTGTTGAGCGTGCAGCTGCCGGACGGCGCGGCGGCGATCGGTCAGCCGCTCGGTGCGCTGGGGCTCTCCGGTATCGGCGTGACGGTGAAGGCGATCCGTCGCCACAAGATTCGTCGCACCGATTTCGACGATGGCTTCGAGTTGATGTCCAACGACGTGCTGGTGCTGCTCGGCCAGCCGGAGCAGCTGGCGAAGGCCGAGTCGCGACTGTTGGAAGGCTGAGTCGGGAACGGATTCGCGCCGAGAAAAAAGCCGGGAGCGATAATGCCCCGGCTTTTTTGCGGCCAACCATTCGGTGCGTGTCGGACTAACCGCAAACAGCCCGTGGTGGGCACGGGCTGTTGGGGTTGGCCAGGGCTGGGGCTTACGGCAGGATGGTGCCGATCTGCTTCTTCAGCTCCTGCTTGAGCGCCTGCTGGCGTTCGCCCTCGGTCTTCTTGCCCTTCACCATCGCGTTGAAATCGAGCGCGTACACTGGCGAGTTGATCGGGCCAGTGATCTTCAGCGGCACGTTCACCCCCTGCAGGCGGGCAAACTCCTTCGGGTTGGCGCGTACATCCAGCGTATAGTCGACGATGTTCTGTACCAGGTCGAGTTTGCCACCGCCGGACAGGTTGACCAGCTGCGACGCGAGCTTCAGGTCGTGGTTGCGCGCCACGCCGTTGTTCAGCGCCAGGCTGGCCGACAGCGTGCTGAAGGTGGTTTTCTGACTGGCGTTGGCCGCCATCGACGCGTTCGATTCCTTCAGTTCGGCCGGCAGGTTCTTCAGCGCGGCCACCAGGTCGATACCGGTCAGTGCTCCCTCGGACAGGTTCATCATCACATTGCCGGACAGGCTGTTGCGCAACGCAAGGAAGCTCGCGCCGTCGGCACGCAGATTGACGGTACCGCTACCGCGTCCTTCCAGGCGACTGAAATCGAACAGATCCTTCAACAGCGGGCGGATGCGCATGCCCTTCAACGTCTGCTCGAGCTCGAGCTGCGGCGTGTTGTCTCGCACCAGCCGGGCGCGGCCGGTCAGCTCACCTTCGTAGATTTCCGCCAGGAGGTTGGTCAGCTCCAGCTCGCGCGGGGTGGCGCGCACATTGGCCGACACGTCGTTCATCCTGAAGCGTCCGACCGACAGTTCGCCGATCGCGACATTGCCGGTCAGGTCCATGAAGTCGAGCCAGTCGAGCGGGATCGGTTTCGGATTGTTCAGGATGGCGACCGGGTCGCCGCTTGCCTCGGGCAGATAGCGGTTCAGGTCGAGCTTACCGACCGATACGGTTGCTTCGTGGCGTGGCCGTACGAAGCCGAACTGGTTGACGGTGAGCGCGATGTCAGAGCCGTCGAGCTTGCCAGCGACGCGCAGGTTGAGCTGGTCATCGTCGAGCGAGCCTGTCAGCGAACCTTCCAGCTTGGCGGCAAGCTGACCGCGCGGCAGCAGCGGAGTATTCACGCGGGCATTCAGCGCCAGCGGTTGCAGTTTCAACTGGTCGAGGTTGGTCAGCGAGAACGGCGCGTTCATCGCCAGCGTCATCGCGTGCTGGCCGACGCGCCAGGTCAGGCTGCCGTTCAGGCGGCGTGCGGTCAGGCGGTGTTCGCCGAACTGTAGCGTGTCGAGATCGCCTTCGAACTGGTAATGGCTCTTGCCGTAGCCGAGCTGCCCGGCGAGGTGGGCGCGCGGCATGTCGATCGTGGCGAAGCTGGCTGACAGTGATGGCAGGGTCAGCGTGAGGTCACCCTGCGGCTGTTGGCTGCTCAGCTGTGCCGATAGGTTCTCGCCGCTTGCCTGCAGCGTGGCGAAGTTGAGTTTGAACTTGCCCTTGATTGCCAAGCGCGTTTCGCCGAGGCTGGGAATCTGGGACAGCGCCACCGCATCGAGCGCCTCAATGCTGACCTGGTCGTCCTGGATCGACAGTGGCGTGGATACCGCCAGGCTGATATTGCGCTGCCCGCTGATCAGTCGGGCGCCGACGGTGATCTGTGCGTCGCTGCGCAGATCGTCGGCGTCGAGCTCGATCGATTCGAGCCGGGCGTGGCTGTTGGTGACATCGTCGGCCAGCTGGAGTGTGCCACTGCGCACCGCGACGCGGTCGAGCTTGAGGCTGTAGTTGTCCTGGGTGCGGGGGCTGAACAGGTCGCCGATCGACAGAGTGCCGTCGGCCAGGCGAGCGAGCTTCAGCGACACGCCGGACATGATCAGCGAGCTGACCTCCCGGTGGCCGGTCAACAGCGGCAGCCATGACAAGTCGACTTCCAGTTGCGCGGCCTGGGCGGCCGGCGTCTTGCCGTCACGCTCAGTGACGCTGATGTCGTTGACGACCACGCCGGGGCGGGGGAACACCTGGGCCTTGATGTCGCCGCCGATATGCACCACGCGGCCGGTGCCGGCGACGCTCTGGCTGAGGGCGAGTCGGACCGCATTGGCATCAAACTGCCAGAGGATCAGGCTTTGCAGCAGGACGAATAGGGCAATTGCCGTGCCGGTGCTGTAGACGAGGAGGCGTAGCCAGAGCCGGCCAGAATTCCAGTTCATCGTTATGGATAAAGGATGGGCTCAAGTGCGCTGCGGAAGCAGCAGGCAAGATGTACTGGAGCGGGTGAAGGGAATCGAACCCTCGTCGTAAGCTTGGGAAGCTTCTGCTCTACCATTGAGCTACACCCGCGCGTATTGAGCGGCAGAATGTAGCGGCTTTTACCGGGCTTGGCAAGGGCTCAGGTCCCAGATGCTGGAGGAGGATGGGCAAGCAATGGCATTTTCGGCGGGTGTATTGCATTGCCCCGCGCTCGGCTACGCAGCCCTGATGCTCACTGCGTTACAGGTTGATATCACCGCGCTTAGTGTCAATGGGTGTTGTGGGGGAGGGGTAAGAAATGGCATGGCTGCAGCAATAGCATATGTTTTTGTCATTTATTGATGGGGGGTGAAGGAAGTGAAATTAGCGATTTTTCTTGGTCCTAATGTAGTTCACGAAGCCAGCTAACAGCTCATAGTCACTTTCTTGAACCATCCCGATCACCTCGCTGTGCAGTCCTTCGATGGATGGCTCCCCATCAAATCGAAGAAGTTCTTCACATCCACTCCAAGGCACAGGGCCATCTTCTCTAGCGTTTCAATCGATGGATAGTGCGCGCCGCGTTCGATCCGGCCAACGATTTCGCATCAACCCCGATTCGCCCAGTCAGTTCCTCTTGAGAGAGCTGTTTCCGCTTACGCAGGAGCTGAAGCCAGATACCTAGGTGTTCTTTGCTGTAGGACACCGTAGCGAGGAGTCATGCAAGGATCCTTCTGGCGGCTAGTGGTGGCCGATCCCGGCTCAACTTAGTCGGTTGGAGGCAGCCAGACAGCTGCTGTCAGCCTAAACACGGCGTTTTAGTGCTTGTACAATGCTGTTTTCATTGATGACTCTCATGGGTTATGTTTTTGAGCTACCGACGGTCACGCCTTTCTGATTCCACCAAAGTTTGGTTGTTTGCACTACTGACGTGGCTGGTTGTTTCATCTGTTCTTATCGTGAGCTTGATTGTCTCTGAGTATCGGACCCGTCAAACAGAGTTCATGAATCAATCTGAGTCTGTTTATGAACTGGTACGGCAAAGGCTAGACCAGAATGAAGCCGTATTGGCTGGTATGGCTGCATTGCTAAGCACCTTTCACGATCTGACGTTTGATGGAATTCGCGGTTACGCCAAAGAGATGTTAGATCGCTACCCCCATATCTACACAATCGAATTACAACCGCGTATCGAAAGAAAAGACCTTGCTAATTTTGAAGCATGGGCAAGGGAAAAAATCAGCCCAGATTATAAAGTAAAAGATTTCGGGTTTGGAGATATGCGCCGATGGGTACAAGCACCTGTTCGACCAGTCTATTATCCAATCACCCTGATGGAGCCTCTTGTCGAGTCCGCCAAGCCCATTCTTGGGCTGGATGTGCACGCCGATACAAAGTTCAAGTTAGCAATAGATAAAACCGTAGAGACAGGGCAAGCTTCGGTTTCTGCTCCCTTCGACCTTTATGAGGGTGGTAGGGGGTATCTGTTGTTCAAAGTAATTCGCCGTCAGCAAAAAAAGAAGGTACCAGAGCCGGTGGATTTTATGTCATCGGATCGAGTAATTTCGATGCTGATCCATACTAATAAATTTTTGAGCCCCTTGGAATGGCCATCGAAAAAGATGTCCATGTTGCTATATCTAAAAGGAGCGGCACCAAGTGATCCTAACGCTCAGATTGATCATATCAATTCTGCCAATCAAACTGGGCTAATGGCGGCCTTGCTGCCCGAGTTTATTTTTCATCGCGATTTGCCAAATTCCGCGCAGCCTTTTGAGTTCGAGACAAGGGAACAGCTAAGTTGGGAGGTGATACGTCCCCTACCAATGTTACTGGCCTTGCTCATGCCATTGATTATTGCCGTAATGTATGCGTCATTGGTGAATCAGCGGCGACGTGGTAAAGCAGACTCCAGAGCCGCAGAAAAATTGTTGCACGAAGAGAAGGAACGGGCGCTAGTAACGCTCCGGGCCATCAGTGATGCGGTTATCACGATCAATCCTCAGGGACAGGTTGAGTATCTGAACCCCGTTGCGGAACAAGCTCTGAGAAAGCCGTTATCAGCGTCCATAGGGTGCCAGATTGAGAAGATTTTCCCGGTTCAGTTCGACCTTCTGCCAAGTCATGTCATCACTCCGATCACTGAATGCATGTCTGAAAAGAAGATCGTAAATCTGGCAGACAACAGCATGTTGCTCGATGAGAATGGTGAGAAAATTTTAATAGAAGGCTCTGTTTCACCTCTGTTGGATATAGATGGTGCATTGAGAGGGGCCATGATTGCCTTTAGGGACATGGGGCCTGTTAGGCGGCGTGCTATGACTGCAATTGCTGAAAGTGAGCGTCGCCTACAGGAGCGTCAGCTTGAAATGGCCCAAGTGGCGCGATTACATACTATCGGGGAAATGGCATCTGGCCTATCCCACGAATTGAACCAGCCGTTGATGGCGATCCAGAACTACACTCGCGCTTCGATCCGAATCTTGAGAAAGGGTCAGGGTGATCTCACCGAAGTCATGCATGCACTGGAAGCAACTTCACAACAGGCGCTGAGAGCTGGCGAAATTATCAGGCGATTGCGTGCCTTTGTCGGGAAGCGCACCCCGGAAGAAACATTGGTCGATGTGCGGCAGACGATACAAAATTCGTTGGCTCTTACTGAATTTGAGCTTAGAGAGTTCGGAGTCTGCGTAACAACCGATTTTCCCGACGTGCCTATACTCGTTCGTGTGGATAGCATCCAACTAGAGCAGGTACTGGTCAATCTTATCAAGAATGCCATTGATGCCGTATCTCTAGTTTCTGGACAACGGGTTATCGAAGTGCATGCCTGTTCGCTTGATGGTATGGTCAAAGTTGCTGTCTCAGATAGTGGGCCAGGTATCTCCGAAGAAAATAAAGCCCACGTCTTTGCCCCATTTTTTACTGCCAAGCCACAAGGGATGGGGCTAGGGTTGCAGATTTGTGAGTCGATCATCGAAAGCAATGATGGCAAGCTTTTAGTGTCGAGCTCTGTGTTAGGTGGTGCAAGGTTTGAGTTCGTATTGCCGGAAAAACGCTCTTAAGAAAGCATAATAAAAATGACGAGACCTATTGTATATCTAGTTGATGATGACTATGCTGTACGCGATTCGCTCGCAATGTTACTCCGATCTGTTGATCTAGATGTGTGCCTCTTTGATTCAGCACAAAGCTTTCTTGATGGCTTCAACGAAGAAGAGCTTATGGAAGGGTGCTTGGTTTTAGATGTTCGGATGCCAGGAGTTAGCGGCTTTGCTGTGCAGGAACGGATAACCAATGTTGGTAGCCAAATTCCAATTATCTTCATAACCGGTCATGGGGATATCGAGCAATGTCGAAAAGCATTTCGAATGGGAGCCGTAGACTTCCTGAGTAAACCTGTGGATGAGCAAACCTTGCTGGATAGTTTGCAAAAAGCTATTGAGCTTAGCCGCGCCAAGTTGAGCGTACGGGTCAGACAAGATGCTCTTCGGCAGCAGTTTTCCCTGTTGACGGAGAGAGAGCGCCAGGTCTGTGAGCGGATAATAGTGGGGCTGCCCAATAAGATGATCGCTGCGGAACTCGATATTTCTTTAAGGACTGTCGAGGTTCACAGGGCAAATTTGCTCAGCAAACTAGGGGTTGACTCCGTGGCAAATTTGGTAAAGCTGTCTTTGGAAAGTGGCATTTTTGCAAGAAAGGGCGATGTCAATACGTAGTACCCGCAGGTCCATAAAGTAGTGGCCACAATTCTCATCGAAACCCTGAGTGCATAACATCTGTGCTCAGGGTTTTTTGTTGCCTTGAATTTCATAGTGATGGATGGTAGACCATCAAAGTATTCAATAGATTTGGCTCATGAGAATGATGGCTAAGAATTTTAGCTTGCCCCCGTGTTCTCACGACCTATCTCTCCACATATGCGGATTCCGGCGAATCTGGACAGCCATTCCGCCGCAAACTGGACAGTCATTCCAGCTCAATCTGGACACTACGAGCGTAGCGTCGCGAGGTAGGACGACGTTTTACTCCTGAGCCGCCTCCACCGTCAAACAGCTGCGCTTCTTGCGCAGTGAATCGCCCTTGAG
>NZ_JAUEDK010000072.1 GCF_030385785.1 Crenobacter oryzisoli
GAGAAATCAGGGTGTTTATGAGCCTTGCCTACCATCTGGACCAACGTGAGGGAGTCAACCTGGCCGGAATATGAGCAAGATTCGCACCATGAAAAATGCCGTTCACTTGCTTAAGTGAACGGCATTAGGCCGACGGCCAGGGTTTTTTTTCATGTCGGTGCACCCTGCGCCAGAAGCTGGATGGCACGGCTCGTGCCGGCCTATGATCCTCTTGAGACGCGACGGGAAAACAGAGGCCGCCCGTGCGCAGCCCCCGTTCGCCTACAGCATCCGGCGCAACGTGTTGTCGCGCTGTACCAGGTGGTGCCAGATCGCGGCGCCGGCGTGGGCGATCACGAGATAGAGCATCGCCAGCCCCAGCGTCTCGTGCACCTCCTTGATGCTGTGCGACAGTGCCTTGTCGGTGCCGATGACGGTCGGCAGAGTCAGGCCAAGAAAGCCGATCTCCTTGCCGCCGGCCTGCACAAACAGGATGCCGAGGACAGGGATCAGCAGCATGCCGGCGTAGAGCAGCCAGTGCATCGCCCGGGCCAGCCGCTCCTGCCAGCGTGGGGGGATCGGGGCGATGTCCGGCAGTGGCGAGAAAAACCGCACCAGCGCGCGCGGCAGCCACAGCGTCAGCACGGTCAGCCCGGCAAAGATGTGCGCGCCGGACAGAAAGCTGCGTTCGGGTGTGCCCTTGGCGAACAGCCCCTTGGAATAGATGAGCGCCCAGGCGCTGGCGATCGCGAGCGCCATCAGCCAGTGCAGGCTGCGCAGCGGCAGGCTGGCCTTGCTGCTCGGAAGCACAGGGGTAGTCATGGATATGGCTCCTGTCTTTCGTTCTGCGATGGAGAATAGACAAACTCAGACTAAGGTCGGCACCTTAAACCCGTCTTAACCCGGATCAGGCGAAACCTCATCCGAGCATCGACACCAGCATCTCGCTGGCCATGAACAGCATCAACAGCGCGAACAGTTTCTTCAGCCGCGCCACCGGCAGCCGGTGCGCCAGCCGGGCGCCTACCGGCGCGAACAACACCGTCATCACCATCAGCGCCAGCGTTGCCGGCAGGTAGACGAAGCCATAGGCCCCCCATGGCAGCCCCGCGACCGACCAGCCGCTGACCAGATAGCCGACCGCGCCGGCCAGCGCGATCGGCCAGCCCAGCGCCGCGCTGGTGGCAATCGCGTTGCGCACCGGCACATTGCACCAGCTCATGAACGGCACGCTCATCGAGCCGCCGCCAATGCCTACCCAGCTCGAGATCATGCCGATCAGCGTGCCGGCGCCCCACTGGCCGGGCGCTCCCGGCATGTCGCGTACCGCCTGCGGCTTGATGTCGAACAGCATCTGCAGCCCGACCACATAGGCGTACACCACGAAGAACCATTTCAGGCCGTGGCTGGGTAGCCAACCGGCGATCTGGCTGCCGATGAAGGTGCCAACCACCATCGCCGGCGCCATGCTGCGCACGATGCGCCAATCGACCGCGCCCTTCTGATGATGGGCGCGCACGCTGGAGAGGCTGGTGAACACCATCACCGCCAGCGAGGTACCGACCGCCAGGTGCTGCACATGGTCGCCGCCGAGGCTGGCGGCACCGAGCACCCACACTACCATCGGCACGATCACCAGGCCGCCGCCGACGCCGAGCAGCCCGGCGAGGAAACCGGCCAGCACGCCGCAGCCGAGCAGCACCGCGAACAGGGAGGGCGACAGCATCAGCCCCTCTCCCCGACGATCAGCGCCCATTCGGCCGGGCTCACCGGCGTGATCGACAGCCGGTTGCCGCGCTTCAAGACCTGCATCGCCTCCAGCCCCGGGATCGCGCGCAGTGTGGCCGGCGACATCAGCGGCAGCGTGCGCTCGTAGGCGACGTCGACGCCGAGCCAGCGCGGCGACTCTAGGCTGGATTTCGGGTCGTAATAGGGGCTGTCCGGTTCGAACTGGGTCGAGTCCGGGTGTGCGGGCGCGACGATGCGCACCACGCCGACCACGCCCGGCTCCGGGCAGCTGGAATGCCAGAACAGCGCCAGATCGCCCACCTGCATGCCGTCGCGCATATAGTTGCGCGCCTGGTAGTTGCGCACGCCGGTCCACTCGAACGCCTTGCCCGGCGCGGCGGCCAGGTCGGCTATCGACAAGTCGTCCGGCTCGGACTTCATCAGCCAGTAGTTCATCGTCGCGCTTGCTCAGGGGTGGGAGAGACATGGGAAGAGGGTTGGCGTTGTCCAAACCGGAACAGGCCGCGCTCGGTCAGCAGCGCGTCGAGCGGCATGTCCCACGGCTCGCGCGGCACGGCGGCCACCCGCTGACACTCGAACGCCACGCCGATCACCAGCGGGCCGTGGCCATGACGGCGCCGGAACGCCAGCGTCGCGTCGTAGAAGCCGCCGCCCTGGCCGAGCCGGTAGCCGTCGGCGTCGACGCCGACCAGCGGCACCAAGAGTACGTCGAGCTTCTCGGCGCGCAGTACCGGGCCATTGTATTCCGTGATGCGGTAACGCGGGTTGACGTACCAGCCGTCCGGGTCCGGCCCGAGCCGGGAGAACCACAGCCGCCGAGCCCGGTTCGGAATCACCGGCAAGTACAGCTCGGCGCCGCGGAACAGCGCGGCGCTCATCAGAGGTTCGAGATCCAGCTCGGTGCCGGCGGCCAGATACGCACCGATGCGCCGGCCGCTGCCGGTCAGCCGCGCAGCGTGGCGCGCCACCGCCCGGGCGGCGGCGTGGCGATAGCCCGGCGTGAGCCGGGCACGGGCGCGTCGCAACTCGCGGCGCAGGGCAAATTTATCGGTGCTCATGACCGGACGATAGCGCGAAAGCGGAATGTAAAAAAGCCACCGTGTGAACACGGTGGCTTTTTGTGTGGGGGTCCCCCCGCGAGTGTCGTTCGGGCAAAATCCGCTTGAACCCTAGACATCAGGGAGGCGACCGGCCGGATGTTTCGGGCGCATCCACAAGGGACGCGACGCACCCACATCCTCAGAGGCTAGTGCCAAAGCGAACATATTGGTTCAAAGGAATTTATGCGCCTTCACGAGCACCGCAGGGAGATTTAAACCTATGCGGATGGCCAGCTTAAAACAAGGCCTGCTTGCTTGAACGGAGCGCCTCGTCGGCCGCCTCGCCCATGGAGCGTATTTTACGCTGGAACGCCGCCATCTCCAAGCCGTCGCCGACTTTTGTTTTCAACAAGTCGTGCGCGATGTTCAACGCCGCCATGATCGCGATCTTGTCGGCGTCGACGATGCGGCCCTGCCCCTGGATCGCCTCGACCTTCTCACCGAGCAGGCGCACCGCCTCGAGCAGCGTGTCGCGCTCTTCTGACGGGGTGGCGATGGTGAAGGTGCGCCCCATCAGCGAGACTTCGACCTGAACCAGTTCGCTCATGCCGCGTCCTCCTGTTTGGGCAGCCGCTCGATCAGCGCCGCCACCTTGAACTTGGTGTCTTCCAGCCGGAACGTCAGCTCGGCGTTTTCCTTCAACGCCTGCGCCAGCGCCTCGGCGAGCCGGGTGTTCTGGTCGTGGACCTCGGTCAGCCGGGCGATCAGCGCGGCGACGCGGGATTCCAGATACTCGAGTTCGGTTTCCATGGCGGCGAGAATAGCCAAGCCTTAACCGGGCGTCAAACCGAGTCGCGCCCGTGCGTCGTCAAGGGTGCGGCAAACCGCCTCGGCGCCGTCAACGAGACGCGGTCCGGGACGGACGACCAGGTCGGCAGGCAGGGCATAGAGCGCATTGCGCTGCACCGCCGGGATTGCGCCCCACTGCCGCCATTGCGCCAGGGTGCTCAGCGCTCCGGTGGACAACAGCACCTGCGGGCGAGCGCGGATCACCGACTCGACGCTGACCTGCGGCGCCGGCTGCGGCTGCGCGCCGAACACATTGTTGCCACCGCACAGCCGCACCAGCTGGCCGACGAAGCTCTTGTCGCTGACGGTGTAGAGCGGCAACTCGCCCACCTGCAGGAAGACCGATACCGTTGGCCGGACAGCGTAGCGCGCCTTGAGGGCGGCCAGTTGCGCCCGGTAGCGGGCCGCCGCTCGGTCGGCTTCGGCGCCATGGCCGGTCAACGCGCCGAGCGACTCCAGCTCGCGCGCCACGTCGTCCAGCTGCAATGGTCGCGACACGAACACCGGGATACCCAGCGAGCGCAGCCGCGCAACATCGCGCGGCGCGGTGCCATCGGCCCACACGATCACGAGGTCGGGCTGCTGGCGCATGACCGCCTCGAGGCTGACCCCGGTGTAGCCGCCGACACGCGGCAGCCGTTTCGCTTCGGGCGGGTAGTCGGCGTAGTTGACGGTGGCGACCAGCTGGGAGCCTGCGCCGACCGCGTACAGCATCTCGACCGCATGCGGCACCAGCGCCACGACGCGCTGCGCCGGTTTTGCCAGCGTCAACGTACCGCCGGCCGCGTCGCGTGCGCTGACCGCCGCCTGCGCGAGCGGCGCCAGCCACAACGCCAGCCACAGCCAGCCTGCCCGCATCCTCGTCATGGCTGCCCTTTCAACACCAGCGGCAGACCGCAGGCAACCAGCGTCACCCGGCGGGCAATGGCCGCCACGTCCTGGTTGAGCCGGCCCAGCTCGTCGACGAAGCGCCGCGTCTCGGCATCCATCGCCACCACGCCCCAGCCGATCTCGTTGCTGACCAGCACCACGTGGCCGGGCAACGCGGGCAGACTCGCCAACAGCGCGGCTCGCTCGCGGCCGAACGCCGCCTCGTCGAAACCGGCCTCGCCGAAGAAGCGCATCAGCCACATCCCCAGGCAGTCGACCAGCAGCAGGCCGTCTGGACGGGCCGCTGCGGCCAGCGTTTCGGCCAACGTCTGCCCTGCCTCGTAGAGCGCCCACGACGACGGCCGGCGTGCACGGTGATGTTCGATGCGCGCGGCGAACTCGGCATCGTCGCGCCGCTCGGCGGTGGCGACGTAGCCGACCGGCCCGGCATGCGCCAGCGCCAGCGACTCGGCGTGACGGCTCTTGCCGGAACGAGCGCCGCCGCTGATCAGGTCGATCATCTGTCCAATCTCCAAAAGGGAACAGAGCCGCGTACGCGGCCCTGCGTCACAGTACGGTGGGCTTACTTCGGCGCGTAACGCGCACCGAAGAACCAGCCGAGGCCACCGGTGTTATAGCCGCGCGCCAGCTCGTAGTCGCGGTTGGCGACGTTGTTGACCCGGGCGTTCAGCGACCAGTCGCGCGACACCTCGTAGTTCGCGAACAGGTTGGCGACCGCGTAGCCGTGCAGCGGCACCAAGTTGGCCGGATCGTCGAAGCGGCGGCCGACCGCCTGCCATTCGGCCCCCAGCGTCACCGGGCCGAAGGCGCGGCTGGCGCTGATCGTCGCGGTCTGGCGGGCGCGGCGATCCAGCCATTTGCCGGTTTCCAGGTTTTCCGGATTCTGGAAGGTGGCGGTGCCGTTCAGGTCGATGCCGTACCAGATGGAGGTGCCGGCAGCCAGCGTGACACCGTCGATATTGGCACGGTTGACGTTGACGCTGGTCATATTGCCCGCGCCGTCCGTGACCAGATCGATCAGGTTGTCGATGCGGTTGCGGAACGCCACCAGCGAGGCGTGGCTACCCTGGCCGGTCCAGCGCACCTCGACCTCGCCGTTGTGCGAGGTTTCCGGTTTCAGGTTCGGGTTACCGCTGTACGAGCCGGGGAAGGGCGCGAAGCTGATGAACGGGTAGTAGAGGTCGTTGAAGGTCGGCGCCTTGAAGCCGGTGCCGTAGCCGGCGCGCAGCAGCCAGCCACCGTCGAGCTTGAAACCGTAGCTGGCCTGGCCGGTGGTCTTGCCGCCGAACTGCGAGTCGTCGTCGTGGCGCACGCTCGCCTGCAGCAGGTTGCGGCCGAATTCGCCCTGGTAGCCGGCGAACGCCGCCTGCCCGTAGCGCGAGGTCCGGTCGAGCGGCTGGCTCGACTCGACCTTCTGACGGGTATACGACGCGCCGGCGAGGAAGCTGCCGACCCTGGTCTTGATGTCGTTCTGCCACAGCACATCGTCCTGGGTGGTGGTAAACAGGCTGTCGTGCTGGGCGAAGTTGCCGTTGATGAAGGTCTCGGAGCGGTCCTGGCTGCGCGCATAGCGCACGGTGCTGGTCCAGGCGTCGGTCAACGCATTCTTCGACTCGACGCTCTGGCCGGTCAGCCGCGTCTTGACGACGTCCTGCAGGTTCGGATCGGTATTGCCGAAGTTGTCGAAGTCGCTGCGATCGAAACTCTGGAACAGCCTCACCGTCAGCTCCTGGCCCGGTGCCCAAGTCTGGGTGACGTTGGCCGTATAGGCCGTATTAGCGTCGCCGTCGCGGTCCGGGTTGAAGCTGGGGTTGTTGGCATTGCTGGCCGAGAAGCCGCGCGTCTGGTCCTGCGATACGCTGAGCGCGTAGGCGGTGTTGCCGGTCTTGCCCGATACGCCGACGCCGGCCTGCAGCGTGCCGCGGTCGCCGACGCCGAGATTGGCGGTGAAGCTCGCCGGACCCTCGCCCTTCTTCGTGAAGACCTGGATCACGCCACCGATCGCGTCGGCACCGTACAGGCTGGATGCCGGACCGCGCACGATCTCAATGTGGTCGATCTGCTCGAGCGGAATGCTCTGGATCGAGGTGGTGCCCTCCGTCGCCGAGACGATGCGCACGCCGTCGACCAACACCAGTGTCTGGTTGGCGTTGGCGCCTCGCAGATACACGCTGGTGGTCTTGCCGGCGCCGCCGTTGTTGCTGATCTGTACGCCCGGCTGGCGGGCCAGCAGGGTGGCGAGCGAGTCGGCGCCGGCCTGTTCGATCTCGTCGCGGTCGATCACCGTCACGTCGGACAGCGTCTTGTCGAGCGGCTGCGCCTGGCGGGTGGCGGTGACGACCACGTCTTCGCCGCGGTATTCGGGCAGGTTGGCGGCATGCGCCAGGCTAGAGGACAACGCCAGCGCGACAGCGAGCGCCAGCGGATGGTGGGTTGCAGTAGTCAAGAAACCACTCCTTACGTTCTGCATGCGGACGAAAAAGGAGTGCGAGAGAGGTCTGCGCGCTAGGCGCGTTGTTACGACTGGGTCTGAAATCTGTCCATAGTCTTGCTGCACGGCCCTGATTGGAGTGCATGCGCTGCTCGAAACCCTCATGTACCTCGACGTACATTCCGGTTTCTGCGCTGCTCTTTGCTCCACTGAGGGCAGCTCGCGACAGACTCTGAAAAGATCGGTGTCCATTGCTGAGCCGCGTCCTCTCGGACGGAAGACAGCGGCACTGAATCGTTCGATCGCTCCCCGCGATACTCCAAGCGAACGGACGCCGCTTCCCTGTCCAGCGTCCGGTGCAGGCCGGTCTCCGGGCTGGGCCTGCCGGCGGCGCGCCTTCCCGCCCAAAGGGCAGTGGCGTTCGCGTCGCTTCGGCTCGTAGCGAGCCAGGCCTTACCGCTGCGGGGGCAGCGCCGGTCTTGCACCGGCTTCCCTGTTTCACCCGGCCATGCCGGGCACCTGCGAGGCGCGGATTATAGCGCAGTGCGCCGCCTGCCCGTCGCTCAATGGCGAGAAAACTGTCGCTTGCCGGCCCTGCCCGCTGACGGTAAGGTCGTCAGCCATGAATACGACCCTTCCTCACCCCGATTCCGTCGCCCTGGACGCCGCATTGGCGCGCCAGGCCATCCTGACCAAACCCACCGGCAGCCTCGGCCGCCTCGAGGACATCGCCTGCCGCTTCGCCGCCTGGCAGGGCCGCACCGTGCCGGCGCCGCTCTCCCCGGCGATCGCCGTATTCGCCGCCGACCACGGCGTGTGCGAAGAAGGTGTGTCGGCCTACCCATCGGTCGTTACCGGCGAGATGGTGAAGAACTTCGCCGCTGGCGGTGCCGCGATCAATGTGCTGGCCAAAGGCACCGGCGCGCGACTCGAAGTGGTCGACGTCGGCGTCGCGGTCGACCTGTCCCAGCTGCCGATCGTGCACGCCAAGGTTCGTGCTGGCAGCCGCAACCTGGCGCGCGAGGCGGCGCTGACCCGTGCCGAAGTGGAAGCCGCGCTGGAAGTCGGTGCGGCCGCCGCTCGCCGCGCGATCGCCGACGGCGCCAACCTCTTGGTGGCCGGCGACATGGGTATCGGCAACACCACTCCGTCGGCGGCGCTGATCTGCCGCCTCACCGCCTACTCCCCGGACGTGATCGTCGGCCGCGGCACCGGCGTCGACGACGCCACGCTGCAGCTGAAACAGCAGGTGGTCGGCCTGGCGCTGAACCGGGTGGCCGGACGGCAGCTCGACGGCATCGACACCCTTGCCGAACTGGGCGGGCTCGAAATCGCCGCGATAGCGGGCTTCTATCTGGAAGGCGCGCGCCAGCGCGTGCCGAGCCTGGTCGACGGCTTCATCGCCTGCGCGGCGGCGCTCGCCGGCGTGGCCATCGCGCCGGGGCTGCGCGACTGGCTGTTGGCCAGCCACCGCTCGCAGGAGAACGGCCACGGCCTCGCGCTGACCGCGTTGCAGCTGGAACCGCTGGTCGACCTCGGGCTGCGTCTGGGCGAGGGCTCCGGCGCGGCGGCCTGCCTGCCACTGTTGCGGCTGGCGCTGGAGCTGCATGCAGGCATGGCGACGTTCGCCGAAGCCGGCGTGTCCGACAAGCCGGCATGAAGGCGTTCACCCTGACCCTGCTGCGCCACGGCGACATCGCCGCGCGAGGCCGGCTGATCGGCCGCACCGAGCTGCCGCTGACCCGCCAGGGCGAGCGGCAGATGACGAGCAGCTGGCAGCGCATCGCGGCGATTCCGGTGCAGAGCATCGCCTGCTCGCCCAAGCTGCGCTGCCGACCGTTCGCGGTCGAGCAGTCGCTGGAACGCGGCGTGCCGCTAAAGGTCGACCCGCGCTTCGCCGAGTGCGACTTCGGCGACTGGGAAGGCGAGCCGACTGACCAGCTCGCCGCCGAACACCCGGACTGGTACAACGAGATGGTCGCCGGCCGGCTCACGCCACCGGGTGGCGAGAGCTTTGCGGCGTTCCGCGCCCGGGTGCTGGCCGGCTTCGCCGACTGGATCGCCGAGAGCCGCGGCAGCCACCGCGTGCTGGTGACGCACGGGGGCGTGATCAGCGTACTGCTCGCCGACCTGCTCGGCACCAGCTTCGCGGTGGCACGGCTGATGACGGTGCAGCGCGGCGGCTTCGCCCAGCTATCGCTGCTTGAAGGCCACCCGGCCTACCTGGTGCGGCTGGAGCTGCCGGATGCCTGAAGCGTCCCTTCCCCGTCCCGGCCGCCTCACCGGCCTGATCCTGGCATTGCAGTTCCTGACCCGGCTGCCGACCCCGCAGCTAAAAGCATTCCATCCGAGCTGGCTCGCCGCCAGCGCACGCTGGTTCGCCGTGGTCGGCCTCTTGGTCGGCGCGCTGTTGGCGCTCGCCGCGCTTGCCGGTAGCCGGATCGACCCGTGGCTCGGCGCACTCGTGGCGCTCGTCGCCTGGGTCTGGGTAACCGGTGGCCTGCACCTCGATGGCCTGGGCGACCTCGCCGATGCACTCGGCGCATCTCACCGCGACCCGGCACGCTTCCACGCGGTGCTGAAGGATCCGCATGTCGGCAGCTTCGGCGTGCTGGCGCTGGTGCTGGCGGTGCTCGCCAAGCTGCTGCTGTTGATGCTGTTGCTGAAGGCCGGCGCGCCGCTGTGGGGCCTCTTGCTGTTGCCGGCCTGGACGCGGCTGTTCGCGGTCGCGTGGTCGGCGACGCTGCCGCCCCTGGCCGGCGGCAGCGGCGAGCGCTTCGGCTGGCAGTCGCACTGGCCGTCGCTTTCGGTCAACCTGGTGCTGTTGACCGGCCTGTCGGTCTGGCTCGCGCCGGTGCTGCTGGCCGCCCCGCTGGCCGGCCTCGCCTGGTGGGCCTTCCTGCGTCGCCGGCTCGGCGGCATGACCGGCGACTGTCTCGGCGCCGGCATCGAGCTCTGCGAAATCCTGCTGTTGTTGCTGCTCGTGATTGCGCCGCACCTGCCGGCCTGATCTGCGCCCAGCATCCCTTCCAACGCCCGGCCCCGCGCCGGGCTGGCTGCCCCATCGTAACCAGGTTCTAAAGCCCGCCCCGGGCATCGTCAGCCTCGCCTGCCAGGCACTGCGAAGGGACCGGCCAGGTGCGTCCAAAAACTTGACTGGGGAGTCGGCCACAGCAATATGGTGCCCCCCACGAGCAGAAAAGATTGCCCGAACGTCCCCGGATGCCAACCCATGCACGAGGCTCAGGGCAGCGACAGGCCCGGATCGCCCCGATGCTGCTTGACCAGCTTCCACGGCAGGATCGACCACTCCGGGTATTCACAGGCGCGCGCCACGCGCGGGAACGACGGCCCGAGATACAGGCCCTGCGGCAGCAGGTACCAGCTCGGCAACGCCCACAGCCCGCTGCTGCGGTAGTCGCAGTCGTCGTCCTTGTCCTTCGGCGCCATCAGCTTCGGGTAGAGCTGCAACAGCGTCTTGGCGAGCCACGGGCCGAGCACCTTGTTCTGGTAATCGTAGTTCTGCGGATAGCCGTCGGCGTCACGTGGAATGTTCGGCGCCCCCTGCCCCAGCCACAACACGTCCTCGAGCTGCAGTTGGTGACCGGTCTGCACGTCGAGGTTGATCGGCTGGTCGCCGAAGTCCGGATGGGCTCCGCCGCAGTCGTAGGAAGTAAACACGCTGGCGCTGAGCACCCGATCGGTCAGGTAGCGCGGCGTGACGGTCTGATCGTATTCGAACTCGCCGCGGTGCGCACCGCCGAGCGCACAGCCGAAGTAGCCGTTCACCTCCTCCCACTGCCGGCTCTCCAGCACCCGGTTGACCCGGTCCTGCACCGCGGCGGGGTAGCCGTCGACCACCCGGAAGAAACGCACCTTGCTGATCGGCTCCTTCCACCAGCGCAGCGTGTAGCGACCGAAGTGCTGCAGATTGCCCTGCTGCAGTGTCAGGTCCGCCAGCCGGGAGAACTCATACGGGTGCTGCTGGCGCAGCTTGGCCAGCGAGGCGATGTCGCTGGTCGGCAGCGAGGTCACCGCCAGCGGGCTCAACGTCACCGTCTGTGCCGAGCCCTTCTTGCCGCGCCACACCCCCTTCCAGCCGCCCTTGCCGTCCGGACGCAGAGTCAGATCGGTGCGGCTTTCGTTGTAGCCGAGGTTTTCACCGAGCGCGACGCTGCCGTCGGTGCCGCGCTGACCATCGAGCGCGATATCGCGATGGTATTTGCGGTAGAAGTAGCGGCCGTCGGTCTTGCCGTCCTGGGCGACGTTCAGCTCCATCACCACCGCCGCGCCGCCGATCTGGCCCTGCAGCAGCTGCGGCACCGCGTGTGCCGGCGACGCCAGCGCGCCGAGCAAGGCGGCCGTGCAGCCGAATACATGCTGTCTGTTCATGGCGATTACCGGCAATGTCATGACTGAATGGTACAAAAAAACAACGCCACTGCGATGCAGTGGCGTTGTCATGGGCAAGTTGGCCGAACGATTACCGCTTGCCGGCCAGCTTGCGGTTGCGCATCAGACACAGCATGTCACAGGCGATGTGCGCGGCGGCAATCGCGGTGATCTCGCTCTGGTCGAAGCTCGGCGCCACTTCCACCACGTCCATGCCGACGATGTTCAGGTCGCCCAGGTTGCGGATGATCTGCAGCGCCTGTGCGGTGGTCAGGCCACCCGGCACCGGGGTGCCGGTGCCCGGGGCGAACGCCGGGTCCAGGCAGTCGATGTCGAAGGTGACGTACACCGGGGCATCGCCGATGCGCTGCTTGATGCGCGACAGGGTGGCCTCGACGCCGTTGTTGTGCACCCACGGCGCGTCGACGATGTCGATGCCCATGAAGTCGTCGTTGAAGGTGCGGATGCCGACCTGCGCCGAGCGCGCCGGGTCGATCAGGCCGTCCTTCACCGCCTTGTAGAACATGGTGCCGTGGTTCAGCGAGTCCGGCTCGTCGTCGGCCCAGGTGTCGCAGTGCGCGTCGAAGTGCAACAGCGCCAGCGGCTTGCCGTACTTTTCGGCGTGTGCGATCAGGAGCGGGTAGGTGACGAAGTGGTCGCCGCCGAAGGTCAGCATCTTGGCGCCCGACGCAAGGATGGTGCGGGCGTGTTCGATGATCGCCGGCTTGATGGTCAGCGGGTTGTGCGCATCGAACCAGCAATCGCCGTAGTCGATCACCGCCAGGTCCTCGAAGGGGTCGAAGCCCCACGGGAACGGCTTGAGTTCGGCCAGCTGCACGCTGGCGGCGCGCACTGCGGCCGGGCCCTGGCGGGCGCCGGAGCGGAAGGTGGTCGCGAGGTCGAGCGGAATGCCCGACACCACCACGTCCACACCGGTCAGGTCGCGGGTGTAGTTGCGGCGCATGAAGCTTTGCACGCCGGCATAGGTGTTTTCGATCGAGGAACCGTAGAGGCTGGTGCGGCGAATCGCGCCGTCACCGTAAATGGTCTGCGACATTGGAGACTCTCCGATAGAGAGCACGCCGGCGCCGGGCAGTGGCGTCCGACGATTCCCGTCCTTCTGCGGCCGACGGGTTGAGGCTACCGCGCCCGATTGGCGCGGAACCCGCAGTGTGCCGCGTACCGTCGTACAGGGCAAGTCCCTGTTTCAAATAGGGGATGTCAAACGAGCCGGTGGCCGAGGTAGAGCTGCAGCGGCCAGCGGAACAGGCGCGTCATTTCTGCGCCCCACGCGTCGGCAAAGCGTGGCGTGTAGGCGGCGACCGGGTCGCTGCCAAGCGCTTGGGCGGCACGCCGGGTCGACGACCAGGAGCCGAGGTAGCCGAGCAGCGCGGCCAGGTCCCAGCGCCGCTCGAGCGTGAAGGCCGGCACCGGCTCGGCCGGAAACGGCCAGGCGATGGTCTGGTAACCCTGCTCGACCAGTAGGCGCTCCGGCGGCCAGTACGGTGCCACCGTCGCGTGGAACGCCTCGTACACCGCGCCGAGCTCGCCCCCCACCTTCAACCGCGGGTAATGCCACACCGCCAGCGCACCGCCGGGCTTGAGCAGCCGCTTCACCTCGGCGAAGAAGCGCGGCTGGTCGAGCCAGTGCAGTGCCTGCGCCACGGTGATCAGGTCGACGCTGGCGTCGGGCAGCGCGCACTGTTCGGCCGCTTCGCACACATAGCTGATGCGCGGATCGGCCGGCGCCTCGGCCAACTGCGCGGCACTGGCGTCGCTGGCGCGCACCCGCGCGAAATGCCGCACCAGGCCGTGCGCAGCCTGGCCGTTGCCGGTGGCGACGTCGAGCGCCAGCTCGTGCGCCGGCACCTGCCCGGCCAGCCAGGCGAACAGCTCATCCGGGTAGTCGGGCCGGTAGCGCGCGTAGTCGGCGGCGTGCCCAGAGAAATGATCCTGAAAGCTCATGCCATGCTCCTGATGGGGGCTCGGTGCCAGCTCAAGGTCGCTCCAACGAGACATCCAGGAGGCCCCCGACTCAACGCGGGATCGCCCTGATGCCACGGACCGTGAACAGGCTGCCAGCCCCACCATAGCGCGGCCGACCTAGTCCTGCGGGTCGAGCGGCGGCAGCCGCCGCACCACCGGGCTTGCCTTGACGATGGCGGTCGACGTCGACGCGAGTTCGGCGAAGCCGTCGAGGATCTCGTCGAGCTGGCCGATGTGCTTCAGCACCAGCCGGGCGATGTAGCAGTCCTCGCCGGTGACCTTGTCGCATTCGGTGATTTGCGGCGTCGCCACCAGCTGCCGCTCCAGCGCCTTCAGCTGCCCCGGCAGCGGGCGCAAGCGCACGATCGCGGTCAGCGTGTAACCCCAGCGGGCAAGGTCCAGCTGCGGCACATAACCGGTGATCGCCCCCGACTCCTCCAGCCGTTTCAGCCGCTCCGACACGCTCGGCCCCGCCATCTTCAGCTGACGCGCCAGCTCGGCCAGGCTCAGGCGCGCATCGCCCTGCAGCAGGGTGACCAGCTGCCTATCAATCCAGTCCATTGATGCAAGGAAAAACCGAAAAATTATTCACCATTGAAAGGTAGCACAGCCCATTCTCCTTGCAACGCGCATTAAGTTTGCCGGCGTCGCCTTCTAGACTGGTGGACATCACCATCTAACCCGGAGAATCCGATGCCCACTGCCCCCGAGCTGCGCCGCGGCCTCGTCGAACTCACCGCAGCCATGCTGCTGTCCGGCACGATAGGCTATTTCGTGCTGGCATCCGCCCAGCCGATCTGGAACGTGGTGTTCTTCCGCTGCCTGCTCGGCAGCGTCGGCCTCGCGCTGTACGGTGCGTGGCGCGGTCTGTGGACGCCGTGGCCGTTCTCCCGCGCGGCGCTCGCCTGGTGCCTCGCCGGCGGCGTGGCGCTGGTCGGCAACTGGCTGCTGCTGTTCAACGCCTACCGCTACGCCTCGATCGGCCTCGCCACCGCGCTCTATCACACCCAGCCCTTCCTCTTGATGCTGCTCGGCGCCACCTTCCTCGGCGAGACGCTGAACCGGCGCCACTGGCTGGGCCTCGCGCTTGCCTTCCCCGGTCTGTTGCTGCTGGTGCTGCCCGGCCTCGATGCCTCGGGCGACGGAGCGTTGCTAGGCAGCCTGCTCGCGCTCGGTGCGGCGCTCTTGTACGCCGTCGCCACGCTGATCGCCAAGCGGCTGCCGCCCGGCCTGCCGCCGGCGCTGACCGCCAGCCTGCAGACCGGCGTCGGCGTGCTACTGCTCTGGCCGCTGGTCGACGCCGATGCGGCGTGGCACGCCGGCTCGCACTGGCTCGAGCTGACGGTGCTGGGCCTGGTGCATACCTGCCTGATGTACGTACTGATGTACGCGGCGTTCCGCCGCCTGCCCATCCACCTGATCGGCGCACTCGGCTTTATCTACCCGGTGACGGCGATCCTGGTCGACTGGCTGGCGTTTGCCCACCGACTCGTCCCGGTGCAGTGGCTGGGGCTCGTACTGATCCTCGGCGCCAACCTGTGGCTGGTGCGCGGCGCGCGGCCTGCCCCGGCGACAAGCCTGGCCGAACAGCGCTGAACGGCCGGCCATCGGACAGCGCGAAGATGTCCCACTGGAAGCCGGTGGCGGCACTGTCGGCGCCGGCCTCGTTCCAACGGATGATGTGGCCGAACGGTTGTTCGGCTAGTAGCACTTGGTCGAGACGAACTGGTAGAGGTATTCGAAGCGCTGGTCGTCGGAGGTCAGCACCACGGTGGCGCCCTCGTGCCCACCTTGTCGGCGCTTCAGGTCTTCATGCCGTCCGGGAACAACAGGTCCTAGCCGGTGTACTTGTGGTTGATCATCATCAGGCCGCGCTTGGAACCCTGCGCACCGAACGGCAACGGGAGGAACGCCATGTCATCGTCATGCATGCCGGCCCGCCTATCATCGCGCCATCGCGCGCTGCGCCAGCCACAGCCGCATGCGCAGCCGCACGTCGTACCACACCGGGCGCAGCCCGAGCAGGAACAGGCACAGCGCCAGCGGCAGGGAGAACGCGTAGCCAAGATGCTTGAAGCCGAGCGCGCCGACCACGCCGCCGACGAAGAACGCGGCCAGGATCAGCAGATAGAGGCGCAGCTTGGCCTGGTTGGCCTGCACCGCTGGCAGGCGCGAGCGGCGATTCAGGTAGCTGGCCTTGGCAAGCTCGATGCCGATGTCGGTGGCGATGCCGGTCATGTGGGTGGTGCGCAAAAGGCCGCCGGACAGCTTGGTGACGATGGTGTTGTGCATGCCCATGATGAAACACAGCAGCATCACCGTCGGCGGGGTGAACAGCCCCTTGTGCAGCGCCAGCCCGGCGCCAAGCGCGCCGAACAGCAACAGCAGCAGCGCCTCCTCCATCATCGACACCCCGTAACCACCACGCAGCCGCTGGCGGCGCGCCCAGCGGATCAGCCAGGTCGAGTGCATTGCGCCCAGGATGAAACAGGCCAGCATCACCAACGCCGACAACGCGCCCACCCCATCGCCCAGCGCTAGCGAGTCGGCCATCTGCGACACCACCCCGGACACGTGCGAGGTATAGCGCTGCACCGCCAGGAAGCCGCCGGCGTTCAGCGCACCGGCGATGAACGCCATCGAGCTGCCCAGCTGGCGCAGCACATGGTCGTTCTGGCGACCGCGATCGAGCAGCCGGGTGATCGGGAAACGATGGAACATGATCTCCACCAAAGCACAACGGCGACCGAAGTCGCCGTCAAAAAATTAGCGCTGCGCCAACGCACTCCCCACGGCAAGGCGAGCGGCGCAATCAGGCAAAGGCATGACGCCTCAACCCGCGCAGGCACCACCCTGCACCGCGATGCCCGGGGTCAGGCGGTGCTGCAGCGCCACCAGCCGTTCGGACTGGGCGCCATCCAGATCCTTGAAGTGCAGCACGGTCTGGGTCGCGCCCTTACCTCGCGGCTGCACCTTGGCGTTGGTGAAACCGGCCGCCTTCAGCTTGGCGAGCAGCGTGTCGGCGCCCGACTCGTTGGCGAACAGGCCAAGCGACAGCGTGCCCTTGAATTCGCCGTCGTTAACCGGGTAGTTATCGAAGCCCTTGCCCTTCAGCTCGGCCGCCAGCGTGTGCGACTCGGCCGCTGTGGCCTGTGCCGGATAGAAGACCCAATACTTACTGTTCTTGCTCGGGGCCTGCTGCGACTCGGCACGCCATTGCGCGGCGGACAGCTTCAACCCCGGCAGACCACCCTTCACCCGGGCGTACAGGGTCTCGTTCAGTGCCCCCCAACTGTAGCAGCGGTTCGCGACCTTGGTCGGCGCAGGGGCAGGGGCCGGCGCGGCGGCAACGGGTTGAGGCACCGTCGACTGGGGCGCGATCGGCTTCGTCTCTACCTTTGGATGAGCTGCGACCGGCTTGCTGTCGGCCAGTTTACTATCGACCGGTTTGGTTTCGGCAGGCTTGGCGTCGGCCAACTTGGTCACCGGAGCCGGAGCCGCCGGCTTGGCAGCGGCCACTGTGGCCGCGTCCAGCCCGACCGGCAGTGCGGTGCCGCTCGTCGGTGCCGATGCCTCCGCCACTGCGGCACTGGCCACCGGTGGGGTCCAGTTGGCAGGCAGCAGCTTGACCTGCTTGGCATTCACTTCCTGGGCATGCAGGTCGACCGGCACGCGCGCCTTGAGGTTGCCGTAACCGAAAACCAGCAGGTTCAGCACCAGCACAATCGCAAAGAACCACTTCATGTTTCGTTCGCCACCCTTAACAAACCGTGTATGACAAGATTATCCATGATCACGCAGGGCGGTGCGAGCAGTGGGAGCAAACGCTCGGCATCGCCGCCGGTCAGCACCAGCGTCGCCGGCGCGCGGCCAGTCTGCTCGGCGAGGCGCCGGCGCAAGCGCTCGATCGCCCCGGCCATCGCGTCGAGTGCCCCGCTGGCCAGCGCGTCCGGCGTCGCCTGCGGAAACGGCTCCCACTGACCGGCTAGGCGGTCGAGTTGCGCGGTACCGGCCGCCAGACTCTTGAGCATCAAGGCGAACCCCGGCAGGATCAGGCCGCCCAGATAGTCACCCTCGGCGGTCAACGCCTCTACCGTCAACGCGGTGCCGGCCGACGCCAGCACCACGTCCTGGCCGGGCAGTCGCGCACGCGCCGCCAGCACCGCCATCCAGCGGTCCACGCCCTGCTCGGCGATGTTGCGGTAATGGTTGGTGACGCCGCCGCGCTGGCGCTCGCTGCTCATCCAGCGTACCGGCACCGGACATGCCGCCTCGACCGCATCACGGATCGTCGGGCGCGCCACCGAAGCCCCCCACGCTGCCTCGAGAGTGAGCCCGGCCCAGCGTTCGGCCAACTCGTGCGCGAAGTCATGCGTAACCACGCCCTCGTCGCACAGCACCGCGCCGTCGGTCAGCGCCCACTTCACCCGGGTATTGCCGGCATCGATCAACAGCTTCATGCGCGCGCTCGCAAACTGACTTCGCCGACGTGAAACACTTTCGTGCCGGCACCGGTGTCGACCAGCAGCGCCCCCTTGTCGTCCACCCCGCGGGCGATGCCGTCGACCGGCTCGCCGTGGCTGAAACGCAACGTCACCGGCTGATCGAGGTGTGCGCTGTAGCCTAGCCACTCGTCGCGAAAAGCACCGAAGCCGTCTCGGGAAAACTGGTCCAGCACCGTGTGCAATTCGTTCAAGAGCTCGGCCAGCAATTGGTTTCTGCCGACGTTGACGCCCGCATCGGCAAGCCCGGCGACCGGCTGACCGACCTCGCCCGGGCTTGCCAGGTTCAGGCCGATCCCGATCACCACCGCTGCCGGGCCAAGCGCATCGCCAGACAGCTCGATCAGGATGCCTGCCAGCTTCCTACCATCGAGCAGTACATCGTTCGGCCACTTGAGCCGGACCGGCACAGCATGACGCGTCAGCACCCGCACGATCGCGACGCCCACCGCCAGCGACAGCCCCGACAGCGCAGCAAGGCCCGCATCGAAGCGCCACAGCAGCGAAAACGCCAACCCGCCGCCGAGCTTCATCTGCCAACGGCGGCCAAGCCGGCCGCGCCCGGCGCTCTGCCATTCCGCACCAAGCACGATGCCGTGTGGCGCACCGGCAGCGGCGCGCTGCATCAGGTGGGTATTGGTAGAGTCAATGCGATCGGCGAGCGCCAGCGCATAGGTATCGGCCGCCCTGTCGCTGAGGCCGGCGCGGATCGCGCCGACGTCTAGCCATTCAAGCGAATCGGCCAGCTTGTAACCCTGACCACGCACGCTGTAGACGGTCAGGCCGAATTCGGACTCGATCGCATGCACCGCCTGCCATACGAGGGTACGCGACACGCCAAGCGCCTGCGCAATCCCCTCGCCGGAATGGAAGCGCCCGTCGGACAGCGCCTTCAGCACCGCAAACGCGTGCGGCTCGCTCACGCGCCGCCTGCGCTTTCGCGAATCTTGTTCAAAGTCGCCGTGGTGGACGTGGAGAACAGGAAGGGGATCGAATGCACCTCCCCACCGCGCGCCAGCGTCTCGGCCGCACCGACGATCTTGTCGACCGGCCAGTCGCCGCCCTTCACCAGCACGTCGGGCTTCACCGCCTCGATCAGTGCGGCCGGGGTGTCGTCATCGAACCAGGTCACCAGCGCCACCGACTCCAACGCCGCCAATACCGCCGCGCGGTTGTCCTGCGGGTTGATCGGGCGGTCATCGCCCTTGCCCTGGCGCTTCACCGACGCGTCGGTATTGATCGCCACGATCAGGCTGGCGCCGAGCGCCGCAGCCTGTGCGAGATAGGTCACATGGCCGCGGTGCAGGATATCGAAGCAACCGTTGGTAAACACCAACGGACGCGGCAGCTGGCCTAAGCGCTCGGCTAACTGCTCAGGCGGACAGACTTTGGATTCAAACTGTGGAGTTGAGTACGGGTTCTGCATCCTTGAGGCTCGCGATCAGTTCCTTGCGGTAGCGGTTTAGCGCCTGCGGCGTGTCAATCACGCGATCAAACAGGCTCGACAAGTTACGCAGGATACCACCCACCACGCGCGCCTCCCAAGGCTCGTCGAAGCGGATCTGGCTGGTCAGCCAGTCTTCCAGCCAGTCAGGGTCCGGCAGGCGCGACTGCACCGTGTCGTTCGGGAACAGCGACTGGTTCACATGCAGATTGGTCGGATGCAGCGGCTTGCCCGAACGACCGGACGAAGCCATCAGGAAACCGATCTTGGCGAAGGCCAGGCGCGCCTCGTTGCCAAAACGGGTAATCGCCCTCTTCATGTACTTCAGGTAGGCGCCACCGTGACGCGCTTCGTCACGGCTCAACGTCTGGTAGATGTGCTTGATCACCGGCTCGGTATGCCAGTCGGCCGCGCAGCGGTACCACTGCGTCAGACGCACCTCGCCGCAGAAGTGCAGCATCAACGTCTCCAGCGGTGGTGCCGGGTCGAACTCGAAACGTACCGAGTGCAGCTCCTCTTCGGTCGGCGCCAGGTCCGGGCGGAAACGGCGCAGGTATTCCATCAGCACAAGCGCATGCTTCTGCTCTTCGTAGAACCAGACCGACATGAACGCCGAGAAGTCCGAGTCGTCCTTATTGTCGCGCAGGAACATCTCGGTCGCCGGCAGCGCCGACCACTCGGTAATCGCGTTCATCTTGATGGTCTGCGCCTGCTCGTCAGTCAGCCGGGACGCGTCGAAGTCCGCCCAGGGGATATCCTCCTCCAGACTCCAACGGGCCTTCTCCAGCTGGACGAACAGTTCGGGGTAAAGCATGGCAACCTCACGCAGAGAAAAAATTCAAAACGCCCGGATTGTAAGTCAATCCAACGTCAACCCCAACCTTTGGCGACAAACGACTATCGCATCGCAACTTTATGCCGGTGCTTGTCGCTTTTTGCCGCAGGCCGGGACGAGCCTTCCTGGCCGTATCGCCACCATAGACAGACGACGGCCAGCCTCATAGTAGAGGGTACGGATTGCCAATATATTGCAGCGCAACATCAAGCGACACCTGGTGACTGAAACCCATTCTCAGTGTTGCGATAATGCTGCGCCCAATAGAACACTGCGGGCAGAAAAACCCATGCAGGGAAGATGGGGATGCTTGGCTGAATCGCAATAGCACTCGTGAAGCCCAGCTCGTGCAGAAGAAAATACAGGGGAATACAGCGGAACGCGCCGGGCTTTCCGGCGCGGTAAAGCACAAAGCCCAGCTCTGGGAGCTGGGCTTGTGGTGTGGGGAGTCTGGCGGTGACCTACTTTCACATGGCGAATGCCACACTATCATCGGCGCAGAGGCGTTTCACGGTCCTGTTCGGGATGGGAAGGCGTGGGACCACCTCGCTATGGCCGCCAGACATTAACTTGTACAAACTGTCGAAGCCGAGCATCGTCACTGTTACTGACGCTGCCGTATTGAATTCAAGCGTTACTTGGTAGTTTTGATTGCGTCTCGTCGCACATCACCTGTACTTCACACCACGAAGTACCTCAAATGATAGGATCAAGCCTCACGAGCAATTAGTATCGGTTAGCTTAACGCCTCACAGCGCTTCCACACCCGACCTA
>NZ_JAUEDK010000073.1 GCF_030385785.1 Crenobacter oryzisoli
GGATCGCCTGGAGCAGGTCACGGGCATAGCGCATTTCATTCTTGGCGTATTCGCCAAAGACAGCCTCTCGCACCAGATGCGTCGCCAGCGAAGTCAACGTCAGCAGCCGCAACTGCGGATAGCTGGCGGCTACGCCGGAGGCATAAGCCTGTGCTCCGAAGTGCTGACGATTCTCTGGGGTATCCGAGGTACGCAGCGTACTGCCATCAATCGCGTAGCGGGCCAATCCGCGCCAGCTTCTTCCCTGCTGATGCCGCTCATCCCAAACCAGCGCGCTGAGCCCGAAGAGTTGGGCCAACGGTTCCTCGCCGAGGCGCTGCCGCGCCTGGGTCAAGGCGCTCTTGGCAATCTCTGGATTGACCGCGTCAGGCAGCACCAGATCGAGATGAGCGACGACCTCCGGGATGGGCTGATGCCGGTCCATCGCCAACGCAATGACCAGCCAGACGACCTGTTCGGCCGGCAATCTACGCCGGCGCACGCTGGCTTTGCCGGTCACTGCAAGCGCGTGGGCGATCCATGCCGGGTCAATTTGCTGAGAAAGTGCAGAGAAATCAGGGTGTTTATGAGCCTTGCTTACCATCTTGACCAACGTGAGGGAGTCAACTTGGCCGGAGTATGAGCAAGATTCGCACCATGAAAAATGCCGTTCACTTGCTTAAGTGAACGGCATTAGCCCATCCGGCCGACTTTCCTGAGGAGAAAAGCGACTTAACCGCGCATGCGCGCCAGCACCTCATCGCGGCCGATCAGCGCCAGCACCGCGTCCACCGACGGGGTCTGGGCGGTGCCGCACACCAGCACGCGCAACGGCATGCCGAGCTGCCCCATCTTGATACCCTCGTCGGCGCAGAACGGCTTGAACAGCGCGTGGATGCTCTCGGCAGTCCACTCCGGCAGCGCCGCCAGGCGCTCGGCGAAACGGCCCATACGCTCGCGCGACTCATCCGACAGGTGTTTTTCCAGATCAGCGGCGCTCGGGGTGCGACGCGCGTAGAAATAGTCGCACTCGGCAGCCAGGGCGTTCAGGTCCTGCACCCGCTCCTTCACCAGCGCGATCACATCCGCCAGGCACGGGCCGTTGGCTGGGTCGATGTTGGCGGCAGCCAGACGCGGTGCGATCAACTGCGCGAGACGCAGATTGTCTGCCGCCTTGATGTGCTGGGCGTTCAGCCACAGGAACTTCTCGTTGTTGAAGCGCGAGGCCGACGGGCTGACGTCCTTCAGTTCGAACCACTCGACGAACTGCTCCATCGTGAAGAACTCGTCGTCGCCGTGGCCCCAGCCGAGACGCGCCAGGTAGTTGAGCAGCGCTTCGGGCAGGATGCCCTTATCGGCGTAGTCGACCACGCTGACCGCGTCGCGGCGCTTGGACATCTTCTGGCCGTCCTCGTTGAGGATCATCGGCAGGTGGCCGTATACCGGCAGCGGCGCACCGATCGCCTTCAAGATGTTGATCTGGCGCGGAGTGTTGTTGACGTGATCATCACCGCGGATCACGTGGGTGATGTTCATGTCCCAGTCGTCGACCACCACGCAGAAGTTGTAGGTCGGGCTGCCGTCCGGGCGGGCGATGATCAGGTCGTCGAGCTCGGTGTTGCTGATCTCGATGCGGCCCTTCACCGCGTCATCCCAGGCGACCACGCCGTCCAGCGGGTTCTTGAAGCGCACTACCGGCTGCACATCGGCCGGCGGGGTCGGCAGGGTCTTACCCTCTTCCGGGCGCCAGCGGCGGTCATAGCGTGGCTTCTCGCCACGGGCTTCCTGCTCGGCGCGCATCGCCTCCAGCTCTTCCTTCGAGGCGTAGCAGTAGTAGGCGTGACCGGCGTCCAAGAGCTGCTGGATCACTTCCTTGTAACGGTCGAAGCGTTCGGTCTGGTAGAACGGGCCCTCATCGTAGTCGAGCCCCACCCAGTGCATGCCGTCCAGGATCGCCTTGACCGATTCCGGGGTGGAACGCTCCAGGTCGGTGTCTTCGATACGCAGCACGAACACGCCGCCGTGCTTGCGGGCATAAGCCCAGGAAAACAGCGCGGTGCGCACGCCGCCGATGTGCAGGTAGCCGGTCGGGCTCGGGGCAAAACGGGTACGGATCATGATGGGAATGAACTCGGTCAAATCGCAAAGCGCCCATTGTACGCCGCCAGCAAAAAGGCCGGCAAACGCCGGCCTTACGATGGGATCAGATGTAGTTACAGGGACAGTGCCTGCGCCGCCAACCCCGCCGGCAGCATCTCAACCAACAGCCAGATCGCTGTCATCGCCAGCATGCCGGCCATGCTGTGATTGAACACCGCAAGACGCCGCGGCGAGTCGAGAAAGCGCTTGATCGCCACCCCACTCCAAGCCCAGATCGCGATGCAGGGCAGCGTCACTCCCGCCGCCAGCACGGTGAACAGGAGTGCGGCCTGCCATACCGGCATGTGTTCCGGCAGGAACACCATCACCACGTTGAAGCCCATCAGCCATACCTTCGGGTTCAGCCAGTTGAACAGCAGGCCACCGGCAAAGCCCATTGCCTGCGTCTCGCCCTGCTCGCCCGGCTGACCGGCATTCGCCATCTTGAACGCCAGCCACAAGAGATAAGCGCAGCCGGCCACCGCCAGCACCAGCTTCAGGCTCTCCATCCATGCCACCAGGCTGCCGAGGAAGCAGGTCAGGATACCGATCTGTAGACCGAGTCCGATCGCCATACCCAATAGCATCGGGATGGTGCGGTTGAAACCGTGGTTGATGCCGGACGCAGCCAGCACCAGGTTGTTCGGCCCCGGTGTGATGCCCATCACAGTCAGGTACATCACCAGCGCAATTAAGTTGATTTGCATGATCGACAGCCGCAGCAGATTGAAATTTGTTAGCTGCATGGTACCGATCTGCCTTGTACAATTACAGATTCAAAAAAACACTATTGAGACCGTAACAGTTTTGGTTTGGTAAAACTGTTACGGTCCCGATTCGTTCTAACTGTGCTGGTGAACCGCGATGGCGCAAGAACCGATCTATCAACAACTGGTGAACGAGTGGATCGAACTGATCCAGAAGGGCGTGGTACGACCGGGAGAGAAACTGCCGTCGGTGCGCAAGGCCTGCGACATGCACAAGGTCAGCCCGTCGACGATCCTGGCCGCCTACCGGGCGCTGGAGGACCGCGGCTTCATCGAAGCGCGGCCGCAGTCTGGTTTCTACGTGAAGGCGGCGGCAACACTGCCTCTGCCTAGGATGCGCAAGCAGAGCATCGGCCAGCCAAGTGGAGAAGCGCTGCTCGACCACCTTGAGGCGGTGCTCGCCGCCCAAGCGCAGGAAGGCTATATCGACCTGTCGCTGGCCAGCCCGCGCGGCAGCGACTTCTACCCCACCACCCGCCTGAAGCACATCCTCAACCGGCTGACCCGCGCGCAGCCCGAGCTTGCCACCGACTACCCGTTTCCGCCCGGTTCGGCCAGGCTGCGCCGCCAGATCGCCCAGCGTGTGGTCGGCTGGGGCGTGGTGCTGGCGCCGGAGGACCTGTTGATCACCAACGGCTGCACCGAGGCGCTGCAGCTGGCGCTCAGGGCCGTCTGCAAACCGGGCGACACCGTCGCGGTCGAGTCACCGACCTACTTCGCGCTGATCCCCCTGTTCCGCAGCCTGGGACTGACCGCGATCGAGATCCCCACCCACCCGAACGACGGCATGTCGGTCGACGCGCTGGAAGTGCTGCTGGCCGAGAAGCGCCTGAACGCCATCCTGGTACAGCCGACGGTGAGCAACCCGCTGGGCAGCAGCATGCCGCTGGCGGCGAAGAAAAGGTTGGCCGAACTGGTCAACCACTACCAGGTGCCGCTGATCGAGGACACACCGCATGCCGAGCTCTACTATGGTGCGATCACACCGGACGCGGTGAAGGCCTACGATCAGGACGGCTGGGTGATCCTCTGTTCCAGCTTCAGCAAAGCGCTGGCGCCGGGCTTTCGCATCGGCTGGATGGCGCCGGGGCGCTTCCTGCGCGACACTACCCGGCTGAAGTTCGCCTCCAGCATCGCCCAGCCGCGCCTATTGGAGGAAACGTTGGCCGAATACCTGGAGAGCGGCGGCTTCGACCATCACCTGCGCCTACTGCGCCGCCACTTCATGGCGCAGATGGAACGGCTGCGCGGCTTCGTCGCCGAGCGCTTCCCGGCCGGCACCCGCGCCAGCTCCCCATCCGGCGGCTGCCTGCTGTGGGTGGAGCTGCCGCCGCAGGTCGACACGCTGGCGCTGTTCCGCGCCGCCTTGGCAGAGCGGATCACCGTGGTGCCCGGCCTCTTGTATTCGCCGCGCGGCCGCTACCGCAACTGCCTGCGGCTGTCATGCTGCTACCCGTGGAGCGACGCCTATGAGCGCGCGCTCGGTCGGGTCGCCGAGCTGGCCGCCGAACTTTGCGGGGCAAACTGACCCATCCCAATGCAAACGGCCCCTCGCCGCAAGGCAAGGGGCCGCACCGTTCGGGGGTAACGCTCAGGCGGGACCTACCATCCCGCCTACGTCTTTCCCCCTTAATCCGGCATGTTTCCAGTTAATCTGGCATGTTTCCAGACAGGTGTCGCCGACACCTCCGGCTTCGGCTCCATCAGCGGCTCGGCCTGCGTCACTGGCACATTGGCCTCCGACGCCGGTGGCGGCTGCCAGCGTACCACCATCCGATTGCCGTCTATCTTTGTGGTGTCTAGGTGACGACAGGTCAGACATACCGACTTGCCATGGCGAGCCTTAGTGAAGCTGGCATGTCTCCAAGCAGGCGCCGCCGCTGACGCCTCCGGTTTCGGCTCCATCAGCGGCTCGGCCGGCGTTACCGGCACGACCGCCTTCGGCGCCGGCGGCTGCTGCCAGCGAACCACCGTCAGAGTGCCATCCATCTTGGCGGTATCCGGATGGCGACAAGTCAGGCACACCGGCTTGCCGTTGCGCGCCTTCAGCGCCTCGTTGACCCGCTTGCCGAACACCGCCACGCCGCGGGAGTGCTGCCACGACAGCAATGCATTGGCCAAGGCCTGATATTCGACGTCCTTATGCTTGTAGCCGTCGTGGTAAGCCGTCAGCCACAGCTGGCCGGCGCTGTCCTCGTTGAGCAGTACCGACTGGTACGCCACCGTCACCGACGCCCCGCTCTTCACCGTGCTGGCCAACGCCAGGACGTCGTCGTTCCTCAGCCGCACGCAGCCGTGACTACGAAAGCCCGGCACGCTCGACGGCACGTTGGTGCCATGCATTCCAAGGCCGAGCTTCGGCTCGCCAAAGCGGATGAACACTGGACCGAGCGGATTGTCAGGCCCCGGGGGCACCACCGTCTGCACCGGTTTGCCCTTGCGGCGCATCTCTTCCTGAATGGACTTGGGTACGTGCCAGCTCGGGTCCCGGTACACCCCCTTGATGGCGTAATCACCAGTCGGCGTCGCCGTCAACATCTTGCCAACCGCCACCGGGTAGCTTGCCACCAGATTGCCGTCCTGAAACACGAACAGTCGCGTCTGCGGCAGGTTGACCACGATGTGCTGCCCGGAAGTGTTCACGGGCAGGTCCGGCAAGGGCACCTGCGCACGCGCCACGAGCGACAACACGCCGACCAGCATTCCCACCACCATTCGCGACCACACCAAACCACGCATCGAAACGTCCATTCAACCCGAATATTTGTTAACGGCCGCATCTTAACAGAAAACCATCGATTCTGCGGCGTGCCAAAAAAGCGCTGCGCCCCCCCGGCTTTTTTGAGAAAATTGATCCTTTAGCTTTTGATTTGACAAGCAAAACGATGACGCACTCCTCCAACCCGGTCGCCCTGATCGAATCGCTGGACTTTGAAGGCCGTGGTGTCGCCCACGTCGAAGGCAAGACGCTGTTCATTGAAGGCGCCTTGCCATATGAGAAGGTCAGCTACAGCAGCTTCCGCAAGAAGCCCAGCTTTGAGAACGCCGACACTGTTTCAGTATTGAAGGAAAGTTTCGTCCGCACCACCCCGCGTTGTTCGCATTTTGGCGTGTGCGGCGGCTGTTCGATGCAGCACGTCGAGCCAACCGCTCAGGTGGCGATGAAGCAGCGCGTCCTGGAAGACAACCTCGCCCACATCGGCAAGGTGAAGGCCGAGCGCATCCTTCCTCCGATCGCGGGCCCGGCTTGGGGCTACCGTCATCGCGCCCGGATGTCGGCGCGCTTCGTCGAGAAGAAAGGCGGCGTGCTGGTCGGCTTCCACGAGAAGCGTTCCAGCTTCATCGCCGACATGCACGAGTGCCACATCCTGCCCAAGCACATCTCCGACCTGATTGACCCGCTGCGCGAATTCATCGCTACCCTGTCGATCAAGCAGCGCATGCCGCAGGTGGAAATCGCCGTCGGCGCCGAGGTCGACATCCTGGTGTTCCGCAACATGGACGACATCACCGCCGAGGATGAGCGCCGCTTCGCCGCCTTCGCCGACCTGCACCGCAGTGCAGAGCGCCCGCTGCAGATCTGGCTACAACCGAAGGGCCCGGACACCTGTTACCCGATCTACCCGCTCGACGCGCCGAAGCTGACCTATCGCATCGACGACTTCAACGTCGAGATGCCCTACTATCCGACCGAGTTCACCCAGGTGAACCCGCAGATCAACAACGTGATGGTCGGCCGTGCGCTGAAACTGCTCGACCCGCAGCCGGGCGAACGCATCGCCGACATGTTCTGTGGCATCGGCAACTTCACCCTGCCGATCGCCCGCTCCGGTGCCATCGTGCACGGCATGGAAGGCAGCGAGGCGCTGGTCAAGCGCGCAGTGGAAAACGCCACCCACAATGCGCTGCAGGACAAGGTCAGCTACGAGATGGCCAATCTGTTCGACGTGACTGAAGAGAGCTTTGCCGCGCTCGGCCAGTTCGACAAGATGCTGATCGACCCGCCGCGCGACGGTGCCATTCAGTTGGTCAAGGCGCTGAACGACGAAACCGCCCCACCGCGCATCGTCTACGTGTCCTGTAACCCGGCCACGCTGGCCCGTGACGCTGGCGTACTGGTGCATACCAAGGGCTACACACTGAAAGCGGCCGGTATCATTAACATGTTCCCGCACACCGCCCACGTCGAGTCGGTCGCCCTGTTCGAAAAGACCGGCCCGTGCATGAGCCGCGAAGCAATCGCCGCCATCGAAGCCGAAGAGCAGGCGCGCCGCGAAGCCGCCAAGGCTGCCAAGAAGGAACGCGAAGCCCAGGAGGCCAAACGCAAGGCCGAAGAGGAAGTCGCCCGCATCGCCAAGAAGGCCGCGCGCCACGAGCACTATCTGGCCAACAAGGATTATTACGACGCGCGTAGTGCTGCGAACGGTGAAGTTCCATCTGAGTGAGAGCTGGTAGTCGGTTTTAGATGAGTTTTTGTATCGCTCGACCCCGGTTTTGCCCCAGAGCGAACCATGCAAACTCATCTGACCGACAGCTTCATCGCTAGACTGAAGACCCCGGATACCCGTGTTGAGTACAAGGACACGCGGATTCCGGGGTTTACTTTACGTGTCGGCCGTCGAGCCACACAGGAAGAAGCCCCCTTACCGCCTCTGCAAAAAGGCACCGGACCGCACGCGGCCCGGTGGAAAAGCGATTTGACGGCCTAGCCAGTTGGGTAGCCACAAGGCACCCGGATAACCGCGGCAGAGGAACTTACAGCTTGTACTGCGCGATGATCTGCATCTGGCGCTCGGCCAGTTGTTTGAGTTCATCCGAGCTGGTCGCGCTACGCGAGGCCGCGTCGTTGGCCTGCTCGGACATCTGCACAATCTGCTCCACTTGCTGGGCGATGTTCTTGCTGGCCGTACCTTGCTCCTTGATGGCGCTGGAAATGTCGATCACCACCCGGGTGGTATCGGCAGCGGCACTACCGATACCCTGGATGGCCTGATCGGCAGCATCGGCCCGTGCCACCCCAACCTTGGCCACTTCTTCGGCCGTCTTCATCTGGCTGACCACGGCCTCCACCTCACGTTGCATGGCTTGCAGGCTGGAAGAAATCTCGCTGGTGGAGCTAGCAGTGCGCTCTGCCAACTTGCGCACCTCGTCAGCCACCACGGCAAAACCGCGCCCCATCTCGCCGGCGCGCGCAGCTTCAATGGCGGCATTCAACGCCAGCAGGTTGGTCTGGTCCGCCACGTCGCGAATGACCTGCACCACGGAAACGATCTGGCTGCTTTGCTGATTGAGGCCATTGATGGAGGAGCTGGCGCTGCCGATGGCCTGAGAAATTTCGCGAATGTCGCGGATGGTCTGGCTAATGGTAGCGGAGCCGGCATCGGCCTTTTCACTGGAAGAGCGCGACAAGTCCTGCGCTTCGGAAGCACGCTCGGCAACATGATTGACGCTGACCGCCATCTGGTCGATGGTAGAGGCCACCGCGGAAGACGATTCGCTCTGCATGGCCGCCACACGATAGATGGCATTGGCGTTCTGCGCCATTTCGTTGGATGAGGTCACCACATCCTGCGAACCGGCCTTCAGCTCGCGCAAGTTGCTTTGCAACCCTTCCAGCAAAGAGTTGAAGGCCTTGGCGGTAAGACTGATCTCGTCCTTGCCCTGGCTGGCCACCCGCAGGGCGAAATCGCGCTCCTTGCTGACCTTTTCCATCGTGTTCTGCATCGCCGACAAGGAGCGAACAATCGAGCGGATCAGCAGAAAACCACCAGCGGCCACCCCCACCAGCACCATGGCGGCGAGCAAGGTCTGCAGCCAGCGCGCCTGGTTATAGGCTGACTGGTTGACATCGATCAGCTCGCCGGCGCTCTGGTATTTGTAGGCAAGATGCTTGTTGAGGTCGTCCTCCAGCCTACCGGCCAGCTGGTACAAATCGCCACCGTCCAACTGAGCATTGGCCACCGACAAGTAGTTGGCGCGGGAGTTGTTGTAGAACTCGGCCATGGCCGTGCGGTAACGAGCCATGTCGTCCTTGTCCTGCTTGGCCATCTTGCGGTCTTCCGGCTCGTCGGCCAGTTGCTTCTCATAGTCGTCGATCGCCTTGTCGAACACCTGCAAGGTGGTGGCGACGTCCTTCTCGTCTAGCTGCTTCTTTTCCAGGTTGGCGTGGGCAGCATGATTGCGTAGGGCAATGCGGATATGGGAAAGCGATTGTTGCGCGGTCTGCAACGCCTTGAGACTGGGGAAAGTGTTGCTGCTGATGTATTCGAAACGCGATTGTGCTGCGCTCAGTTGAAATAGCCCCACACCGCTGATCACCACCAGGGCAAACAACGCCATGGCCAGCAACAGGGTAATTCTGACCTTGATAGTCATGCTCCAACTCCCTTTCCGTGCTTGTAATTGTTTTATCTGCCACGCATGTCACAGGTTCGCTTGGTGCTCTTGAGCGGCACCATGGGCAAACTTACAGCGGGCACGGTGTTTTATACTTCAAAAGATTCAAGCCCAGCCAGAACGATCCCGCTTTCATTGCAAACTGTATACAACTTTGTTGTCTGCATGACAGCACACCGGCCGGCCAGCCATGAAAAAGCCCGGCAGTAGCATGCCGGGCTGTGTCGGACAGAGGATCAATCCTCAATGGTGAATCATGACATACCGCGGGCACCGGGATCGGTACGTTGACCCCGACCATGCCGCCCTGGATACGATGCACAAAATTGCATGTCTCATCGCCATCACGGGTGAAGATGGCGGCACCCATTTCCAATGGCATATTCGTTGATCAGCTTGACCGTTTCCGCGTAACTCGACACACGCACCACCGCCAGCACCGGCCCCAAGATCTCTTCCTGGTAGATACGCATTGCTGGGGTCACATGATCGAACAGCGTACCGCCCGGAAGAAGCCAGCCCTATTGTCGGCCGCGACCACGCCGCATCCGTCCACCACGAGCTTAGCCCCCGGTCGATAGAGCCCTTCACCTTGTCGCGGTGCTCGCGCACCACCAACGGCCCCATCTCGATACCTAGCTGGTCCCAAGCGCCAATCTTGAGTGCACGGATCTTCGGCGCCAGCTTGGCGATCAGCACGCCGGCGGCTTGGTCAATATCTGCGTCGGTCAACACCACCATGCGGTTCCTAGCAAGAAAAGGTAGACCTGTAAAACAGGTTCAGAGCCTTTTTACAAACCTCGCTATCCCAGGTGCGCTACCAACACAACTACACCAATCGGGTTAGCAGACGTTCTTAATCCAAGTCATCAAAGCTGAGGCTACTACCATGCCCAGCCAAGGGGCATCGCCCGGTCCTCCCGAGGGTTGTGCTTTGCTGCCGGACGCCATGCCGCTGCCCGACGCGATTTGTCGGATAATGCAGGTCCCATTTCGTCGAGCAGAGCAACAGCCATGAAAAACAAACCGATGAGCGAGCGCGACTACCAACGCCTGGGCGACACCCTGGCACGCTTCAAGAACCAGGGCGCGATGAGCCTTGAAAGGCTCGACGGATTCTTTGCCGCCCTGCTGTGCGGCCCGGAACCGGTCAAGCCGACCGAGTGCCTGACTGAGATTCTCGGCGCTGCGTTCGACGATGAGCGCGCCTTCCCGACTGAAAAGGCGCTAGAGCAGTTCGTCACCCTGTTGATGGGCCACTGGTTCGAGATCGCCCACACCCTGCAACACGACGAAGAATTCCACCCTTGGTTGGAGGCAGACGAACAAGGGGTGGTGCACGGCAACGACTGGGCCGAAGGCTTCAGCGCTGCAATGGAATTGATGAACGAGGATTGGGACCTGTTGTTTGACGACGAGAACGAGGCCCAAGCACTGGTGCCGATCATGGCGCTGGCGTACGAGCGCCATCCCGACCCGGAGATGCGCCCCTACCTCGATAGCGCCGATCCGATGCAGCGAGAGGAATGGCTGGCCGGGATCTCATCGGCGGTGACATCGATCTATCGTTTCTTCGCCGCGATCCGCAAACAGATCGAGGACGACAACCTGTAGAGGCCAGGGGCAAGCAGGATGTTCGCGCATCCATTGCAAAACCAACCGTTTGATGACTTTTGGATCACGCAAGCAGTTGCACGTGCCTCCGGTTTGGCAACTAGGCATTTATAAGGATGTGCCGAAAGCGGTGCCAAACCGGCAACAGCTTCACAGGCAAGTACATCGTGAAAGAACCGTCCTCTTTGCCCTGACTGCCGTTTTCAATCAGGCTTCATCATAGGCTTCGCCACAGCGGCCAGCTCAATCACTCCCACCGGCTTGTGGCGTCCCCCTTCTCTTCGCAAGCACTCCGAGCCTGGCCAGATGGCCTTTTCGGTCAACGAACTCTCAGACACGGGGCCCCATACCGCAGTTATGATCATCGGCCCCCGGCTTCTAGAACAACGCAACAGGCTTATTATTACTAAAAATCATATAAATTTATTTTTTATACAAAAAAAGTATATTGAAACCGGATTAAAAATCACAAAGCCCCCGTATCATCACTGGCGTCGCAGGCACATGCCCTGTCCGCCTCTTTACGTGCCATTTGCAACCTATGCGACGGCGCCGATAACACCGCAAGCGCTCGAACACTCGGTTACATCTGCTCACATTTGGCGAACAGACGGCGAGGATTTCGCTTCGTAGTATGCATCTCAAGGACGCACCGAAAGCGGTGCCAAACCGACAACAACCAACAACTTCGCTGAATGGATAAAGTCATGAAAAAACTGTCCCTGATCGCCCTGTCCGCTGTTTTCAGCCTGGCTTCTGCTGCTGGCTTCGCCGCTGATGCTAAAGCCGCTCCGAAAGCCGCTCCGGCTGCTGCCGTTAAAGTAGCTGCTTCGGCTCCGGCCGCTTCCGCTCCGGCTGGTGCTAAGCACCACGCTAAGAAGCACCACGCCAAGAAGCACGCTAAGAAGGCCGCTTCGGCTCCGGCAGCTCAAAAGGCCCAAGCCGCCAAGGACGCTTCGGCTCCGGCAGCTGCCAAGCACCACACCAAGAAGCACCACGCTAAGAAGCACGCTAAGAAAGCCGCTTCGGCTCCGGCCCAGAAAGCCCAAGCTGCTAAGGACGCTTCGGCTCCGGCAGCTGCCAAGCACCACACCAAGAAGCACCACGCTAAGAAGCACCACGCTGCCAAGAAGGCTGCTCCGGCTTCCGCTGCCAAGTAAGGCATCTTGATTGGGCGGCCCGTGCCGCCTGATTACAGACCGCACCCGCAGGTCGGCCGAAAGGCCTCTTGCCGGTGCGGTTTTGTCATCCACAGTTGTCTGGCCGGCGGGTATACTGGTAACTCGTTCATCAGATGAGATCCACCCCGGTTGGAAAGCCTCTTACTGGTCATTGCGGCGTTTGCACTGGTCGCGCTCAATGGCTTCTTCGTTGCAGCCGAATTCGCCCTCGTTAAGCTGCGCCAGACCCGAGTGCGCGCGCTGGCCAAACATCATGGCATCCGCGGCCGGCTGCTCATCCAGGTTCACTCCCACCTCGACGCCTACCTGTCCGCCTGCCAACTCGGCATCACGCTAGCCTCACTGGGCCTAGGCTGGATTGGTGAACCAGCATTCGCAAAGCTGTTGGCCCCACTGCTGGAAAGCCTCGGCATACAATCGGCCAAACTGATCCACGCGATCTCATTCTCCTTCGCGTTTTTCACCATCTCGTACCTGCATATTGTGGTCGGCGAGTTGGCCCCCAAATCGATGGCGATCCGCCGTCCGGAGAACGTGTCGGTCTGGACCGCGGCGCCACTCTACCTGTTCTATTGGCTGATGTACCCGGCAATCTGGGTGCTCAACACCAGCGCCAATGTGATCCTGAAGCTGGCCGGCCTCGATAGCGGGCATAGCCACGAATCGCAGTATTCGTCTGACGAACTGAAACTGATTCTGCGCAGCAGCCGTACCACCGAGAAATTCACCCGCGACGAATGGGTGGTGATGGCGCACACACTCGACTTTGGCGAATTGCAGGTATCGGACCTGATGCGCCCTATCGGCGAGGTAACCGGTCTGTACCGCGACCGGACGCTGGAAGAGAACCTGGAAACCATCTACCTGCACCGTTTCAGCCGTTACCCCTATTTCGACCGCGATGGGGAAACGGTGCTCGGGGTGATCCACCTGAAGGATCTGTTCCTCGCACAGAAGCACGGCAAGCCGCTGCACTCGCTGGAACACTATCTGCGCCCGATCGAACTGGTAACGGAGGACATGCCGGCGCTGGAACTCTTGCGGCTGTTCCGCAAGGGGGCGCCGCACTTCGCTGTGGTCGGCTACAAAGGCCAGAATCCTATCGGCTTCCTGACGCTGGACAACCTGCTGTCGGCGCTGGTCGGCCAGATCCGCGACGAGTTCCGCCAGGACCAGAATGACTGGACCCGCCTCGATGACGACACTCTGATCGGCAAGGGTAGCCTGCCGCTGTTCTCGCTGGAGCGGGCGCTGGGCATCGACATCGACAACGACACGGTCGAGTCGGTCGGCGGCTTGGTCATGGACAAGCTCGGCGACCTGCCCAAAGAGGGCCAGAAGGTCGACTTCGAGCAGTTCAGCGTGGTGGTAAAGAAGATGAAGGGTCCGCGCATCGTTTTGGTACGGGTCTACCCGAAACTGCCTCTGCAGAGCCTACAGTAACCCCTCCTGCGGCCGTGCCAATCACCTCCTCCCAAGGGCTCAGAACCTGTTCACGATCTTCTGAGCAGCAGAGCCCAAAAGGCCAGATGGACGAACTGCAAGCTGATATTGAGCCTGCCCTCGCAGTTTTTCCACAGCCTGCTGTTTTTCTCTAACCAGGCAAAACTACGCTCACCGATCCAACGCTAAGGCATGAGTTTGAAAGTGTGCAGTTTGCTACGCCTGGGCACACAGTAAGCTGCTCGCCCAGCATGTCGCATAGGCCCTGTGCGAACGGCTCACCCACGTAGCCGCTATCTGCCAATAGACCTTCTACTCGCTGCAAGGCAGGTCTGCAACACTCAAGTGCCTGCCACGCCCCTTTGTGATCAGTGACTTCGGCTGTGGTCACTGCCACAGCGTGCGGCAGTCCCTGAGTGTCCACGGCAATGTAACGCTTGATGCCTGAAACTTCTTGCCTGCGTCGTATCCCGCGATTCCCCCATCACGCTCCAGCCGGCGCACCCGCTCGGTGCACGACGTGGCCGACATACCGACTTTTTCGGCCAGCTCGGTCATCGACAGGCGGCCGTTGCTTTGCAGGTGGATCAGGATCTTCAGGTCGATCTTGTCGAAGGAGCGGTTGGCACTGGTTCTGAATTTGATGTTTTCACTGAAATCAGCAGAATTTACATGTGATAACAATACTTTACTTACGTAATTAAGTAAAAAAACCTGCCATCTGCTCAATATACTATTGAAAATCACTGCAACACGTTGCAGTTGCGCAAACATCGGTCAAAACCGGGGTGCGCCAGCCGTCGGCCACAGGGTCGACAGCCGGGGGAAGCAAGGCAAAAGCACCAGGAGAGCAGGCATGAAGGTAGTCAGCCAGGCGAAATGACGCGAAAAAGCGGGATGTACTTATCGAGTACTAAGCATGTTGAGCGTCATTTCAACTCAGGATCACCCAAGTCCTAGAAGATAGAACGCAGCAGATCGTGAACAGGCTCTCAGGGCGTGGTCGTTTTACCATTCGTGCTCGGCCACCCCGCCGGCCATATCCTCACTCCAATTGTCTGACAATCGATTGGCGACACTTTTGCATTAAAATCGGGGATCGGAAGCCATTTTTCGCCTCTGCATCAGAATAGTCTGATAGGCATATTTATTCATTTTCACAGGAGAATCACACGACCAACGAACAAAAAAACTCAATATTTGTAATTTTTCATGAATTTTTATCAAAAAATTCTGAATTTTCACAAATAGATGGCTTTGAAAAATAACGAAAACTTATAGCCATATGCACAAACCACATGGTGAGGTGCTACACTTTTCCCGGCCATGATCTATGCATGGCAGGCGGTCACCGGCCGCCGCAACTAAGCCGCGAAGATAACGCGGCGCCGACAACAGCCTATCCGGCCATACAAGTCGACAAGCTCCCAACCGGGAGCCACATGGAGAAATACATGCAAGACAATCAAGAGACCCTTCATCGCGGACTCGAGGAACGTCACATCAATCTGATGGCGCTCGGTGCTGCCATCGGCGTGGGCCTGTTCCTCGGCTCGGCCACCACCATCAAGATGGCCGGTCCGGCCATCATGCTGTCATACGCGCTGGGCGGCGTTGCCATTTTCCTGATCATGCGCGCGCTTGGTGAAATGGCCATTCACGACCCGGTGGCGGGTTCGTTCAGCCGCTACGCGCAGAACTACCTTGGCCCGATGGCCGGCTACCTGACCGGCTGGACCTACTGGTTCATGTGGATCGTTACCTGCATGGCCGAGATCACCGCCGTTGGCGTATACATGCACATGTGGTTCCCGGACGTACCGAACTGGATCTGGGCGCTGTCGGCACTGGTGATGATGGGCTCGGTCAACTTCATCGCGGTGAAGGCCTACGGCGAGTTCGAATTCTGGTTCGCGCTGATCAAGATCGTGGCGATCGTGCTGATGATCGTGGCCGGTGCGGGGACGATCTTCTTCGGCTTCGCTAACGGCGGTGTCGCCACCGGCATTTCCAACCTGTGGAGCCACGGCGGCTTCGCGCCTAACGGCATCAAGGGCGTGCTAATGGCGCTGCCGATGGTGATGTTCGCGTACCAAGGCGTGGAAATGATCGGTCTGACCGCCGGCGAAGCGAAGAACCCGCAAAAGACGCTGGCTCGCGCGGTCAACTCGGTGTTCTGGCGCGTGCTGATTTTCTACGTCGGTGCGCTGTTCGTGATCATGTCGCTCTATCCGTGGAACGAGATCGGCACCCAGGGCAGCCCGTTCGTGATGACCTTCGAGAAGATGGGCATCCCGGCCGCCGCCGGCATCATCAACTTCGTGGTGCTGACAGCCGCTCTCTCCTCGTGCAACAGCGGCATCTTCAGTACCGGCCGCATGGTGTACAACCTGGCCCAGCAGAACCAGGCGCTGCCGGTGTTCGGCAAGGTCGGCAAGAACGGTGTGCCGAACGCTGCGGTGCTGATCTCGGTCGTCCTGCTGCTGGCCGGTGTCGTTCTCAACTACCTGGCCCCGAAGGAAGTGTTCACCTGGCTGACCGCGATCGCCACCTTTGGCGCGGTCTGGAGCTGGGGGGTGATCCTGCTGTCGCAGATGAAGTTCCGCCGCACCCTGAGCAGCAAACAACTGGCGCAACTGGGTTGCACCATGCCGCTGTTTCCGTATGGCTCTTACATCGCGCTGGGTTTCCTCGCGCTGGTGATCGGTCTGATGGCCTACTTCCCGGACACCCGCGTGGCGCTGATCATCGGCCCGGGCTGGCTGGTATTCCTGGTGGTGGTGTACTACCTGATGGGCTTCAACAAGACCAAAGGTGAGTCGATCGGCCGTCCCGTTTCCCAGACCCTGTAAGTAAGCCAGCATCGCAGCAGGCAGCACGCAGGCCTTTCGGCCAACCTTCTTACAAGTGATTCAGCCCCGCTTCAGCGGGGCTTTTTTTTGCCCGAGCGAAAAGAGACCGGCACGCACCAAGAGCGGTGTAGCCGGCCAAAGCGGAACCGAACGAGCCGGTCCAGGAGCGCTGCAGCAGAAAAGCCCGGCTCATCCTGTCCCAGGCTACGCGAGTATCGCCTGACGGCGGCGCAGCTCGGCATGGGTGCGCGGCGCCTAGTGCTCGGCGATGGCCTGGCAGCCCCTGGCGAACACCACCGGCTCGAAGGTGGTGCCATAGGTCTCGTCGCGCCATTTCGCCCAATCGGGCAAGCCCCTCTGCACCGGCGAGGCGTAGCGCTGCGCATAGCCGTCGTTGACCAACTTCACCTGCCGGTCCATTGCCGAGCTCCAGGCCACGTCGGCGAGCGGGTGATCGGCATCGACCTCCTCGCGCAGCTGGCAGTTCAGCCCGGCGCTGTTGAGATCCAGATAGTCGATGCGCAGGAAGTGGGAGCGGTTGCGGGAACTGGCCAGCAATGGGACAACCGCCTAGGCGTCGGTGGTCGAGTAGATGGTCAGCGCCCCCTCCTACGGGCCGCATCGACCAGCCTCGTGTGCCGGCCGGGTAGGCGTCGCCGGCCAGCGCTGACAGCGCTCCAGGCCAGGCACAGCAGGAATCTGGCAAGAGCAAGACGGGCTATCGATCGCATCGGTCCAACACTCGGGTTAGTCGGTGTTAGCATTCTCGGACCTTCAGCTTTCAAATCGCTTTCAAGAAACTGTCATGCGCCTGCTACTCGTCGAAGACAATCCGGAATTGGCCGACTGGCTCGGCCGCGCGCTGACCGCCGCCGGCCACGCGGTGGACTTGGCCCGCGACGGTGTCGAGGCCGACCAGCTGCTCGCCTACGAGCCATACGCGCTAGTGATCCTCGACATCGGCCTGCCGCGCCTGGACGGCTTCGAGGTGTTGAAGCGGCTGCGCCGCCGCGGCAACCGCGTGCCGGTGCTAGTGCTGACCGCGCAGAGCGGCATCGACGATAGGGTGCACGGCCTGGACCTGGGCGCCGACGACTACCTCGGCAAGCCGTTCGAGCTAGCCGAACTGGAGGCACGTACCCGCGCGCTGCTACGCCGCTCGCAGGGCCGCGAGGCCGGGCCGCTCGGCTGTGGCCGGCTGCTGTTCGAGCCGCAGGCGCGCCGGGTGACGGTGGCCAGCGCCCCTCTGGCGCTGACCCCGCGCGAGCTGGCAGTGCTGGAGGTGTTGCTGTACCGCCAGGGCAAGCCGGTGACCAAGGACACCCTGGCCGAACAGATCGTGCGGCTCGATCAGGACCTGAGCCCGGATGCGATAGAGATCTACGTGCATCGCCTGAGGAAAAAACTGGCCGGCAGCGGCGTGCGCATCGCCACGCTACGCGGCCTGGGCTATCTGTTGGACGTGGATGATGCAGCCTAGCCTGCTGCGCCAGCTCTTGGTGTGGATCGTGCTGCCGCTGATCCCGCTGATGCTGATCAATGGCTGGCTCGCCAGCGACAATGCCCGCGCCTCGGCCGACCGTGCCTTCGACCGCACCCTACAGGCCTCGGCGCGCAACATCGCCGAGCAGATCACCGTCGAGGGGGGCGAGCTGGTGGTCAACATCCCAGTGGCTGCACTGGCGATGTTCGACCCGAACTTCCAGGACCGGGTGTTCTACCGGGTCGGCTTTGCCGGCGCCAGCACCATCACCGGCTACCACGACCTGCCCCTGCCCAAGCCGCTGCCGGACAGCGGTGAGCTTTCCTTATACGACACCCACTACCGCGGTGAGGCGCTGCGCGTGGTCGCCTACAGCTTCCCGCTCTACTACAACGGCGCCCACCACCAGATGCTGGTGCAGGTCGGCGAGACCACCAGCGCGCGCCAGGCGCTAGCAAGCCGCTTGCAGCGTGACTCCTTGCTCCAGCAGCTCCTCTTGGCAGCCGTGGTAGTGCTGTTCGCCAGCATCGGCATCCACCAAGTGCTGCGGCCGCTACGCGAGGTAGGCCGAACGCTAGAAGAGTGCGGCGGCGACCCGGCGCTGCGCCTGGACGAGAGCGCGGTGCAGTCCGAGCTGCAACCCTTGGCGCGCGCGCTGAACCAGACGCTGGAAAAGCTTGAGGAGCAGCTCGACGCCCGGCAGCGCTTCGTCGCCGATGCCGCCCACCAGCTGCGCACCCCGCTGACGTTACTGAAGACCCAGGCCGAGCTGACCGCACGCGAAGCGGACGATGCGCGCCGCGACGAGGGGCTGGCTGCGCTGGTGCACAGCACCGACCAGGCGATCCGCCTCGCCAACCAGCTACTGGCGCTCTCGCGCGCCGAACCGTGGCAGGCGCAGCAGCCCCCCACCCCGCTGGATCTCGCGCGGCTTGCCCGCGAGGTGTGCGGCGACTTCGTCGCGGCGGCGCTGGCCAAAGGCATCGACCTCGGCTATGAAGGCGTCGAACACGCCCCGCTTGCCGGCCTGCCGGTGCTGCTGCGCGAGCTCTTATCCAACCTGGTGGACAACGCAGTCCGCTACAGTCCGGCGGGCGGCATCGTCACCCTGGCCGTCGCTACGACTGACGCCGGCTGGCGACTAAGCGTGCAGGACAACGGTCCGGGCATCCCGTTGGCCGAACGCCACCGGGTGTTCGAGCGCTTCTACCGTGGAGCCGATACCAGCGACAGCCACGGCTGCGGGCTGGGCCTCGCCATCGTCGCCGAGATTGCTCGGGTGCACAGCGGCAGCGTCGCACTGACCGATGCTCCCGGCGGCGGCCTCATTGCCACGCTGGCACTGCCGGCGTCGGGCTGAGCGAGTCCCCTTACCCAACGCAAGGCCCCCGTTTTCGAGTCAACCACCGTGACGCGGCGACTTCGTCGATATGGGCAAGCTCAAACGAGCGAAAATCCTGCGAGGCACAGCATCGATGCCGTATGTCATCGTCCTGTCCAATTTCTGGTGTCAGGAGCCGACATTTCGCTCGGCCGCTACTTCACCGTCGGCCTGAAGCGGGAAGCACTGAGCGCTGACGCTGCATGCAAAACCGGCCCCTATGGGGGTAATGCCGTTCACTTAAGCAAGTGAACGGCATTTTTCATGGTGCGAATCTTGCTCATACTCCGGCCAGGTTGACTCCCTCACGTTGGTCAAGATGGTAAGCAAGGCTCATAAACACCCTGATTTCTCTGCGCTTTCTCAGCAAATTGACCCGGCATGGATCGCCCACGCGCTTGCAGTGACCGGCAAAGCCAGCGTGCGCCGGCGTAGATTGCCGGCCGAACAGGTCGTCTGGCTGGTCATTGCGTTGGCGATGTACCGGCATCAGCCCATCCCGGAGGTCGTCGCTCATCTCGATCTGGTGCTGCCTGACGAGGTCAATCCAGAGATTGCCAAGAGCGCCTTGACCCAGGCGCGGCAGCGCCTCGGCGAGGAACCGTTGGCCCAACTCTTCGG
>NZ_JAUEDK010000074.1 GCF_030385785.1 Crenobacter oryzisoli
CTTATATGGACGCCTCCCGGCTTGGCAAGCGATGTTCGATGCGGGCTTCGAGATCTGGCTGCAGACTTATATCCGGCCTTTATTGCAGACTCGGAGTCTGCTGGCCCTGATGGAATTCGCAGGGGAAGGCCTCATCTCCTTGGAGTCCTCGAAGGACTGGCCATCATTCAGGCTTACTTCCCCACGGTCCGACCTGTTCTGCCATCAAGCGCACATCAACCTGCGCAACCTTTCAGCGATCCACCTCCTAAAGGGTTCGTTAATCTTTTACGCGGCCTTGGCCACGTAGTCCGTTTGATACGTCCGGCCATGGGCCAACAGCGCCCAGATCGTTCGTGCCATCTTGTTGGCCAGCGCTACCACCGCCGCATTGAACGGTCGTCGCGCCAGCAACTGGTCCAGCCAGGGATCGCGCACCTTCTGATGCGTCGCCACTGCCCTGGCGCCATGAATCAGCAGCGTGCGCAGATACACATCACCGCGCTTGCTGATCCCCAGCAACTTCACTCGCCCGCCGGTGCCGCTCTGGCGTGGCACCAGGCCGAGGAAGGCGGCAAACTCGCGCCCAGACTTGAATGTCTTGGCATCCCCAATCATTGCTACCGCCGCTGTTGCGGTGAGCAAGCCGACACCCGGAATGGCCATCAGTCGTTTGGCTGCTTCATCTTCCTTCTTCCACACCGCCAGCTTGTGCTCAAGCTCGGCGATGTCTTGGCCCAATGTCTCAATTCGCTGTAGTTGGCTACGGATCGCTTCGATCACCATCACTGGCAACGTGTCTTCCAGCCGCGCAAGCTCATCAGGAATCCGCTCCAGCGCCTTGTGTCGCCCCTTTGGCAGCTCGGCTCCGAACTCGTACAACAGCCCGTGTAGCTGGTTAGTCTGCATCGTCCGCATCTTCACCAACTGCTCGCGCATCCGGTGCAACATCAGCACGCTTTGCTGGCCTTCGCTCTTGAGCGCGACGAACTTCATCCCTGGCCGCTGCGCCGCTTCCCAGATCGCCTGCGCATCGGCTGCGTCGGTCTTGTTGCTCTTCACGAACGGACGGACGAACTGCCCGGGAATCAGCCTGACCTCATGCCCAAGCTCCTGGAACAGCCGGCCCCAGTAGTGCGCACTGCCGCAGGCCTCCATCGCGATCACCGACGTTTCCCGGTTGGCGAAGAACTCGTTCAGTTGCGCCCGTTTCACTTGCCGGCGGCAGATTTCACCGGTAGCGGTATCCACCCAATGCAGTTGGAAAACCCGCTTTGCCAGGTCCAGACCGAATGTCGTAATCTTCATATCGAGCCCTCCTTACCGTTTGTGGTTGTTGCTACACCACCACTTTGGCACTTTAGATGCCGTCAGGTATTGCGAGGGCTCCTGTCGTTCTGCAGACCGCCGTCGTCACCTTCGGGCAGGAGGGAGGCGTCCATTACATCTCCAACATAAACCAGAGAGGGCACTACAGCAGCTGGCAGGCCTCGCCGAAGTCGAGACGCGGGCTGCGCGAGTACAGCTGGGCCGGGTCGCCGTAGCCGAGGTTGCACAGGAAGTTCGACTTGATATGGCTGTCGGCAAAGTATTCCTGCTGGAAAGTGTTCTTCGCCGGGTCGGCCGGAAAGAACTCGTGGTCGACCTTGGCGTTGTCGAAGCCGGACATCGGCCCGCAATCGAGCCCCAGCGAGCGGGCGGCGATCATGAAATAGGCCCCCTGCAGCGAGCTGTTGCGCTTGGCGGTGACTTCGGCCAGCTCCGGCGTATCGACGAACCAGGCACGCGCATCGGTGTGCGGGAACAGCTTGGGCAGCGCCTCGTAGAACTTGATGTCGTAGGCGATGATCGCGGTCACCGGCGCGCTCATCGTCTTGTCGACGTTGCCCGGCGCCAGCGCCGGCAACAGCCGCTGCTTGGCCTCGGCGGTGCGCAGGAACACGATGCGCGCCGGGCTGCAGTTGGCACTGGTCGGCCCCCACTTCATCAGGTCGTACAGCTCGCGCAGCGTGTCGTCGGACACCGGCTTGTTCAGCCACGCATTATGGGTGCGGGCCTGGCGGAAGATCAGGTCCAGACCTTCTTCGTTTACTCGCTTGCTCATCATCTGCCTCCCTGTGGGTTGGCGGCGGGCACGGCGGCGCCCTCGCCTGTAGCACCTTAGACGCTGGCGGTCGCGAACGTGGAGTGCGCCGCCGGACGGGCGCCGACAGCCGACTAGATCATCGTCGACCAATTTGCCGTTATTTATCGAGGGATTGCCGACATTGTCGGCCAAAATGACAACATCACCACGGTACGGCGGCGGCTGGCCGGCGAAAACGGCAGCCCGGAACCCGCGCCCATCGATAGGCCCTGCCCGCTGACGACGGCTGCCCGCGGGCTGCCGTTTTTTGTTGCACCCGTGCGCTTACTAACCTTTCAGCTTGTAGCGTCATTTTGACCAGCTTTACAACGTGTACAAAATCAGCATGTTACAAAACACTGGAAGTGACATTACTAGTGAAAACCTTAGTAACACTTCGCAACCATTTGCCAGAGCGAGGCAAAACTTGCTTTACATCTATCGACGACACTGCAAATCAGCAGGACGGCATTCGGCCGTCCGGTCATCACACAAGGAGTCCGCCATGAACGTGTTGAACAAGCTGCTGATCGCCGGTCTACTGGCCGGCAGCATTGCGACCCCGGTACTGGCCGCCGACACCGCCCAGCCGGCACCGCAAGAGAAGTCCTACCATCATATGGACCCGGCGCAACGCGAGGCGTGGATAGCCAAGCGTCAACAGGAACTGCACGACAAGCTCAAGCTGCGGTCTAACCAAGAAACCGCATGGCAGCGCTTCGCGACCGCATGGAAGCCGAACCTGCACGAGGACTTCCCTAGCCGCGATGCCATCGCCAAGATGAGTGCCCCGGAACGGATGGATCTGGAACTCAAGCACATGAAGCAGCACGAGATCATGATGGGGCAGCGCCTGGAGGCATTGAAAACGTTCTACGCCCAGCTGACGCCTGACCAGAAGAAGACCTTCGACGCCGAGACGATGCCGCGCCACCATCACGACGGGGCTGAGGGTCACGAGAAATAAGCACAGGCCCGTACCATGACGGGTTCCTAGCAAGGAAACGACGATGAAAACCACGCTACGTCTGGCCTGCCTGACATTGCTGGCTCTGCTGGGCGCCGCCCAGGCGCCGGTAGCCCTGGCTGGCCCGCACGGTGGCCCGGGCTACAACGACTGGCGCTGGCATGGCGGCGGGCATGGTGACGGCTGGCATGGTGACGGCTGGCATGGCGGTGGCTGGCACGGCGGTTTCCACCCGCACGACATCGATCGCTGGCACGGTGGCTATTGGCACCACGGCTACTACGGCGGCCATTACGGCTGGTGGTGGGTGATCGGTGGCATCTGGTACCTCTACCCCCAACCGGTCTACCCCTACCCGGACCCGTACACCCCGCCGGTGCCTGCCGCCCCGGCCGTACCGGTGCCGCCGGCTGGTACCTGGTACTACTGCAGCGCCAACGGCCAGTACTACCCGTACACACCGAGCTGCCCGGTGCCCTGGACCCCAGTCGCCCCGCGCTAATCATGCCAACGCCCCGCAGTGCGGGGCGTTGTTGCAAGTGGGAGCCCTACGCTGTGGATAACTCGCTTATCCACAATAGAGGCGGCGACAAGGCACTTATCCACAGCGGGCGTTCAGGCATATAGCGCGCTGCTGACGAACACCCCGAACGCCACTAGCAAGGCCGACCAGAACCGTATCATCGCCGGCGACTGATGCGTCCACCAGAACAGCACCTTCCGGAAACGCCCCAGCCCGATCAGCGGCAGCGCCACCGCGCCGAGCAGCGACAGCACCGCCAGCACCTTGAAAGTCAGCGGAAAACTCGACAGCCCTGCCACCTGCCACAGCCCGATGCCGAGCAAGAGGCGCAGGATGATCGCCCCCCACAAGCCGGTCTTCGACTGCCAGTCGCTGACGAAACTCACCAGCCCCTTCGGCGAGACCAGCCCCAACAGCCCCACGAAGGCGACGAAGATTGCCACCGCCGCCACCAGAAACGCCACCATAGCCACCCCCTCGCATGGTCACTCGACACGACGGCCCTACGCCGTCGTCATGGTCAGTATAGGTTGGCAGAGCGGCGGCGCACCCGGCAAAACGGCCACCCAAGGGTGGCCGTGGTGGGCGTGCTGCGACAACTGGCGCCGGTGAGAAAGCCCAACGAAGTGGTCTCGGCTAGGCGCCCTGCCGAAGACAGTACGAATAGTACGGCGAGGCGGGGCAACAACGCCGGGAGGACTTTATCAGCGGCTCCTACTGCGGGCGCTGCTTGAAGAAGGTAATCGGCGCGCTAGCCGGAATCTCCGACGGCGGCGGCGAGGCGAGGATGTGCTTCTTCATCTTGCCCATCACGTGCATCTCGCACGGGCGACACTCGAACTTGAGGGTATACGTCTCGTTGCCGGTCTTCAGCGTCATCGGCTCGGCGCGCACCTGGCCCATCACTCCCTTCACGCCCTTGGCCTGCTTCGGGCACAGGTTGTAGGAGAAGCGCAGGCAGTGCTTGGTGATCATCAGGCTGACCTCGCCCTCTTCCTGGTGCGCCTCGTAGGCCGCATCGATCACCTCGACGCCGTGCTTGCGGTAGAACTGCCAGGCCGCCTGGTTGTAGACGTTGGCAAGGTAGGACAGCGACTTTTCCGGGTACTCGACCGGCGGCTCCACCGGCGCCTTGCGCGGCTGGCGCGGCCAGGCTTTGAGGCGGGCGGCTTCGAGCTGCTCGATCGCGTCGCGGCGCAGCGCGTTGATGCTCGAGGCCGGCACGAACCACGGTTGTTGCAGATTCAGCGTCACGTCGTGGGCAAAGAACATGGTGTTGCCGAGCTTGGCGAGGCTGTCGGTAAGACCCGCTTCGGCCTTGGCCGCGTCGCGCGCCGGCTCGAGCTGAAGGTTGGCCAACGCGGTCACGCTGACGCCGTCCTCGTCGGTGACGGTCAGGATGAGGCCCTCGGCGCTGTCGGCCAGATTCATCCACACGCCGATGCGGCGTTCGGCCGACTTCTTCAACAGCGCCAGCTCCCAGGCATGGTCGCGGTTGCGGTTGATGGTGGTGCCGACCTTGAGACCCTGCAGCGCCTGCGGCTCGTTCGGCCACACGCGCCAAATCTCGCCGTCCTCGCCTCGGCCGACGTGCTGCACCGTGTTGGCCGGCACGCCGATCACCTCGCGCTTCTTCATGAAGTTGAGGCCGTCGCCGTTGGCGAGCGCCTCGGCGGTTTCCAGCTCCAGCCAGTCCTGGCCGACGCGGGTGACGTGGCCGACCGGCACGCCGACGAATTTCGGCGAATCGAAGGCGCCGATGTCGATCTTGCGACCGGTGGCGAAGTAGTCGGTGCTGCCGCGGTTGAAGGTCTTCTCCGGGTTGGGGTCGAAGTAGATCTCGCTCGTGCCGCTGGACGCCCGCGCCAGCTCCGGGCGGGTCTCGAGGATCTCGTCGAGCAGCAGCCGGTAGTGGGCGGTGATGTTCTTCACGTAGGAGACGTCCTTGTAGCGCCCCTCGATCTTGAACGAGCGCACCCCGGCGTCGATCAGCGCGGCCAGGTTGGCGGTCTGGTTGTTGTCCTTCATCGACAACAAGTGCTTCTCGAACGCCACCACGCCGCCGTCCTTGTCGGTCAGCGTGTACGGCAGGCGACAGGCCTGCGAGCAGTCGCCGCGGTTGGCGCTGCGGCCGGTGTCGGCATGGCTGATGAAGCACTGGCCGGAGAACGCCACGCACAGCGCGCCGTGGATGAAGTACTCGATGGTGGCGTCGGTACCGACCGCCTCGGCCACCTTCTTGATCTGCGGGATGGTCAGCTCGCGCGCCAGCACCACCTGCGAGAAGCCGGCATCGGACAGGAACTTGGCCTTTTCCGGGGTGCGAATGTCGCACTGGGTCGACGCGTGCAGCTGGATCGGCGGCAGGTCGAGCTCCAACAGGCCCATGTCCTGGATGATCAGCGCGTCGACGCCGGCGTCGTACAGCTGCCAGACCAGCTTCTGCGCGGCGTCCAGCTCGGCGTCGTGCAGGATGGTGTTCAGCGTGGTGAAGATGCGCGCGTGGTAGCGGTGCGCGAACTTCACCAGCTCGGCGATCTCGCCAACCTCGTTACAGGCGTTGTGGCGCGCGCCGAAGCTCGGCCCGCCGATATACACCGCGTCGGCGCCGTGCAAGATCGCCTCGCGGCCGATCTCGACGGTCTTGGCAGGCGACAACAGTTCCAGTTGATGGGCGGGCAGGCTCATGGGGCGACCTTTGCAGACGACGGCAATGACAAAGCGCGGAATTATAGCGGAATCAAGCGATTAGCACGCCCCTTGCCGACGGGTAGCCTAAACCAGCCGCTTCATCAGGTACTTGGGCGATTCCTCGTAGCCCTGGCGGGCATAGAAACGGTGGGCGCGCTCGCGCCGGCCGTGGCAATGCACCTCGATGCGGTCGCAGCCACGCTCGCGCGCCAGCCGCTCGACATGGTGCTCCAGCTCGGCGCCGAGCCTCCGGCTCTGCACGCCCTCGTCGACGCAGAAATAGCCGATGCGCGCGAAGGCGCCGTCCAGCACCAGCTGCGGGATGAAATGCAGCGACAGCAGCGCGCTTTCCTCGCACGGATAGCCCAATTGTTCGAGCAGCCGCGCTACGGCCCTACTGGTCGACACGGCGCGCCCCGACGGCGACGATAACTAAAATATGACATTTTGATGAAACGGCGTATCAGGTAGGCTCCGCCACCTCGCCCGGCAGCAGCGAAAACAGCCAGGCATCGCACGGCTCGCCGCGGTAGTTGAGCCGCCAGCGCCCCACCCCCTCGAGCTTGGCGCCAAGCTTTTCCGCCACCCGGCGGCTGCGGCTATTGCCAAGCTCGACCACGATTTCCAGCCGGAACAGCCCCAGTTCGGCGAAGCCGAAGCGCGCCAGCGCCCGGGCAGCCTTCCCGGCCAGGCCACGGCCGGTGTAATCGCTGTGCACCCAGTAGCCGAGGTTGGCGAACTGATGCACCCGGTTGATCTGGTTGATCGCCACAAAGCCGATCACCTTGCCGCTGGCGCGGTCGATCAGGCCGTAGTCATAGTCGAGCTTGGCGCTGCGGTGGGCGGCCGAGGTGAGCAGGTAGGCGAAGCTGTGCTCCAGCTGGTACTCCGGCGTACACCAGCTCTCCCATTCGCCGATTTCCGTCCGCGATGCCCGTACCGCTTCGAACAGCGAAGGGGCATCGGACAGCACCAGCATGCGCACTTCGAGCTCGTCGTCGCGGTACAGGCTGTCGGGTGGGCACTCCAGCATCTCTATCATCGGGATCTCGCCGCCCCGCTCACGCGATCAGCACCGGCTGGTCGGCGAGCCGTTGTTCGTTCGTCTCCACGACGATCCCGTGATTGGTATCGTTGTCGTCGTGGACGATCGGCACGATGCGCACCGACAGACAGGTTGTTCATGACAGCTCCGGACAAGGCAGAAAAGGCCCAAGCGCCGGGCTACCGACCGCTCATAGTGAGCCATGCCACGGGAGTGATCCACGGGATTTACAGATAATTTACATTAGCGCCGGCCCATGGTTCAGCGTGTCAGCACCCAGCCAGCCAACACGATGAGCCCCACCAGCATCAGGATGGCCGCGCCGAACAGCAGGCGGGTGCGCAGCCGCAGCACCTCCACCGCGTGCACCAGCTGGTCGTTCTGTTCGGCCAGCGATTTGATCAGCGCCGACGTCGCCAGCGCCTCGCGGTGCAGCTCGGCCACCTGAGCCTCCAGTTGCTGCAGCCGCGCCGCCTCGCCGGCCGGCACCTCCGTCGCGTCCGGCGCCCCCTGCTTCCTCTTCACGCTATGCCAGAGCTTTTCGGCGCCCTGCACGATGGACGGCGTGGCCGACAGCACATCGCTCCACGGGATGGCCCTGAACGCCGAAATCCAACTGATCGCCATGCTGACTCCTTTCCGATGCACTCAAACCAACGGCGGCAGTCTCCCGACTGCCGCCGCGTCATGGACAGAGCCAAGCGGCTCCTGGCGTCACTCCTCTTCCAGTTCGACCTGATAGCCCGCCGACATCCGCTGCTGCACGTCCTGCGGCACCGCGTCGTAGTGGCTGAACAACAACGCGTAGGCGCCCTGGCCGGCGGTGATCGACTTGAGCCGGCCGGCGTAGCCCTCCAGTTCGGCCAACGGCACCTGGCCGCGGATCAGTGCCATGGCCTGCGACAGTGGCTCGGTGCCGGTTACCTGGCCGCGCCGGCCGGTCAGGTCGGCGGTCAGGTCGCCCAGCTTGGCCTCGGGCGCGGTGATCTCGATCGCCACCACCGGCTCGAGCACGATGGGCCGCGCCGCGCGCAGCGCTTCGAGCATCGCCTTGCGTCCTGCCGCCTGGAACGCGACGTCCTTCGAGTCGACCGAGTGGCTCTTGCCGTCGTACACCGTCACCTTGACGTCCTCGACCGGACAGCCCGCAACCGGCCCCGCCGCCAGCGCCGCCCGCACCCCCTTCTCCACCGAGGGGATGAACTGGCCGGGGATCACCCCGCCCTTCACCTCATCGACGAATAGGAAGCCCGCGCCGCGCGCTAGCGGTTCGATGCGCAGGAACACCTCGCCGAACTGGCCGGCGCCCCCGGTCTGCTTCTTGTGGCGGTTGTGCCCTTCGGCCGGGCGGGTGATCGTCTCGCGGTACGGCACGCGCGGCGGACGGGTCTGCACCTCCAGCTTGTACGTCATCGCCATCCGGTCGAGCAGGTAGCGCAGGTGCAGCTCGCCCATGCCGAGCAGCACCGTCTCGTGGGTGGTCGGGTGCTGCTCGACGCGCACGCACGGGTCCTCGGCCGGCAGCCGGTGCAGTACCTCCGAGATGCGCTGCTCGTCACCGTGCCGCTTCGCCTCGATCGCCAGCCCCTGCATCGGCGTCGGGAACGCCAGCGGCATCAGGAAGATCTGGTCCTCGTCGTGCGAGTCGTGGAGCACCGAGTCGAACTCGATCTCGTCCACCTTGGTCACCGCGCCGAAGTCGCCAGGTATCAGGCTGTCGACCTCCTCGTAGCGCTTGCCCTGCAGCCGCAGCAGGTGGCCGACCTTGAACGGCTTCTTGCCGTCGCCGACGAACAGCTGGCTATCGCGGCGCACCGTGCCCTGGTGGACGCGGAACACACCGAGCTTGCCGACGAAGGGGTCGATCACCACCTTGAACACATGCGCGAGCACGTGGCGGTCCGGATCGGGCACCGAGCGGAACGGCACCGCCTCCGCACCCTTACCCTTGTAGAACAGCGGCGGGTTGCCCTCGGTCGGGTTCGGCGCCAGCTTCGCCAGCACGTCGAGCAGCTCCGGCACGCCGGCGCCGGTCCTCGCCGACACGAAACACAGCGGGATCAGGTGGCCGTCGCGCAGCGCACGCTCGAACGGCGCATGCAGCTCGTCGGGGCGCACCTCGCCCTGCTCCAGGTAGCGCGCCATCAGCGCCTCGTCGACCTCGACCACCTGGTCGACCAGCGCCTGATGCGCCTCGGCCACCGATAAAAAATCGGCCTCACCGGCCGGATTGAAGAAGCAGTCGACCACGCGGCTGGCGCCGCCGGCCGGCAGGTTGATTGGCAGCACCTCCTTGCCGAACGTCTCGCGCAGCTGCGCGAGCAGGCCCGGCAGGTCGACCCGCTCGGTGTCGATCTTGTTCACCACGATGATCCGGCACAGGCTGCGCTCGGCCGCCCAGTCCATCATGCGCCGCGTCGAGAGCTCGATGCCGTTCTGTGCGTTGACCACCACCAGCGCCGTCTCCACCGCAGTCAGCGCCGCCAGCGCCTGCCCGATGAAGTCGTGATATCCCGGGGTATCGATCAGGCGCACCTCGGCACCTCCGTGGCGAAAGTGCGCGACTGCCGAACCGAGCGAGTGCAGGTATTCGCGCTCCAGCGGATCGAAATCGCATACCGTGTCGCCACGCTCCACCGTGCCCGCCACGGTGATCGCACCGCTCTTGAACAACAATGCTTCGGCCAATGTTGTCTTGCCGCTGTCGCCGTGGCCGACCAGCGCGACAGTACGGATTGCTTCGACCGGGTAGTTGGACATGACCGTCTCCGAGCGTAAGGTGCTTGGAGTATAGGCAGACGTTTACAGCCACGTGACAAGGAGATAAAGATGCGCCGGCACGCGGAGCTTGGGGCCGCTAACAAAACCCAGCGAAGCGGTTCCGGCCAGGCGCGTTGCCGCGGACAGTACGGGTAGTACGGCAAGGCAGCGCAACAACGCAGGAAGGGTTTTGTTAGCGGCTCTTAGAGCCTGTTCAAAGTCTTTTTGCGGCTGCGGCCGTCCCCTGCCGGATGCAGCGCTAGGAGAGAGTCCCGCCGCAGTGTCGTTCACTGCCAGGGACGAACGACAACGCGATGCGCCGGCAGGGAACGGCCCCGCAGGGCTGGCCCGGCAAACGGCCCGCTGCGTTGTTGGCCGGCTTGACCTTAGAAAGACTAAGGCCTGCGCCGTCCGCCTAGCATCTGGCCGTTTGCCGGGCCAGCGCAGTCCGTAAAAAGACTTTGAACAGGCTCTTACGGCGCCGACCAGAGCGGCTGGCTCAGGTGCTCGGTAAACGCGCTGAACATCAGGTTGAAGCTGACGCTGACCCGTTCCTCCGCACACTGCGTCGCATCCACCGAATGCTGCAGGTAGGACGGGAACAGCAAGAGGGTGCCGTTCTGCACCCGGACCACGACCTGGTCGGTGTTCTCGGCGGTCAGTGCCGTCACCGGCGGCCGGATGATCCCGGTCTGCGCCCGCGGGTCGTGGAAATTGATCGTGTCGGCACCCGGATGGGTGCGCACGTAATACGCGCCGCTGAGGAAATTGTTCGGGTGACTGTGCGCGCGATGCGCCGCGCCCTGCGCGAGCACCGTCGCCCAGCAACCGGTGATCTCGAACGCGTCGTAGCCGATGCGCAGGAAGCGTAGGATGCCCGTCGCCGCCCTGTCGATGCAGCCGACCAGCTCCTGCAACTCGGCGCGCCGATGCAGCGTCTGCTCCGACTGCCAGCCCTGCCCCGGCGCCAGCGCCTCGGTCGGCCGCAGCTCGTGAAGCAGTGCCAGAATCCTCGTGTCGATCGCCTCGTGCAGCACACTTTGCAGCTGGATCTTCCACACCAGCGACGGAAACATCGGCAGCACTTCCGATGCCTCGAACCATGACTCCTGCGGCTTCTCCATCGCGCAGCCTCCACTACATAGTGCTGGGCCTCTCAGTATAGAGGGCGCGGATTCGCATCATCGGCAGCCCCGGTCAAGCCCTCGCCCGTTTCGCCCGCCGGTACAACAGCAGCCCGTAGATCGCACCATTGACGAGCAACACCACGGCGCCGAGCACCAGCTGGATCGAGCGGGTCAGGCCGGCCGGGTACAGCAGCTGCAGGATGTAATGCGCGATGAAGCTACCCCGATACGGCGTTTCGCCAGCGGACTGCCGCAATGCCTGCTCGAGCGGAGTCAGCGGACAGATCAAACCGAACAGCTCGAGCACCGCGCCCCAGATCACAGCCGGCAGATGCAGCCAGGCGAGCCACGGCCAGCGCAGCACCAGAAAACCGCCGAGCACGACGAACAGTACAAAGAAGAAGTGGATCAGCACCACGACGTCTGCCGCAATATGTTCGACCATGCCGCCTCACCCGAGCAGTGCGATGGCGAGGGGTAACCGGGCTAACGAGCACTCATTGCGGCGGCGCGGGGAACAACACATACGGCAGCCTGGGTTCTTGGTCCGGTGGCACGTAGGCCGGAGCGGGCTCACCATCGTCCCCCAGATAACGGACGAATTGGTAAATCGCACGCAGATCGCTCTCGGTCATCGCATGCAGTGCAAACCAGGGCATCGGCGGCCGAAATTGTGCGGTATGCGCCACCTTGACCCACTCGTCTTCGGACAAGTTTTTCATACGCAACCGCAGATTGGTGGGGTACGTCGTGCCCCACGGCCCGCGCCAGCCAAGCTTGTCACCGACGAGCCACTGCTTTTCCGGAATCTTGCCACCGGTCATCGCATAGCCCGGCGTATGACAGTCATTGCAGCCGGCGATCGAGACGAGGTACCGCCCCCGTTCGACCGCTCTAGCGGCAGCGGCTTGCGCATTGAGCGGCGGCTTGTCAGCCGCCATCGCGTCGCACGAGAAGACGAGCAGCAACGCGAGCGCAGTCGTGGAACCGAAACGGGACCGTGTTTTCATTGCTCTCTCCAGGAGGTCTGCGGGGGGTAGCAGCGATGCGAGGAGGTCGCATGAAAACATGGTAGGACAGCCCGCCTAAGCGGCAACCGACAGGTGGCAGGCGGTCCAACCGCCCATACGGGCGGCGGGGAACCTAGTGGGAGTACGGGGCAGACGCGGCTGCGCATCCCCTTCGCCGGGCAATCCGGCTCACCAACGCATCGACAACGTCATTGGTATGGCACTGACGACGATCGGTGCGTTCAATGGACACATTTGGCGGTGCCACCAGCCGCGCGCCGCAAAACGGCGTCGGCCTGCAGGGTATTAGGTTTCATCGACCAACCCGCGCTCGACGGCTTGAGCCTGATCTTTAAAGATGGCCATCGCGGTCGCCATCCGCTTGAAGCCGAGCTTCCGATAAAACGGCTCTGTACCCGGCACCGCGTACAGGATGATCTTCTTGTGGCCTCTTGAGCGCTCGACGAGCCTCGCGACAATGTCCTTGCCGATGCCACGCCCCTGGTGGCTGGGATGAACGGCCACATCGCAGATATACGAGCAGTCGATGCCGTCGGCCAAGGCCCGCCCGGCACCGACCAGCCGACCATCGTCGTACACGAAGCAACCATAGCGGCTGTTGCCGAAGGCGGTGGCAAGATCGGCCTCCGTCTTCTCGCCCATCGGCGTAGCGCGATACAGTGCGGACAGCGCCGCCCAGTCCACCCCGTTCGAGGACTCTTGCCATTGCAATGCCAAGCTCAGACTCCTTGTCTCATTCGATTCGGCGCTACCCGACGAGTAGCGCGATCGTGGTCGCAACAGCCGACGGACACATGACGAAACCGGTTGCGCCTTTCTAGTCGATGTCGTGGCTGAAAAACGTCGGCCTCAGCGACGCCCGCGATGGGTACTGGCGACCGCCTTCAGCACGGAAGGGGCAATCAGGCGGTGCATCGGCACCACCGGCAGCATATACGCCCGGCCGAGCAGATTCTTCACGTGGACGACCGTCGTGACGGTGACAATCACCTTGCCGTCAGGCGACGCGGGAGTGCGGTGCACCGATAGCGTCACGTCCAGATGCTTGTCCTGGTCGCCAAGCAGCACCTCGTCGAAACGGTTGTCGATCAGCGTAAAGATGCCGACCCGCTCGCCCGGCTGGTACTCGGCCGCGCTTTTCGACCGGTCAAGATTATCGAGTGCGCCGAGATCCTTCAGCCCCAGCAACGACACCACCCGATTGCGCAGCGCCATGCAGGTATTCACCCATGCCGGAGTATGCGACAGCGCCTTGAGGAACTGCCCCAGCGCCGAAAGCTGCGGCTCCCCGGCCTCGACCGACCAGGCATCGTGAAAATAGGCGCCGGAGAGCCGGTTGGAGATCAGGCTGTGGGCGGGGGCATGCGTTGCGAATGCTTGAGGGCTCATTAGGGTCCCTTGCGGTTGTTTTAGGAGGTCGTCGAAGACTGTCCCAAGAGATGAAAAGTCCGGTGCCACCCTAGCGTCGCTAACAAAACCCAGCGCAGTTGGTCCGGGCTAGGCGTGCTGCTGCAGACAGTACAGGTAGTACGGCAAGGCAGCGCAACAACGCCGGGGGGTTTTAGCTTCGCAGAAGCTTCGTTTTGTTAGCGGCTCGTAGAGCCTCTTTACGATCTCGCGAACGACGGGTCAGCCAAGGCGAAATGGCGCGAAAAAGCGGAATGTACATGGAGTACATGAGCATGTTGAGCGCCATTTCAACGCAGGATCACCCGAATGCAGCAGCATCGTAAACAGGCTATTAGTTTGGTACGCGACCCTTTACTGCATTAGCCCGGGCGCTATAGGTGATACGGCCAGAGGCATCCGCCGGCAAGCGCGCACGCATCCGCGCTTTGAGCAGCGCGAGCTCCTCGGCTGCCATCGTCGCGAGCTGCTGGCTAACGCTCGGCCCCCCGAGGATGGCTGTCCAGTAGTCGTCGAAATCGGCGAATGTCCGCTGCACAGTGATCTCCCACGTTTCGACGGCATCCAAACCCGCACCAGTCCACAGGTCCCGCATCGCATCGATTCGGGACGCGTCAGGGCTCGGCGGAGCCGGAACCGCAATGCCCATCTCTCGCATTTCAGCCTGCAATGCGGCATAAGGAAAACCCCCACCAAACATGTCCCACGCGTAGGCCGCGATGAAGCCCCCTGGACAGACTACTCGTGCCATTTCGGCCACACCCTTGGCCGGGTCGGGAACGAAGAAGATCACCAGTGGCATGACGGCCGCGTCGAACGTGTTATCGGGGAAAGGCTGCGCCATGGCATCGCCAAGACGAAACTGTGCGGCACGCGACGCAGGGCGTGTGCGAGCGTAGGCAAGCTGCCCCTCCGACGGGTCTATCCCCTCTACTGAGACCGGCGCACACCGTTCAATGATCATTTCGGTAAAGGCGCCGTTGCCGCAGCCAACATCGAGCCATCGCAAACCTGATTGTGGAGCAAGCCAGTCGAGGAAAATCTCACCGGCAAGCTGACTCCACTTCCCCATATATCGCTCGTAGGCAGCCCCGTCGTCGAAGCGGATTTGGTTGGTCACCATTCGTGTTTTCCTCTGTGGGTTGCAACGGCCTCTCCATCATTCACACATTGCCTGTATTCAACTTACCGCATCCTGAATTTAGCAATCTTAGGGAGAAACCATGAGCAATAGGACGTGCGCCGTTGTATGCGCCACCATCGCAGCCTCGAGCCCGAAGCGCCAATACAGCCAACCCGCCACGACCCCGAATACCGCGTTGGCAAGCACGATGTAGAGCACGAGTGAAACAGGCAAATGACCGACAAGCGCCACGGCAGCAGGCAGGTGGCCGAGGCCGAACGCGATCGCGCTGACTCCAATCGCCAAAAACACGACAAGACGGGAAGGCGTTCCGGTACCACCTTGGAAAACCCGCCAGAACAACCAGACGAGCATCGTCATGAGCCCCCAGCGAACGAGCAACTCTTCGGTGATGCCGCCATAAAGCAGCCGGACAATAGCGGGCATGGCCACCTTGGCGTGGAGTAGTGCCAACGCTTCCGGCGAGTAGTGGGCAAACAGCCCGAGCAGCCCGGCCCCCACTATCCCGCCCACCAGACCGGGAACCAGCTGCGGGCGAAATGCCCCGGCAACAGGCTTTGCCGCCGCAATGGCCTCCAACACTGGAGCGGCCAGTTTGACCTTGGGCGCCAGCAAAACCCCAGTCAACACTGCCACGGCCAATAGCACCATCCCCTGAGCCGCATTGGCCAGTTGCACTACCCATAGCGGTACAGGCAACGATCGGCCGGCAACCAGCATAGGCAATGCCAGCAACGCGACAGCGAACACGCCGGGCAATCCGGCAAGCCATGCCGTGATAAACAGCCTGAAGTTCATGTTTGGATATTCTTGGATAACGGGTCGGCTTTAGCCGGTCCCGGTTGACTGAAGTGTTTAACTGCACTAAATATCATACCCGATGCCGAATATGTAATTTACTAAAATCCAATACTACACTTCGGCCCATAAGCTGCTAAATATTTAGAGTATATTCCCACAGCAAGGCCACAAAATATGGCTACTGTAATTACAATGACCGAAACCGTTAGCCACCACCTCAAGGACTTGAATGGCATTGACAAAAATAGAGTCATTAATACAACAATTAAGGCGATTCCAACAATGGGGTATGCTAATGGTACGGCAATGAGTAGGAAGATAACCCCATCCAGTCCATTGTGGCATGTAATTAGATTGTCGGCGAAAATCCAAAGGAAATACGCCGTCAACAAAAGAACCGCGCTAAGTAAAAATTCGCCAATTTTACGCATAGGATCTTGGCCTAACGTCTGAATTCAGCAGCCTGCGTGGTTTTTCGCGCAGGTCCGGCTGAATGAAAGGTTATGTACCGCCGACCTTTGCGTAGGGTTTGACTACACAGGTCTTGAATTGAATTGGATTCGACCCGCCAGGGTTGAGGATTGCGTAGTCCATCTTTTGCAGGATTGCTGCTAACAACGGCGGCTCAATACCAACCAGATCCTTCTCATAGCCATTGCCGGTGACTTGCCGTCTTCCTTCCGCCTCGGACGAGAACACGGGGATTGAGTCATGCCCATTGATAATGAAACTTCTGGCGTTGATGACCTTCGATTTTTGATCGCTCCACCATAGGAGCGAATATACGTGGTCTTTGCCGGAGAAGAACCTCGTAACAATGGCTTCCTGAGACTTCTCCATGCGGCAACCTTGAGCCGCGCCTTGTTTTTTGGGGAGCTGAGGGTTATAAATTCCCAAGTCGCGGCGCTTGCCACATAGAAATCTAACTTTGGTACGTAGTGCGAAGCTTCGTTTAACGTGCCTGCCTTTATACCCAGCATTCCGGGAAGATTACTGAACTTTGCGAACAATTGAGACACTAGACCACGACACTGCACAAAGAATGATTAGTCTGGCAAATATCATTACCCTCTGCCCTCTAACGGTACTGAATCAGTCGCACGCGGCAACGCGCGTCGCCTGCGTTTGATGTTAGACCGTATCTAAGAACCACGGACCTTCGCGCTTCACCACCTACTTTTAATTGGCTCGGTACTTCTCAAAAGGAACGAGAAGCTTGCCTTTTTCCGTAACCAGTCGGCGTCCCTTGAGAATAAGGGCATCAGCATTGGGGGCGCTGCTATTGTTCATTACCCAGTTTTCAAATATGCGCTTGTGAAACACCCAGTCGTGTAACTCGGGGGCGTAGCGGAATGTTATGTAGTCAGTCCAATGTTGGCCACAGGCAACACTATTTTGCACGGTGAAGTAATGCTTGTGTATCACCAAGCCGTCTTCTCCATCCTCGAACGGATCGCACTGTCCACCTTCGTCAATCCTGAAAACCACATGGTCGTTGCGGCGAGCAAGGGTGTAGCTGCCATCGATATTTTGAGTGAATAACATTAATGGTCTGGCTGGCGCAATACTATTTCTGCTGATTGACTCTTCATCGAGTTTGCGGATGACGACAATGTAATCAGTCAGTTTGTCATCATTAAGTTCGCCACCCTGATAAGAGAGAACCGAATATCCTTTAGGCAATTGCTTAAGGATGCTCTCTGGCAGAGGTGTAGCCATAACCAGTCCTGATCCCAGTAACAGAGTTGTATGGAGTAGTTTGATCAGTTTTCTATTCATAATGGTTTTCGGCGAGGTGGGAGAAGCTGTCTAACGCATAAAATCAGGCACGCGCGGCAACGCGCGTCGCCTGCAAGACAGGGTTAGACCGTCTGCCAAGGACCGCAGGACTTTGCACGCCAATGATTTAGGCTATGTCACCGTTAGGTGTGGAAACTTGCCAAGAGCACCATCCAGGAGGGCTGCCGGCGTGCTGATACGGTGGGCGTCAAGGTGTCGGCGCCAGCCCAAGTAGTTGGGTAAGTACTTAGTCGCCACGCCGTGGAAGCGGTTGAGCCACGCGCGTAGGCGACTGTGGTAGGCATTGACGTTCTGAACGTGGTAAGCCCCCCGAACACGGCGACCTGCCTTGAGATTGACCGCCTCATGCGAGATGTTAGCCTCGCGGGCGAAGTACCGGTAGGTGGCATTCCCATCGCTCACCAACAGCACGTCTTTGTCGAGAACAGCCGGCAAGACCGCTTTGAGTTGTGCCTTGGTCACTTGCCCTTTCCCCGTCACAAAGTCGAGGGTTTGCCCACTGCGGTCGCGGGCGACCAGCACACAGACTTGCTGTTTGGACAAGCCACGCAAACTCGCGACGCCCCCGCGCCGACGCGAGGAGCGCTGCAGGTGGTGGGCGCCTTTTTCCGATTCGAGCAGATAGGTTTCGTCGGCCTCGGTAATGCCGAACAGGCGGGCCGGACGGTCGTCTTTCAGCCAGGCCAGGAAACGGTGACGCCAGCGAAATGTCGTGTTCCGATGCAGGCCCAGCATCCCGGCTGAGCGGCGCACCGTCAGCGAATCCAGCATCGCCTGGCTGTAGCCGAGCCACTTCTCCCTCCGGCGGAGCCGGGCTAGTGGGGTGTTCGTCAGCGCGTTGAAAGTTCTCTGGCAGCGCCGGCAGCGATACCGCTGCAAACCATGAGCCGTTCCATGCCGGTAGGCCGCGGTGGTCCCGCAATGTGGGCAAGCCTTATCGGCTAGCCGTGACTCAATGAGGGCTCTGCAGCGTTCGGTGTCATCGTGTTCCCGCAATGCATCAGCAAGCCGCTCTCGCTGACGCCTCGTCAGACGGGACACATGGCTCAGCCACCGTTCAAACTCAGTCGCTTTCATCATCTCCCCCGTCGTGATGACCATCAA
>NZ_JAUEDK010000075.1 GCF_030385785.1 Crenobacter oryzisoli
CAGCAATGGCCCCGGCCAGACAATACGCTTCCATCGCCTTGATCTGAGATTCCAGATCATCCTTTTGACCGGCGCGGGACACCCGGCAATACACCACCGTCAGCCGACGTTCCGGTGCACCACCTAGGATGGTGCGAACATCCGACTCGTCAAAATAACGGTGTCCCGACGGCATCCGTTTAGCCGTCAGTTTGCCTTCTCGTTCCCAGCGGCGAACCGTGCTGGTCGCTCGACCGATGCGCTTGGCGAACTCATTGATTCGATATTGATTGCTCATAGTGGGCAGTTATAAACAACTATGAGCAAATTTCAAGTAACAGTTGTTAGCTACTCGACTGACACCTTCAGCCGCACCTGTCGCACTTTCCCGCCGAACTCGTCCGGTTGCGTGCGACCCTCGAACGAAGCGGCCGCCGCGCAGCTTTCACGCAGCTGCTCCAGATCGCCTTTCGGCGCGAGCAGCCTTCGAACTGCCTTGGCGATGGCGGTCTCGTCGGATTCCTCGGCAAGAATGTCGGCCACGCCGTCGAGCAGGATCACGAGATCTTCGACCTGATCGCGTTGCTTGCGCTGAATGACCTCCAGCTCGTCGCTCGCGCGCTTGTGGATGGCACCCATGCGCTGCACGAACATGTCGGCGAGATCGTCGCGGGCACGTACGTGTATGCGGTTGAGCAGCGCGACGATCAGCGTATAGCGCTTCTCGGGGAGCGTGTCATTCCTGAGCGCGGATGCGTCAAACGCCATAGCCTGTTGCGCGAGCGAGCGCAGCTTCGACGCAGGAATGCCGGCGAGGGCCAGCGAGAAATCGCCGAGTTCGTCGAGCCAGGCAATCTGGTCGATCAGTTGATCGAGGCGTTGCCTGGACGGACGTTTCGCATGACGCTTGATGCGGTTGTAGGCGGTCTGCCGGCTCGACAAGTCGCGGGCGAGCAGCCGGTCGAGCGCGAGTTTCTGTTCGTCGGTCAGGCGTCGCGTGACTCGCTTGAAGAGTCGGGATTGCGCCCGGGCATGGATTTGCTCGGTCAGCCGATCGAGCATCGAGAACGCCGGCAGTTCGATATTGCGCGCGATCAGTTCGTCGATGGTAGCGTTGATGATGCCGACCGGCTGGTCCATCGTTAGTGACGCCGTGTGCGCCGCACGCGTGGCGATCGCGTCGCGTCAGTGCCGTAGTACGGCTTCACGTCCAGGTAGGCACACACCGCCGCGTAATGTCGGAACAGCGTGGGGGACGACGCGGTGTCGTAGCCGAATTGCACGGCGTCGCCGATGTCGGCAACCGCCCGCACATGGTCGACGATGGGGGCCGGAATGCTGTCGAGCGATGGAAAATAGTGCAGTTGCTGAAAGACCTTCAGCAGCACCAGCAGGCCCAATCGAGGTCGTTCGCCCGGCGTAGACCGGCGCGCCCATTCGAGTTCGTCGGCCAGCGGCGTATAACAGGCTTCCAGCTCCCGGGGCGCCAAGACCTCGGAAAAGCGCAGGTACGCAGTGCGTTCGATGGTAGCCATGCGAATCCTCGGGATCGCAGCGGGCCGCACAGGTTAGCGCAAGAAAAATCAGACGTTACCGTACCATATCGTAATAAGCATGAACTTCTTTATAACAAAATGCTTATGATAGGAAATTGCACTTACCTTGTTCATACCTCATGTCCGGACAAAAAAAAGCAGGGCCAAAGGCCCTGCAAAACAACAACGCACGTGGAAAAATGGTAGCTACCTTATGGCAAGGTTAGGGCAGGGGGTGATCAAACCCCGGCCATGATTCTTCATCGCCATGGGGCCATGAACTGTTCGGGTGGGATACCGTGCGCGGCCAGACTCAGGTTGATGCTTCGCCGGTCGGTTGTGCTCTGCATGCGTTGAATCAACTGCATGGCCTTCCGCTCGTTGCAGATGCGCGTGGTGTTGGTACGGTTCTGCATTCCGCCAGGTCAGTCGGTGCCATGCAAAGGTCCTGCTCACGTCGCGGCCTCGTTCGCTTGGTTGGCGGCATTGCGCTGTTCGAGCACGGCTTTCTGGATGCTCCTGTAGAGGTCGGGGTGGGTTTCGCGCAGGTACTGAGCAATATCGAAGTCCTCGCGCTTGATGTCGGCCAGGTCGATCTGCTCAACATGCACCACGCGCAGCAGTTCGCGCACCGGTTTCGGTATGTTGCGGCCGGACTCGTAGCGGCTGCCGCCGGATTGTGTGACGCCGATGCGGCTCCAGAAATCCTGCTGTTTCATGCCCAGCTTGCGGCGGATATCGCGCGGGTTGGTGATGACATTGAACGGGGTGTAGGTGGCTTTGGTCATGATTTTGCTCCTGCAATGACCGGGCGGCACCGCCGCCCGGTGGAGTATGAGCTGGTGCCCAAAATGGCACCGAAAGATTAGTGCCTGGTCTCGCTCTGGTGCATCAGGCCGAATGCGGCCAGATAAGCGGGGGGCATTGTGTCGCGGTCGCGTTGATCGCAAGCGGTCACAAGCTGGCGAAGTCAGTGCACGTTGCTGGTATCGGCCACGCGGGTGGGTTTGGGTGCCAGCCATACAAAGCAGGCAGCCGCCACGAACGACAAGCCGCTGATCCAGAACAGCTCGTTAGTCGACAGCATGATGCTCTGGCTATCGACCAAGCTGTTGAGCATGTTGCGCGCTGGTTCGGCACCAAACGCATGACTCATCGTGCGCATCGCCTCACCGCTCGAATCGACCAAGCCGGTCAGCACGTCGTGGTAGTACTTGGCCTTGTCGTCCCATGCGGTGGTCACCAGCGAGGTGGCGATGGCGCCGGACATGGTGCGCAGGAAGTTCATCAGGCCGGCGGCCGAGGCCATTTCGTGCTCGTCCACGCTGGACATCGCCAGCCCGATCAGCGGCACGAAGAAGAACGGCATGCCCAGCCCCTGGAAGAACAGCGGCACCGCTACCTGCCAGAAGCCGACGTCGGTGGTGTTGAAGCTGCGGAACAGCGTCACGCCGCCCAGCCACATCACGCCCATGAATACCAGCGGGCGCGGATCCATCTTGGTCACCAGGTGCGCCACCAGCGGCGCGGCCAGTACCGACAGCACACCGCTGAGCGCCTGGGCGATGCCGGCGTCGGTGGCGGTGTAGCCCATATAGCTCTGCAGCCATTGCGGCGTCAGCACGGTGGAGCCGAAGAAGGAGCCGAACGCCAGCGCGATGGTCGTCACGCTCACCCAATAGCCGCGGTGGCGGAACACGCGCAGGTTGACCACTGGCTTGTGCTCGGTCAGCTCCCAGATCAGGAAGGCGGCAAAACCAATGACGGCGGTGATGGCCAGCACCACGATTTCGGTCGAAGCGAACCAGTCCTGATCCTTGCCTTCGTCCAGCATGATCTGCAAGGCGGCCACCCACACCACCAGCAAGCCAAGGCCGACGGCGTCGATGCGCGAGTTTTGGCGTTCGCTCTCATGGCGCTTGAGCAGCTGCCAGCCGAGAACACCGCACGCGGCCGCGATCGGCACGTTGATGTAGAAGATCCACGGCCAGCTCACCTGGTCGCACAGCACGCCGCCGAGCACCGGCCCGAGCACCGGCGCCACCAGCGTGGTCATGCTCCACAGGCCGATGGCGACGTTGGCTTTCTCCTTCGGAAAGATCTGCTGCAGCAGGGTCTGCGACATCGGCATCAGCGGACCACCGGCCAAGCCCTGCAGCACGCGGAACAGCAGCAGCATGCCGATCGAGTGCGACAGGCCGCACAGCAGCGAGAACAGACCGAACAGCAGCATCGAGGTGATGAACAGGCGCACCGTGCCGAAGCGCGAGGCCAGCCAGCCGGTCAGCGGCACCGTGATGGCCTCGGCTACCGCGTACGAGGTGATCACCCAGGTGCCCTGGTTGGCGGCCACGCCGAGGCCGCCGGCGATATTGGGCACCGACACGTTGGCGATGGTGGTGTCGAGCACCGCGATGAAGTTGCCGGCCGACAGCGCCAGAGCTGCCAGTGCCAGGGTGGCGCCGGTCAGCGGTGGCGGCGCATTGTGCGTGGTCGGGTGGGACATGGCAGTCTCCTTAGCGCTCGCGGGTGTCGATGGTGGCGTTCATGGACAGGCCGACCGACAGCGGATGGGCCTTGAGTTCGGCCGGGTCGAGCGCGATGCGCACCGGCAGGCGCTGCACCACCTTGATCCAGTTGCCGGTGGCGTTCTGGGCCGGAATCACCGCGAACGAGGACCCGGAGCCGCCGGACAGGCCGACCACCTTGCCGTGGTACTCGATGTTGTCGCCGTACAGGTCGGCGGTCAGTTTCACCGGCTGGCCGAGGCGCACCTTCTCCAGTTGCACTTCCTTGAAGTTGGCGTCGACGTGCGCCTGCTGCAGCGGCACCACCGACAGCAGCGGGGTGCCGGCCTGCACGCGTTGGCCTACCTGTGCCTGGCGTTTGGCCACGACGCCATCGACCGGGGCGCGGATCACGGTGCGTTCCAGGTCGAGTTGCGCTTGGTCGCGCTTGGCACGTGCGAGCGCCACTTCCGGGTTGGTGCTCACGGTAGTGTTGGCGGTCAGCGTCTGATTGCTCTTGAGTGCTTCGGCCGCGGCGCGGTAGTTGGCTTCGCTCTGCTTGGCAGCAGCCTCGGCAGCATGGAGATTTGCCTCGGCAGTGGACAGCGCGTTCTTGGCGTTGCTTAGTTCTTCGGCCGATACCGCGCCGTTCTTGGCGAGCGCCTGGCGGCGCTGGAAGTCGAGCTGGGCGCGTTCCAGGTCCGAGCGGGCCGAAACCAGTTGTGCGGCGGCGCGCGCCTGTTCAGCATTACGCGCTTGAATCTGGGCTGCCAGGCCGTCGTCGTTGGCGAAATAGCCCTGCACGCGGCGTTCCGCGCGCTCGAGGTCGGCCTGGGCCTGGGCTAGCGCGAGTTTGGCGTCGCTATCGTTGAGCACCACCAGCACATCGCCTTTCTTGACCTGCTGGGTGTCCACCACCGGCACCGCACGCACGGTGCCGCCCACTTCCGGTGTTACCTGGGCGATCTCTGTGGCCACGTAAGCGTTGTCGGTGCTAACGTAGTGCGAGGCCACCAGGCTCCAATAGGTGCCATAGCCAATAGCCGCCGCCGCGATCGCGCCGCCCAGGAGCATGAACAGTTTTTTGCGACGTGCCGGCAGCGGGCCTGCTGTGGTGTCGGAAGAGGGCAGGGTTTCGATGTTTGCGCTCATAGTACTTTCCTTGATTGCTCGATTGGATATCTGCCTGTGATTCAGGCTTGCTTGTCTCGGTAGCCACCGCCCAGCGCTTTGATCAGCGCGACGTCCTGGCTGAATTGCTGGCTCTGTAGGTTGGCCAGGACACGACGTGCATCGATCACGCTGTCCTCGGCGTTCAGTACCGTCAGGTAGTTGGTCAGCCCCCCTTGATAGCGTTCCTGGGCCACGCGGTAGGCTTGTTCCGCGGCCTTTAGCGCCTCTTCACGCTGTTGCAGTTGCGGCGCCAACATGCGCTGTGCGGTGACGGCGTCGGCGACCTCGCGCAGGGCCTGGATCAAGGTCTGGTTGTAGCTGGCTACGGCGTTGTCGTATTCGCCGCGTGCCACACGGTAGTTACCCTCCAGTTGGCCGCCGTGGAAGATCGGCAGATCAATGGCCGGGCCGATGCCGGCGATGCCGGAGCCGGCTTTGGTCAACAAGCCGAGGCCGCCGAGCGACTGGGCACCGACGTAGGCGGTCAGGTTGACGTTTGGGTAGAAGCCGGCGTGGGCGACGTCGATGCGCTTGGCGGCGGCTTCGGCGCGCAAGCGGGCTGCAGTTAGGTCCGGGCGGCGTGCGAGCAGTTCGGCACGCAGGGTGGACGGCAGCCCTTGCGGCTGGCTGAGATCAACGGTCGGACGGGAAATGGACAAGCCACGATCCGGCCCGGCACCAACCAAGGCCGCCAGTGCGTTGTGCTGCAGTGCGATGGCCTGGTCGGCCGCGGTCAGATCGGCCTCGGCCGCTGCGCGGCGCGATTCGGCCTGACGCACGCTGGCCATGGTTTCCAGGCCCTGCTGCTGACGCTCGCTCATCAGCATCTCACTGCCCCGGCGTGCGTCGACTGCCTGCACTGCTGCATCGTGCTCGGCATAAAGGCGCGCCAGCTCTGCGTAAGCGGAGGCGATCGCGCTGGTCAGCAGCAGGCGGCTTTGTGCAGCCTCGGCCCGTGCGGCATCCAGCTCCGAAGTGGCGGCTGCCACGGCGGCGCGATTCTTGCCCCAGAAATCCAATTCGTAGCTGAAGTCCAGTGCCACGCGAGAGGCGTTGTTGAAACCTTGTGGTACGAGCGGCTTCGGAACACCGTTGTTGTAGCTTTGCTTCATGCGCGTCACGCTGGCATCCAGGTCTACACTCGGCAGGCGACTGGCGCCGGTTTGCTGGGCATAACCTTCGGCCTTAAGGATGCGCGCCTCTGCCGCAGTGAGATCGGGCGAGTTGGCCAGAGCTTCGTCCATCAGGGCATCAAGCTGGGTATCGCCATAACGTTTCCACCATTGCTGCTCAACCCACGCCGAATTGGTGCCGGCCAGGCTTTGCGTGCTTTGCAACTGCGTCGAGGTATGTATCTGTGCGCGCGGGCCGAGGTCAGGCACGCTGGCGCAGCCAGCCAAGGCTCCTCCCATTGCTAGCAGCAGGCTGCAGCGGAGGACTGTCATTAGTGGTGATGATCTAGTGTGCATCGTCGTCTGCCCATAATTAAACCGTACAGTACGGTTATATAATTAAGGTATAATGCCTGTCAAGAGATAACTGAACTGATCAGTTCATTTTGGAGGTGAGATGAGGGTAAAAAGCGAAAGCCGGCAGCAGAGGATCGTAGCGATGGCAACAGAGGTATTTTTGGAACGCGGCTACGAAGCCACCTCAATGTCGGAAATCGCTACCCGGGTGGGGGGCTCCAAGGCAACGCTGTACAACTACTTTGCTTCAAAAGAAGAGCTTTTCCTGGTGGTGATGAAGGGGTGGGCGCAAGAGCGCATGATGCAGGCATTCGGCAGCCTGGTGCCGGGAGGCGATCTTGCTGTGACGCTGCAAACCTTCGGCGAACACTTCCTGAAAAACGTGCTAACCCCGGATCTGCTCGTCGTGCGAGGCATTGTAATGGGCGAAGGGCCGCGCTCCGGCATGGGCAAGATGTTCTTGGAAAATGGGCCGGCCCTGGGTTGGGAGCAGTTAGCGGGCTTTCTGGAGGGGGAGATGGAAGCAGGGCGTCTACGTCCGGGCAAGCCATTGCGCGCCGCGCTCCATCTGATCAACCTGCTGGAGGCGGATTTTCTGGAGCTGTTCATCACCGGGGTAGCTGACCTGCCTGGCGACGAGCAGATCGTCGAGTCGGTCACGGAGGCCGTGCGGGTATTCCTGCATGGCTATAGTAAGACCCGTTAAGCACGCTAGGTGCAGCCCAGACCTGGGCTGCGTCAGCGATCAAGCGGCGTCTGCGCATCCGGCCTGCACCGTGCAGGCCAACTGATGAGCTGGTGATTGCGGGCGCATGCGGAGTCGTTCTTGCTGTGCTGTTGCCCGCACGCGGACTACCCGATGGACAGGACTCAGGAGCGTATCGTCTGTATCGCCATGGTGATGTCCGCCGCGGTCTGGATGACCACCTTGCGGTAAGCCGCCACCACACCTTCCACCCCCCCTGGTGCCGACAGTTCCGCCTGGGTACAGCCGGCCACCACCCTGTCTTCAGGCGAGCGCCGCACGGTCCAGCAAATCTCCGCGCTTGCGCCTTTGTCGAGTTTGGCATCCAGGCGCAGTACCTGGGTCGTGATGTTATAAACTGGGTTGATGCCAGACAAGCCCTGCTGGTAGAGATCTACCGCGCCCAGGCTGTCCTGCAACCGCTGCGACAAGGCATCGCGCAGCTCATCCGGCAGCGGGGCCGACCAACGATCTCGTTCCAGTAGCTTGAGCGCGCCGTTGTCGTTTACCAGCAGAAGATTCTGGCGGTTCAAACGCTCCGGCACGCGCACGGGTGCCACTTCGATCCAGATAGGCTGGCCGGCAGCTTGGGTAATGCGTGCAGCCGCTGGGCTGGCAGAGGCCCCTTGGGCCAGGGTGTAGTAGCGCGCTTCTGGCGAAGCGCAGCCGGCAAGCCCACCGGCGATTAGCAACAGCGGCAGTGCATTCCATCGTTTCATCATTCTGTCTCCATGCCAACCTTGCCGCGTACCAGCGCTTCCGGGTGGCGTTCAAGGTAATCGGTCAGGGTGCGCAGCGAAACTGCTGTGCGGGTCAGCTCCTGCATCATGCGGCGTGTATCCTGCTGCGTCGGTGAGTTGGTAGCGAGCACGCCGTTGGCTGCATTGAGGGTCTTGCGTGCATCAATGAGGGCGGCGGTAACCTGTGGCGCCACGTCCCCATGAATCTGAACCACCAGCTTGTTGGCGTTGTTCAACATCATGTCCAGCGACGTCATCGAGGTGCGCATTTCCTGCCCGATTTGTTCAAACGGCACCTTGTCGATCTTGTTGACGATGTCTCCCAGCTTGGTCTGCAACTGGTCGAAACTGCCAGGTACGGTAGGCAGCTCCGGAATAGCATCGGAAAAATTGACATCAGCCAGCGGAGCCTTGGGGAAAAAGTCCAGTGCGACATAGAGTTGGCCGGTCAGCAGGTTGCCTGTCCGCAGCTGTGCACGCATACCGCGCTTTGTCAGTGCTTCGGCGATGGTGTGGGCATGTTGGTCGTCTCCCACGTCGCGTTGCTGGAAGCCCATGCGCGAGGGGTATAGCTCTACCACCACGGGCAGGCGGAAGGTCTTCTTGTCGTGCTGGTACTCGATGCCTATCGAGCGTACCTGGCCGACCACCACACCACGCAGGTCTACTGGTGCGCCGGGAGATAACCCGCGCACGGATTGGTCGAAATTCAGCACGGCCAGCATCGGAGCCAACTCGTCCGGCTCCTTCATGGCTTCGGTTTGATCCTTGGCCAGCAGGAATTGGGTATTCTCGTTGGCGGGAGCCGCTGTCTTGTAATCTTCCGGCGCCTGGAACGCCACGCCTCCAAGCAGCACGGTGGCCAGCGATTGCGTGTTGACTTTGATGCCGGCTGCATCGAGCTTGATATCGACACCGCTGGCATGCCAGAAGCGGGTATCCGCGGTGACCAGTTTGTCGTAGGGCTTGTTGATAAACACGCGCAGCGACAGGTCACGCCCGCCCGGGTCGAGCTGGTAGGCCATCACCTGGCCCACCTGTACGCGCCTGTAATAGACCGGCGAGCCGATGTCGAGTGAGCCAAGGTCTGCCGCGTGCAGGACGAACTGCTTGCCAGAAGAATCGGCGGTGACTATGGGTGGTGCCTCTAGCCCGGTGAAGTCACTTCCACGTTCCTTCGATTTGCCGGCATCGACGGCGATGTAGGCTCCCGATAGCAAGGTTTCCAGCCCGGAGATGCCGGATGTGGCGAAGCGTGGGCGCATTACCCAGAAGCGGGCGTCCTTGGCTGCGAAGCTTTCGGCATCCTTGCTCAGGTCTATGGTGGCGATCACATGAGAATGGTCGCTGGCTAGCCGCACTTCCTTTACTAGGCCTATGTCGACGTCCTTATAGCGCACTGGGGTTTTGCCGGGAGCCAGCCCCGCCGCAGTGCGGAAGGTTACGGTGATCTCGGGCCCGCGCTCCGCCAGCGAATGGACTAGCAATGACAGCCCGATCACCGCCGCGACGATAGGAATCAGCCATACCAGCGAGGGCAGCCAGCGCGCCCGCTGGCGCTGTTCCGGCTCCGGTGGCAGGAGTGGCAAGGGGGAGGGGAGAGAATCAAGTTCAGTCATCTTTTGCGTCCAGCGAATCCCACAACAGGCGTGGGTCAAAACTCAGGGAAGCCAGCATGGTGAGTACGACTACGGAGGCGAAGGCCAAGGCGCCAGCCCCGGGGATGATGGTGGCGAGCATGCCGGCGCGCACCAGCGCCGCAAGCAGGGCCACGACGAAGATATCGAGCATCGACCAGCGGCCGATCACTTCCAGCAGGCAATACAAGCGCGTCTGCTGACGGATGCGCCAAGTGGAACGGAAATGCACCGACAGCAGCAACAGTACGAGGATCATCATCTTTAGCAGCGGCACGATCACACTGGCGACCAGCACCAGCAGGGCCAATCCCTTGGCACCGGAGATCCAGAGAAAGAGCACGCCCGACAGAATCGTGTCGTGGGAAACGCCGAGGATCGACTGCGTGACCATGATGGGCAGCAGATTGGCGGGGATATAGAGGATGAAGGCTGCGAGCAGGAAGGCCCAGGTGCGCGCAAGGCTGTCTGGCTTGCGGTGATGTAGAGAAGCTCCGCAGCGCGGGCAGGGCAGACTAGCGAGTGCGCGTGAACTCAGCAGGCCACAGGCGTGACATGAGATCAACCCCATGGAGGTTGAAGTGGGAATGGCTGATGGCGTGGCATGAGGCTTTCTCATCGCGATAGCTCCCCATCGCGGCACTGATCATTGTCCAGGTACTGCCACAGGTCGCGTGGATCGAAGGCCATCAGAACCGCCAGCACGACCACCAGTGTAGCGAACGACCACAGCGCGATACCGGGCAGCACCTCGGCCATCGCGGACAATTTCGCCACTGTGACCAGTACCCCGACCAGAAATACCTCGATCATTCCCCACGGCCGGGTCCGTTGAATGCAGCGCACGACGCGCGCGAAGTTGGCCGGGGTGCGGTGCCTGGCCATCGGGATCAGCAGGTAAAGCAGCATCAGCATCTCGACCAGCGGAAACAGGATGGTGGTGATGAATACCAGGATGGCTATCAGTGCCATGTTGTCGGCATACAGCGCCTGTATCGAATCCAATAGCGTGGTCTGCGAGCGAACCCCCTTGAGATCCATCTCGACTATGGGATAGGCGTTGGAGAGCAGAAATAGAATCAGAGCGCCGAGTAGAAGCGGCAGCAGACGCCGGTAGGCGCGGTTGTTCTCGCGATACAGCTGGCCGCCGCAGCGCAGGCACATGGCGCGTCCTCCACGGATGAGGTCGGCGCGCTGGTGAACAGCATCGCAAAGCTCGCAGGCGACTAAGCGTGTGAGGTCGCCCGGCCTTATGCCAAAAGAATTTTCTGGCTGTCTGGTGTCTATGTCTGCCATCTCATGTGCCAAGTTGTGTGGCTCATGGCATTAGAAACCATTTGCCCGTAACTAAACTGTACGGTATGGTTATATTCGTGTAGTGCAATGCTTGTCAAGAAATAACTAAACCCGACGGTTCACTTTTACGACGCTATAGAAGGCGAAAGTGAACACCGGCGCCAGAGGAGCATGGCAGCAACAGGTCAATAAATGCTAAAGGCATTTGTTGCGTTAGATGTACATCGTAAACAGATGTCATACCCGGTAAGGGTCAACTTTTCAGCTCGAAGGTGAGTTCCTGAAGATCTGTACGTGATGAAGTTTGATTCGTCGAACTGGTAAGTGGGGGAAGTACATGCCTGTTTGCGATGTTGAAATTGGCTTGTGCATTCCAGAATGTCAAAAACGTCCATGCATGCCTGAGGCCTACTCTAGGTAGTGAGATTTTATCTGTATTTATATTGCGTCACTAAATTAAAATTAGTGATGCTCTGTGAGTAATTGAAATGAATATACTGGGACGCTGTTTCATAGTCGCCATCTTTGCATTCATGTTTGCAATTTCTGGTATTTGTGTGCACGAACTATTTCCCTCTGCAGTTGCTCATTCTGGAGATTTGATAAAATCCATTTCCGGATTAATTGGTACACTTTTTGCAATTGTTTTGGGTCTGCTTGTTTCATCATCCTACGCCACATTCAATAACCATCAGGCAGATCTCAATTCGCTTGTAAATTCATTGGCCAATATCGATCTTTTGCTGAAGCAGTTCAAGGCTGTGTCAAATGAGCCGCGCATTCTTTTGAGAGAAGTAGTGCTTCGCTTATTGAGGCGGTATTGGCCAGATGAAAATGGAGTCCGTCATAGCGATATAAGTTATAGTCATCTTGCTGAAGATGCCGAAATGATGCTGGAGATAAATAGCATAACTCAATCTTTCGAAAATATTGCCCGTGATGATTTAAATTCAATTCGCGAATTTTCTAGTGGATTTATTGCGGTGCAGTCGAACATTATAAGAAGCCTATCGAATCAGATACCCACCTTGCTCCTTGTAGTCGTTTTCGGATGGGCTTGCTTATTGTTCTTTCTTTATGGAGTACTTAGTGGTGGTGGGTTTTTTTCGATATTTTCCCTACTTTTGGGGGTGATCGCTATTACGAGTACTAATTTTCTCATGCTAGAACTGACCCACCCATATCAAGGTACGTTTAAAGTATCTAGCGCTGCGTTTGATCTACTTCTTGATGCAATGACTGAGGCGTGAGATTAACTTTCTCATGAGAGATGGCGTTGTAAGACTCGCGCTCAGAGTGCGTTGAATGAATCTTGATTGTGGCACGAAGTCGGATCACAGTGCTTAAAGCCGCTAACAAGATTTTTCGGAAAATCGTAAGCAAGTCAGGAGGCGGGTCAGCTTCAACGGCGCGAATTGGAGTCGTTGTGAATTTTGCAAAACTCTCAGTTTGATACGCTAGTTAACTATGGTTTATCGCCGTTGCTTACTAAGGAATTCCTAGTTCTTAAACATTTAGACGGAGTGTTGGTCAAGTAGAGAAAGCTGTGTGATGTTTCATTGTTGGAGCCAATGGGGCAAGCAGCTTGATGGTTAAGAGTTAAATTCTCGTGGCCTTTACCAAACTAACCCATTAAAAGTAATTTTCTCATGTTAATGAACGGAAAATTCAAGAGAAGAGCCGGTCGTAGCGCAACGCCCGACATTATTATTCAGGCCAGCCTTCAGTTGTTTAATTTGCACGGAGAACGCCGGATTACAACCAACCATATTGCTCAGAAGCTAAGCATTAGCACTGGCAATCTTTACTACCACTACAGTAACAAGGAAGAGATAATTCTTGAACTGCTTGGTCGCTATGTAGATGGACTGGTCGCCCTATTAGAGCAAGGCGAAAACAATACCGAGTCTTTATTTAAAATGGCTCAGCTATTGACGAAGACGTTAAAACATCAATGGCAGTACCGATTCATTCTTCATGGGAGATCAAGTTTGTTCGCCTTTAATGATCTACTACGTTCACATTACCTGCAGTTAGAGAAATATAAAATTGAAAAATCTCTTGAAACCTTATTCCTAAAGATGAATAGAGAGGGAAATATTTGCGGAAGTGAGAGGGCAATTAAACAACTGGCTAAGCAATTCCAATTGCTACAAGAAGCATGGGTTAGTGCCCCTGAGCGCGTAAGTAGCACTACAGAATCTGCACTGGCAGTAAATGATGGCCGCAAGATGATGCTGAGTTTTCTTTACCCTTACTTGGGGAGTAATTGGCGAAGTACTGTGGAGCGCATTTGTATTCTGTGATTCACTGAAGCGTTCGTTCGATGTGCTGATCACACAGCACGACCTGCCCCTGGGGGCAGTAATACAGGGGCATGGCCTGCTGCAAGGTAAAGAGATACTTCGGCCGGTAATGGCCGATCAGGGCTTGGCGGATGGTTTTCTGCGACGCCTTACAGCGGCAATCACGAAAGCTAGCCAACACTTCGGGTTGACGCCCACCGGCGAGGATGGCACGACGGATGTTTTTTATCCCAGCGCCGCCGCTCATGTCTGTCACGACGTGCAGTAACTGCAGGTTCAACTGCATCAGAGCCTTCTGCAAGTGTTGGATGCGAGCAGCGGCATACTCGAGCAGTCGCTCACGTTGGCACAGGTACGCCCAAAGCATCGCCCTTTCCGGGTGAGGCTGAAAGCAAGCCCGCAGCAGCCCGAATTGATGCGGTTTCTAGTCGAAATTCAGTGAGCGCCAACAGTATTGTCAAATTAAGGATGAGGGGCCAACGACAATGCGGTGCTTGAGGACAGCGGACTCATGTGGCGAGGCGTCCCAGCATCGGGGCGCAACTTATCCTTTCCCAAGCCTCGAAGCCTCGGGTGCACCTCACGTTGGTGCTGCGCATGCGTGTTATAGCGGCCGTACCTGAACAGCTTGCTGACTTGATCATGAACCGACGTGAAGAGTGGTCGATGGTGAGCTGATTTGACACGGTACATCACTTTCTCGTGCACTCGCGTTTGGCGGGGGCGAGTGCTCCGCCCGGTTGGTCAATCCTTTGTACTGGCAGTGCTCAATATTCAGCCCCAGACCCCTGTTTACTGCGGTGTAGCTGCTGAGCTTGTCTCTAACCTCCCGAGTTCGACAGTTCGCCCCCAAAAATTGTCTGTTTTCGCTGCTGACCTCTAATAACCATGCGGGTTTCAGTGTCGATTTCGCCAAAACTCTTGTGGTGGCACGTTTTTGACCATAAAACCGTTATTTGACATGCACTATATGCCTGATAAAGTGACGGCATGTTTGTCAAAGTCACCAAGTCCGGCAGCCGCCGTTACGTTCAACTGGTCGAGTCTTACCGGGGGGAGGATGGGCGCGTCAAAAAACGCACCGTCGCCACCCTCGGACGGCTTGACCAGATTGGCTCGGAGCTCGAGTCCGTCATTTCCGGCTTACTGCGCCTGACCGGTCGTTCCATGCCTGACCATGTCGCACCGACCTTCGAATCGGCCCGTGCACTGGGTGACGTTTGGGCGTTGACCGAGCTTTGGGAAGAACTGGGCTTTGGTCAGCTGCGCAAAGCCTTCCGCCGTACCCGCCACAGCATCGACATAGAAGCCTTGGTTCGGGTGATGGTGCTTAATCGACTGTGCGACCCCGACTCCAAGCTCGGTGTGCTGCGCTGGCTGGAAACCGTCAGCCTGCCTGGCATCGTTGCCGAAGCCATCGAGCACCAGCACCTGCTGCGTGCGATGGATGCCTTGATCGTGCATCAAGACGCCGTCGACCAGGTCGTGTCTGCGTTGCTACGTCCGCTGCTCGATCAGGAACTGGCAGTGGTGTTCTATGACATGACCACCATCCGTGCCGAAGGCCTGTCGCAGCAGGATGGCGATGTGCGCAAATTCGGCATGGCCAAGGAAGGCGTGATCGCCCGCCAGTTCATGCTCGGCGTGGTGCAGACTGCCGACGGCATTCCGCTCTACCACGAAGTGTTCGATGGTAATACCGCCGAAGTCACGACGCTCAAGCCGACCATCGAGAAGGTGATCCAGCGTTTCCCGATCCGGCGTGTGATCGCCGTCGCCGACCGTGGGCTGCTGTCCACCGACAACCTGGCCGAATTGCAGGCGATCAGCCTGCCGAGCGGTCAGCCGCTCGAATTCATCCTGGCGGTGCCGGGGCGCCGCTACTCCGACTTCGTCGAGTTACTGACACCGTTTCAGCAGGCGGATTGCCTGAATGCAACCCAGGAAGTCACCGGTGAGCTTGAATGGGAAGGCTTGCGCCTGATCATCGCGCATAACCCGGAAACCGCCGCTGAGCAAGGCGCACAGCGCGACCGTCTGATCGCCGAGCTGGAGCGGAAGGCAGCCGAATGGACCGGCAAACTCGATGCGCAAGATGCCGGCAAACGTAGCCGAGGCCGTAAGCTATCGGATGGTGGCGCGCGGGCGCGTTTCTACCATGAGGTATGCGAAGCACACTTGGCGCGCATCGTCCGCGTCAATCTCAAGAGTGAGCTGTTCAGCTACGACATCGACGCACAGGCGCTGGCGCATGCACGGCTGATGGACGGCAAACTCCTGCTGGTGACCAATACCGCTGATCTGAAGCCCGACGAAGTCATCGAGCGCTATAAGTCACTCGCGGATATCGAACGCGGCTTCCGCGTGCTGAAGTCGGAAATCGAAATCGGACCGGTCTACCACCGGCTGCCGGACCGTATCCGTGCCCACGCCATGATCTGCTTCATGGCTTTGGTTCTGTATCGAGTAATGCGCCAGCGCCTTGCTGCCAGTGAAAGTAGCCTGTCGCCCGAACGGGCGCTATCACTGCTGCGTCGGATTCAACACCACCGCGTGACCTTGAACAACACTCAGCCAATCTCGGGGATCTCATCGATTAGCCAGGAACAAACCAGCATCCTGTCTGCTTTGCAGGTCAAGAAACCGACCGCC
>NZ_JAUEDK010000076.1 GCF_030385785.1 Crenobacter oryzisoli
CCAGCCATTCAGATCGAGTCTGCATTAAGGAGAAACCCCAGATGAGCGAAGCTACCCTCGTCAGCAAACCGAAGAAGTCGGTTGCCCTGTCCGGCGTCGCCGCCGGCAACACCGCGCTGTGCACCGTCGGCCGCACCGGCAATGACCTCAACTACCGCGGCTACGACATCCTCGACATCGCCGAGCGTTGCGAATTCGAAGAAGTGGCCTACCTGCTGGTGCACGGCAAGCTGCCGAACAAGGCCGAACTGGCCGGCTACAAGCAGAAGCTGAAGGCGCTGCGCGGCCTGCCGGCCTCGGTGAAGGCGGTGCTGGAAGCGCTGCCGGCCTCGGCCCACCCGATGGATGTGATGCGCACCGGCGTGTCGGCGCTCGGTTGCACCCTGCCGGAGAAGGACGACCACAACATCGCCGGCGCGCGCGACATCGCCGACCGCCTGATGGCCTCGTTCGGCTCGATGCTGCTGTACTGGTACCACTTCAGCCACAACGGCAAGCGCATCGACGTGGAAACCGACGACGACTCGATCGGAGGCCACTTCCTGCACCTGCTGCACGGCGAGAAGCCGAGCGAACTGTGGGTGCGGGCGATGCACACCTCGCTGATCCTGTACGCCGAGCACGAATTCAACGCGTCGACCTTCACCGGCCGCGTGATCGCCGGCACCGGGTCGGACATGTACTCGAGCATCACCGGCGCCATCGGCGCGCTGCGCGGTCCGAAGCATGGCGGCGCCAACGAGGTGGCGTTCGAGATCCAGCAGCGCTACGAGAACCCGGATGAAGCCGAGGCGGACATCCGTGCCCGCGTCGAGCGCAAGGAAGTGGTGATCGGCTTCGGCCACCCGGTGTACACCATCGCCGACCCACGCAACAAGGTGATCAAGGAAGTCGCGCGCGAGCTGTCCGAAGCGGCCGGCAACACCAAGATGTTCGACATCGCCGAGCGCCTGGAGAGCGTGATGGGGGACGTGAAGAAGATGTTCCCGAACCTCGACTGGTTCAGCGCGGTCAGCTACAACATGATGGGCGTGCCGACCGCGATGTTCACCCCGCTGTTCGTGATCTCGCGTACCTCCGGCTGGAGCGCGCACGTGATCGAGCAGCGCCAGGATGGCAAGATCATCCGCCCGTCGGCCAACTACGTCGGGCCGGAAGACCTGACCTTCGTGCCGATCGACCAGCGTTGATCATGACGGCAGAGCGGCGCAGGCCGCTCTTCTGCCTTCTGCCCCCCTCGATTCTCTCTTTGGGCTCCCCGCCATGAACACTGCCTACCGTACCGCCCTGCCGGGCACCCCACTGGACTACTTCGACGCCCGCGCGGCGGTCGAGGCGATCCAGCCCGGCGCCTACGACACCCTGCCTTATACCTCGCGCGTGCTGGCCGAAAACCTGGTGCGCCGCTGCGATCCGGCCATCCTGACCGATTCGCTGAAACAGCTGATCGAGCGCAAGCGTGAACGCGACTTCCCGTGGTTCCCGGCGCGCGTGGTGTGCCACGACATCCTCGGCCAGACCGCGCTGGTCGATCTGGCCGGCCTGCGCGACGCCATCGCCGCCCAAGGGGGCGATGCGGCCCAGGTGAACCCGGTGGTGCCGGTGCAATTGATCGTCGACCACTCGCTGGCGGTGGAGTGCGGCGGCTTCGATCCGGACGCGTTCCAGAAGAACCGTGACATCGAGGACCGTCGCAACGAGGACCGCTTCCACTTCATTGAGTGGACCAAGACCGCCTTCGATAATGTCGACGTGATCCCGGCCGGCAACGGCATCATGCACCAGATCAATCTGGAGAAGATGTCGCCGGTGATCCACGCCGACCACGGTGTGGCCTATCCGGACACCTGCGTCGGCACCGACAGTCACACCCCGCACGTCGACGCGCTCGGCGTGATCGCCGTCGGCGTCGGCGGACTGGAGGCCGAGAACGTGATGCTCGGCCGCGCCTCATGGATGCGTCTGCCGGACATCGTCGGTGTCGAGTTGACCGGCCAGCGCCAGCCCGGCATCACCGCCACCGACATCGTGCTGGCGCTGACCGAGTTCCTGCGCAAGGAGCGCGTAGTGGGCGCCTACCTGGAGTTCTACGGTGCCGGCGCTGCCAGCCTGACCATCGGCGACCGCGCCACCATCTCCAACATGGCCCCGGAGTACGGCGCCACCGCGGCGATGTTCGCCATCGACGAGCAGACCCTGTCCTACCTGCGCCTGACCGGCCGCACCGACGAGCAGGTGAAGCTGGTGGAAACCTACGCCAAGGCCGCCGGGCTGTGGGCCGACACCCTGAAGCACGCCGAATACGAACGCGTGTTGACGTTCGACCTGTCGAGCGTGGTGCGCAACATGGCCGGCCCGTCCAACCCGCACAAGCGCCTGCCGACCTCGGCGCTGGCCGAACGCGGCATCGCGGTGGACCTCGACAAGGCGCGCGCCCAGGAAGCCGACGGCCTGCTGCCGGACGGCGCGGTGATCATCGCCGCCATCACCAGCTGCACCAACACCTCCAACCCGCGCAACGTGATCGCCGCCGGCCTGTTGGCGCGCAACGCCCATAAGCTCGGCCTCACCCGCAAGCCGTGGGTGAAGAGTTCGCTGGCGCCGGGATCGAAGGTGGTCGAGCTGTACCTGAAGGAAGCCGGCCTGCTTGAGGACCTGGAAGCGCTCGGCTTCGGCATCGTCGCCTTCGCCTGCACCACCTGCAACGGCATGTCCGGCGCGCTGGACCCAAAAATCCAGCAGGAGATCATCGAGCGCGACCTGTACGCCACCGCCGTGCTGTCCGGCAACCGCAACTTCGACGGCCGCATCCACCCGTACGCCAAGCAGGCCTTCCTCGCCTCGCCGCCGCTGGTGGTGGCCTACGCCATCGCCGGCACGGTGCGCTTCGACATCGAACAGGACGTGCTGGGCGTGGTCGACGGCAAGGAAATCCACCTGAAGGACATCTGGCCGAGCGACGCGGAAATCGACGCCCTGGTCGCCCGTGCCGTGAAGCCGGCGCAGTTCAACCAGATCTACATCCCGATGTTCGAGAAGCGTGCCACCGCCAAGGCCGCCTCGCCGCTGTACGACTGGCGCCCGAAGAGCACCTACATCCGCCGCCCGCCGTACTGGGAAGGCGCGCTGGCCGGCGAGCGCACGCTCAAGGGCATGCGGCCGCTGGCGATCCTCCCGGACAACATCACCACCGACCACCTGTCGCCGTCCAACGCCATCCTGCTGAACTCGGCGGCCGGCGAGTACCTGGCCAAGATGGGCCTGCCGGAGGAGGACTTCAATTCCTACGCCACCCACCGCGGCGACCACCTGACCGCGCAGCGCGCCACCTTCGCCAACCCGAAACTGTTCAACGAAATGGTGCTGAACGAAGACGGCACGGTGAAGCAGGGCTCGCTGGCCCGCGTCGAGCCGGAAGGCAAGGTGATGCGCATGTGGGAAGCGATCGAGACCTATATGGACCGCAAGCAGCCGCTGATCATCGTGGCCGGGGCCGACTACGGCCAGGGCTCCTCGCGCGACTGGGCCGCCAAGGGCGTGCGCCTGGCCGGCGTGGAAGCCATCGTCGCCGAGGGCTTCGAGCGCATCCACCGCACCAACCTGATCGGCATGGGCGTGCTGCCGCTCGAGTTCACGCCGGGCGTGACCCGCAAGACGCTGGCCCTCGACGGCACCGAGACCTACGACGTGATCGGCCAACGCACCCCGCGCGCCGCGCTGACCCTGGTCATCCACCGCGCCAACGGCGAAACGGTGCAGGTGCCGGTGACCTGCCGCCTGGACTCGGACGAGGAAGTGTCGATCTACGAGGCCGGCGGCGTGCTGCAGCGCTTCGCGCAGGACTTCCTCGCGGCCGCGCAGGCCGCCTGAGTCAGCGATGACGGCGGTGCCCAGGCTGTTGTTGATGGCTAAGCCTCCACCAGCGGTGTTGTCCGCCATGGTGAGCGCCGTGCGCCACCATGGCCTGGACACCCGGCTGGGTTCTAGGCTGTTCGCGCCCGATAACTGGCACCAGTCGCTGTCGAGCCGCTACTTCGTCGAAGCGAGACTGCTCGACCGGCTGCTACGCGCCGGCGACCGGGTCTCGGCCGTGATGTGCCCGATGACGCTCAACCGCATCAACAGCGGACGGCCGACCACCGGCAGGATGCACTGGGCCTTTCAAGCACATGGCGACCCGAAGGAGCTAAAGGCGCTGCGGCTAGCAATCCAGGCGGCTCTGCTCGCGGAAGGCCTGGATGCCCCGTCGACCCCCACCCCGCACGTCACCATCAGCTACCTTGCACCGTCGCCGCTACCATCGCAGCAGATCGAACCGATCGATTGGACGATCGACGAAATTCTGCTGGTGGAAGGCGGAGGGGCGCCCTATCGCTACCGGACCATCGCCACCTGGCCACTCGCCGCACCGCCCTACCCCTATGCCCAGCTGCGCCTGCTCTAGCCACGTCCGACAGGACGTAGGCAAAGGCGGCGCCGCACGATAACGTAGCATTGCCGCGCCCTGCCCGACGCAGGCGCTCTCGATAAGGAACAGGCACCATGCCGCATCTTCCCCAGATCAAGATTCCCGCCACCTACCTGCGTGGCGGCACCAGCAAGGGCGTGTTCTTCCGCCTGCAGGACCTGCCCGAAGCGGCCCGGGTGCCGGGCGCCGCACGCGACGCGCTGCTGCTGCGCGTGATCGGCAGCCCCGACCCGTACGGCAAGCAGATCGACGGCATGGGCGGTGCCACCTCCAGCACCAGCAAGACGGTGATCGTCGCCACCTCGAGCCGTCCCGACCATGACGTCGACTACCTGTTCGGCCAGGTGTCGATCGACCAGGCCTTCGTCGACTGGAGCGGCAACTGCGGCAACCTGTCGGCCGCGGTCGGCCCGTTCGCCATCGCGGGCGGCCTGGTCGATGCGGCGCGCGTGCCGCACGACGGCATCGCCACCGTGCGCATCTGGCAGGCCAATATCGGCAAGACCATCATCGCCCACGTGCCGATCACTGGCGGCCAGGTGCAGGAAACCGGCGACTTCGAACTGGACGGCGTGACCTTCCCGGCCGCCGAGGTACAGCTGGAATTCCTCGACCCGGCCGACGAAGGCGAAGACGGCGGCGCGATGTTCCCCACCGGCCAACTGGTCGACGACCTGGAAGTGCCGGGTGTCGGCGTGCTGAAGGCCACGCTGATCAACGCCGGCATCCCGACCATCTTCGTCAACGCCGACGCGATCGGCTACACCGGCACCGAGCTGCAGGACGCCATCAACGGTGATGCCAAGGCCCTCGCCATGTTCGAGACCATCCGCGCCCACGGCGCGCTGAAGATGGGCCTGATCCAGCAGCTGGACGAGATTGCCACCCGCCAGCACACCCCGAAGATCGCCTTCGTCGCCCCGCCGGCCGACTACGTGTCGTCCAGCGGCAAACCGGTGGCCGCCGCCGACATCGACGTGCTGGCCCGCGCGCTGTCGATGGGTAAGCTGCACCACGCGATGATGGGTACCGCGGCGGTGGCGATCGGCACTGCCGCGGCGATCCCCGGCACGCTGGTCAACCTGGCGGCCGGTGGCGGCGAACGCCACGCGGTGCGCTTCGGCCACCCGTCCGGCACCTTGCGCGTCGGTGCCGAGGCGCAGCGGGTCGATGGCCAGTGGACGGTGACCCGCGCGGTGATGAGCCGCAGCGCGCGGGTGCTGATGGAAGGCTGGGTGCGCGTGCCGGGCGACGCCTTCTGATCCGGCCGGCGCGTCGCCAGCAGCCATTCGGCATCGACGCGCCTTGCCCAGACCTTGCACAGCCTGGCAGCCCCAAGCACAGACACATCAAACCGGGTGGATCGCCTCCACCCGCCCCTCGCCCACACGCGGGCTCTGCCCGTAACCACAGGATGTTGATGATGCAAAAGGAAATCTTCGTCGTCGGCGCCGCCCGCACCGCCATTGGCGGCTTCGGCGGCTCGCTGAAAGATGTCGCCCCGGTGGAGCTCGGCACCACCGTGATCCGCGCCGCGCTTGAGCGCGCCCATGTCGACCCGGCCGCCGTCGGTCACGTGGTGATGGGCAATGTGATCCCCACCGAAACCCGCGACGCCTACCTGTCGCGCGTGGCGGCAATGGATGCCGGCATCCCCAAGGAAACCCCGGCGTTCAACGTCAACCGGCTGTGTGGCTCCGGTCTGCAGGCCATCCTGATGGCCGCGCAGAGCATTCTGGTCGGCGATGCCGACATCGCCGTCGGTGGCGGCGCCGAATCGATGAGCCGAGGCCCCTATTTGATGCCGGGCGCGCGCTGGGGCACCCGCATGGGCAACGCGCAGGTGGTCGACTACATGCTCGGCATCCTGCACGACCCGTGGCAGCAGACCCATATGGGCGTCACCGCCGAGAACGTCGCGGCGCGCTACCGCATCGGCCGCGAGGAGCAAGATGCGCTGGCACTGGAAAGCCAGCAGCGCGCCGCCCGCGCGATCGAGGAAGGCCGCTTCAAGGAGCAGATCGTTCCGGTCGAGATCGCCACCCGCAAGGGCACGGTGGTGTTCGACACCGACGAACACGTGCGCGCCGACGTGACGCTGGAGCAACTGGCCAAGATGAAGCCGGCGTTCCAGAAAGACGGTAGCGTCACCGCCGGCAACGCGTCGGGGCTCAACGACGGTGCCGCCGCCGTGGTGCTGGCCGACGGGGCGCAGGTGCAGGCGCTCGGCCTGAAGCCGCTGGCGCGATTGGTCAGCTGGGGTCATGCCGGCGTCGAACCGGACCACATGGGCATCGGCCCGGTGCCGGCCAGCCGCATCGCGCTGGAGCACGCCGGCCTGACCGTGGCCGATCTCGACGTGATCGAATCCAACGAAGCGTTCGCCGCCCAGGCCTGCGCGGTGGCCCAGGAGTTGGGTTTCGATCCGGCGAAGGTTAACCCGAACGGCTCCGGCATCTCGCTCGGCCACCCGGTCGGCGCCACCGGCGCCATCATCACCGTCAAGGCGCTGTACGAACTGCAGCGCACCGGCGGGCGCTACGCGCTGGTGACGATGTGCATCGGCGGTGGCCAGGGGGTGGCGGCAGTGTTCGAGCGGGTGTGATGACCAACGGCTAATCCCGTTCGGCCAAGCTTGGCCGCATCGCGGCAAACGGCAACGGCGCCCATTGGGCGCCGTTGTGCATGATGGCGGGGTATGATGCTTTCGAGATATTCTTTAGGCATAAATTTCGTCTTCGCCTGCGCCCGCCTTGCTGCCGAGCCAGCTGTTCAAGAAAGCCCGCCATTTGGAACACGCCCTGCTTTACCCCGTCCTGTCCCTGATGCTGTTGACCCTGCTCGTGTGGGTCTACATGTATGCACTACGGCTTCGTTATCTGGTCACCAAGCGCATCCCCAGCCAGCAGATCGCCACGCCCGAACGGATCAACGCCATGCTGCCCGAGCACATCAACCGCCCGTCGAACAACCTCAAGAACCTGTTCGAGCTCCCGGTCATTTTCTATGCCACCTGTAGCCTGCTGCTCGCCCTGCACCATGCCGATGCCGTGTTCGTGCAGCTGGCCTGGGCCTATGTCGCGCTACGAGCGCTGCATAGCGCGATTCAGTGCACCATCAACCACGTACCGCTGCGTTTCACGGCGTATCTCGCATCCAGCATCGTGCTGTGGGCGATGGTGATCCGGCTCGCACTGTCGGCGATCTGAGCCGGCCAAGCAAGGACAACACATGGATTTATACGTCTACCCGATCATCCTGATCGTCTTCGCGGTGATCTTCACCCGCGAGGTGATCGCCCCGGCATCTCAAAACCATTGCGACCGGCGCTGGCTGCTGCTGTCCACGGCGCTTGGCGCCTCGAGCGGCCTCATCGCCGTCGGCATCGGCTATCTGTTCCACGGCAGGATCAAGACCCAGGCGCTGATTTCCCTGCCTGATTCGCTGCCAGACATAGCCGTCGGCTTTCTCGGCTTCTTCTGCACCAGCGTCATCTTCTACTGGTGGCACCGCGCGACGCATCGCTTCGATTTCCTGTGGCGGAACATCCATCAGCTCCATCACAGCCCCCTGCGGATCGAAGCACTCACCGCGTTCTTCGCTCACCCGCTCGAAACCGTCACCGCCACCCTGATCAGCTGCTTCAGCAGCTACATCCTGTTTGGCGCCTCCGAGTACGCCGCAGCCTGGGCGCTGTTCTTCACCGGTTTCTTCGACCTGTACTTGCATTCCGACACCCGCTCGCCGAAGTGGCTCGGCTACCTAATCCAGCGGCCAGAAATGCACCGGGTACACCACGCCTATGGCCACCACGCCCAGAACTATGGCCTGCCCATCTGGGACATGCTGTTCGGCACCTGGCACAACCCGGACGAACGGGTCCAGCAATGCGGTTTCGACGCGCCCAAAGCTGAGCGGATCTGCGACATGCTCCGTGGCCAGGATGTACACCGGACGGTGCCGTCGCCTTGTTAAAAGGAAGAAAACACTATGCCCAGCGTATTGATCGAAGTAAGAAGGCAGCATTTGCAAGAGCAGGAAATCGCCCTGATGGATGCCGTGCATGCCGCCCTACAGGAAGCCTTCAAGATTCTTCCCGGCGACAAGAATGTCCGGCTCATTGCTCACGAGCCGCACCGGTTTGCCTGCCCTCCCGCAAGGCAGCAACCCGAGTTTTACACCCACATCAGCATCGATGCCTTTGCCGGCCGTTCGCTGGAGGCAAAACGCAATCTTTACAAGGCCATCGTCAATAATCTGGCGCCGTTCGGCATCCCCAAGGATCACGTGAAAATCCTTGTTCGGGAAATTTCAAAGGAGAACTGGGGGATACGCGGCGGACAGGCGGGTTGTGATGTGACGCTTGGGTTCCAGATTGAGGTTTACCCCCCCCGCACCGCCACCCGCCCCAAGCCCGACTCCACCGCCGGCGCATTCTGCATCACCACCACCCCGGCCACGATCAACAGCACGCCAATCAGTCGCGCCATGGTGATCGGCTGGGCGGCGAAGCCGGCCAATGTGAAGTGATCGAGCAGCAGCGACGCCACCATCTGTCCGGCTACCACCGCAGCGATAAAGTTGCTGACCCCGAGCTTGGGCGCCAGGATCAGCGCACTGCTGATGTAGAACACCCCAAGCACGCCGCCGACCCACCACCACAACGGCCCCTTGGCGGCCAGCGCCAGCTGCGGTGCCGGCACGCGCTGGGCCAACATCACCGGCAGGATCGCCAGTACGCTGACGCCGAGCGAGATCAGCGTCGCCCACAGCGGGTGACCCAAGGCGCGGCCGAGGGCGGCGTTGGCACCAGCCTGCACCGGTACCACGGCGCCGGCGGCACAGGCGATCAACAAGCCCAACAGGCTGGCAAGCGGGGACATGGCAATACTCCTGATTCAATGCCGCGCCGAGCACCGGTTGGAGCCGGGCCTCGGCTGCGGCAAGTTAGCGACGCACCCAGCTTGCTATAACGCCAATCGCATTGCCAATTTGATTTTCGGCTAACTATTATTCGCTACATGAATAATCTGCGTCGCATCGATCTCAACCTGCTGGTGATCCTGGAAGCACTGTTGGCCGAACGGCATATCTCACGTTCCGCCGAGCGGCTGCACAAGAGCCAGCCGGCGGTCAGCCATGCGCTGGGCCGGCTGCGCCACCTGTTTGACGACCCACTGCTGATGCGCGGCGCGCAGGGCATGGTGCCGACGCCCCGCGCGCTGGCACTGGTCCGCCCCTTGATCGATTGCCTTCCCAATGAGTCATGTTGAACCCACCCAGTCCCTGAACCTGTCCCAGATCGACACACTCGCCTTCGCCGGCGGCGGCAACCGCTGCTGGTGGCAGACCGGTGCCGTCGCCCAATTGTTCGAGTTCGGCTGGCGGTTGCCAGCGCAGCTGGTCGGCACCAGTGCGGGCGGCGCTGGAGGCATGTCTGCGTCTGTATGCCGGCAATACGCGGATTTTCGACTGGAAGGGCCTGACGCAATTCAGGCTGAAATTCGCCCACCAGCCCATCTACCCGGCCTGGATCGATGCCTTCCTCAACGCGGCCAACTTCGAGTCGCTGCGCCAGTCGGCCTCGCAGCTTCAGGTCGCCATTACTCGTCCGGCCAAGGCATTGGGGCTGGCAGGCTCGATCGCGACGGGCATGTTGGCCTATATCGTGGACAAGCAGATATGGCACAGCATCCACCCCCCCGCCTGCCACGCCTCTTTGGGCTACGTCAGGACTTCCGCACGCTGCAGCATTGTCCGAACACCGGGCGGACAGTCTCCGCCCGCACCCTCCACATAGGCGTGGCAGCATAGGCGGGCAGCGCCCGGTGCCCAAAGGATGTCACCCCGGTTAAGCTCAGCACCACCGTGATCCGCGCCGCGCTCGAACGCGCCATCGTCTCTCCCAGCTGCCGTTGGCAATATGGTGATGGGCAATGTAATACCGACCGAGACCCGTGACACCTATCTGTCGCGCACGAAGGGGTGGTGACGGTGTTTGAGCGGGTATGATTGGCGGCAGATAAACCCCGTTCTGCCAACCTTGACCGACTCTCTTCAAACGACAATAGTGCCCCTCGAAGGCGCTGTTGTTCTGATGGCTTATCACCCACCTCTGCGATATTCCAAAAACATATTTTGACGTAACCCGGGCGTGTCCACGGTTCCAGAAACGGTCCACAAAACTCTGCACGCCCCCATCTGCTGCAATTCCATGAGCAACGCGGCCCGTCCCGATTATCTGCAATTGATCACGATGACAACTCCAGAGGCTGGGCTTATGGAGACATATGCGCTGACAGGAACGTATTCCCCTCATACATTGACCTCATACCGTCCTCCTGAACGACTGCGCCCACCGTGGCAGCATGGCGGGGAGCCCCATCCAGCCCGTTGCCATGGCGCGATCCCAAGGTACAGTCTGCCCCAGCATCATAACGCAATAACTCAAACATCTAGCGGAACTAACCAACCCGGAATTAGAAAACCATCCATTGCTTCTGAAATTGCCACCCTTTTCAAACCCAAATTGACTATAAATTAATTTATAATTTTCATTGACTTATGATTGCATGCCACGCATACTGGCATACAGCAAGATTTTCAAGAATCATACTTATTGACACTTCAGTCGTCCTTACGGACTCCTTTGTTTCCATATCTATCCCTTGAATATCGTGCATTTCGGGCGATAGCTCATTATTTATCCATAAAGGAATATGACATGGAAACAGGTACTGTTAAATTTTTCAATGATGCAAAAGGTTTTGGCTTTATTACACCGGACAACGGTGGGGAAGACTTGTTTGCTCACTTTTCTGAAATAAAGGCCGACGGCTTCAAGTCTCTACATGAAGGTCAAAAAATCAGCTTTACTAGAGGCGTGGGCAAAAAAGGTCCGGCAGCAACCAATATCCAACCTGTTTAATCACAGATTAGATAGCATGCGAAGCTCCACTCAAGTGGAGCTTTTTTAATTGCTAGCATACAGAGCCCCGGGAGCCCATCATAAAGAACATCGAAAAATCGCTCTATCTAAGCCAAGGCGCTCATGTCCTACTGCCATCGGGAAGAACTGCAATGGTACTGGGCCTGACCCGAGCAGGTTATGAATTTTGCTATTTGGACGAGAGTTTTGAGAAATTTTTTCTAAGCAGACTTGCATCAAAAAAACTACACGTCATTACCAAATGGGCTAGCCGTTCAGTCCGCTAGGCCACCCCACCACTTTTATCCATATTACCCAAGAGTCAAGATCGATTTTCTCTGCACAAAAACTATGTCGTCTTGCTAACTCCAACCCCGAACTCGCAACATCAATGACAATCATTGCGAGCAGCCAAATATATCAGCAGAATTACTAGAATCATCTATATTGAAATATTGATATATTTTTTACATCTATGCTCTTCAACAACCGTGCTAACCGCCAACTGAATCGCATTGATGTAGTCCCGCGATTGCGCCAGCTGGAGGAGTACATGAATGAAAGGTGTAAAATACGTCACGACCTACAGAGTCAGCCATGGGCCTTCAGGGCGATGGGAAATCTTTCAAACTGGCTCAACATTCCCTCTTGTCGACTTTAGTACTAAAGTCGATGCACTCAGTTATGCCCACTATCTTTCTGACAGCCACCCAGGCTCTGTCGTTAAGACCATGAACCCGCAAGGGAAAATAATCACGGACCGCCAAGAGGTAGACTATGACCGCTAAGAACAAGAGCGATAGACGACATGCACTGGCGCTCCCCCGAAATCAGACTGGCCAACTTCACCAAGCGGCAGCTGCCGGGCAGGTTGACCTAGTGAGGCTATATGTCAAATATGGGGACGACATCAACTCGACGGACCAGAGTGGCATGACGCCTTTGCACGTGGCTTACCAGAATGGTTGTCTGAGCGTCGTCGAGGCCCTCATCGCCTTGAATGCGGATCAAACCATCAAGGACCATGGCGACAACTGCGCCTATGATCTGATCAAGGAAGGCTCGTTCGTCTGCTCGCTGCGCACACACGAGCGTTCTTGACCGCCTAGCGACACACACCGATGCCACTACCGGTGAGCTCACTTTGCCTTTCTCGCCAGTACGGTCTCCCGGCGTATTCTGCATCACTACCACCCCGGCCACGATCAACAGCGTGCCGACCAGCCTCGCCAGAGTGATCGGCCTGGCGGCGAAGCCGGCCAGCACAAAATCGTCGAGCAGCAGCGACGTAGTTGAGTAGCGCCAAGGAATCTCACCCTGACGCCCTCCCAGAACCGTACGTGAGCCTCTCGACTCATACGGCTCCTATTGCCCACCGTTCACTCGATGACAGGTCCCAGTGAGCAAATAGCGTGGGATGACGCTGACAAACTGCGTTCAACCAATCCCTCGCCCGACTCACCTTCTCCTTCATCTTTTTGTATTTCCTGCGCACCCATCGAACCAGGTACTGATTCAGCGTATCGAACACATCGTACAAGGCGGATCGAGAGAACCGACCGTAGTAATTCACCCAGCCTTGTAGCGCCGGATTGATTGCTTCAGCCACATCCACGAGTTCCACGGTGTGCCAGCAATGTAGCCGCCACCGCCTGACCGTCTGTCGAATCGATTTGGCCGCCTTCCGACTGATCGCGGGCGCAAACCCAACGAATAGTGTGTTCGTCCTCGATTTAAGAAGGCGGGGACGGAACGTATACCCCAGAAAGTCAAACTGGCATATCTCGTACTCCAGCCTCCGGTTGGCATCCTTGCAAAAGACCACCTTGGTCTTCTCTGGATGCAACTGTAAGCGACATTCCGCCATCCTTGTTTCCAGAGCCTTCTTCAGCGCCTGTGCTTCTTTCAGACTGCGGCAATGGCAGATTGCATCATCCGCATACCGCTCGAATGGAATGTGCGGATGATGACGACGCATCCACTCGTCGAATCCGTAGTGCAGAAACAGGTTCGCCAGCAATGGACTGATCACGCCTCCTTGCGGCGTACCTTTGTCTCGCCACTGTACGGTTCCGTCTGGCAGACTGACCGGTGCTTTTAGCCACCGCTCAATGTACATCAGCATCCATCTGCAATCCGTATGCCGCCGTAAGGCTCGAAGCAAGAGTTCCCAGTCGATATTATCGAAGAAACCTTTAATGTCGAGATCAAGCACCCATGCATATTGCCAGCAGCGCTTTCGCGCCGCGGCAATGGCTTGGTGGGCCGATCGACCCGGTCGATAACCATAGGAATCCCGGTGGAAGATCGGCTCTAGCTTCGGCTCCAGACGCTGTTTGACCACCATCTGTGCCACCCGGTCTGAGACCGTCGGAATTCCCAACGGCCTCACGCCTCCATCGGCCTTCGGTATCTCGACTCGCTTGATCGGCGGAGGATGATAACTTCCCGAGGACAACCGATTCCAGAGCTTGTAGAGGTTGCTTCCCAGCTCCCTTTCAAACGCCTCAATCGTCTGTCCGTCTATCCCCGCTCCACCTCTGTTGGCCTTGACCTTCTTATAGGCTTCCCACACTTCTCGCTTGGAAATATTGAACGGTTTGGCTCGTCCGAACTGATCCTCCCGTCTTCGGTTGTCAGATCCAACTTGCCAGGCAACGCCACCCCTTCGGTCCCGTTCCATTACAGAACCTTCTTCCCTACTACGAGTGACTCCGCCCCTGTGCTCCGCATCGGTACTCTCGTCCTTGCAGGGGCTGCCTGCTTGGATTTCTCCCTTCGCATCGGAGCCGCAGGTTCCTACGTTCCTCATCAAAGCCTGTGTTGGCGTCACGCCACCTTCATGCCGGACGCCAGACAGCCCGTAAGCAGGCTCCGTCTGTCCTTGTCCTGGAGCATCCATACTCTCCAGTTTTGGCGTCATCTTGGGGTTTCGACACGTCATCAGTGGTTCACTTGCGTTCGTCTCATCAACACTTA
>NZ_JAUEDK010000077.1 GCF_030385785.1 Crenobacter oryzisoli
CAGCTGAAGGACGGGGCGGTGCTGATCGGCATGCTCGCGCCGTACAGCAACCCCGACCTGCCGAAGCTGGCCGCCAAGCAGGCGTCGGCGTTCGCGATGGAGCTGCTGCCGCGCACCACCCGCGCCCAGTCCATGGACGTGCTGTCCAGCCAGAACAACATCGCCGGCTACAAGGCGGTGCTGCTCGCCAACCACTATTACCCGCGCTTCATGCCGATGCTGATGACCGCTGCCGGCACGGTGAAGCCGGCGCGGGTGCTGATCCTCGGCGTCGGCGTGGCCGGCCTGCAGGCGATCGCCACCGCCAAGCGCCTCGGCGCGGTGGTCGAGGCGTTCGACGTGCGGCCGTCCACCAAGGAACAGGTCGAATCGCTCGGCGCCAAGTTCGTCGAGGTGCCGATGACCGACGCGGAGAAGGCCGCCAACGACGGCGTGTACGCCAAGGAGATGTCCGAGGACTACCAGCGCCGCCAGACCGAGCTAGTCGACAAGCACGCCAAGCAGGCCGACATCGTGATCACCACCGCGCTGATCCCCGGCAAGCCGGCGCCGCGCCTGTTGTCCGCCGCCACCGTGGCGGCGATGAAGCCGGGCAGCGTGATCGTCGACATGGCGGCCGAGAGCGGCGGCAACGTCGAATCGACCCGCTGTGGCGAGGTGGTGCACACCGACAACGGCGTCACCGTGGTCGGCACGGCCAACCTGCCGGGCCTGATGGCCGGCGATGCCTCGGCGCTGTACGCCAAGAACCTGCTGACCTTCCTGAGCCTGATGCTCACCAAGGAAGGCTTCTCGATCAATCTGGAAGACGAGCTGCTGGCCGCCACGCTGGTGACCCACGCCGGCGAACTGCGCTTCGGCCAGGCTGCCCCGGCCGCCGCTTCCGCCGCCCCGGCTGCCGTCCAGGCCGGCGCGTGACCGCATTCAGGAGAGTTTCATGGTTGTAGATCCGTTTATCACCAGCCTGACCGTGTTCGTGCTGGCCGTGTTCGTCGGCTACCACGTGGTCTGGAACGTCACCCCGGCGCTGCACACCCCGCTGATGGCGGTGACCAATGCCATCTCGGGCATCATCATCGTCGGCGCCCTGCTGCAGGTGGTCGACATCAACGGTGCACAGCTCACGCTGACCTCGGTGCTCGGCGCGATCGGCATCTTCCTCGCCAGCATCAACATCTTCGGCGGCTTCCTGGTGACCCAGCGCATGCTCGACATGTTCAAGAAGAAGCAACGCTAAGGAGCCGACCCGATGATCAATCTTTCTGCAATTCTCTATCTGGTCGCGGCGGTGCTGTTCGTCCTCGCGCTCAAGGGGCTGTCGTCGCCGACCTCGGCGCGACGCGGTAACACCTTCGGCATGATCGGCATGGTGATCGCCGTGGTCACCACGCTGATGATCATGGACAAGCCGGTGTGGGCGCTGCTCGGTGGCGCGATCGCCGCCGGCGCGCTGATCGGCACCTGGAAGGCCAAGACGGTCGAGATGACCGGCATGCCGGAACTGGTGGCGGCGATGCACTCGCTGGTCGGTCTGTCAGCGGTGCTGATCGCCGTGGCCGCGATCTTCCACACCGGCCAGGAGCACACCCCGGTCCAGAAGGTCGAGCTGTTCATCGGCGCCTTCATCGGCGCGATCACCTTCACCGCGTCGGTGATCGCCTACGGCAAGCTGTCCGGCAAGTTCGGCTCCAAGGCGGTGTCGTTCGGCGGCCAGCACCTGTTGAACCTGGTGCTGGCGCTCTCGATGGTCGGCTTCGGTCTCGCCTACTTCGTCACCGACAGCCACGCCGCCTTCCTGGCGATGCTGGCGGTGGCGCTGGTGCTGGGCGTGACCTTGATCATCCCGATCGGCGGCGCCGACATGCCGGTGGTGGTGTCGATGCTGAACTCGTACTCGGGCTGGGCGGCCGCCGGCATCGGCTTCACGCTGAACAACCCGGTGCTGATCATCGCCGGTGCCTGCGTCGGCTCGTCCGGTGCGATCCTGTCGTACATCATGTGCAAGGCGATGAACCGCTCGATCGTGTCGGTGCTGCTCGGCGGCTTCGGCGCCGAGGCGGCCGCCGGTGGCAGTGCGGCGTCCGGGCCGAAGAATTACAAGTCCGGCTCGGCCGACGATGCGGCGTTCCTGATGGGCAACGCCGACAGCGTGATCATCGTGCCGGGTTACGGCCTGGCGGTGTCGCGCGCCCAGCACGCGCTGCAGGAGTTCGCCGACAAGCTGACCGAGAAGGGGGTCAACGTGCGCTACGCGATCCACCCGGTGGCCGGCCGGATGCCGGGGCACATGAACGTGCTGCTGGCCGAAGCCGAAGTGCCGTACGAGCAGGTGCTGGAGATGGAAGAGATCAACTCCGACTTCTCCAACACCGACGTGGTGCTGGTGATCGGCGCCAACGACGTGGTGAACCCGGCGGCGCAGAAGGACAAGGGCAGCCCGATCTACGGCATGCCGATCCTGGAGGCGTACAAGGCGCGCACCACCATCGTGGTGAAACGCTCGATGAACGCCGGCTATGCCGGGCTCGACAACGAGCTGTTCTACATGGACAAGACCATGATGGTGTTCGGCGACGCCAAGAAGGTGGTCGAGGAGCTGGTGAAGGCGGTCGAGCACGCCTGATCGGCGCCGTTCCTGAGCCTGACAGCCGCCCTTCGGGGCGGCTTTTTAATTGCGTTGGCCCGCCTTGCCTGGGCCGCGGGGCCCGCGAGCTCGGCAAGCCGCAGCGATGAACGGTGGTACGGGTTTGGGGCCGCGTCGAAGCCGCCGCTTCGTACCGCTGAAACACTCTGCCGCACTGCGGTACTCACCCGGGTAAGCATATTGTCATCCGGTGTATACTGGCGGGCTGGTTTGCCCGCGGCCGATCCGGCCCTGCGCGCTGTTTGGGGCGCTCGGTCAACCCGAGCCCCGCCTTCCTTCCCCCAAGGATGTTCTCGATGGAAACCCTGGTTTTTCTGGGTGGTATTGCCTTTATCTCCGGCCTGATCGATGCCGCCGTCGGCGGTGGCGGCCTGGTGCAGATCCCCGGCCTGTTCAACCTGCTGCCCAATATCCAGCCCGCCACGCTGTTCGGCATCAACAAGTTCTCGTCGGTGTCCGGTACTGCCATGGCAACGCGCCAGTACCTGCGCCGGGTGCGCCTGCCTTGGGCGCTGATCCTGCCGGCGGCCGGCTTCGCATTCGCATTCTCGTTCGTCGGCGCTACCGCGGTCAGCTACATCCCGGTCAAGGTGATGAAGCCGTTGATCTTTGTGCTGTTGATCGCGATGGCGATCTACACCTTTATCAAGAAGGATTTCGGCAGCCTGCACAAGCCGAAGGAGATCACCCGGCGCGAGCGGGTCAATGCGGCGCTGCTCGGTGCAGCGATCGGCTTCTACGACGGGCTGTTCGGTCCGGGTACCGGCAGCTTCCTCGCCTTTCTGTTCATCCGCTTCTTCGCGTTCGACTTCCTGCACGCCACCGCGTCGGCCAAGGTGGTGAACATGGCGACCAATATCGCCGCGCTGTCGTTCTTCATCCCGGCCGGCCACATCGTCTGGGCGTGGGCGATTCCGATGGCGATCTGCAATATGGCGGGGGGCTTGCTCGGGGCGCGCCTGGCGATCCACGGCGGCGTGAAGATGATCCGCGTGCTGTTCCTGATCCTGGTGGCGGTGCTGATTGGCAAGTTCGGCTACGATCTCTTTATTGTAAATTAGATTAAAATAATATTGTGAAATTAACGGAATGGCGAGCATAATGGAGCGGTGTCCTACCGACTTCAGAGAGGAGCAAAAATGCAAACATGCTATTCCGTTCTGTTGGCCGCGCTGTTGGTCTCACCGGCCATGGCCTTTCCGAATCTGATGGGAACCCAGTGGGAGCAGGTGTCGCCGCAGGTCGAGGGCCGTGCGCCGACGATTGCGTTCGAGCCGGGCAAGATGACTGGCTTTTCCGGATGCAACCGCTTTGTCGCCACGACCAATGCCGAAGGCAAGACGGTGATCGCGGGCACCCGGATGATGTGTCCGCCGCCGGCGATGCGGACCGAGGCGGCCTTCCTGAAGATGCTGGAGAGCCACCCGCGCCTGATGCCGGACGGTCGCGCGCAGAACCTGAAGATGGTCGCCGCCGACGGCGCCGTTTACCAATTCAAGCGCGTCGCCGGTGCCGAGCCGGCCGCGCCTGCCGCAAAGGATCAGGCGGTGGCCGGCGAGCAGTACCTGTACGTGGGGCCGGAACGCCATGCCTGCAGCGCCGGTGCCGGTAAGATGGCGTGCTTGCAGGTGCGCCGCAGCGCCGATGGCCCGTGGGAGAATTTCTACAGCCGCATCGAGGGCTTCGACCCGCAGCCGGGCGTCAGCTACTACATCAAGGTGCGCGCGATCCCGGTCGCGAACCCGCCGGCCGACGCATCGAGCCTGCGCTACGTGCTGGAGCGGGTGGTGATGAGTGAGAAGGTCGAGCGCACCGTCACCCCGGCCAACTGACCTGAGCTGGCAACGAAAAACCGCCCGGTTGGGCGGTTTTTACATGGTTGCTGCAGGGCGGGTCAGCGCGCCAGCGGCACGTCTTCCAGCGGCTCGACCGGCTTGCCGCCCAGCACCGCCCTCATGCGCTCGCGGTCCAGCGCCTTTTCCCAGGCCGAGATCACCACGGCGGCGACTGCATTGCCAGTGATGTTGGTCAGCGAGCGGCATTCGCTCATGAAACGATCGATGCCGAGAATCAGCACCATGCCCGCCACCGGGATGGTCGGCACCACCGCCAGCGTCGCCGCCAGCGTGATGAAGCCGGCACCGGTCACGCCCGAGGCGCCCTTCGAGGTCAGCATTGCCACTGCCAGCAGGGTCAACTGCTGCATCATGGTCAGGTCGGTGTTGGTGGCCTGGGCGATGAACAGCACGGCCATCGTCATGTAGATATTGGTGCCGTCGAGGTTGAACGAGTAGCCGGTCGGGATCACCAGGCCCACCACCGACTTGCCGCAGCCGAGGTTCTCCAGCTTGCCCATCAGCTGTGGCAGTGCAGACTCGGACGAGCTGGTGCCGAGCACGATCAACAGTTCTTCCTTGATGTAGCCGATGAAGCGGAAGATGTTGAAGCCGACGAAGCGGGCGACCGTGCCGAGCACCACCACCACGAACAGGATCGAGGTCAGGTAGAAGGTGCCGACCAGCTTCGCCATCGGGATCAGCGAACCCAGGCCGTACTTGCCGATGGTGAACGCCATCGCGCCGAACGCGCCGAACGGAGCCAGCTTGGTGATGATGCGCACGATGCCGAACAGCACGTGGGCGATCTTGTCGAACAGGTGCGTCACCGGCTCGCCGGTCTTGCCCATCGCCGACAGGCCGGCGCCGAACAGAATCGCCACCAGCAGGATCTGCAGGATGTTGCCATCGGTGAAGCCGCTGAACAGCGTGTTCGGGATCAGGTGCATCAGGAAGTCGACCAGCGTTTCACCGTGCTTGGCCTGGCTGGTGTACTGGCTGATCGCGCCGGTATCGAGGTGGGCCGGGTCAACGTTGAAGCCGGCGCCCGGCTGCAGCAGATGGCCGACGCCCAGGCCGATCAACAGCGCCAGGGTCGACACGATCTCGAAGTAGAGCAGCGCCTTGCCGCCGACGCGGCCGACCTGCTTCATGTCATGCATGCCGGCCATGCCGGTCACCACGGTGCAGAAGATGATCGGACCGATGATCATCTTGATCAGCTTGATGAAGGCATCGCCTAGTGGCTTGAACTTCACCGCCAGCTCCGGTGCGAAATGGCCGAGCGCGACGCCGAGTAGGATCGCGAAGATCACCTGAACATACAGGATGCGGTAGAACGGTTGCTTCGTCGTCATGGTTGTTGCGCTCCCAGGGAACGTTTGTTCTGTTATAGGGGGGCCGCTGGCCGAGGTAACGGGGCGGGTGACGGGCTCGCCTCTTGCCGGGCGGGTAGCTGTCGGTGCTGCCGAAAGGCAGGTTCAAGGGCATCATAAGAGTCGGGTAAGCGCTCGACAGTTGGTGTTTTCCCTAATCTGGCGCGCCGGTGCGCCGGATCGGTGCCTGCCGGGCCACCCCAAAGCAAAACAGGCTGCCCGAGGGCAGCCTGTTTTGGAGTGAGGATTGGCCGAACGTTTACGCGGCCATGATTGCCTCGACCTCGTCGGCGGTCTTCGGGATCGGCTCGCCGAGTACGCGGCTGCCGGTCTCGGTCACGAGCACGTTGTCCTCGATGCGGATGCCGCCGAAGTCGCGGTATTCGTCGAACTTGGCGTAGTTGATGTATTGGCTGAACTTGCCCTCGGCGCGCCAGGCGTCGATCAGCGCCGGGATGAAATAGATGCCCGGCTCCACCGTTAGCACCATGCCGGCCTTCAGCGTTTTGCCCAGGCGCAGATAGCCGAGGCCGAACAGCGGGCTGCGCTCGAGCTCGTCGCCGTAGCCGACCAGGTCCTCACCCAGCCCTTCCATATCGTGCACGTCCATGCCGATCTGGTGGCCCAGGCCGTGCGGGAACGCGATCGCGTAGGCGCCGGAGTTGACGATCTCGTCGGTGTCGCCATGGAAGAAGCCGAGCGCGTGCATCTGCTCGACCATCACCCGCGCCGAGAGCTTGTGCACGTCGAAATAGCGCACGCCGGCACGCAGCGCGTCGATCGCGGCCAGTTGCATCGCCAGCACGGTGTCGTACAGCGGACGCTGGCGCTCGGTGAACTTGCCGCCAACCGGGATGGTGCGGGTGATGTCGCTGGCGTAGCCGCCGCCCGAGGTACAGCCGGTGTCGTTGACTACCAAGTCACCGGTCTGCAGCATCTGGTCGTGGCGGTGGTTATGCAGCACCTCGCCGCGGCGCGAGAAGATAACCGGGTAGGCCAGTTGCCAGTCGCGGCGGCGCATGATGCCCTCCATGATGCCGACCACCTCGTGCTCGACCACCCCCGGGCGCGAGGTGCGCATCGCGGCGATGTGCATCTCGCGGGTCACCGCCAGTGCCGCTTCCATCTCAGCGATCTCTTCCGGCCCCTTGATTTCACGCAACGCCACCACCGCGCGGGTCAGCTCGGCCGAATAGCTGCCGTTCACGTCGCCCGGCTGCACGACGGTGAGGCGCGCCAGCTCGATCTGCGTTTCGCTGCGGTACGGCAGTAGGTAGTGCACACGGCGGCCGGCGGCGCGCGCTTCGGCCAATACGGCGGCTAGTTCCGCGTACGGGCGGGTGCGCTCGATGCCGACCCGGGCGCCGCGCTCGGACAGACTCGGCAGCGGGCCTTCCCAGACGATGTCATCGACGGCCGGCTCGATGCCGAATAGCGTCGTCGCGCCGTTATCGGCGTCGATCAGACCGGCCAACTTCGGTTCATCCAGGCCGAAGAAGTAGCGGAAGCTGGAGTCCTGACGGAACGGGTAGGTGTTGTGCAGGTAGTTCATCGGCGCTTCGACGTTGCCGACGAACAGCAGCAGGCCGTCCAGATCGGCCGTCGCCAGTGCGGCGCGGCGCGCGGTGTAGATGTCTGCGGAAAACATGGGCGTTTTTCCTTCTCTCTCTTGTGGACGGCGCGGCGGCGGTTTCTGCGCCACGCCGATAAAATTGTATACAGTCTCCCAAATGTACACCGCGGGCGGGTGGATGACCATCGGCACCCGATAAGTGCAGGCGCAACGTTGTTCGAATCCCCGGGGATTAGGTGCCCTGACAGTCCCCCGTAGCGATCTCGGCTCGCAGCCACAGTCTGCACAGAAGGGCCGCAGGCAATGCAACAGCTCCAGGAGGGCTAGCTTTGCAGAAGCCCTGTTTTATTAGTGGCTCTGTTAAGTGGCGATTGTCTCGGCGCTGAGCCGCTTAACCCTTATAGACGATAGTGGAGCTAGTGGCTCATCAGATGTTGTCAGCCGAGTCGCCGTGGAGCGGTGTATTGGCGGTACCCGTATTGCTTTCGTCATGATGTGTTAAAATTCTCAGAAAAATCATTGGTTTATGTGTTTTTTGACGCGATGTGGAGCGTGGTTTTCTCCTGTCGGGCCCTGATTTCGCTGCCTGACCCTGCATCGTCCTTTTGATTGGGTGATTTTTTAGCCCAGATTTTTTACCTGGCGAATTATGCCGTTCGTATTTTGACGACAGGTCATGTAAAAAAACATTAGTAACATGATGAATATCCATGTTGATATTGATGGGTCGCCGTGACCCCGGTCATGCCGGGGTGGAAAGTGGGGCTGAGGCGCGAACGGACGTGCGAGGGCTGCCAGCAGAGGGGCTGCGCTTATCGCTCAAGCGGGTCTTCGGTGTCCGGTTCAGGCGCGCTGCGCTGGTGCCGTCGATCGGGATGTCGGCGTGGTCGAGCGATTGAAGTCGTGAGGACTATGGTCGGCTCGTTCGGGGTCTGCCAGGGGGGGCTTGCTTGATCGGCCGGTCCCGGCCGTGCTTCGGCCAAGCATCGCCGAACTTGGCGTCTCTCGGCGCTGCGAAGCGCCCGTGTAGCTCTGAGGAGCGGGTGAAAGTATGCCGCCCGTCACCTTTGGGGGGGCGGGCGGTTTGTGGGGTGAGGGCGGAGCCTGCGTCGGTCGGCGGGCTGCTTAAAACCTGCCGCGCATTCCTGGGGCTTGATGGAACCAGCCCACGTGGACCGCAAGTTCACTTTGGTTGCTGCGCGCTACCCCGCCGACAGAATGCTCGCGGCGTTTTTAGCAGCCCTCTCCGGTTAACGGCTCGGCGCCTCGGTGACGAAGCCGATACGCGACACGCCGGCCTGCTGGGCCTTGGCGACCGCCTGGGCGACCGCGTCGTAGCGGGCGTCCTTGTCGGCGGACAGCGCCAGTGTGATTTCCGGGTTGGTGCCTACGGCCGCGGCGAAGCGTTCGGTTAACTGGTCGGCGCCCACCGGCTGGTCGTTCCAGTGGTAGGTGCCCTGCGCGTCGACCACCAGCCGGATCGTGTCCGGCCGCTCGGTGTGCGCGGTCGCGGCGGCGCGCGGCAGGTTGACGTGCACCGCATTGGTCAGCAGTGGGGCGGTGACGATGAACACCACCAGCAGCACCAGCATCACGTCGACCAGCGGCGTGGTGTTGATCTCCGCCATCGGCGCGGCGCTGTCCTTGTCGAAACTACCGAACGCCATGGCTTGCCTCCGGTGCGGTCAGCAGTTGCGCGTGCAGGTCGTGGGCGAAGTGATCCAGTTCCTGGCCGATTACCCGGTTGCTGCGAGTCAGCGCGTTATAGGCCAGCACGGCCGGGATCGCGGCAGCGAGCCCCGTGGCGGTGGCGACCAGCGCCTCGCCGATCGGGCCGGACACTGTGCCGATCGACACCTGGCCCTGCGCGCCGATGTGCACTAGTGCGTTGTAGATGCCCCAGACGGTGCCGAACAGGCCGACGAACGGCGCGGTCGAGCCCACCGAGGCCAGCAGCGTCAGGCCCGACTCCAGGCGGGCGGTCTGTTGCGCCAGGCCCTTGCGGATCGCGCGGGTCAGGAACACGTCCAGCGTGCACAAGTCGCCCAGGCCCTTGTGGGCGTTGGCATGGTAGTGGCGGACCGCGGACAGGCCCTGGCGCGCTAGCGCCGCGATCGGCGTGTCCGAGCCGGCCAGCGCTTGCTCGGCTTGTTGCCAGTCGCCGGCGGCCCACACCGCCTGCTCGGTCTGGCGGTTGCCCCGGCGCACGCGCCAAGCGTGCGCACCGCGTACCAGGATCAAATACCAGCTGGCGATCGACATCGCGATCAGGATCAGAAATACCGTCACGAGAACGGCGTCGCCTTGGTGGAAAACGGAGGGCAGGTTCATGATTGCGCGTTACGGAGAGTGAAGTCCACCGAAAAGGTGTAGGTAAACGGAATCGCCTCGTTGCCGCGGCGGGCCGGGTTGAAGCGCCAGCCCCTCACCGCGGCGACGGCGGCACGGTCCAGGCGCGGGAAGCCGCTGCCCTTGACGACAGTCACGTCGCTCGGTCGCCCCTCGGCGTCGATCTGGGCGCGCAGGCGCACCGATCCTTCCTCGCCCATTTCGATCGACAGTGGCGGGTAATTCGGGCGCGGCGTATTGGCATAGCCGCCGACCTGGGTCGGCGGCGTCACCGGGCCCTCGCGGGCCGGCGCGTCGTGGCTGTTGCCGGCGGCCTGGCCAGTTGTGAGTGGACTGTCGGCTTGCTCGGCGGCGCTGCGCTTGCTCGGTGTCGGCGGGGTCGGGGCCGGTGCACTGGGCGCCTCCGGCGCCGTCGTGCTCTTGGCGGTGGCTTTCAGCACGGGCTGGGCGATAGGCTTCGCCACGGGTTGAGGCTTGAGCGGCGCGGGCTTGGATGGTGTCGTCTTCTGCGCGGACACAGGCTTCGGCACGGCCGGAGTCGGCTGCGGCGTGCCGAGTGCCGGCAACGAAACCAGCGCCAGGCTGCTCAGCGTGGGCGGCGTCACCGGTGTCTGGCCAAGGCGGCCGAGCGTGAACAGGGCCGCGCCATGTAACGCTGTCACACCGAGCAGCAGGGCGAAATGGGTGGTACGGAGATTCATGACGAGAATAATAATACAAATTATTCTCAATATTGAATAGGGTAGGACGCGACTATCGGTTTCCCGGCGACCGGCGTCGCGGTGGCAGGCTATGCGACGGCCGGCCGTTTGCACCTTGCAACTCGCGATAAGAACGATCACTGAGGAGCTGAGGCATCACCTGCGGGGCCGCGCCCGCTTGATACTTCAGAGCCATCCCGCGAGCTTGCCCGCTGGAGGCGAACGCCTGGCGCTTGTAATCACGTCCATCGCCGCCATATCGGAAAAAGTGGCCGCGCGCAGTGGCGTCGCGGCAGCTTCATCCATCTGGAGTTGATACGACTATGCAGCAATTCGACGGCACCACCATCGTTTCGGTCCGGCGCGGACAGCACGTGGCGCTGGGCGGCGACGGCCAGGTCACCCTCGGCAACATCGTGATCAAGGCCAGTGCGCGCAAGGTGCGCACCCTCCACGGCGGCAAAGTGCTCGCCGGATTCGCCGGCGGCACTGCCGACGCTTTCACCTTGATCGAACGCTTCGAGGCCAAGCTGCAGAAGCATCAGGGCAATTTGGTGGTGGCGGCGATCGAGCTGGCCAAGGACTGGCGTACCGACCGTGCATTGCGCCGCCTCGAGGCGATGCTGATCGTCGCCGACATCGACAACACGCTGGTCATTACCGGTAACGGCGACGTGCTCGAACCCGAGCAGGGCATCGCCGCGATCGGTTCCGGTGGCGCCTACGCCCAGGCAGCAGCGCGCGCGCTGTTCGAGAACACCGACCTGCCTCCCGAAGAGGTAGTCAAGAAGTCGCTGGAGATCGCCGGCGACATCTGCATCTATACCAACCATAACCACGTGATCGAAACGCTCAGCCCGAGCAACATCCCGGCGTAAGGTTGGCCGAAACATCCGGGCCGCGCCGCCGGCGCGCCCCAACGCACGAAGGGCAGTGACCATGTCCATGACACCGCAAGAAATCGTCCACGAACTCGACAAGCACATCATCGGCCAGCGCGAGGCGAAGAAGGCCGTCGCCGTCGCGCTGCGCAACCGCTGGCGCCGCCAGCAGGTGGCCGAGCCGCTGCGCCACGAGATCACGCCGAAGAACATCCTGATGATCGGTCCGACCGGCGTCGGCAAGACCGAGATCGCCCGTCGCCTGGCGCGCCTCGCCAATGCGCCGTTCATCAAGATTGAAGCGACCAAGTTCACCGAGGTCGGCTATGTCGGCCGCGACGTTGATACCATCATCCGCGACCTGATGGAAACTGCCATCAAGGATGCACGCGACGACGCGATCAAGAAGAATCGCCACCGCGCCGAGGACGCCGCCGAGGACCGCATCCTCGACGTGCTGCTGCCGCGCGCGCACAAGGCCGGTTTCTACGGCGAACCGGCGCCGGAAGAAAAGGCCGAGGATGGAGCCACCCGCCAGAAATTCCGCAAGATGCTGCGCGAGGGCAAGTTCGACGACAAGGAAATCGAGATCGAAGTCGCCGCGCTGCCGGCCCAGATGAACATCATGGGCCCGCCGGGGATGGAGGACTTCACCAGCCAACTGCAGACCATGTTCCAGGGCATTGGTGCCGGCAAGAAGAAAACCAGCAAGATGAAAGTGCCCGACGCGCTCAAGCTGATGATCGACGAAGAGGCCGCCAAGCTGGTCAACGACGAGGAGACCAAGGCCGACGCGCTCGCCAATGTCGAGCAGAACGGCATCGTGTTCCTCGACGAGATCGACAAGATCACCAGCCGCAGTGACGGCGCTTCAGCCGACGTCTCGCGCGCCGGCGTGCAGCGCGACCTGCTGCCGCTGATCGAGGGCACGACCGTGTCCACCAAGTACGGCATGATCAAGACCGACCACATCCTGTTCATCGCCTCCGGCGCGTTTCAGCTGTCCAAGCCGTCCGACCTGATCCCGGAGCTGCAGGGTCGTCTGCCGATCCGCGTCGAGCTCGACAGCCTGTCGGTCGACGACTTCAAGGCCATCCTCACCAGCACCGACGCCTGCCTGACCCGCCAGTACCAGGCGCTGCTGGAAACCGAAGGCGTCGAGCTGGTGTTCGCCGACTCCGGCATTGAGCGTCTCGCCGAAATCGCCTGGCGCGTGAATGAAAAGACCGAGAACATCGGTGCTCGTCGCCTCTATACGGTGATGGAGAAACTGCTCGAGGAAATCTCCTTCGACGCCAAGGCCGGCCGCATCGAGATCGATGGCACCTATGTCGATAGCCGCCTGGGCGAAGTGGCGCAGCGCGAGGATCTGGCGCGCTACGTACTGTAAGGAAAGAGCCCGCTGCGCTGTCTCCTATGTAGCTATCTATATAGCTAGAGGTGGCCGGTGAGGGTGCTTACTTAGCCAGACAAGATAAATCTTGGCCGAACGGGAGTTCGGCCAAGATTTTTGGTTTTTGGAGTGCTGCAGCAGGCTTCATGGCCAGTTCAACCGGCGGCGATGCGGTGGCAAGAGCCGCTATTTCGAATATTTCGGCGATTTATTGAGGTTTTATTGAAGCACTCGTAATTCATAATTTATTGTTAATCATGGACTTATGGCGCGCACGGTTTGGTTTTGGTCAGGTTTGGTACTTTTCTTTGCACGTAGGTGTTGACGGAGTATGGGTCGTGGCGTATAGTTCGCCTCCTCTGCTGCTGACCCAGCAACGCCACGAAGCGACGCCGTCAGCAACAACCGCTCTTTAACAGCACGAACAACCGATAGGTGTGAGAGCCTGGATTGATCAGGAGCTCATGCCGCAAGATT
>NZ_JAUEDK010000078.1 GCF_030385785.1 Crenobacter oryzisoli
GCTCGGACACCTGGCTCTTCGAGATGCCGGTCATGCCCATCGCCTGCACCAGTTCGTCGACCTTGCGGGTCGAGACCCCATTGATCCAGGCTTCCTGCACCACGGCGGCGAGCGCCTGTTCGGCTAAGCGTCTGGGTTCGAGAAAGGACGGGAAGTAAGTGCCACTGCGCAGCTTCGGCACTTGCAGTTCGAGGGTACCGGGTCGGCTGTGGAGGATGCGGTCACGGTAGCCATTGCGATAGGCCTGGCGCTCCCCGTTGCGCTCGTGCAAGTCAGCACCGATCTGGTTGGTGACCTCGCATTCCATCAGGTCGGCGAGCACCGATTCCACCAGAGAGAGCAAAAAATCGCCCCCGCCCTGTTGCTTCAGCCGTTCCATAAATGCCATGCTGTCGTTGGCCATCGAGTTCTCCTTTGGGTAAGTCTGATTCTTCGCAAAATCGACCTTACCGGAGTTCTTCGATGGCCTTCTACCATCGACCTGCATTTACACCACTTCCGTGGACTCTATCACGTTTAACCATCAAACCGGCTTCACGATACCGCCTGTAGACCCATTTATGGTTGGCGCGAACACCTTCGCAATGAAGGAGGATGTGCAGGCGGCGACAGCCAAACCGGATCCACGCTTGAGCCAATTCAATCAACCGAGCCTTTCGTAAAAGCTGTCGGGGCAGTGCTCGGGACGCCCGCGTCAGAGCGGACTAGGCGGCATGGGATCAAAGTCCTATTGTCTCCCCGGGTAAATGTCACATATTGGTTAAATGGGGCGTCACGTCCCAAGCCCGATCTTCTGATGAACAACGACACCACGGGGGCAATGTTGTTTCCATCAATAGGTGCCTTCCCACCCCGAGGCGTCTGTATTCGACTGAAGTTACCAACTATTGAAATCCCGCACGACATAAGTTTAATAACGGCCAGAGATTCACGCTTCCCTTGGATTTTCTTCAGTGATCGGTCGAGGGAAAAATGCAGATACTAAGGTTTTCACTAGTAATGTCACTTCCAGTGTTTTGTAACATGCTGATTTTGTACACGTTGTAAAGCTGGTCAAAATGACGCTACAAGCTGAAAGGTTAGTATATCGTGTGGCCGAGCCTCGCCTCGGAGCCTTGCGCATACGCGAATGGCGGCACCGCGCCTGCAGAGCGCTCGGGTTGCTGCTTCTGCTGTTGGTGATCGTTGCCACGGGGCTGACGCTGCTCGACGACTCGAATGCGCCACTGTCGACGAAAGCGTTCCATGCTCTGTGGGACGGCGTGAACCTTGTCACCACACTCGGCGACTTCTCCAATTTCGACGAGCGACAGAAGCTTTTCATGCTGGCCGCGATGCTTGCGACGATGGTGATCGCGGCCGTCGCCATTTCGATGCTCACTGGGCTGCTTTCGGGCGATGACGTGATGATCTATCGGGAGAACAGAGCGATGGAACGGAAGCTCGAGCAACTTGCCAACCATGTCGTGGTCGTCGGATTTCTGTCGCTCGGCGAAACGGTCGCGGAGCATTTACGCAAGGCGGGCGAGACGGTCCTCGTACTCGTCACCGACCCGGCGCTCGCCGACCGGGCATCGGTTCGGGGCCATCTCGTCCTGCTCGGCTCCCCCGATGTGATCGACGACGTGCTGCACCATGCTAGGCTTGACAGTGCGAAAGCCATGATCGTGACGACGCCCGACGCGAACAACAACCTCGCGATCACGCTGATGGTGCACACGTTGAATGCATCGCTGACGATCATCGTGCCCGGCGAGAACGACTTGAGAAAGGGTTTGCTGATGACCGCAGGCGCGTCCGAGGTGGTGATCGCGGACGAGCTGCTGGCGGGCGCGATGGTCGGTAAACTCACGTCCCACGCGAGGGTGACACCATGAAGACGCCTGCCTCGGCCGATGCGGCCGTTCACCGCCTGCCCCTACTGCAAGGGCTGTTGCCGTTCGACCGCTCTCTGTTGCCGCACGACATCGTCGCGGGCATCACGCTCGCTGCCCTCGGCATTCCCGAAGTGATGGGGTACACGAAGATCGCGGGCACGCCGACCGTCACGGGCCTCTATACGATCCTGCTGCCGCTCATCGCGTTTGCGGTCTTTGGCGCGTCGCGGCATCTCGTCGTCGGCGGCGACTCCGCCACCGCTGCCATCCTCGCGAGCACGCTCGCCACCGTGGCCGCCGTCGGCGGCAAGGACTATGTCGCGCTGACCAGTACCGTCGCGCTCGTCGTTGCGGTCATGCTGGTGCTCGCGCGCGTCTTCCGCCTCGGCTTTCTCGCCGACTTCCTGTCGCGCAGCGCGCTGATCGGCTTCTTGACTGGCGTGGGCGTGCAGGTCGCCGTCGGCGAGCTCTCCGGGCTTATCGGGCTCGAGAAGCAGGGGCACGGGCCGCTGTTTCAGCTCGTGTCGGTGTTTCAACGACTCGATAGCGCGAGTGTCGGCACGACGGCGCTTTCGGTGGCTGTCCTTGCCGTGATCGTCGGATGCAAGCGCTTTGCGCCGCGCGCGCCGGGTGCGCTGATCGCCGTGGTGGGCACGATTGCAGCAAGCGCGGCTTTCGATTTCGCGCGGCACGGCGTCGCGGTGATTGGCGCGGTGCCGGGCGGATTGCCGTCGCTGGCGCAGCCGCCGCTACGGCTTTCCGACATGAACCAGGTGCTGGCAACGGCCGCCTCGTGCTTCATCGTCATCATCGCGCAGAGCGCGGCCACCGCGCGCGCCTACGCGAACCGCTACAACGAGCGCGCGGACGACAACCTCGACATCGTCGGCCTCGCCGCGGCGAACGCGGCGGCCGCGTTCACGAGCACGTTCGTCGTGAACGGGAGCCCGACCAAGACCGAGATGGTCGATGAAGCCGGCGGGCGAACCCAGGTCGCACACCTTACGACAGCCGTGATCGTGCTGCTCGTGCTGCTCTTTCTGACGCGGCCTCTTAGCTTCCTGCCATCGGCTGTGCTGTCGTCGATCGTCTTCATGATCGGGGTGAAGTTGATCGATGTGAAAGGGATGGCCGAGCTCTTCCGCATGCAACGGGATGAATTCCTCGTCGCGTTGGTTACGGCGGGTATCGTCGTGTTCGTCGATGTCATGCATGGAATCATTGCCGCCGTCATTCTGTCGTTGATTGCGCATACGCGATACAGCTACCAGCTGCGGACGCGCGTACTGACGCGCGCGGAGAGCGGGCATTGGGTGCCTCACGACGTTGCGCCAGATCTGTTCGCGGCGCCTGGGATTGTCGTGTATCGCTTCGAGGCCGATCTCTTTTACGCCAACGCCGGACGCTTCATGGAGGAAATCCTGAGGATCGTTGAGCAGGCGCATGTGCCCGTTGCATGGGTGGTGATCGACGCGACTCAGATCAACAACGTCGACTATACGGCGGGCAAGACGCTGGTTCAGTTGCGGCAGGAGCTCGATCGGCGGGGCGTGGGAGTGGCTTCGGTGGCGGTCCCCGAGGGCGTTCTTCATGAGATGAAGCGATACCACGCGCTGGGTGCGAAGGCCCCGACTCACGGTATTTTTTCGACCGTGGACGAAGCCGTCGAGGCGCTGCGTGATGAGCGGCCGCCGGCGCCGACGGCTCAGCGCGATGCAAAGGCCTGAAGCATTGATGACGCCCCTATGATTGCAAGAGGAAGCCGCCATGCCAAAGACAGCGGTTACCAAGAGTGATGAAGCAACCGCGCAACGCCCAGCCACGGAGACCGTGCAGGCGCAAGAAGATACTTCGAACATGTTCGGAGGCCGAGGTTCACGCGAGTCGCGCATCACGGCCGGGAAGGCCGCTCGCCAACGCGTGCCCCGCGCGCAGCTCGCGACTTGTACGCTTGTCGAGCGCGACCCTATCGCGCTGCTCGAGAAGTCGAATGAAGGTCGGTTGCCGAACCTGATTCCGATCCGCTATGGGCGGATGGTGGCGAATCCTTTCGCGTTCTATCGTGGGGCAGCGCCGCTGATGGCCTTCGACCTCGCGAAGCTGCCGCGCACGGACATTACCGTGCAACTGAGCGGCGATGCGCATCTTGCCAACTTCGGCCTGTTCGCCAGCCCTGAGCGGCGCATTTTGTTCGGGCCAAATGACTTTGACGAGACGCTGCCGGGGCCGTTCGATTGGGATGTGCGCAGGCTCGCGGCGTCGTTCGTTATTACCGCGCGTGAGCGCGGGTTCAAGCAAAGTGATCAGCTCAGTATTGTGCGGCGGCTGTGCGCGACGTTTCGGGAGCGGATTGCTGCGTTCAGCTTGATGGATACGCTCGATGTCTGGTACTACCAGTTCGGGGCCGAGAATATGCTGGCCATCGCCGATACCGCGCTCGAAAAGAAAAAGGAACGGGCGGTGATCAGCAAGGCGCGGGGACAGTCGTCGCGCTCCGTTATGAGCCATGCCACCGAGTTGGTCAACGGCAAGCTGTGCATCAAGGATCAGCCGCCACTCATTTATCACTTTTCGCAAGACAATCCGCAGCAGGCGAAACAATTCGATGCCATCGTTCGGCATTTCTTTGCTGAATATCGGATGACGCTGCCGGATGATCGACGTGCATTGTTCGACCGGTATGAACTCGTCGATATGGCGGTTCGCGTCGTTGGGGTGGGGTCCGTGGGGACGCGGTGCTTCGAAGCGCTATTCATGGCTGATGGGCAGAGTCCGCTTTTCTTACAGGTTAAAGAGGCGCGTGCTTCCGTGCTCGAGGAGTACTTGCCGGGCAGCAAGTTTGCCAACCACGGGGAGCGTGTTGTGCACGGACAGCGGCTGCTGCAGTCGGCTAGCGATCTTTTTCTTGGGTGGTCCAGGGCGCATATGACGAACAGCGATTTCTATGTGCGGCAGTTGCGGGATATGAAAGGGGCATTTGATTTCACTGCCTTCAATGTCGAGGATCTCAGTGAATATGCGGTGTCTTGTGGGCACGCGCTGGCACACTCAATGGCCAAGGCTGGGGACTCGGCGTTGATTTATGGGTATGTCGGGAAGTCCGAGGCGTTCGATGACGCCATCGTCAAGTTTGCCCAGGCGTATGCCGAGCAGAATGAGGCTGATTGGGAGGTGTTGAAGAAGGCGGTTAAGGCGGGGAGGGTTCAGGTAGAGAGGGAATGAGCGTTGAGTGGTTCAGCGGCGGTTTGGTTATTGGAATGGCGTACGTTGTCTTAGCAATTTCTTTACATTTGCTAACACAATTGCACAGATGGTCAGCAGCCTGAGCATTAACATGAGGTCAGAAAAAACACTCGGGAGAGTTTCTGATGAATGCTCGGATTTTGCTGCCTGCTGCCCTGTTCCTCGCCTTGTCGGGCATGGCTCATGCCAGTGGTTCGACAATCCTTGGCGGTGCCCTTGGCGGCGCTGCCGGCGCCGCCGTGGGCGAGTCCGTTGGCGGCCGAGATGGCGCGGTCATCGGCGGTGCCCTGGGAGGTAGCGTTGGCGCTGCAATCGGCTACGACAATCGTGAACCCACCCGTTATGTAGAGCCTCGCCGCCGCGACTACCCGCGCTATCGGGAATGGGACGACGATGACGATCAGGGAAGGGGACGAGGCTACTTCTGTCCGCCGGGACAGGCCAAGAAAGGCCGTTGCTAACCCCCATATCTAAGTAGTGCTCGGCTTTTTATTGGAGGGTATTGCTGTCAGACGTCTTTGTTAAGCTGGAACACTGATGCTCCCGGCTTGCCACGACAGAATGCCGTGTTCCTCGTGCAACATCGTTCCCAACTCGGCGGAGAGCTCGCGCATGCGCTTGCAGATGAGCGGGCGTTCGGGGGGCTCGGCACGGCGTACGTGCGCGACGGTGAGCAGCACCGGATAAAGGACTAGGCGGCGCAGCAGTCCGCCTTCCATCCCTACTTGGAACAGGAAGGACCAGTCGTTGTGTAGCCATGGATCGACCGCGTAGTCGTCGACGAAGTCACCGGTGCTGTACAGGATGGGCTTGCCGCGATGGATCTCCACGCCCTGAAACAAGTGCGCGCTGTGGCCGTAATACACGTCGGCACCCCGCTCGATCACTGCGTGCGCGAATCGCCTGAACAGGGCCGAGGGTCTGTTGACCATGTTCGGCCCCCAGTGGTTGGAGAACACCACAAGATCGGCACCCTCATCGCGTGCACGGCGGATCAGGCCCTCGACATAGTCCAGGGTCTCGCCATCGGTGGAAACGGGCAGGTAATGGGTGCCGGGCGTCGTTGCGCTGGCGGCGAAAGCGGGCTCGTTGTCGGTGACGGCGATCAACGCAACCTGTTGGCCTTTCACCGGGATAAGGGCTGTGGCCGTTGCCGTCTCCAGATTATGCCCGGCGCCGGCATGGCGGATCCCGGCCTTGTCCAGATGCGTGATGGTATCGAGCAGCCCCTGTTCCTCGAAGTCTAGTGTGTGGTTATTGGCCAGAGAGACGGCGTCGATGTGGGCCGCACGCAGCACTCGTACGGCCGATGGGGCGGCGCGAAAGTGGAACACCTTGCGGGTGCGCTCCCATTGCGGCCGATGCTCAGTGAGCGCACATTCCAGGTTGCCGATACGCAGATCGGCCGCGGCGAACTGCGGCAGCACGTCCCCCCACACCTCGTCTGCTGACATCGTTTTCAAACGTTGATTCACCAGCCGGCCGAGCATCACATCACCGACCAAGGCGAGCGTGATCATTGGGCGCCTCATTCAGCGTGCCGGGGCAGATAGGTGTCGAACCATCGGCAGGCGGCAGCGGCGGCGCTCTCCAGCGTTCCCGACTCCTCGAACAGGTGGGTGGCCCCGGGGATGATGTCGAGCTTCTTCTTCCCGGCCAGATGGGCGAGTGCCTGGCGGTTGAGTTCCAGCACCTGGACATCCAGTCCGCCGACGATCAGCAACGTCGGGGTCGTGACGCGTGAAAGCGCGGCGGCTCCCGCCAGATCCGGACGGCCGCCACGGGATACCACGGCCGACACCGCCCCTCCCAATTCGGCAGCGGCCCGCAAAGCGGCGGCCGCCCCCGTGCTGGCACCGAAGTAGCCGATCGCAGCATGGGCCGTTTCCGTCTGCTGGCCGAGCCAGGCGGTGACAGCAAGCAGTCGCTCGGCCAAGCGGTCGATATCGAAGCGGTTGGCGTAATCCCGGTCTTCGGCCAATGTCAGCATGTCGAACAGCAAGGTATCGATGTCCACCTGATTCAGCACGTCGGCTACGTACTTATTGCGCGGGCTGTGCCGGCTGCTGCCGCTGCCATGAGCGAAAACGACGAGGCGGCCGGCGCCACAAAGACGCAGTTCGCCTTCCAACTGCACGCCGCCAACTGGAATGCGCACAAGCGTTGCCGTTTGGCGTGCGCCTGATGATCCGGCCGCGCCTTCAATGGGGGAGGCTTGCGGTCCGCCTTGGACTCTGTATCGAAAGATGGTCACGACCTTCTCCCTGGTACGCCTGGGTGGAGCAGTGGAGTGCCCTCAATACCCTTATCTATCTGTAACTTAGCGAAGATTTTCTCGCTGGTCGCCCGGCTCCGCTTAGCGGCGTGGTGACTTGTATGGGCCGCGACCGACGTGGGTTGAAGGACGTCAGGGCTATGTCGAGGCACGACTCTACCGTCGATATCTTTCGGGCGTCTGGCCTAGTGACTGGCGAAATGCCTTGCCGAACGCGGCTTCGGACTGAATGATCACGGTGGCTTGACACGGGGCATGAAGATGGGGATTCGCAGCGCGTTTGGGTTAAAAAGTGGCATGCTTTGATAGACTCTGACTGCCAGTTTTGATCAACCCTTCCAGCTCACCCTTTTCAATTCGGTTTAACCCATGCCAAGAAAACCGCGCCTTCGCTCAGGAAGCGGCGTCACCCTGCACGATATCGGGCTTGAGGTCGGCGTCAGCGCGATCACGGTATCGCGAGCGCTAAACTCGCCCGAGCGCGTGTCTGAAGCGCTCAGGGACAAAATACGGGAAGCCGTGGAGCGCTTGGGCTATGTGCCCAATCGTTCGGCCCGGGCGCTTGCCTCGGCACGTTCCCAGACAGTGTTGGTGCTAATTCCGTCGCTGACCAACACCGTGTTCATCGACACCCTGGCGGGGATCGAAGAGGTGTTGCGCGCTGCTGGCTACCAAATGCTGATCGGCAATACCCACTACAGTGCGGATGAAGAGTTGCAGCTGTTGCGCGCCTATCTCGAACACCAGCCGGACGGAATCCTGGTAACCGGACTCTCGCAACCCCAGGAGTTCAACAGCACGCTCGAGCGGCTGGGCATTCCTGCCGTCTACATGATGGACCTGGCCGACGATGGTCGGTTATGCGTGGGGTTTTCGCAGGAAGAGGCGGGAGCTGCAATCACCAGCCATTTATTGGCCCGTGGTTATCGGCGCATCGCGTTCATGGGTGCACAGCTCGACGAGCGTGTTCTCAAGCGGCTGGACGGATATCGCGATGTGTTGAGGGCGGGGCAAGGCTACGATGCGAGCCTGGAATACCTCGATCCGGCCCCCTCGTCGATGCAGATGGGGGCAGAGATGGTGGAGCGTATCTTGCACGAGCATTCCGACTGCGATGCGGTGTTTTGTTGCAACGACGACTTGGCCATCGGGGCAATTGCCCAGTGTCAGCGGCTCGGTCTCGAGGTGCCGGGGAGAGTGGCGATCGTTGGCTTCAACGATTTGCAACCAGCGGGCTGGGTCACGCCGGCGCTGACCACGGTCGCGACGCCGCGCTATCGCATCGGGGTGGAGGCGGCGAGGCTGCTGCTTGATCGCATTGCGGGGCACGCCGTCGCGTCTTCCCGCCTGGATTTGGGCTTCGAAATCGTGGTGCGCGCTAGCTCATAACCTCGTGAAACAGCATAGGTTTGTGCTGGTATTGGGTTGTCTTCGGCGCGGGCTGTATGGCCCACCTTATTAAAGCCGCTAACAAAATCTCAAATAGATAAAGGGGCGCCCAAGGCGCCCCCTATAACAGTCAGGAATTTATCTCGTCGAGGCTGGGGTGTTGGCCGGCTCGTCCGCCGCATGGTGTGCCATCGGCATCTTCGGTACCGTTTGCTCCCGCGCTTGGCGCCCATACAGGCTCACGCGCTCTTCGCCATGGTCGGCAAAAGCGGCTCCGGTCGCAAAGGCGATCAGGGCGGCGGTGATCAGGGTCAGGCCTTTCATGATCCGCTTCCTTTCAAGTGTGCGTCCGGCCACATGCCGAGCGCTCTACACCCTTTAGTCGTACGGACGCGTCCGACCTTACACCCCACCGGACATCACTCCTGCGGATAGCCGCGAGGTCACGTCCCTACGGCTTGCCACTACCGCTCCACTCGTTCGCCACGCTCACTCAGTACGTCGACGACCGTGCACAGGTTGCCCCTCGTCCGTGAGTTCGTATCCACCCGCACGGGAGCCTCGGGATGACGGTAATGGCTACCGGGCCCACCAGCTCGACGCTCATAGTGAAGCCCCCTCAAGCACGGCTTGGGACAGCTGCCCGCCAGCGTTGTTGCTCTGCCTTGCCATACTCTTTGTAGTGTCTGCGGCAGAGCGCCTAGCTGGGATCGCTGCGCGGGGTTTTGTTAGCGGCACTGAATACCGTTTTGCATCAATGAGTCACTACGCTGACGCCTAGATAAATTAGCTCTTGTTGTGACATAAGGTTAGCGCTAACATCAGGGGCAGAACGCCGTTACTGTCGACGGCGTTTTTTCTCAATCCAGATATGTTAGCGCTAACATGACGATACCCAATATTGTGGTCATGGGCGTAGCCGGCTGTGGCAAAAGCAGTCTCGGCAAGGTCCTGTCCGAAACCCTTGGCGCCACCTTTATCGAAGGAGACGGCTTCCACCCCCCCGAGAACATCGCCCGCATGAGCGCGGGCACACCGCTCACCGATGACGACCGGGCAGGGTGGCTGGCACAGCTTGCCGGACGTCTGGCCGCTGGCCGCGCGCGCGGCGAAAGCATGGTGCTGGCCTGCTCGGCGCTCAAGCGCCGCTACCGCGACAAGCTGCGCGAGGGCGATCCGGAGCTGCTGTTCGTGCATCTGAACGGCACGCCGCAGCTGATCGCCGAGCGCATGGCGGAGCGTAGCGCGCATTTCATGCCGCAGAGCCTGGTTGAAAGCCAGTTCGGCGATCTGGAGGCCCTGCAGACCGATGAGCGCGCCGTCGTCTGCGACATCCATCAATCGCTCGAGACCATTCGGGACAGAGTGGCCGAGTACCTGGCGGGCTAGATCGTTAGACCCAAGCCAGGAAGTGCAAGACCTCAGAGGAGAACAACATAATGACGACAAACAGCCCCGCAAAGAATACAACACGACGCTGGCGCATCGGTGGCCTGCTAGGCATCGGCGTGCTGGTCAATTACTTCGACCGCATCAGCCTGTCGGTCGCGGCTCCACAGCTGCAACATGAATTCCACTTGAGCGCAGGCGACATCGGCTTGCTGTTCAGCGCCTTTTTCTGGACCTACGCCTTGCTGCAGATTCCGACCGGCATGGTGCTCGATCGCTTCGGCGTCACCCGGGTCGGCCGCTGGGGGGCCTTCCTCTGGGGCGTGGCATCGACGCTCACGGCTTTCGCCGGCGGTTTCGGCGGGATATTTCTGGCTCGAGCGCTGCTAGGCGTGGCAGAAGCGCCGGGCTTCCCGGTCAGCTCCAAGGCGACCGGCTACTGGTTCCCGCGCCGCGAACGCGCGATGGCGACCGCGATCTTTGATGCCGCAGCCAAGTTCTCCAACGTGTTGGGCGTGCCGCTGGTGGCGCTCGCTGTCGTGCACCTGGGCTGGCGCTGGGGCTTCGGCATCACCGCCTTTCTGAGCCTTAGCTACTTTGTTGCCTTCTACTTCATCTATCGCGACCCTAGCGCGGACCGTAAGCTCTCCAAGGCCGAGCACGACTATATCGTCCAAGGTGGTGCCGCGCCGGAGGGGGGGAGCCAGCGCAGTTCGCTGCATCTGCTCGGCTACCTGCTCAAGCAACGCAAGATCTGGGGGCTTTCCATCGGTTTTGCCGCCTACGGCTATGTGTTTTATCTGTTCCTGACCTGGCTGCCCGGCTATCTGGTGCAATCGATGCACATGAGCACCCTCAAGTCGGCATCATTCGCGGCCGTGCCCTGGATCTTCGCCACCCTGTCCGACCTCCTGGTCGGCGGTTGGCTGATCGATCACCTGATCGCCAAGGGCTACAACGAAACGCGGGTGCGCAAGGGCGTACTGCTCGCTGGCATGTGCTGCGGCCTGGCCGTGCTGGGCGCCACGATGACCACCGACCCGTATGTCGCGATTGTCTGGATCACCATCGCCCTGAGCGGCCTTGCCGCCGCGGCACCGGTAGGCTGGTCACTGCCGTCGTTGATCGCTCCCCAGGGAGGCACCGGCACCGTCGGCGGCATCATGAACTTCGCCAACAACATGATGGGTGCCATCGCCCCGATTGTTACCGGCTATATCGTCGGTGCGACCCAGTCGTTCTCCGCCGCTTTTCTGGTCGCTGGCATTGTGCTGCTGATTGGGGTGTTTGCCTTTGTGTTCCTGCTTGGCGCTATCGAGCCGATTCCCGAGCCGCACGGCGAGAAGTATTTGGAGGACGAACTGCTCGGCAATCCTGCTTCGGGTAGAAGCTGACAGGTTTCTTATCTGGGGCCAGATCGAACCTGACGAGGGCCTTTCATAACGCAAAAGCCGCCATAAGTCTGGCGGCTTTTGCCTAGTTGTACGCGACCTGTTGGGGGGCAAGAGCTTGTTTGGATTGCTCCCGGTTTTGTTAGCCATGGCGAGCCAACACATGGTGAGGTTGTTCGCCATTTAAGGCGGCAATTTTCAGTCCATGGCTCGCGCGGGCCTAGAGGTACGCTTTAATCAACGGAAGAGCCCGCTCTCCTAGCACTATGCCCAGTAGCCCCAACAGCGCAACCAGGGGCGGTGCGGGCGAGCGTACGTTGAGTAACGCATAGAGAAGACCGACTCCAAATCCCACCGTGAGCGAAACCAGATAGTTACTAAGCTTTGCAAAAGTATTGTCACTGGCAGGCATATTGGCACTCAGGCTGGCGGAAGAACGATTTCACCAGCCCGGGTAGCTTTTGGATTCGACGCAAGGCGCCGATTGCTAGCCGCTTCATTTCCTCATGGTTTTGCACCAGACGCTTTGATACCTGGCGCTTCACGTGCGCCCAGACCTGCTCGTCCGGATTCAGTTGCGGCGAGTAAGGCGGCAAGTAGAACAGGTTGAGCTTGCCTTCCAAGCTCTCCACATAGTCCCTGACCAGCTTCGCCTTGTGGATCGGATGGCCATCGACGATCACAAAC
>NZ_JAUEDK010000079.1 GCF_030385785.1 Crenobacter oryzisoli
GGTTTGGGCGGACAGGATTCGGGTGACAGTGGTCACGACAATAGTGCCTTGGGTTCCTTGGTCTGCGGGTAATCTTCCTGCAGTTGCTTCTTGTACTTTCGCATCCCGTACAACCGGCAACTGAAGGTATGCACAATCGCCAGCAAATCCTCGACCATTTCCTGTTCCGGCGACAGCGTTTCTTGGTTGACGACCACGAGCTCACAACCGTGTTCGAGCGCCAGATGTTCGAGCAGATCGAAGCCGAACCGAACCAAGCGATCCTTGTGTGCGATCAACACCTTGTCGATCTCGCCGCGCTGGATGCGGTCCAGCAGGTTGAGAAATTGCTTGCGCTTAAAATTCATCCCGCCGCCGACTTCTTTAATCCATTCGTCAACAGCAATGGCCCCGGCCAGACAATACGCTTCCATCGCCTTGATCTGAGATTCCAGATCATCCTTTTGACCGGCGCGGGACACCCGGCAATACACCACCGTCAGCCGACGTTCCGGTGCACCACCTAGTATGGTGCGAACATCCGACTCGTCAAAATAACGGTGTCCCGACGGCATCCGTTTAGCCGTCAGTTTGCCTTCTCGTTCCCAGCGGCGAACCGTACTGGTCGCTCGACCGATGCGCTTGGCGAACTCATTGATTCGATATTGCTTGCTCATAGTGAGCAGTTATAAACAACTATGAGCAAATTTCAAGTAACAGTTGTTAGCTCCGCTAAAAGCATCCCCTGATAGGGAGACGAGGGCGTGGTCCAGAGCACAGAACCGGTTCAAAGGCATCCGCCCCCGACGAGCATCGGGATGTTCTAGGCGCAAGACACAGACATAGTCCTCGTCGAAGAGTCGTCGTGCATGCAGGTCCGGCAGTGCGGACTCCAAAGTCATCAGCGCCAGGTCGATCTCACCTCGCTCCAGTAACAAGGAAGCATGGGTATCTTCGATGGGCCGCACGGCCACCCGTATGCCCGGGGCCACAGTTCGCAGCAGGCTGATAAAGGGCAGCACGATCGTACGCAGTGCGTAGTCGGTGGCGGCAACCCTCAGCGTCAAGGTTGAGCTGGCTGGGTCGAAGTCGGCTGGGCGTAACATAGCCTCTACCTCTGCCAGCACTTTCTTCACTGGCACCGCCAGTGCCTGAGCGCGCAGGGTTGGCACTATGCCGCGCTGGCTGCGCACAAAGAGTGGATCACCAAAGCTCTCGCGCAAACGGTTCAGCATACCGCTGACTGCCGGCTGGTTCAGTGTGCCAAGCGGGCGGCTGCCTTGGTCACGTTGCATTCATCCATCAAGGCATCGAAGGCCTTAAGCAAGTTGAGGTCTAGTGTTCTGATATCAGCCACGGTTATGGTGGAAATCGCGAGTCGTGATTGGATTTATAACTGGTGCAGGCTGATTATGACAAGCCTGCGCGGCACCCTTCAGGCCGCGGTTTTCAACCGGAACACCAGGATTTTTGCCATGAGCGATATCGTCTGGCCTGCGGAGTACCTCCCTGGCATCACCGACAACTATGTTTCCAATAAAGTCATTATCCCCGGCCTGAGTGCATCCCAAGTCTGGCCCAGCCTGAACGACACTACGGCGTGGCCCAGCTATTACGCCAATGTGGCGGACATCCGCTTCCACGACGGTTCCGGCCCCGAGCTGAGTGTTGGCGCGCGTTTTCGCTTTACCACGTTCAGCTTTCCGGTCGAGGCCGAAATTACCGAGTATGTGCAGCCTCGTCCAGGCCAGCCGGCGCGTGTGGCATGGCACGGTTGGGTTGAAGGAGATGCCGAACGCCGGCTCGATGTGCACCACGCTTGGCTGATTGAAGATCTTAGCGGCGGTCGTGTGCGCGTGCTGACGCAGGAAACCCAGATTGGCCAGCCCGCGAAGAAGCTTGCTGCCACCAAGCCGAACCCGATGCTCAACGCACACCAGGACTGGCTGGACGGTCTGATCCGTCACGCACGGGCCTGGGAGGGGCCAGAGATCGGAGCCTCGATTAGTGTGTAGGCGATCTCGCTGATAGCTTGCCGAGGGGGTGTCCAGACCATTAACAGTGCCAAGCGATGCCTCCAATCTCGGGTCACTACCGGTCGTCGGCTATTCCAGTCCGACGAATAGCAGGAACAGTGCCGCCTGGCTCGTCACGCCGAGCTTGCCGTACAGGTTGCGCCGGTGGACCTTTGCCGTTTCCAGCGAGATGCCCAGTTGGCGTGCGACCCCCTTAGTCGAATGGCCGGCAAGGATCAGGAGCGCGACCTCGACCTCGCGACGGGTCAGCGGTGGCTCGCCGCGTTGGCGCAGCGCCTCCTCAAGGCGAGACTGGCGTTCGAGCTCCCTCTCCGCCGAGGGCTGCGCTAGTTCGTGCTCAAGCCGTGCACCGCGCCGCATCAGCGGTAAGAGCCACGGCGCGTACAGGCAGCAGGCGCCAATCTCGACATCGGTAAAGCGCCGGCCACTACCCAGTGCCAACGACAGCGTACCGATGCCTGGCAGCGGCAGGAGGAACTGCAGCTCATCCTTGACCACGTTGCGCGAGAAATAGCGGTGGTAGTACTCGGTCTCGCGGAAACTGTCTGGCGCCACCTCGTCGAGCCGGTACACCCCCGGCGCGATGTCGCTAAGACCGAAGGCGTAGAACGGATCCAAGAGGTAGAGCCCGCGCATGTAGTCGTCGAAGAGGTTGTCCTCAGCGTAGTTGACCGCGCTGTCGGCCACCACCAGCGGTGGGTGGACGGGTCTGAACAGCATCGCCACCCAGGTGTCGAACTCAACCACCTCGCCGAGCAGACTGGCCAGTTGTGGCCAGAAGGCGTCGTCCTCCAGATTGTCGATCAGTCGTCCCAAACGCTGGTGAAAAGCCAGCTCGGACACGCTCAGCAGCATTGTCTCCTACCCCCGAAAGGTTAGTTTCATCCCTGGACTTTTAACGTCTCCGCGTTATGTCCGTTCCTTGTTCTGCTCACTAGTATGGCCTCAGGACGTGCGGCCCCGCTATCGAAACTAGCCCTTGACGCCGCGCCCGACGACATCCTGGAGGACGTGATGCACACCCCCGATCTGCACGAATGGCGCCGCCGCGCCGACACGCTGGAGCCACGCGCCCAGGCCTTTATCGACGGTCGTTTTACCACGGCCACGAGCGGCCGTACCTTTCCTACCGTAAGCCCGGCGATCGGCCGCGTGTTGGCCGAGGTCGCGCGCAGTGACGCCGATGATGTAGAGCGTGCTGTGCGCGCAGCGCGTCAGAGTTTTGAGAACGGCACTTGGTCTCGCTGCCACCCGCGCGAACGCAAGAAGGTACTGCAAAGGTTAGCCGAACTGGTGCGCAAGCATGGCGAGGAGCTGGCGCTGCTCGATTGTCTCGACATGGGCAAGCCGATCAGCGACGCCCTCAACATTGACGTGCCGGGAACGGCCGCAGTATTCGACTGGTATGCCGAGGCGGCCGACAAACTCTATGACCAGGTCGCACCGACCGGTGAGGATGCGCTGGCGCTGGTGACGCGCGAGCCGGTCGGCGTCGTCGCGGCGGTGATCCCGTGGAATTTCCCGCTCGACATGGCGGCGTGGAAACTCGGCCCAGCACTCGTTGCCGGCAACAGTGTGATCCTCAAGCCTGCTGAGCAGTCGCCGCTGTCAGCGCTCAGGCTGGCCGAGCTGGCCTCAGAGGCTGGCCTGCCCGACGGCGTACTCAATGTGCTGCCGGGCTACGGCGAGGAGGTCGGCCGCGCGCTCGGCCTGCATCCGGACGTCGATTGCCTGTCGTTCACCGGCTCGACCGAGGTCGGCAAGCTGTTCCTGCGCTATGCGGCCGACTCGAATATGAAAATGGTCTGGCTCGAGTGTGGCGGCAAGAGCCCGAACCTGGTGTTCGCCGACTGCACCGATCTCGATGCTGCCGCACGCCGCGCCGCCTTCGGCATCTTCTTCAACCAGGGGCAGGTATGCTCGGCGAGCTCGCGGCTATTACTCGAAAGGTCGATCCACGACCGCTTCGTCGACAAGCTGCTCGCTGAGGTCGAGGCGTTACAACCGGGCCACCCGCTCGACCCGGCTACCCGCACTGGCGCGCTGGTCGATGTGCGCCAGACCGAGCGCGTGATGCGCTACATCGAGCAGGGCCAGAAAGAGGGGGCCCGCCTAGTATGTGGCGGCGAGCGTGTGACGATAGACGCTGGTGATTGCTACATCAGGCCAACCATCTTCACCGGCGTCACACCCGACATGACGATCGCGCGTGAGGAGATCTTCGGCCCGGTATTGTCGATCCTGACTTTCGACAACGAGGCAGAAGCCGTCGCGCTCGCCAACGACAGCATCTACGGCCTAGCCGCCGCGGTATGGACCGACGATCTCAACCGCGCGCATCGCGTATCCCGCCAGCTTCGCGCCGGTACCGTGTCGGTCAATACCGTCGACGCGCTCGACCCCGGCGTGCCCTTCGGCGGCGTCAAGCAGTCCGGCTTCGGCCGCGACCTGTCGATGCACGCCGTCGACAAATTTACTCAGCTCAAGACCACCTGGATCCAACTGCAGCGCTGATCCCTGCCGCCCGACCAAGGAGACCTCCATGTACGATCTGGCCAATTCCAAAGACATATCCGACACCCAGCGCTACCAAGCTATCGACGCCGCCCACCACATCAACGCCTTCCTTGATCAGAAAGCGCTCAACCAGGAAGGACCGCGGGTGATGGTCAAGGGTCGCGGTGTCCACCTGTGGGACAGCGATGGCAAGCAGTACCTCGACGGCATGTCCGGCTTGTGGTGCACCAACATCGGCTATGGCCGCCAAGACCTGATCAAGGCCGCCGCGAACCAGATGGACGAGTTGAGCTACTACAACTTGTTCTTTCACACTACCCACCCAGCGGTGAACGAGCTGTCCGAGCGCCTGTTCGAGCTCTTGCCGGGACAGTTCAGCCACGTGATCTACACCAACTCGGGTTCCGAATCGAATGAGGTGCTGATTCGCACGGTGCGGCGCTACTGGGACGTGGTCGGCAAGCCATCGAAAAAGATCTTCATCGGTCGCCACAACGGCTACCACGGCTCAACGGTCGGCAGCGCGAGCCTCGGTGGCATGAAGTTCATGCACGAGATGGGCGATTTGCCGATCCCCGGTGTCGTCCACATCGGCGAACCCTACTGGTACGCGCACGGCGGCGAACTAAGCCCGGCCGAGTTCGGCCTCCAGTGTGCACGCGAGCTGGAGACCAAGATTCTCGAACTGGGTGCCGACAACGTCGCCGCTTTCGTTGCCGAGCCTTTCCAGGGGGCCGGCGGGATGATCTTCCCCCCGGAGAGCTACTGGCCGGAGATCCAGCGCATTTGCCGCCAGTACGACGTGCTGCTATGCGCCGACGAAGTGATCGGCGGCTTTGGTCGCACCGGCGAATGGTTTGCGCACCAGCACTTCGGCTTTGAGCCGGACACGATCAGCATCGCCAAGGGTCTGACCTCCGGTTATGTGCCGATGGGTGGTCTCGTACTGTCGCGCCGCATCGGCGCGGCGCTGGTCGAGCACGGTGGTGTGTTCGCGCACGGGTTGACCTACTCGGGCCATCCGGTCGCGGCTGCGGTCGCGCTGGCCAACCTCGACGCGCTCGACAAGGAAGGCATCGTCGAGCAGACCCGCAACGACACCGGCCCCTATTTGCAAAAGAGCCTGCGCGAGGTGTTCGGTCAACATCCGCTGATCGGCGAGATCCAGGGCACCGGCCTCGTCGCTGCGCTGCAATTCTGCGAGAACAAGGAGAGCCGCAAGCGCTTCGAGAACGAGTCTGACCTCACGTGGGCGTGTCGGACCCATGGATTCGACGAGGGCGTGATCATCCGCTCGACACTCGGCCGGATGGTCATGGCGCCGGCGCTCGTGATCACTCGAGCGGAAATCGACCAACTGGTCGAGAAGACCCGCCGCGCAGTCGACCGTACCGCCCGAGACCTCGGGTTGCTCTAAACACCGTATCCCTCGGACTGGGCCGCCACCTTTTCAACGATTACCAGAGCGGCCCTCCCTTTCGTTTCGTCCCGGACTCGTGTCTATGGAGGAGAAAGTCATGCGTCTTTGCATACTCAACGTCATTGCAGCCGCAGTCATCACGGCGCCGGCCATGCCGGTATTCGCCGCCGGCAAGGTGCTCAACATCTACAACTGGTCGGACTACATCGCGCCCGACACGGTGAAGAACTTCGAGAAAGAAACCGGCATCAAGGTGCACTACGACGTCTACGACTCGAACGAGGTACTGCAGGCCAAGATCCTGACAGGGCGCTCCGGTTACGACATCGTGGTGCCGAACAACACCTTTCTCGCCAAGCAGATCAAGGCCGGCGTCTACCAGCCGGTCGACAAGGCCAAGCTAGCCAATTACAAGAACCTCGACCCGGCAGTGCTGGCGCAGGCGGCCAAGTTCGACCAGGGCAACACCTACGGCGTACCGTACTTCTACGGCATCAACACGCTGGCAATCAACGTCGGCAGGGTAAAGGCGGCGCTGGGTGCGATGCCGCTGCCGAGCAACGAGTGGGATCTGTTGTTCAAGCCCGAGTACGCAGCGAAGCTCAAGTCCTGCGGCATGTCGGTGCTCGACAGCCCATCCGAGGCGCTGTCGATCGCCGCACATTACCTGGGCAAGAACCCCAACAGCAACACCGACGCCGACTGGCTGGCCGCTGCCAACCTCTATAAGCAGGTGCGGCCCTACATCACGCGCTTCTCATCGTCCAGCTACATCAACGAGTTCGCCAACGGCTCGCTCTGCGTGGTGTTCGGCTACGGCGGTGACCTCAACATAGCGCTTCGCCGTGCCGAAGAGGCCAAGAACGGCCAGCAGCTCAAGGTGATGGCCCCCAGGAGCGGGGTCGAGATGTGGGTCGACAGCATGGTGATCCCGAAGGACGCCGAGAACGTCGATAACGCGCTGGCCTTCATCAACTACGTGATGCGCCCAGAGGTGGCCGCCGCCAACGCGAAAGCGGTCAACTACGCGAGCCCGAACAAACCCGCCCGCGCCAGGATCGACACCAAGTTCCTCAACGATCCGTCGATCTACCCGACGCCGGAGATCCAGAAGGCCAGCTTCGTCAGGATGCCGCTCGACGCGAAGACCCAGCGCCTGCAGACCCGTCTGTGGACCGAAGTCAAAACGCGAAAATAAAAATTGGCTACTCGGCCGTTTCGGCGGCCGGGTGTCCGAGGAGGAGATCACGTGAAATCGTTTGAGACCAACTTGGCGTATAGCGCGGGCGCTCATAACGCCAAGCCCTACCTGCAAATCGTCGACGTGGTGAAGAAGTTCGGCGACCACACCGCCGTTGACCATTTGAACCTGTCGATCACAAAGAATGAGATCTTCGCTTTGCTCGGCAGCTCCGGCTGCGGCAAGTCGACGCTGCTGCGCATGCTGGCCGGCATGGAGACGCCGACCTCGGGCAAGATCATCCTCGACGGCGAGGACATCACCCACCTCGCGCCGTACGAGCGCCCGATCAATATGATGTTCCAGAGCTACGCACTGTTCCCGCACATGAGCGTGGCCAAAAACATCGCCTTCGGCCTCAAGCAGGACGGCCTGCCGCGCGGCGAGATCGACGAGCGCGTCGAGGGCATGCTTGAGCTGGTGCAGATGAAGAAGTATGCGCACCGCAAGCCGTTCCAGCTCTCCGGCGGCCAGCAACAGCGCGTCGCGCTGGCACGTTCGCTCGCCAAGCGCCCCAAGCTGTTGCTGCTCGATGAACCCTTGGGCGCTCTCGACAAGAAGCTGCGCCAGCAAACCCAGCTTGAGCTCGTCAACCTGATCGAACAGGTCGGCGTGACCTGCATCATGGTCACGCACGACCAGGAGGAGGCAATGACCATGGCCGGGCGCATCGGCATCATGTCCGAGGGGCAGCTACTGCAGGTAGCTACCCCGGGCGAGATCTATGAGCACCCGAACTGCCGTTTTACTGCCGAGTTCATTGGCGAAACCAATCTGTTCGGCGGCCACGTGATTGAGGACGAGCCCGACTTCGTGCGCGTACAGTCGACCGAGCTGCCGCGACCGGTGCGCATTGGCCACGGCATCACTGGCACGCTCGGTATGCCTGTATGGCTGTCGCTGCGTCCAGAGCGCGTCGGCGTGACACGCCGGCAGCCGGTGAGCCACGGCAACTGGGCGGCCGGCACGGTGAGCGACATTGCTTACCTCGGCGGCTTCTCGATCTTCCACGTGCGCCTCGATACCGGCAAGGTGGTCAAGGCCAGTGTGCCGGCGACGCGCTGGCGCGAAGAAGCGGCTCCGATTTGGGACGAGCCGGTGTTCGTCAGCTGGGCTGACAACGACGCTGTGGTGCTGACGCAATGATGAACCGACTTCTTTCGCTGCGGGATTCCCGCGAAGCGGCCGCGCGCGGGGCGCGCCGGTCCCTCAGGTGGCAACGCGCACTGCCGCGCGGCCGTTCACTGGTGACGGCGGTGCCGTACGGATGGCTGTTGTTGTTTTTCCTGCTGCCGTTTCTGTTCGTGCTGCAGATCAGCTTCTCTGAGGTCGAGATAGCCAGCCCGCCATACCGAGCATTGGTGACACGTGCCGAGGATGCGCTGCACATCGCACTCAACCTCGGCAACTTCACCTATATCTTTGGCGACCCATTGTACTTTGACGCGTATCTCGGCTCGCTGAGGATGGCTGCTGTGACTACGCTGATCTGTCTTCTGATCGGCTACCCGGTTGCCTACACTATCGCACGTGCGCCGGAGGCAAAGCGCAACACCTTACTGATGCTGGTGATGCTGCCATTCTGGACCTCGTTTCTGGTGCGGGTGTACGCGTGGATGGGCATCCTCGACAACGAGGGGCTGCTCAACCACTTGCTGTTGAGCCTCAAGCTGATAGACGCGCCGCTGGCACTGATGCACACCCAGCTGTCGGTGCAGGTCGTGATGGTGTACGCCTACCTGCCGTTCATGATTCTGCCGCTGTTCTCCAACCTGGTGAAGCTCGACGGACGTCTTTTGGAAGCCGCGGCCGATCTTGGCTGCAAGCCCTGGAAGTCCTTCCTCACCGTGACCCTGCCACTATCTAAGAACGGCGTGATCGCTGGCTCGATGTTGGTGTTCATTCCGGCTGTCGGCGAGTTCGTGATCCCGGAGCTGGTCGGCACGCCCGAATCACTGATGATCGGCAAGGTGCTTTGGATGGAATTCTTCGACAACAACAACTGGCCGATGGCGGCAGCGGTGACCATCGTGATGGTCGCGCTATTGCTAGTGCCGATCGTCTACCTGCACAAGCGCGAAGAAAAATCGCTGGCTCGTGCCGCGAAACACTAGGAGCGTCTCCATGAACGGTAAAAACATCAGTGGGTTCGGCAAGCTGTCGCTGAGTCTGGTTTTCTCCTTTCTGTATGTGCCGATCCTGATTCTCATCGCCTACTCGTTCAACGCGTCCAAGCTAGTGACGGTGTGGGGCGGCTTTTCGAAACAGTGGTACACGGTGCTGTTCAACGACGACGCCGTTGTCTCGGCGTTTGGCCTGAGCCTGCAGATCGCGCTCTTGTCGAGCGCGATGAGCGTGGTGCTCGGTATCTTGGCTGGTCTTGTTCTGGCGCGCTTCGGCCCATTCCAGAGCAAGAGCTTGTTTGCCGGCATGATCACCGCACCGATGGTGATGCCGGAGGTGATCACCGGGCTGTCGATGCTGCTCTTGTTCGTCGAGATGCAGCAATGGTTCGGCTTCCCGGCCGAGCGCGGTGTGTTGACGATTTGGGTTGGCCACGTGACCTTGTGCATGGCCTACGTGACGGTGGTGATCCGCTCGCGGCTGGTCGAGATGGACCGCTCGGTTGAGGAAGCGGCGATGGACCTCGGCGCACGACCGTTGAAGATCTTCTTCCAGATCACGCTTCCGATCATCGCACCGGCGATCGCGTCGAGCTTACTACTGGCCTTCACGTTGTCGATCGACGACCTGGTGATCACCGCCTTCCTGTCTGGCCCGGGCTCGACCACGCTGCCACAGCTAATCTTCTCGCGCGTGCGGCTCGGATTGAACCCGGAGATCAATGCGTTGGCGACAATCACAGTGCTGGCGGTGACGGTGCTCGTGATCGGAGCCAACCGCGTGATGGTGAAGGCAGAGCTGCGCCGCGTACGGCTAGCCGCTGCTACCTAGCATCCTAAATCCCTTTGAACCGGTGCGAGGGCAAGCCTCGGCCTGAAGGCCGAGGCTTGCCCTCGCACCGGTTCAGCATCCAGACCGAACGTGCGGTGAGCAGCCGATCCCGAATGGCGGTGCGGTCGGCATCAACATGGGCATTGTTCGTTCGCTTCGCCATCCTGTTGGATGGTACGTTTTACGCTGTTGTTAGCTCCGCTCAACAGTTTCAAGCGGTACGAGGCCGCCTTGCCAAGCGATGAGCCGCAAGCTGAAGTTCAGCATCAACTGGAAGAAGGCGAAAGCCCGCGTCCAGTGTATTCATGCCCGCATCGGCAACGGCCTGCACAAGGCCATAACCACGATCAGTCATAACTATGCGATGGTGTGTATCTAGGACTTGCAGGTACGTAACATGTCCAGATTGGCGGTGGGCACGGCAGATGCACCAGGTAGAAACGTTCTGGCCAAGTTAGCCCCTGAACAAGGCTACCCATCAATCATGGCTGGTTCGAGTCCCGCCGCTTGCTTGTTTGGATACTGGAGGTTTATGCAATACACACTCAGGCAGTTGGAATACTTGGTGGCGGTCGCTGATCACGGCAGTGTGACTGCTGCAGCCAACGCGCTCTATACCTCACAACCTGGCATCTCGACAGCCATTGCACAACTTGAGGAAGTCTTCGGTTTACAGTTTTTCATTCGCCACCATGCGAGAGGTGTGTCCTTGACCCCGGTCGGGCAAAGTTTCATTGCGGCGGCACGTAATCTGTTAACTCATGCCGAGGATTTGATGCAGCAGGCAAGCGAGCTCAGCGTGGCTCTGAGTGGCAGACTTGATCTGGGTTGTTTCACCACTATTGCTCCAGTCTTATTGCCCCGTCTGTTGACCGCCTTGCGTGAAACTTACCCAGAGGTTGAGATTGTCTTGCACGAGGGAGACACGCCGCAGCTGCAGGCCGCGCTCTTAAGCGGCCAACTAGAGTTGGCTTTGCTATATGACCTTGATATGTCGCCATCGCTCTCTAAACGAGAGCTTTTTTCGGCTAGGCCCTATGTGTTGCTTCCGGCCGGACACCCATTGGCGGAGAAGCCAGAGATCGCGCTGGCTGAACTTGCAGATGAGCCAATGGTTCTGCTTGATCTACCGTACAGCCGAGAGTACTTCCTGTCGCTATTCCGGCAACTCGGGATTGAACCCAAGGTGCGCCATCGGACGGTGAGCTTCGAATTGGTGAGAGGGTTGGTGGCTGCAGGAAATGGCTACGGATTGCTCAATCTGCGCCCTGATGTGAACGCGACTTACGGCGGAGGCCAGCTTGCCTGCTTACCGATTACTGATGAGGTTCCTGCGCTCTCCATTGTGCTCGCTTGGCCGCAAGGTCTAAAGCTGACGCGCCGAGCCGAGGCTTTTATTTCACTTTGTGAGAGCATTTTGGCTGAGCCGAGGTAGCCATTTGGTAATGGGGACCTGTCCATTACCAAGAACGATGTTCCAGGCCGTGGTGGACGTTGAGAATGAAGCTATTTCAGCGCTGTTTTGCATAATGCAGACCGCGCGAAGCAATGCCTATGGACTGCGGATATGGTAGTTGTCTGGCGAAATTAGAAGCTGTCTGGTTAATGCCTACCGCAGTTTGGCAAGCGTTATTTTTAGCATGGCGACGCGCACGAAATTTTCGGCCGTCGCCGTCAGAACCTCGACATCTTTTGCCAGCCGGCGAAAGTGGCCCAACCAGGCAAAGGTTCGTTCCACAACCCACCGCTTCGGCAGCACGACGAAGCCATCCTTGATCTTGGTCGAGATGTGGCACTGGCGTTGCAAGACCTTTTGCACGAATTGCACCGTCGTGCCGCGATAGCCTGCATCGGCAGAAAAGGCTCGCAACGTTGGCCACTTCTCCACCGCGCGAGCCAAGAGTGACGGGGCGGCCTTGGTATCATGCTCGTTGGCGGCATGAACCTGAACGTGGAGCAGATTTCCCAGGATATCTACGACGATATGGCGCTTGCGCCCCTTGGTTTTCTTGCCACCGTCGATGCCTATCCTTTCGCTGGC
>NZ_JAUEDK010000008.1 GCF_030385785.1 Crenobacter oryzisoli
AATGCGGGATGACACGAGTACAGTTAACTAGTCTGCTCTTATTTTTGGCTAACCTGGCCGCCTGCCAAGGTTTTGGCCAACCACAAACTGTCGGTGCGGGTGCCAGTGTAGTGAATACGGTGCCCAATACCACCATTGTCAGTGTTTACTACAACGGTCAAGGCGTAAGCAGCGGGGGCGGTGAAGGTTGCTGCGTAAGCCTGCCTGCCAAATGGAAACCGGGCATGACTGCGACCGTTGAATGGGTAAAAGACCCTAGCCCTGGAACAAACCCAGGAGGAATCAAGGCGCCGCGGTGGAATGCAGATGGAACAACGCCTCCTGAGTGGAACAGGTGGATGAAGATTCATGAAGCAAATTACACTCGCCATTCAGTGACCATCTCCGTGCCGAGCTATGGAGAAACATGCGGTCTGGCCCTGGTTTTTTTGCCGTGCGGAGAAGTCCGTCCCGTGATTGACTGCAAGGAGCACAGTAGGGTCTTTGGTGGCAATGCTATGAAGCCGGAAATAATGCGGCGCCTGGGGGGAAAGAATACATGTCCGAAGTCATGATGATACCCACATTGCCATCGAAAGCCACTTGCCAACAAGGTGGCCCGCTTTGGTCTTATACAGAACTTATCACCATTTTGCCGCCGCAAGGAAATGCGGGATGACACGAGTACAGTTAACTAGTCTGCTCTTATTTTTGGCTAACCTGGCCGCCTGCCAAGGTTTTGGCCAACCACAAACTGTCGGTGCGGGTGCCAGTGTAGTGAATACGGTGCCCAATACCACCATTGTCAGTGTTTACTACAACGGTCAAGGCGTAAGCAGCGGGGGCGGTGAAGGTTGCTGCGTAAGCCTGCCTGCCAAATGGAAACCGGGCATGACTGCGACCGTTGAATGGGTAAAAGACCCTAGTCCGGGAGTAAATCCTGGCGGAGTGAAACCTCCAGCCAGAAATACAAACGGTTCCTCGACTCCAGAATGGGAAAAGTGGATGGATATTCACGAAGCCAATTACACTCGCCATTCAGTGACTATCCCCGTCCCTAAATATGAAAAAATCTCATCATTAGTACTAGTTTTCCTGCCATGCAATGAAGTCTACCCATTGATTGACTCGAAAGAGCACAGCAGAGTCTTTGGCGGAAATGCCATGAAACCGGAAATTATGCGACGCCTAGGAGGAAAGAATATATGTCCGAAGCCTTGATCGCTCCGCCGTTTCCGGAGAAAGGTTATTTGCCTACAAACCTGTCTGAGGTGATGGCCCAGCGCAAGCGGCAACAAGCCGAGGTCGCTGAAGAGTGCATGGCAGCCCGGGCGAAAGGCCAACCGGCCCCTTGCGCTCAAGTTCTGAATATCAGCCTGTTCTTCGATGGCACCAATAACCATGAAGAATCGGACAAAGCGGCCAGCCCGGTTTCGACCAGTAATATTGCGCGTCTTTATCATGCCACGATTCAGGACGATGCTCGCCCGAGCGGTTACTACACCTAGTATATTCAGGGGGTTGGCACCGTATTTAAAGAAATTGGAGAGCCCGAACCCGACCCCGGCGGCCTGAAATTCGCTAGCGGTGGCGAACGCCGTATCCTGTGGGGACTCACTCGGATCGTCGATGCTCTGCGTCGGGCTATCAGCGGTCAAGGCGACAAGTTAGATCTTGGCGAAGCTATGGGGCTGATCAAAAGCATGGAGTATGTGCGTTACAAGGATGAACACGACCGAGAAAAGGTTGCCCCTGCTTTAAAGGCCGATCGCAAGGCGGCCATGGCCAAAGCCATGAACAGCATTACCGCCAAGCTACCGACCTATAAACCAAAGATTCTGCGCATCAAACTGTTTGTTTATGGTTTCTCGCGTGGCGCGGCCGAGGCCCGTGCTTTCGTTGGTCGTCTGCTGGAGCTATGCGAGGAGACCCCGGGAGAATTCTATGGGGTACCAATCAGCATCGAGTTTCTGGGCCTATTCGACACCGTTGCCTCTGTAGGCCTGACCGAGCTGGCACCGGGGGCTGAGGGTCATATGGGCTGGGCCGACGGCACGATGGCTCTGCCTGCGGATCAGACTCTGCTCAAGTGCTGTGCTCACTTGGTCAGCTCGCATGAGCAAAGACTGTGCTTCCCCCTGGATTCCACGCGTCTAAAGAATGGCAACTACCCAGCCAGCAGCATCGGCGAATGGGCCTATCCCGGTGTACACAGCGATGTCGGGGGCGGCTATCCGCCGGGAGATCAAGGCAAGGCTCGTGATGGACAGGGCATGCTGCTGTCGCAATTACCATTGCTTCACATGTACAGGCTCGCGTTCGATGCAGGTGCGCCATTACGCGTTGACGCTTCTTTACTGAAGGAGACAGACCCGGAACAGTTGGCGACTCTACAGAAGAATGAGCCGTGGCGCTTCATGGATGACTCTACCCAACGTGAGTTTGGCTTCTCTCCTACCTTGCTGGAGCGATTCGAAGCTTGGCGAAAACAAGCCGGTGGCAGTGCCCCTTTGGAAGACATCATGCAAAGGCAAACCGCGCAGATTACTGCTTGGCGCATCGCCCGCTACGCAGGGGGCTTGCAAGGGAAGGGAGGCCCAGGCCAAGAGGAAGCCGAGTACTTCAAACACGCCAAGGACACGCCGGAATGGCAGATCAAACAGGAAGAGGCCGCCTGGAAACGGCAGCCGCGCGATGAGGCAAGCAAGCGCAAGCCAGTGGAACTGAAGAACCCAGACCCCAAACCAGGGGATCCAGAGAGCGTCTCGTACACGCCGAACACCGACAAGGCCTATGAGCCGACCCGTGACCAGACGCAGCTGAAGGAGGCAGCCAAGGACTTCAGCGACGATTACCTAGGGCGGACCACACTAGATGGGGGCTTTACAGGCAATCTCGTGTCCTTCTTCACCGCCTTTTCCCGTCCGTTCAGCGATGATTGCGGCATGGAGCTGCAGATGCTGCGCGAGGATGGCGAGCAATGGTATGACCAGGTATCCAACGATCCGCAATTGATGGCCTTCTACGATGAGCATGTCCATGATTCTCGCGCCTGGTTCATGCATTCGGCCCTCGGCAAACGCGAGCCCCATGGCACTTACCTGCGTTACCGCACCGTGTTCTTCACCGACGGCAACAGCAACAAGCCGCAAATCTGCAAATCGCCGCGCGCCACGTCTATTCAACGCACTTGGCAAGAAAAACACCACCAGAACCAGCCAGACTGGGCTCTTCAACGCCACTGAGAAGCTGATGGCGGCCTCTCCCATACTGGTCCAGTTTGGGATGGCGTCTTTTGCCCAAGTCCATCGCCTGCTCGGGTTTTGCGACGGCATGCCCATGGCCAGCGTGTGGCGTACCTCGGAAAGCCTGTCTGAGTTCGTGCAGCGCCTATTGCCATGGTGCGTGGTGAAGGCTGACGACCAGTACTTCAACCTGCGTTTCCCTGATACGCGCCGCTTGCTGGACATTGTCGGCGTGCTCAGCGATGAACAGCGCGCGCAATTTTTCGGGCCAGCCTCGCTATGCCTGCTGCCGCTGCGCGAAGGGGGGTGGAGCTGTCTGCCGGTTCCCGTCAGCGCAGAGCCCCCCACCGACAAGGTGGAGCTGGATCAAGCCCAAACACGGGCATTGATCCGCGCCGGAGAGGCGGACGAAACCCTGTATCAACTGCACTTTCACAGCCATATCGCACCCGCGGTGCTGGCAGATTGCTATCCGGTGGCAAAACGCGCCTTGCAGCAAGCCGATCGCGAGGGCGTGGATGCGCCAGCCGAGCGTTACATGCGCTGCATGGCCGCCTTGGGTGCGGCTGTTTGAATTCAACTAGAAGAAAAACCATGTCAAGCAAATTTCTTCAACGCGGCGCGCTGCTGCTGACCTTGCTCTGCCCTTTGCTCGCCAAGGCCGACGACTGGCTGGGGCAGTACGCGCTGGTGCCCAACGAGCGCATGCAGCAGATGTATGACGAGAACGGCGAACCGGCCGCGATGCTGACCGTGGTCAAGCTCGCCGATGGTTATGGGCTGGTCTCCAAGAATTTGGGCTGGTCCGAACCGAAGCCGGCCCAGCTGGAAAAAGATGGCCAAGCGCTGCGCGACTGGCTAGGCAGCGACGCCAAAGGTGTGAAATCCCAAGCGCTGGTCGCCCCGGGCATGGCCTTGATCCGCGTAGCCAAGGGCAGCACGCTAGAAGCGCGCAATGGCCGCAGCCACCAGATGCGCAGCGATTATCTGTTTGTGGTGCAGGCACTGGGCGTGGATCTTGAGCTGGAAAAAAATCGTCGAAACCATGATTGTCGGTTGGTACATCCGGAGGTCCCCTTTTCTGGAGATGACTCTCGGGTTGTTGCCGGTCGCTTTCTGACCTGCACCAGCTGGAATTTTACGAAGATAAATTCAAACACATTTGATTTCCCACACAAGAAGGCCGCGTATGAAGCGTCGATTTTTTATTTTGCTATTGAGCATACTACCTCTTACGGGTTGTTTTTTCCTTCCAATCGGAGGGGTATACCGAGCCAGTAATGAACCCATTCACACAAACCCTACGGAAAACTCTAAGTTGTCCTGAAACCCTTAATGCAAGTATCTAGGCAGGAAGCCTTAGCATGAAACGATCATTTCTCATTTTGCTTTTGAGCCTGCTGATGCTAAGTGCCTGCGCAGTGGTGGGCCAGAGCAATATCGGCGTGTCGCTGACTGCGGTCAACTACACCGACGAGGACTACGACGTGGTGGGGATCGCCCGCGCAGACGATCCTACGCAGTTGCAAGCAATGGACCGAGTGGCGGCCTACTCTGCCAGTGGCATCATGTGCTGCGTGTCTCTGCCGGATGTTTGGAAACCAGGGCTAAAGGTGGTTGTACTAACCCGCGCCGGTACCAAGGCCAAGACGCTGGAGGAATGGGATAAAGAAAAAATTCCTTTGATTCCGCATGAGCTGGAAGTGCCGCGTTACACGGAACCAGCCACGTTGTGGGTACAGATTCTGGATGGCGGCAAATTGGCAGTGGCGGTCAGCCGCTATGATCCGTCCAATGCGAATTGGCCGGGCGTGGTCAAGGGCTGGCCGAAGCCATCACTTTCGTTTAAGAAAAAAATCTGGCAAAGAGATTACAATATTTTAGTTGGAGATTTACACTCTCTTGAGAAAGGTATAAAAATGATCCTAGCAAAGAAATAGAATTCAGAGAAAATATTAAATACTTAAAAAATAGAATTAAAAAAATGGAGCAAAGTAAGCCATGACCAAGATGTGCAGTCCGGCACCTGCCTCATACTCCAATCCGTGTGACCGTGACAATTTCTTTTCTGCAAGCGATAAGAATAAATTAATCGACTGGGAGAAGCGAGAGCTTCGACCAATATGTAATCCCAATGCCAGCTGTGATTTCAACTTGTTTTTCGGCTTCTTTTTCGACGGGACGCGTAACAACTACAACCTGATTCAGAGCGATGAGGGTTTTACTAATGTAGCCCGGCTATATGACTGCTATCCCGGCCTTGGAGTCGATGGCGTCATCGCCAATGAACCCAAGTGGGAGAATGTAAAAAACGACTATCCTCATTTCTTCAAGGTCTACGTGCCAGGCGTGGGTACGCCGTTCAAGCAAGTGGAGGACACTGGCAAAGGCATGGACGCCACCTTTGGTGCTGGCATGGCCTTGTATGGTCACGAGCGCATCGTCTGGGGGCTGATGCAGGCGGTCAACAATCTGCACCGCTATTTCCTCGGCAGCGCCCTGGTGCCGGATGCGGAAGTGCTGCAGTTGAGCAAGCAACTGGTGATAACCGGCTGGAGCCTGAAAAATGGCGGCTGGCTCAGCGAGCGCGAGATGAGAGCGGGTCGGGAAAGCACGTTCGACGTGTTGCGCAAGGTATTGAAGAAGCTGCACGGAGCGATCAAGGATTTTCTTCCTGGTCCCGATGGAAAGCCCGCCAATATGAGCAAAGGCAAGGTCGGACACATACACCTGTCGGTTTTCGGCTTCTCGCGCGGCGCGACCAAGGCGCGCTCTTTCAGCAACTGGATGCAGCGCCTGTGCGAACTGGATGCTGAATTGACCGAGAATTACGGCCAGAAAACGCTGGGGGGCTTCCCGGTGTCGTTTGACTTTTTGGGCATCTTCGACACGGTAGCGTCAGTTGGCCTGGCTTCCTCCACCCTGTTGTTCGACGGCCATGCCGAGTGGGCGGACGCGGAGCAGTCTCTGCGGGTGCCGATGGGCATGCCCTGCCTACACTTGGTGGCTGGCCATGAAATCCGACGCAGCTTCCCGCTGGATTCCATCGAAGCACAGGGTGTCCTGCCGGCAAACAGCGAGGAGATCCTGTTTCCGGGCGTCCATTCCGATGTGGGCGGCGGATATTGCCCCAAGGATCAAGGTCGCGGCGCGACGGAAAAGGGTCATGACATGCTGTCCCGCATCCCGCTGGCGGTGATGTACCGCAAGGCTCGCCTGTCCGGCGTGCCGCTCAAGGCGGAGAAGATGCCGACGGCGGTGCAGTACCGCATGCAAGTAGACCCAAAGCTAATCGAGGACTTCAATGCCTACCTTGCCACGGTGCAGCGCAAGGAGGGCAAGTACAAATATCTACTGCGCGATCTGTACTGGCCGTATATCGCCTGGCGACTGACCTGGGTGGACAAGCTGGACAACGCTTCCTTGAAACAGCATTTCGACAATTTGCAGGGCGCAAAAAACGCGGACGTGAACGAACTGCTGGGCGCCAACAAGCGCCTCGCCGAGCACCTGAGCTATTTCCGGAGCTGGATGCGGCAGGAAAAAGTGTCGATAGGTCGATTGACGCGAGACTATTACCCGCCCCCCCCTGGACCCGAAGGTGGTGAAGGACTGGAGCGAATTCAAGCCGATCTGGAGTGACCTGGAGAAGGGCGAGGCGGGGCCATACCTGTCCCAGGCCGCCAGCCGCTTGTTCCAGTACTACGTTCACGACTCGCTTGCCGGCTTCCGGCCTACCGGCAAGGATGCCGCCGACGCCCTCAAGGAGATGAAGGCGCTGGCCGCCCGCAAGGAAGGGCTGACGGACGAACAGAAGGGCTGGGTCAAGCTATATGAGGACTCCAAAGGCACCCAGTTGCCGGAGGGTGATGTGGACGGCTACGAACCCTTCCAGCTTGGAGCGAGCTATCTGCGTTACCGCAAGGTATATGCCGGCGCGGACAATGTGCTGTTGACGCAGCTGCGTGGCGCGCAGCTGCCCGACGTCGTGCTGGCCTGATGCCGCAACTTGCCTGGCTATTCCATGAATTCCGTGTGTGACTGAATGCTTTTGAGTCTTTACTGCCTTATTACAAACGCGAACTCGGCTATCTGCGTGAGCTGTCCAGCAAATTCGCCCGGCGCTACCCGAAGATCGCCGGACGCCTCCAGTTGGAAGGCGACCTGTGCGAGGTCCCGCATACCGAGCGGCTGATCGAGTCGTTCGCGTTGCTCGCCGCACGCATCCACAAGAAACAGGACGGCGAGTGCCCGGAGATTGCCGGCAGCTTTCTCGACGTGCTGTACCCGTACTACCAGCGGCCGACAATTGCCAAGCGTTATCGCATCGACCGTGGCAGGCAGTGCATACCCAGCCGATGTAGACGAAAGGGAAAGGGAAAGCGAAAGGGAACAGATTTATTCTGGCTCTGCTCGCGTTTGTTTGCTTAGCCCATGGTATGGGGGAGCAAGGCTTCCGGGTGAGTCCCTTGTCGAGGCGTTCCATCGGCGGCGCCTGGCCGCTTGGCAGGCGCGAGGGAAGCCAAAGGCCAGCGCGGTGGGGGTCGCCTTTCTTTGCCTACATTCTTTGACGAAGCGAGACAAGAAAAGGAACTCGCCCATCGAGCGAGGCCAACAAAGCCACAGGTCTCACCAACGTTGGCCGACAAAACACCGAGCAGGCCCAGCAAAACAAAAACCCCGCCAAAGCGGGGCCCCTCCTATTCGGCCTACCGGCTCTTCAACCCAACGTCACCACACTATTCAGCAACACCCGCACCAGCGTGGTCTGGCGGGTCACGCCGGTCTTGGAGAAGATCGAGCGCAGGTGCGCCCGCGCGGTGTTGCGGCGGATGCCCATCTCGTCGGATGCCTCATCCAGCGTCATACCGTCAGCGAGCAGCGTCGCCAGCGCCGCCTCGGACGGGGTCAGGTCGAACAGGCGCATCACGATCTCGTGCGAAGGCTGGCTGCGCGATTCGGGGTCGCGCAGGAAGATCACCACCGCCGGTCGCTCGGCGCTGTCGTTCCACTCGTCCTCGGGCGCCGCGCGTACCAGTACGCCGATCTTGCCATTACCAGACGGCCGGGTCAGCGAGATCGCCTCGACCACGCTCGGGCCACCACTGCCGCGGCCGCCATTGCGCTGCTGCAGTGCCTGCTTGATCAGTCGCTGCAGCTCGCGGTGCTCCTGGCCGTATTCCGCCTGCAGATGGCCCTTCACCAGTTTCAGCCCGTCGGCTTCGGCGAGGATGTCCTGACCGTGGCGGTTGATCTTGATGATGTCGCCGCGCTCGTTGAGCACGATGGTGCCGATCAGCATGCGGTCGACCGCGCCAGCGTACATCTGCCGCTCCACTTCGAGCTGACCCAGGGTGCTGTGCATCTTCACCGCGCGCTTCAGGTGCGACAGCAGCTGCCAGCACACCGCCTTGTCGTAGGGACTGAACGGCACATCGTCGGCGCCACGGCACAACCGTAACCGGCACTCGATGCCGCCTGCCACCTTCAGGTCGGCACCGAGGATGTGCAGGATGCCGTGTGGTTCGACGAATTCGCGGTAGAAGGCATTGTCGCGCCAGGCCTGCTCGCCGAGCAGTTCGGCAGCGGTCACCACCTGGTTTTCGGGCAGGCCGATGAAGGGGTCGAGCGCGAAGAAGTGGGTGTTGTACGATGCAAGCCCTTCGGTGCTGACATGGCCGGCATTGATCATCACGCCACTCCAATTCTGCGCCGGCGGGCGCAGGATCAGCGTGGCGTGCGAGCAGTCGAGTTGCTCGCGCAGCAGCTCAAGAAAGCTGCGCCACGGCGGGTTTTCGGTGGCGCCTTCATACAGACTGTCGAGCAGAGCACTCAGTTCGGCCGGGTGAATCGTTGGGACATTGGGTATGTCAGCGGAAACGACGCAGGGTATCTCCTCCCGCGTGTGCACGGGGCGCAGCAAGGCTTGGGCCATCGGTTTTCTCCTCTGTTTCCTTTGATGGTCATGCTCTTATGGCCGTGTGTGTCCACGGCTGGTCCGGCTGTGTCGCCGGTTTGGCACTACTCCCTCCCAAGCCGGTACGGCTGCCGACCCAAGAACCTATTCACGCCCTGCTGCACTCGGGTGATCCTGCGTTGAAATGTCGCTCAACATGCTTATGGACTCCATGTCCATTCCGCTGTTTCGCGCCCTTTCGTCTTGGCTGACCATTCGTTCGCTAGATCGTGAACAGGCTCTTAACGCGGCAATCCTGTCCGGCTTGGTGAGGCGCGGGGGAAAGCCGCCGAGGCGCCGGCGGCAATCGTCCCTAGTGAAATCTGAATCAAATCTTGCTGAAAAGCCAACGACTTAATCAAAGTGGTAGAGCGACGGTTTTTTGTCGATACCCAGATCGATCTCGAACTCGCGGCGCTCGCACATATCGACCTCAATCTGCGACTTATCGACATAGAACTGCTGATACCAGCGCCGCGCTTGGTAGATCGGCCCGTCGCTTTCACACAACACCGGGTTGTCGATGCGCACCTTGTTGTCCCAGATTGCCACATCCTCCAGCAGCGCGTCCTGCGCCTGCTTCACATACTGTTCGGTGATCGCCCTGTTCTGTTCGTCGGAGAGGCCGGGGATGTGCTCCACCAGCACGCCGTAGTGCAGGCGGAAGCTGTGCTTGTCGATCGGGGTGTTGCAGGTGATCAGCATCGAACGGATGGCCAGCCCGTCGAAGGCGCCGTCCATTTCGACGAACAGGCAGCCTGGGCCGTGGTAGGTGGCGCGGCTGGTCAGGCGGCTCTCGCCGGACAGCCGGGCCGAGCTGCCGATCATCAGCTGGGTGGCCTTGTGTCCCTCGAACAGGTTGGCGAAGTACACCGGCGGGGCGCCGTGCACGAAGTCGAAGTGCGCCATGTCGGCGATGTTGTCGACCAGCTCGCGGCTATTGATATTGACCACCCACGAGGTCATCGCGATCTCGGACCAGTTGTCGGAGAAGCAGGCGCGGTAGCGCGGGATGGCCGCTTCCGGGTCGGGCGGGTTGCCCTCCGGGTCGTGCCAGACGAACAGCAGGCGGTTCTCCTCCAGCGCGTGCCAGCGGCGCACCTTGGCCTTGGGCGGCACGCGCTTGCAATACGGAATCTCGGCAGCCTTGCCGTCTGCACCGTAGCGCCAACCGTGGAACGGACAGGCCACCGTGTTGCCGTGCACCGTGCCCTGGCTCAGATCGCCACCCATATGCGGACACCAGGCGTCGAGCACCGTGAGTGCGCCATCCTCGCCCTGGAACGCCACCAGCCGGGTACCGAAGGCATCGATGCGGTGCGTCTGCCCGTCCTTGAAGTCGGCGGCCAGCCCCACACAGTGCCAGCCCCGCGCAAAGCGCTCGTCGATCGGCTTTGCTTCGATTTGGTGTGCCATCCGCAGTCTCCTTTGTTCTTATCGTAGAAATCCGATTCTTGGACGCACGCCGCGCAGCCTTCATCGTCCTATCGGACGATATCGTCAGCCTCGCAACCGTTCCGCCATGGGAAACAGCAGACCGCATATCACGACAAGCCGCCTAGTCCATGCGGACGATGTTCGGCCAGCCCCCTCCGCACAGCATCACCACAGACAACCTCACTCCCATTCCCGCAGCCACAGGCAGAGCACCATGTCCCATTCTCTCCCCACCCTCGCCGTGATCACCGGCGCCGCCCGCGGCCTCGGTCGGGCACTGGCCATCGAGCTGTCCCGCCGCGGCTACCGGCTGCTGCTGGCCGACCGAGACGCAGCGGTGCACGAGGTCGCCGAAGCGCTAAACGCCGACTCCCTGCAATGCGATGTCACCCGCGAGGCCGACCTGCTCGCGTTGCGCGATCGGGCCTTCGCCACCGGCCTGCCGGTGCTGCTGATCAACAATGCCGGCATCTTGCTGTCCGGCAACGCCTGGGACATCCCCGCCGCCGACTGGCGCCGCGTGCTCGATCTCAACCTGGTCGCCACCGTTGAAGCCTGCCGGTTGTTCGTGCCGGCGATGCAGGCGGCGGGCGGTGGCCAGATCGTCAACGTCGCCTCGATGGCCGGCCTGGCGGTCGGGCCGTGGCTGGCGCCGTACACCGTGTCGAAGTTCGGCGTGTTGGCGCTTTCCGAGTCGCTGTATCTGGAATGCCAGGCCGGCGGCCTGCCGATCGCGGTGTCGGTGGTCTGCCCCGGCCCGGTCAGCACCGAGATCGCCAACAGCCTGTCGGCCGACCCGGCCTCGCCGGCCGGGCAGATGGCGCTCGGTCTGCAGCAGCACATCGCCGCCGGTCTCACCCCGGCCGAGGCGGCGCAGCGCATCGCCGACGGCATCGCGGCACGCCGCTTCTGGATCTTCACCCACGAAGAGGTTCGCCAGGCCGCGCGCGCGCGCCTCGACCGCCTGCTGGCCGACCAGCCGCCGGCCCTGCCCCTTGCCCAGGAGTAAGCCCATGCCCCTCGACGCCCACGCCCAAGCGGTACTCGCCGCCTTCGCCGACCTGCCGCCGCTGGATGTATCCACGGTGACCATCGATCACTACCGCGCCTTTCTCGCCGCCGGTATGGCGCCGGCCGAGCCCGAAGCACTGACCGCGGTAAGCGACGTGGTCGCCGCCGGCGCGGCCGGGCCTATCGCCGCCCGCGTCTACCATCCGGACGGCGACGGGCCGCTGCCGGTGGTGGCGTTCTTCCACGGCGGCGGCTTCGTCTCGCTCGGTCTCGACTCGCACGACGCGCTATGCCGCCGGCTGGCCCGGCTGTCCGGCGCGCTCGTCGTGTCGTTCGACTACCGGCTCGCCCCCGAGCATCCGTTCCCGGCGGCCGCCCATGATGCGGTCGCCGCGCTGCGCTGGCTCCGCACCCACGCCGCCGAACTGGGGGGTGATGCGGCCCGCATCGCGGTGGCCGGCGACAGCGCCGGCGGCAATCTCGCCGCGGTGGCGAGCCAGCAGTTGCGCGGCGACGCCGCCGAGCCTTGCCATCAGCTGCTGTTCTATCCGGTGATCGACGGTGCCGCCGAGGCGGCCTCGTATCGCGAACACGTCAGCGTCGGCTTCCTGCCGGCGGAACTGATGCGCTGGTTCTGGCAGCAGTATCTCGCCGGCGCCGACGCGCATCACGCACTCGCCAGCCCGATCCGCTCGGCCAACCTCGCGGGCCTCGCCCCGGCCACCGTGTTCACCGCCGAATGCGACCCGCTGCGCGACGAGGGCGAGGCCTATGCCCGCGCGCTAGCCGCCGCCGGCAACACTGTGGAGCTGAAGCGCTGGGACGGCCAGTTCCACGGCTTCGCCAGCCTGCTCGGTGTGCTGCCCGCCGCCGACGCGGCCGTGGCAGAGGGCGCCGCCGCCTTGCGCCGCGCGTTCGCGACGGTGGCGGCATGAACGCCCCCCAGGCTTGCGCCGCGCTGCCGGTACTGGCGCTGATCGACGCGTTCCGCCGCGGCGAGCCGGTGCTGCTGCTCGACGACGATGGCCCCGAGTCCGAAGGCAGGCTGATCCAGGCCGCCTGCGCGGTCGACGAACGCTCGGTGACGCTGATGGCCAGCGAGGCGCGCGGCCTGGTCTGCCTGGCGCTCGGCGACGAACAACGGCGTCGGCTGAAGCTGCCGCTACTGGGTGAGCCCACCCGCCACGGCGAGCGCTTCGCGGTATCGATCGAGGCGGCCGAAGGTGTCACCACCGGCATCTCGGCCGCTGACCGGGCACTGACGATGCGGCTGGCCGCCGACCCGACCACCCTCCCGGAGCAACTGGTGCAGCCCGGCCATGTATTTCCGCTGATCGCCCATCCGGACGGCGTGTTGAGCGTCGCCGGCTTCGCCGAGGGCGCCTGCGACCTGGCGCGCCTCGCCGGGCTGGCGCCGGCCGCGGCACTGGTCGCGGTGCTCGACGAGGCCGGCGACGTCGCCCGAGGTGCCGAGCTGACCCGCTTCGCCACCCGCTTCGGCTTCGCCCGCGGCACCCTGGCCGAACTGATCCACTACCGCTTGCTGACCGGGGGCACGCTGTGCCGCGAGCTGGAACGCGAGGTGCCCACCCGCCACGGCCGCTTCCAGCTGATCGCCTATCGAGACGCGGCGGCCGACGCGCTGCACCTAGCGCTGGTGCTGGGCAAGCCGACGCCAGCCACCCCGACCCTGGTACGGGTTCAGGCGGCCGAGAAGCTGCGCGATGTACTGCAGCTGAGTGACGACGGCGCATCGGGCTGGAACGCCGATCGGGCCTTGGCCGCTATCGCCGCGGCCGGCGCCGGCGTACTGGTGCTGCTCGACCGGCACGAGGCGCCTGGCGACGTGCACGATGAGATCGAGCGAGTATCGAGCGGGGAACCCGCCCACGCCCCCCGTTTTGCCCATCGCATGGTTGGCGTCGGCGCACGCATCCTGCGCGACCTGAACGTTGGCCGGATGCGCTTGATGAGCCAGCCACTCGCCTACCGGGTGATCGCTGGCTTCGATCTGGACGTGAGCGAATTCGTCCCCTACCAGCCGGGCAACAACCCTGCACGATAACGACTGAGGAAATAAAGATGCCAGAACTGACAGGCAAGGTAGCACTGATCACCGGTGGCTCGACCGGCATTGGCCTGGCAACCGCCGAGCGCTTCGCTCGCGAGGGCGCCGCAGTGGTGATCGCCGACGTCAACGACCAGGCCGGCGAGGCGGCGCTCGACAAGCTGCGCGTGCTCGGTTCCGAGGCGCGCTACGTGCACACCGACGTGTCCAAGCCGGAAGACTGCGAGCGCATGGTCGCTGAGACCGTAGCCGCCCTCGGCCGGCTCGACTTCGCCTTCAACAACGCAGGCATCTCCGGCAGCGACCAACCGCTGCCCACCGCCGACTACGGCCTCGACCTGTGGCACAAGGTCATCAGCATCAACCTGTCCGGCGTCTACTACTGCCTGCGCGCGCAGATCCCCGCGATGTTGAAGAACGGCAGCGGCGCGATCGTCAATACCTCGTCGGTAGCCGGCCAGATCGCCTTCCCCGGCACCGTTGGCTACACCGCGGCCAAGCACGGCGTGGTCGGGCTGACCAAGGTGGTCGCCGCCGAGTACAGCGCGCAGGGCATCCGCTGCAACGCGATCGGCCCGGGCTTCATCGAGACGCCGATGTCGCAGAACGTGTTAGCCAGCGAACAGGCGCAGCAGTGGGTGCAGGCGATCTGCCCGGCGGCGCGCACCGGCCAGCCGGAGGAGATCGCCAATGTGGTGTACTGGCTGTGCCACCCCGGCTCATCCTACCTCACCGGCGCCTACCTGCCGGTGGACGGCGGCCTGCTCGCCAAGCGCTGAGTCGACTGTCCTGCCGCCCAAAGCCCGATGTCCACATCGGGCTTTGTCGTTTCAGCCAACGACGTTGACCGGCCCCCAAGCATCGCCGACGTACTCGCAGACAGGTATCGCGGCTTTATGCGTCGGCCACACTCCCCTACCATTGGGCACTGCCCGGACCCACCGGGCCATCAACAACAACATTCGCCAGCCGAGAAAACCCGATGAACAAACTGCTCCTGATCTCCGCCGCCGTGCTGAGCTTGGCCGGCTGCGCCGCCGCGAACAAACCGGCTGCTCCCACCCCGGCTCCGATTCCGGGCCCCGCTCCGGATACGATCGCCGGCAACGCCTGCAAGGCGGATGGCTTGGCCGACAAGACACTGGTCGGCAAGACCGAGCAGGAAGCCGGCGCGCTGCTTAACGGCTGCGCCTGGCGCCTACTCGAGCGCGACGGCCAGCGCCTGCCCGCGACGATGGACTACCGCCTGGATCGCCGCAACCTCGGCATAGCGAATGGCAGGGTGATCTGGGTGACCCGCGGCTAAGCGCCGCCCACCGCCGTTTCGCCACGGCCGGTTCACCAAGCAAAAAGCCCGACGAAACCGTCGGGCTTTTTATTCGGCCAAGCTCGGACCGTTCAGATCGACAACACCAGCCGCGTCGCGAATGCCACCAGGATCAACCCCATGAAGCGCTCGAACCAATGGCCCAGGCGGACGAAGCCGGCGCGCACCTTCGGGCTGGAGAACAGCGCGCTCACCAGCATGAACCAGCCGGCATTCACGCAGCACATCCACACGCCGTACAGCGCCTGCACCTTCAGCGGCGTGCGCGGGCTGACGATGGTGGTGAAGATGGCGAGGAAGAACAGCGTCGCCTTCGGGTTGGTGGCATTGGTCAGGAAACCGGTGCGGAACGCCTTGGACGCGGTCTGCCCGGCGCCGGCATCCTGCTCCGTCGGAGCCTGACGGCCCGGCTTGGCGCGCAAGAGCTGCACGCCCAGATACAGCACATAGGCGCCGCCGACCACCTTGGCCACTTCCACGAGCCACGGCGCGGCGTGCATCAGCGCGCCCACCCCGAGCAGCGTGTAGAGCACATGTACCGAGATGCCGGCGCCGATGCCCAGCGCGGTAAACATCCCGATGCGGCGACCATGACGCACGCTCTGGCTCACCGTCACCGCGAAATCGGGTCCCGGCGAGATCACCGCCAGCAGGTGCAAGGTGGCCAAGGCCACGAATTCGCCGAAATAAGCAGACAACATCACAACTCCAATTCAGAAAAGCGCAGGCAGGACGCACCCTGCCCGCCCCCAGGCTCAGCCGGGGTAGCAATCGAAGAAATTCAACGGGGATTTAAAGGAAGCTAGTCGCCGACGTCGTAGCTCACCGTCAACAGCCCCTTCTTCTCCCTGACGGCGCCGATGCGCACCGTGCCGATGGCCGACAGCCGAGCTACATGGGTGCCGCCGCAGGGAAAGGCCGGCAGTTGGCCGAAACCGATAGTGGGCATGGCGTCGCTAAGCGTGACGACGCGCGGCAAGTCGGTGCCGATCAGCTCGGCCAGTGCCGCCTCCAGCCAGGCCGCGTCGAACGGCGCCGCCCCAGGCTCGAGCAGGAAGGTCACCTTGCTCTCACCGGGCCGGTGATGGGCCTGCACCGGGCGATGGCCCATCGTCTGGCCCAAGTAGCCGATCAGGTGGCCGGCCGAATGCAGTCGGGTATGCAACTGCCGACGGTCGGCATCGATGCGGATCTCCGCGCTACCCGTTGCTACCGGTGCATCAATCTGGTGGCGAATCTCGTCGCCGTCCTGCAGCGTTTTCAGCACCCGGCTTGCGCCGATCCAGCCGCTGTCGCCCGGCTGGCCGCCGCCTTGCGGATGGAACAGCGTGCGGTCCAGGATGGCGAACCACTGGCCGTTTTCCTCGGCACAGCGGGTAACACAGGCTATCGCCTCGGTGTCGTCGCTGCTGAAGTAAAGGCGTTCGGTCATGGCGTTCACCACCGTGGCGTGGAAGGATGAGGCTCATTATGCCCAGCGCCGATCCGTGTGATAATCCCACTTCACCACACAATACTTGTGCATCATGGGAACAAATAACTCGCTCGCGCTGTTAACCGAAATGGCCACCTTCGTGCGCGTGGTCGAAACCGGCAGCTTCTCGGCTGCGGCGCGTCAGCTGGGCCTGACTCCGTCGGCGGTGAGCCGCCAGGTGGCGCGGCTGGAGCAGGCACTGTCCACCCGGCTGTTGGAGCGCACCACCCGCAAGCTGCGCCTGAGCGAAAGCGGCACCGAGGCGTTCAAACGCTGCCAGGAGATGGTGCAGGCGGCGCGTTCGGTGATGGACATGAGCGGCAGCTTCGGCGGCGAGGCCGAGGGGCTGGTACGGGTCAGCGTGGCCAAGGCGGTCGGCCGCTTCGTGCTGCACCCCCACATGCCGGAGTTCCTGCGCCGCTATCCCAAGGTGGACGTGCAGCTGATCCTAGAGGACCGCTACCTCGACCTGATCGACGACCAGGTCGACCTGGCGATCCGCATCACCGACCAGCCGCCACCGGGCCTGGCCGGCCGGCCGCTGATCCCGATCGAGCACCTGATCTGCGCCACTCGCGACTATCTGGAGCAGCGCGGCTGGCCTCAGCACCCGCACGACCTCGCCGAGCACAGCTGCATCTATCTGGGCGAGAACGCCAACGACCGGCGCTGGAAATTCCGCAAGGGCGCGGAAACGGTCACGGTAACGGTGCACGGCCGCTATATCGCCAACCACACCGAGGTGCGGCTGGAGGGCGTGCTGCAGCACCTTGGCATCGGCAGCCTGCCCTACTTCACCGCGCGCCGCGCGCTGGAGGCCGACCAGATCGTGCAGGTGCTGCCCGACTGGGACTTCATCGCCTCCTACTACGGCACTGCCTGGATTCTTTACTCGCCGACCCGTTACCTGTCGCCGAAGCTGCGCGTGTTCATCGACTATCTGGTCGAGTGCCTGGCCGACGAACCGAGGTTGCCGCGGCCCTGACATTCGTTCGGCCAACGTTGGCCGAACGTTTAGGGGCGTGTGCCTTAGAGCCTGTTTATGATCTCGCGAACGAAGGGTCAGCCAAGACGAAAGGGCGCGAAACAGCGGAATGTACATAGAGTACATGAGCATGTTGAGCGTCATTTCAACGCAGGATCACCCGAGTGCTGCAGATCGTAGGCTCTTAGGAACTGTTTCTGTGAATGGTGGCTTTGTCGGTCTCGCCCGACTGGCGAGTTCCTTTCTTTTGCTTCGCCAAAAGAAAGGAACCAAAGAAAAGGCGACCCCACGACGCCGGCCCGCTGACGCGGGCTGCCCTGCGGGCGCCACGGCCAACGGGCGGCTGCGCAACTCGCGCCGACTACGTCGGCACTCGAACAGTGCTCGCCGACTTCCCCCGTTGGCCGCGTCGTCCTCGGCGGCGTCGAAGGGGAAGAAGTGACCGTAGGCGACATCGGCGATATTTCACGGTAGTAAAACTGCAGGCAGTTCGGCTCAGCGACCGACTACTGGCTACCAACTTTTTAACCGTCCGAATCCACCTCCGCTGCAATCATCCTGCTTATCCCCTTTGCGCTGCCGAGCGATCGTCAAGCGGCCAGGTCTTAAGCCGCCGCATGTTCGAGTGGGCGGACGCTAGCCGCCCGCGAGTTCGGCGGCGCCTGGCCGCTTGGCAGGCGCGAGGGAAGCCGAAGGCCAGCGCATCGGGGGTCGCCTTTCTTTGCCTACTTTCTTTGGCGAAGCAAAGAAAGTAGGCCGCCCCGCCGGGCGGGACCGGCGCTGCTACATCCCCCACCAACGTTGGCTGAACAACATGCATCGCCAGCCCTTCGTCCAAAGAACCAAAAAAAAAGCCGGCCCACAAGGGCCGGCATCAAAGGGTTCTCATACAAGTACACAGGGAGAGAGGAGAAACGTACCGGCCGGCCTCCCAGACCGCCCGGCACCACACACCGGTTGATGCCGGTCATCCCGGCATCGCCCTCCCGGCCAGACGACCGGAAGCGCTTGCATTCATTGCTTATAGCAGGTGGCCCACCATCGGTGCGGCCAGCACGGTGGCCAGACCACCGAACATCATCGTCAGGCTGGCAACCACGCCTTCCTCGGCACCGATCTCGTTGGCCTTGGCAGTACCCGCCCCGTGTGCGGCGGCGCCGAACAGCGCACCCTTGGCCAACCGCGAGCGCAGCGGCAGCAGCGAAATCATCAACTCACCGATCAACATGCCGCACACACCGGTAATCACCACGAACACCGCAGTCAGGTTGGCCTCGGCGCCGAAGCTCGGCGCGGCGGCCAGCGCAAACGGGGTGCTGATCGAACGCGGCGCCAGGCTCTTCTGCAGCATGTCCGACAGGCCGAGCAGGCGGGCCAGCCACACCGAGCTGAGCATCGCCACCGGCATACCGACCGCAACGCCGGCCAGCAGCGGAAACCAGTGCTTGCGGATCAGCGCGCGCTGCTCGTAGATCGGCACCGCGAAGGCCACGGTGGCCGGACCCAGCAGCCAGCTGAGCCAGCGGGTCTCGCTGAAATAGGTGCTGTACGACACGTGCGTCGCCAGCACGCCGGCCACCAGAATCACCGGCACCGCGAACAGCGGCGACAGCCACCACACGTGGAAGCGCTTGTAGAGGCGCTTCACCACGAAATACAGCGCGACGGTAACGACAAAGCAAATAATGGCAATCAGGGTTTCCATGACTCACGCCTCACTATGCAGGTGGCGAAAACGGCGACGCACCGCGATTTCCAGCTTGTAGCAAGCATCGACCGCCAGCGAAGTCACCGTCATCACCAGCGCGGTCGACAGCACGATCACGATCATGATCTTCCAGCCCGCGTCGAGCATCAGGTCGGAATAATTGACCACCGCCACCACCGCCGGGATAAAGAACAGCAGCATTTCGGCCAGCAGCCAGCGCGCGCCGCGGCGGCACCAGTCGAGCGGCAGCCAGCCCATCGCCAGCGCGCCCAGCGTCAATACCATGCCGATCACACCGGCCGGCACGGCAGGAATCAGTTTCTGTGAAACATGACTGGCAGCCAGCCACACCACGCATAGCAGTGCAACCTGCGAAGGCATCACCAACCATTGTTTTATTGCGGGGGAACTGGCCGTCGTCATGATTTTTCACACACAACACAAGAGAGAGTGAGCAGAGTATAGCGAGCTCCAATTCATTCAATAAATGAATTAAAATTATCGAAATCATTCCAAAAAGGCATTCACCATGGACGTCCGCGCGCTGCGCTATTTCATCGAAGTGGTCCGCCAGCAAAGCTTCACCCGCGCCGCCGATGCGCTGTTCGTCACCCAGCCCACCATCAGCAAGATGGTGCGCCAGCTCGAGGACGAGCTGGGCAGCCCGCTAATCCTGCGCGAGGGGCGCTCGTTCCGGCTCACCGACGCCGGCCGTGTCACCCACGAGCGCGGTCTCGATGTGCTCGCGGCGATGAACCGGCTCAAGACCGAGCTCGCCGACCTGTCGGCGCTGGTGCAGGGCGAGCTGGTGGTGGGGGTGCCGCCGATGGCCGGTGGCGCCTTCTTCGCCCCGGTGGTGAACGCCTTCCGCCAGCGCTACCCCAAGGTCGAACTACAGCTGGTCGAGGACGGCGCGCAGGCGATCGAGAGCCGGGTACGCACCAGCCAGCTGGAGATCGGCGTCGCGGTGCTGCCGGTCGACCCGGCGGCGTTCTCGTCGATCAGCTGCATCCGCGACCGCCTCTGCCTGGTGGCACCGGCCGGCTCGCGCTGGCAGGGCCGATCCGGCGTGCGACTGAAAGAATTCGCCGACCAGCCGATGATCCTCTACCCCGAGGACTTCACCCTGTCGCACCGGGTGGCCGATGCCTACCGCAAGCTGGGCAAGCCGGTGAAGATCGCCGGCCGCAGCGCGCACTGGGACCTGATCGTCGCACTGGTCGCGGCCGGGCTGGGCCTGGCGCTGCTGCCCGAGCGAGTGATCCGCAGCGTCGATCGCAACCTGTTCGACATCGTGCCGCTCGATGACGAATCGCTGGTCTGGCACCTTGGCCTGATCTGGAAACAAGACACCTATCTGTCCCACGCCGCGCGCGCGTGGCTGGAGCTGACCCGCGAACTGCTGGGCGCCGGCCGCCCCGCCCCCCAACCTGGAGACCCCGCATGAAACGCCTACTCGCCCTTGCCGCCCTGCTCCTCGTCACTGGCTGCGCCAGCCTGTCGCTGCAGAAGCCGCAGGTCAGCGTGATCGACATCGAGCCCCAACAGGCCACGCTGCTCGAACAGAGCTTCAAGCTGACGCTGCGCCTGCAGAACCCGAACGACAGGCCGCTATCGGCCGACGGCATCGCGTTCCAGATTCGCCTGGCCGACAGCGACTTCGGCAACGGCGTCAGCAACGGCCCGATCTCGGTGCCGGCCTACGGTGATACCACCGTCGACGTGACACTGCACACCACGCTCGCCGCCTGGCTGCGCCAGGCCGGGCGCTTCCTCGACGGCCAGCACCAAAGCATGCCCTACGAGATCAGCGGCCACCTCAACGGCCTGAACGGCTGGGGCACGGTGCCGTTCAAGACCCAAGGAGAGCTGAAACTGCCCAAGGTGCTGTCCGCTCCGCAATGAACGCCCCCGACGGCATAAAAAAAGCGCCCCACGGGGCTAATGCCGTTCACTTAAGGAAAAAGCACCGCCCACCAAGGTGGAAAAACGGTGCTTTTTTGTTACTTCCAAGCGTTCTTCGAAGCTAAAACCCGGACTGAACGGCTTAAGTGAACGGCATTACCCCACGGGGCGCTTTTTCTTTGACTCTATCAGGCTCACAGCTTGAAGCGACTGAACGCAGTCTGCATGCTCTTGGCGGTGCGGTTCAGCACGTCCAGCATCTGCATCGCCGACTGCAGCGCCGCGTCCGAATCGACGATCTGGCCGTTGATCGACTCGGTGCTCTGCGCCATCGCGGAGGTGGCATTGTGCTGCTCGCCGGTCGACAGCGCGATCGCGCTAATCTTGTCGATCACCTGCTGCATGGTCACGCCGATCTGCGCCATGCGCTCGCGCGCCGACTCGGTCAGGTTGGCGCTGGTATCCACCGCGCCGACCGTGCCCTGCATATTGCTGACCGCACGGCCAGTCTCGGCGAGGATGCTCTCCACCGTGCCGCTGATTTCCACCGTCGCCTGGCCGGTGCGTTCGGCCAGCTTGCGCACCTCGTCGGCCACCACCGCAAAGCCGCGGCCCTGTTCGCCGGCGCGTGCCGCCTCGATCGCGGCGTTCAGCGCCAGCAGGTTGGTCTGGTCGGCGATGTCGCGGATCACATTGGTAATCTTGGTGATGTCCTGCGAACGCTGCTCCAGCGACTTCAGCAGCGAAGCCAGGTTGCCCACCGTCTGGCTGGTGCGCGACATTTCCTCGCTGATGCGCTGCATGTCGCCGGCGCTGGCGGTCGAGGCCTGGCCGGTTTCCTTGATCAGCTGGTCGGTCATCTGGGCGGTATCGGCGATGTGCGAGATGCTTACCGTCACCTCCTCGATCGCCGCGGCGTTCGAGCTGGAGATGTCTGCCAGACGGTGCGAATCGTGCGCCACGCGCTGCACGGTGCCGCTCACCTCGATCACACCGTTGGCCAGACTGACCGCCTCCTCGCGCAGTTCGCGGAACATGCCGTTCAGGCGCTGCACGAAGCTGTTGAACGCCTCGGCGGTCTCGGCCACCTCGTCGTTGCCGCTCACCTCGATGCGGCGGGTCAGATCACCCTCGCCCTGCGAGATCTCCTGCATCGCATCGCGCACCCGCAGCAGGCCCGCCAGCTGACGGCGCAGATACGCGCTACTCGCCACCAGCACCACGGCCAGCACCACGGCAGCCGCCAGCACGATCACCAGAATCAGATGATTGAGCGGTGCATCCACCTCGGCCTTGTCGACCGCCACGCCCAGGATCCAGTCCGCCCCCTCGATCGGGCTCAGACGCACCAGGAAGTCGTTGCCGTCATACGAAACCGTCTTCACCTCACCACTGTCGGCCAGACCCTTCACGCTGGCCGGGTCCAGCGCCGGGATCAGTTCGCTGACCGGCTTCAGGCCGAAGCCCGGCTTCGGGTGCACGATCACCTTGCCGTCGCGGGTCAGCAGGAAGGCATGGCCCTGACCGGCCAGCTTCACGCTCAGCACCGACTTTTCCAGCGCATCCAGGTAGATGTCACCACCGGCCACCTTCTCCTGGCCCGGCACCTTGCGGGCGATGGTCACCACCAACTGCCCCTTGTGTGTTTCCTGGGCATCCGGGTACGGCTCGGTCACCACCGCGTCCTGGCTGCCCTTGGCCTGGATGTACCACGGACGCGCCGCCGGGTTGTATCCAGCGTTCGGCTTGGTCATGCCCGTCACCGAGTACACCATCGATTGGTCGCTGCCATCGCCGATATAGGTGATGCTGAAACCACCTGCTTCGGCCAGCTGCGCAAGATACGCACTAGCCTGAGCAGGCTGCTCGTTGGTGTGGTGCAGCGCGGCATTCACCGCCTGCTTGCGGCTGGCGAGCCAGTTGGCGATAAAGCGGGACTCGCCCGACGCCACCTGCTCGATCTCCAGGCCGGCCTGGTGGTAGGCGTTCTGCCGCACATTGATGCAGGCAATCAGGGTGATACAGACCGTGGCAACCAGCATAGCCAGTGCCGTCAGCAGAGTGAGTTTGCTTCGTATGGATCGCATGACGAATCGGCTTTTTCTAGAGGTGGATTTGAAAGCCGATTATCACAGACTGCTTGGTTCTTTCTAAATAAATGATGACAAACGAGCATATAAATTCGACTGTATGCGGAACTTTTGCAACACCTCACGACCCGTTCCCCCGCTAAGCCCACACTAGCTCTATGCAAAACAAAAACGCCACCCGAAGGTGGCGTTTTCTCGACACGGCCAAGCTGAAGCCTGGCCGAAAACACGCTTACAGCATGCCTTTGGACTTGAGCAGTTCGACCATGGTCGAACCCAGCTCGGCCGGGCTGCGGGTGTAGGCGATGCCGGCCTTCTCGAAGGCGGCGAACTTCTCTTCGGCCGTACCCTTGCCGCCGGAGATGATCGCACCGGCGTGGCCCATGCGCTTGCCCTTCGGCGCGGTCACGCCGGCGATGTAGCCGACGATCGGCTTGGTCACATGCGCCTTGGCGTATTCGGCCGCTTCTTCCTCGGCAGTGCCGCCGATCTCGCCGATCATGATGATCGCTTCGGTCTGCGGGTCGTTCTGGAACAGTTCCAGCGCGTCGATGTGGCTGGTGCCCGGGATCGGGTCGCCGCCGATGCCGATGCAGGTCGACTGACCCAGGCCGAGCTTGGTGGTCTGCGCCACGGCTTCGTAGGTCAGGGTGCCGGAACGCGACACGATACCGATCTTGCCCGGACGGTGGATGTGGCCCGGCATGATGCCGATCTTGCACTCACCCGGGGTGATGATGCCCGGGCAGTTCGGGCCGATCAGGCGCACGCCGCCGGTGTTCTCGATGTAGCGCTTCGCCTTCAGCATGTCGAGGGTCGGCACGCCTTCGGTGATCACCACGATCAGGCCCACACCTGAATCCACGGCTTCGACGATCGAATCGAGCACGAACGGAGCCGGCACGTAGATCACCGACGCGTCGGCGCCGGTTTCACGCACGGCTTCCTTCATGGTGTTGAACACCGGCAGGCCCAGGTGCTGGCTGCCACCCTTGCCCGGGGTCACGCCGCCGACTACCTTGGTGCCGTAGGCCAGTGCCTGTTCCGAGTGGAAAGTACCGTTTTTGCCGGTGAAACCCTGCACCAGCACTTTGGTGTCTTTGTTTACCAATACGCTCATTCTTAAGACTCCTGTTCCGCTTTCCCCGCGCCCGCCCCGTTGCGCCGATGGCGCCCAGGCAGCTTGCGCGCTGAATCCGGAATCAAATAGTGGGTGGCAGGTTAGGCTTTAACAGCGGCAACGATTTTCTGCGCCGCATCAGCCAGGCCGTCGGCCGAGGTCAGTTTCAGACCCGACTCGTTCAGCAGCTTGGCACCCAGTTCGGCGTTGTTGCCTTCCAGGCGTACCACCACCGGCACGGTCACGTTCACTTCCTTCACTGCGGCGATGATCGCTTCGGCGATCATGTCGCAACGCACGATGCCGCCGAAGATGTTGATCAGCACGCCCTGCACCGACGGGTCGGCCAGGATCAGCTTGAACGCTTCGATCACGCGCTCTTTGGTCGCGCCACCGCCCACGTCCAGGAAGTTGGCCGGCTGGCCGCCGTACAGCTTGATGATGTCCATGGTGGCCATCGCCAGGCCGGCACCGTTCACCATGCAGCCGATGTTGCCTTCCAGCGCCACATAGTTCAGTTCGAACTCGGAGGCCTTCAGTTCACGCTCGTTCTCCTGCGACTTGTCGCGCTGGGCGGACAGGTCAGCGTGACGGTACAGTGCGTTGGAGTCGATACCGATCTTGGCATCGACGCAGGCCAGTTGGCCGTTCTCGCGCACGGCGAGCGGGTTGATTTCGAACAGGGCGAAATCGTTCTCGACGAAGGCGTCGTAGGCGCCCAGCATCAGGCTGGTGAACTGCTTGAGCTGCTCGCCCTTCAGGCCCAGCGCAAAGGCCACTTCGCGGGCTTGGCACGGCTGCATGCCGACCAGCGGGTCCACGGTCACTTTCAGGATCTTTTCCGGGGACTCGTGGGCAACCTGTTCGATTTCCACGCCGCCTTCGGTCGAGGCCATGAAGGTCACGCGGCGGGTGCCGCGGTCCACTACAGCGCCCAGGTACAGCTCGCGCTCTACCGGGTACATGTCTTCACACACCAGCACGCTGTTGACCGGCTGGCCGTTGGCGTCGGTCTGGTAGGTCACCAGGTTGGTGCCGATCAGGCTCTTGGCGACTTCAGCGGCTTCTTCGCGGCTCTTCACCACTTTCACGCCACCGGCCTTGCCACGGCCACCGGCGTGTACCTGGGCCTTGACGACGGCAAACTTGCCGCCCAGTTTGTCGTACGCAGCAGCGGCTTCTTCCGGCGTGGTGGCGAGAACGCCCAGTTGCACCGGCAGGCCGTACTTGGCCAGAAGCTCTTTTGCTTGGTATTCGTGCAGGTTCATCTAAATGGTTCCTCTCGGTGGAAACGATGGTCGGCTTTCGGCCAACATTTCTATTCCGTCACGGCCCCGTGGGGCCGACTGTATCGGGCAGGCCGACCGAATGGCTGGCCTGCCCGTTTCCCCACGGCGCCAAGGTTCGACCCTACTGGCGCACGCGGGGGATCTTGTCTATCAGCCGTGCAGCGCGCGCTTGTCGGCAGCCAGTGCTGCTTCGTGCACCACTTCGGACAACGACGGGTGAGCGTGGATGATGCGGCCGATGTCTTCGCTCGACGCCTTGAACTCCATCGCCACCACGCCTTCGGACACCAGTTCCGACACCATCGGGCCGATCATGTGCAGGCCGAGGATGCGGTCGGTCTTGGCGTCGGCCAGCACCTTCACGGTGCCTTGGGCATGGCCCAGGCCCAGCGCGCGACCGTTGGCGACGAAGCTCGACGTACCCTTCTTGTACTCGACGCCTTCAGCCTTCAGCTGCTCTTCGGTCTTGCCGACCCAAGCGATTTCCGGGCTGGTGTAGATCACCCACGGCACGGTGTTGAAGTCGACGTGCGGCTTCTGGCCGGCGATGCGCTCGGCCACGGCCACGCCCTCTTCCGACGCCTTGTGCGCCAGCATCGGGCCGCGCACCACATCACCGATCGCCCAGACGTTCGGCAGGTTGGCGTGGCAGTGGTCGTCGACCACCACGAAACCGCGCTCGTCCAGCTGCAGGCCCACCGCTTCGGCGCCGAGGCCAGCGGTGTTCGGCACGCGGCCGATCGACACGATCAGCTTGTCGACGACCAGCGTTTGGTTAGCGCCATCCTTTTCATAGGCCACGCTGATCTCGTCGCCAACCGTGATGTTGCCGATCTTCACGCCCATCTGGATGTCGAGACCGGTGTCCTTGGTCAGCGTCTTGAACGCTTCCTTGGCGATCTGCTGGTCGGCGGCGCCGAGGAAGGTCGGCGCGGCTTCGAGCAGGGTCACTTCGGCGCCCAGGCGCTTCCACACCGAGCCCATTTCCAGGCCGATCACGCCGGCACCGATCACGCCCAGGCGCTTCGGCACTTCGGTCATCGCCAGCGCGCCTTCGTTGTCGAGCACCTTGACGTTGTCGACGGTCACGCCCGGCAGCGGACGCGGGCTGGAGCCGGTCGCCACGATCACGTGGGTGGCTTCCAGGGTATCGACCACGGCGCCGTTGTCGGTGACTTCGATCACCCACTTCTCGCCCTGGCGGCCCTTCAGCGAGCCCAGGCCATGGATATTGGCAACCTTGTTCTTCTTGAACAGGAAGCCGATACCGTTGGCGTTCTTGCTGATGATGCCTTCCTTGCGCTTGATCATCGTGTCGATGTCAATCTTCGCATTGTCGACGGTGATGCCGTGCTTAGCGAAATCGTGCTGAACGGCGTGGAAGTTTTCCGACGATTGCAGCAGCGCCTTGGACGGGATGCAGCCGACGTTCAGGCAGGTACCGCCGAGAGACGGCTGGCCTTCCGGGTTCTTGTAGGCGTCGACGCAGGCAGTGTTGAAGCCGAGTTGTGCGGCGCGGATGGCGGCAACGTAGCCGCCGGGGCCGCCGCCGATCACGACGACGTCAAACTGTTGGCTCATGGTATTCCCCTATTTGGGCATGCCGCCCGTTTTGTAGAGCAGCACGCCGAAAGCGATCATGAACACGGCGAAGATGACCCTGCCAAACAATACATAGCTGCTGTCCTTCTTGCCTTTGGCGGCTTTGAGCGCGGTAAACGCGATCAGCACCACCCCGGCCAGAATGAACAGCGGAGCGTAGAGGGCGTCTGGAATCATCAACTCACCGGTTCAGAGAAAAGGACCGGGGGCATCGCCCCCGGCGCGGCATTACAGGTCGAGGATCAGGCGAGCCGGGTCTTCCAGCAGGTCCTTGATGGTGACCAGGGTCAGCACGGCTTCGCGGCCGTCGATGATGCGGTGGTCGTAGGACAGCGCCAGGTACATCATCGGGCGCACCACCACCTGGCCGTTTTCGACCACGGCACGGTCCTTGGTGGCGTGCATGCCAAGGATCGCCGACTGCGGCGGGTTGATGATCGGGGTCGACATCATCGAACCGAAGGTGCCGCCGTTGGTGATCGAGAAGGTACCACCGGTCAGGTCTTCCAGCGCCAGCTTGCCGTCACGGGCCTTCACGGCGAACTCGGCGATCTGCTTTTCGATCTCGGCGATCGACATCTGGTCGGCGTTGCGCAGGATCGGTACCACCAGGCCGCGCGGGCTGCCCACGGCGATGCCGATGTCGAAGAAGCCGTGGTAAACGATGTCGTTACCGTCCACCGAAGCGTTCACCACCGGGAATTTCTTCAGCGCGGCGACGGCGGCTTTGACGAAGAACGACATGAAGCCCAGCTTCACGCCGTGCTCCTTCTCGAACTTCTCCTTGTACTTGGCGCGTAGGTCCATCACCGGCTTCATGTTCACTTCGTTGAAGGTGGTGAGGATGGCGTTTTCCTGCTGCGACTGCAGCAGACGCTCGGCAACGCGCTGACGCAGACGGCTCATCGGCACGCGCTGCTCCGGACGATCGCCCTGGATCTGGCCAACGTTGACGGCCGCCGGGGTCGACTTCAGGGCGGCAGCGGTGCTCACCGGGCCGGCTTGAGCCGGTGCAGCAGCCGGCTTGGCAGCGGCAGCTTGCACGTCTTCCTTCAGCACGCGACCGTCGCGGCCCGAACCGGCCACAGTGCCGAGGTTCACGCCGGTTTCGGCGGCGAGCTTAGCGGCAGCCGGCATCGCCAGGGTTTCGCCTTCCGGACGCGCAGCAACGGCGGTGCCGAAGCCGATGGCGTTGGCCGGTACACCGACTTCAGCCGCAGCAGCCTGGACGCCCGAGTTGGCGGCCGGGGCGGCGTCACCTGCCTTGGCGGCGGTGTCGATGCGAGCGATCAGCTGGCCCGAGGTCACGGTGGTGCCGTCGGCTTCGACGATCTCGGTGATCACACCGGCTTGCGGGGCCGGCAGTTCCAGCACCACCTTGTCGGTTTCCAGGTCGATCAGGTTTTCGTCGCGGTTGACGAATTCGCCGACCTTCTTGTGCCAGCTCATCAGGGTGGCTTCGGATACCGATTCCGGCAGTTGCGGGACTTTAACTTCGATCAGCATGTTCTTCTCCGTGGGTTGGGCGGCTTACGCCGCCCTCCTCTCTTGTTGGGTCTTGGTAGGCGTGTGTTATTTGGTAAAGGTCATGGCTTCTTCGAGGAAGGCCTTCAGCTGAGCAACGTGCTTGCTCATGTAGCCGACGGCCGGCGAAGCCGACGACGGACGACCAGCGAACGCCAGCGTCTGCTTGGCCGACAGCAGGCCTTCCAGGCGGTGACGGATCTGGTACCAGGCGCCTTGGTTCTTCGGCTCTTCCTGAACCCACATCACTTCCTTGAGGTTGCTGTAGCGGGCCAGTTCAGCGGCCACCTGCTCGGTCGGGAACGGGTAGAGCTGTTCGATACGCACGATCGCGATCTCTTCGTCCATGCTGCGCTCCTTGCGGGCGTTGGCGAGGTCGTAGTAGACCTGGCCGGCGCACAGCACGACGCGCTTCACCTTCTTCGGATCGGCCACGGTGGTGTCGCCAATCACCGGGCGGAAACCGCCGTTGGTGAAGTCCTCGATCGGGCTCATCGAGTCCTTGTAGCGCAGCAGGCGCTTGGACATGAATACGATCAGCGGCTTGCGGTACGGGCGCACCAGCTGGCGGCGCAGCACGTGGAACATCTGCGAGGCCTGCGACGGCATGATCACCTGGATGTTGTGCTCGGCGCACAGCTGCAACCAGCGCTCCAGACGGGCGGACGAGTGCTCCGGACCCTGGCCGTCGTAGCCGTGCGGCATCAGGACGGTCATGCCGTTCAGGCGGCCCCACTTGGTTTCGCCGGAGGTGATGAATTGGTCGATCGCCACCTGCGCGCCGTTGGCGAAGTCGCCGAACTGGGCTTCCCAGATCACCAGCTGATCCGGGGCCGAGCAGGCGTAGCCGTATTCGTAGGCCAGCACCGCTTCTTCGTTCAGGATCGAGTCGATCACCAGGAAGTCGCCCTGGTTGTCGGCCATATTGCGCAGCGGCACGTAGGAACCCTGGTCCCAGCGCTCGCGGTTCTGGTCGTGCAGCACGGCGTGACGGTGGCTGAAGGTGCCGCGGCCGGAGTCTTCACCGGAGATGCGCACGCCGTAGCCGTTGGTCACCAGGGACGCGTAGGCCAGCGTCTCGGCCATGCCCCAGTCGACGTTCTGCTCGCCGGCAGCCATCGCCTGGCGGGCGGTCAGCACCTTCTGCACGGTCGGGTGCGGCTTGAAGCCTTCCGGCACAGCGGTGAACTTCTCGGTCAGGCGCTGGATGTCGGCCAGCGGCAGCGTGGTGTCGACCGGATGCGCCCAGTGGGTGCCCAGGAACGGGGTCCAGTCCACCGCAAACTCGCGGCGGTAGTTGGTCAGCACGGTCTGCTCGACGTGCTCGCCCTTGTCCAGCGCGTCGCGGTAAGCGCGGATCAGCCCGTCGGCCTCTTCGGCAGTCAGGATGTTCTCGGCCACCAGGCGCTCGGCGTACATCGCGCGCACGCCGGCGTGCTTGGCGATCTTCTTGTACATCATCGGCTGGGTGAGGAACGGATCGTCGCCCTCGTTGTGGCCGAGTTTGCGATAGCAGACCAGATCGATGACCACGTCCTTCTTGAAGGTCATGCGGTAGTCGAGTGCTGCCTGCATCACATAGCACACCGCTTCCGGATCGTCGCCGTTGACGTGGAAGATCGGAGCTTCGACCATCTTCGCCACGTCGGTACAGTACAGCGTCGAGCGCATGTCGCGGTTGTCCGAGGTGGTGAAGCCGACCTGGTTGTTGATCACCAGGTGGATGGTGCCGCCCGTGCCGTAGCCACGGGTCTGCGACAGGTTGAAGGTGCCCTGGTTGACACCCAGACCGGCGAAGGCCGAGTCACCGTGGATCAGCACCGGCACGACGGTCTTGCGCTCGGCGTCCTTGCGGCGCTCTTGGCGGGCGCGGACCGAGCCTTCCACCACCGGGTTAACGATCTCGAGGTGGGACGGGTTGAACGCCAGCGACACGTGAACCGGACCGTTGGCGGTCGGGATGTCGGACGAGAAGCCCATGTGGTACTTCACGTCGCCCGACGGCAGCTCGACGGTCGGCTTGCCTTCGAATTCGGCAAACAGGTCACGCGGCAGCTTGCCCAGCGTGTTCACCAGCACGTTCAGACGGCCGCGGTGGGCCATGCCGATGATCAGTTCCTGCACGCCCTGGCCGCTCGACTCCTGGATCAGCGTGTCGAGTGCGGCGATCGCCGACTCGCCACCTTCCAGCGAGAAGCGCTTCTGGCCGACGTATTTGGTATGCAGATAGCGTTCCAGCGTCTCGGCGGCGGTGATCTGCTTGAGGATGCGGCGCTTGGTCTCGGCGTTGTAGCGCGGGGTGGACAGGTCTCCCTCAAAGCGCTGCTGCACCCAGCGCTTTTCGTCGCTGCTGGTGATGTGCATGTATTCGAGGCCGATGTTGCCACCGTAGGTCTGCTTCAGGCGCGCCAGAATCTCGGACAACGGCAGCTTCTGCGGGCCGACCAGCGAACCCACATTGAACTGCACCGCCATGTCGGCGTCGGTCAGGCCGTTCTGCGCCGGGTCGAGCTCGGCGACGATGGTCTGATCCATGCGCTTGAGCGGATCGAGGTTGGCCTGGCGGGAGCCGAGCACGCGCCAGGAGGCGATCAGCTTGAGCACGGACACCTGCTTCTGCATCGATTCCCAGTCGGTGGCGGTGCTGACACGCTGGCCGTTGATCGGCTTTTTCACCAGCTGGATGAACGACTCCTGAATCGGCTGGTGTGGCACGTCGCGCTCAGCGGCGCCCGGTGCCTGGGCCAGCTTTTCGAAGTAGTCACGCCATTCACCCTCGACCGACGTCGGATCGGTCAGGAACTGTTCGTACAGCTCCTCAATGAACGGAGCATTCCCACCGAACAGGTAGGAATGGCTGACCTTGTTTTGCATCATCGTTTCGACCCTTTTGTTTCTGTACTGTCTCTGCTGCATTGCTGAACGACTTGGGCGTGGCACGGCTGTTGTACTGGCGCCGGGCGGCTAGACCCTTGGCGCGGGACGCTCCAGGCGTCGGGTTGGCATGTGTGCACGCGAAAGCGAAAAAGGTTGGCCGAAACCGCTTTCGGCCAACCTGTCTGGCGCTAGATCAGCGCTGGTCCATCCCCACGTAGTCGCGGCGTTGTTCGCCGGTGTACAGCTGACGCGGACGGCCGATCTTCTGTTGCGGATCGGAGATCATTTCGTTCCAGTGGCTGATCCAGCCCACGGTACGGGCGAGCGCGAAGATCACGGTGAACATCGATACCGGGATGCCCAGTGCCTTGAGCACGATGCCCGAGTAGAAGTCGACGTTCGGGTACAGCTTGCGCTCGACGAAGTACTGGTCTTCCAGCGCGATCTTTTCCAGACGCATCGCCAGCTTGAGCTTCGGATCGTTCTCGAGGCCCAGTTCCTTCAGCACTTCGTAGCAGGTCTCGCGCATGATGGAGGCGCGCGGGTCCAGGTTCTTGTACACGCGGTGGCCGAAGCCCATCAGGCGGTAGCGCTTGTCCTTCACACCCTGGATAAACTCTTCGATGTTCGACTCGTCGCCGATCTCGTCGAGCATCTTCAGCACGGCCTCGTTGGCACCACCGTGAGCCGGGCCCCACAGGCAGGCGATGCCGGCGGCGATACATGCGAACGGGTTGGCACCCGACGAACCGGCCAGACGCACGGTCGAGGTCGAGGCGTTCTGCTCGTGATCAGCGTGCAGGATCAGGATGCGGTCGAGGGCGCGCACCAGGATCGGGTTCGGCTCGTAGTCTTCGCACGGGGTCGCGAACATCATGTGCATGAAGTTGGCGCTGTACGACAGATTGTTCTTCGGATACATGAACGGCGCGCCGATCGAGTAGCGGAAGCACATGGCGGCGATGGTCGGGATCTTCGAGATCAGACGGTACATCGCCACCTTGCGGTGCTCCGGATTGGCGATGTCGAGGCTGTCCTGGTAGAACGCCGACAGGGCGCCAACCACGCCGACCATCATCGCCATCGGGTGCGCATCACGGCGGAAGCCGTTGAAGAAACGGGTGATCTGATCATGCACCATGGTGTGGCGCGTGATCGTGGTTTCGAATTCTTTGCGCTGCTCGGTGTTCGGCAGTTCGCCGTACATCAGCAGGTAGCAGGTTTCCAGGTAGTCGCTCTTCTCGGCGAGCTGCTCGATCGGGTAGCCGCGGTAGTACAGCTGACCGGCGTCGCCGTCGATGAAGGTGATCTTCGACTCGCAGCTGGCGGTGGCCAGGAAGCCCGGGTCGAAGGTGAACATGCCGGTCTTGGAGAAAGAACGGATGTCGACTACATCAGGACCGAGGTTGCCCCCGAGAATCGGCAGATCGATGCTTTCCTGTCCGTCCTGATAGCTGAGTGTGACTTTGCGATTAGTTTCCACAGCAATGCTCCCATCAGTATGTAATGGTGTTGTAATTGGGTGTGCGGCGTTAGCCCCTGCGCACGTTTCTACAGTGCCCGAAGTCGCTCGATCATCGTCATCAGCTCGGCATCGTCGATGTCGGCCTTGCCGTTGACCAGATCGAGGAAATCGTTGTCCGGCAGATCGAGCAGCCGCCGATAGACGGCCAGCTCGTGCTGCGAGAGTCCATCGAATTCCTGAGCCAGGAACCGAGTCAACACCAGATCCAGTTCAAGCAGACCGCGGCGCGAGCGCCAGCGGATCCGCTTGAGTTCGATCGCGTCGATGTCGCTCATACCGCGCGCTTGACCATGATTTCTTTGATCTTGCCGATCGCGCGGGTCGGATTCAGGTGTTTCGGGCACACGTCCACGCAGTTCATGATGGTGTGGCAACGGAACAGGCGGTACGGATCTTCCAGGTTATCGAGACGCTCGCTGGTGATCGTGTCGCGGGTGTCGGCGATGAAGCGATAGGCCGCCAACAGGCCGGCCGGGCCGACGAACTTGTCCGGGTTCCACCAGAACGACGGGCAGGACGTCGAACAGCAGGCGCACAGGATGCACTCGTACAGGCCGTCCAGTTCCTTGCGGTCTTCCGGCGACTGCAGGCGTTCCTTCTCCGGCGGCGCCTCGTCGTTGACCACGTACGGCTTGATCGAGTGGTACTGCTTGAAGAACTGGGTCATGTCCACGATCAGGTCGCGGATCACCGGCAGGCCCGGCAGCGGGCGCAGCATGATCGGCTGCTTCAGGCTGCGGATGTCGGTGATGCAGGCCAGACCGTTCTTGCCGTTGATGTTCATCGCGTCCGAACCGCAGATGCCTTCGCGGCAGGAGCGGCGGAACGAGATGCCGTCATCCTTGGACTTCAGCTTGACCAGTGCGTCGAGCAGTTTGACGTCGGTCGGCTCGATCTCGAGCTCGTAGTCCTGCATGTACGGCTTGGCATCGACGTCCGGGTTGTAGCGGTAGATCGAAAAGCGGACTTTTTCCATGATCGCTGCGGCTCCTTAGTACACGCGCTTCTGCGGCTTGATGTAGTCGACGGACAGCGGCTGGTTGTGTACCGGCTTGTAGGTCAGGCGGTTGGCCTCGCTGTAGAACAGGGTGTGCTTCATCCACTCGTCGTCGTGACGGTCCGGGTAGTCGTCGCGAGCGTGCGCGCCGCGCGATTCCTTACGCGCCTCGGCCGACACCAGGGTCGCCTTGGCCACTTCGATCAGGTTGTCGAGTTCCAGCGCTTCGATGCGCGCAGTGTTCCAGACCTTGCTCTTGTCCTTGATCGTGGTGCGGCCGACCTTCTTGGCCACTTCCAGGATCTGGGTCACGCCCTCGGCCAGCACGTCCTGGGTGCGGAATACGCCGGCGTGGCGCTGCACCACCTGCTGGATTTCGCGACGCACGTCATCGACCGATTCGCCATCCACTTGGTTCTCGAGACGCGCCAGGCGGGCCATCGAGAAGTCGGCGGCATTGGCCGGCAGCGGCTTCAGTTCCGGGTTCTGCTTGATGAACTCGATCATGCTGTCGCCGGCCGACTTGCCGAACACCACCAGGTCGAGCAGCGAGTTGGTGCCGAGACGGTTGGCACCGTGCACCGAGGCGCAAGCGCATTCGCCCGCCGCGTAGAAGCCTTCTACCTTGGCTTCAACGTCGTCACCCTTCGGTGCGATGACTTCGCCTTTGTAGTTGGTCGGAATGCCGCCCATCATGTAGTGGCAGGTCGGCACCACCGGGATCGGATCCTTGATCGGGTCGACGCCGGCGAACTTGATCGCGATCTCGCGGATGCCCGGCAGCTTGTCGTTGATCTTGTCCGGACCCAGGTGGTCCAGTTTCAGCAGCACGTGGTCCTTGTTCTTACCGCAACCACGACCTTCGAAGATTTCCACCGCCATCGCGCGCGATACCACGTCGCGGGACGCCAGGTCCTTGGCGGTCGGCGCGTAACGCTCCATGAAGCGCTCGCCGTTGCAGTTCAGCAGGATACCGCCCTCGCCGCGCACACCTTCGGTGATCAGCACGCCGGCACCGGCCACGCCGGTCGGGTGGAACTGCCAGAATTCCATGTCTTCCAGCGGCAGGCCAGCACGGGCCACCATGCCCAGGCCGTCACCGGTGTTGATGAAGGCGTTGGTCGACGCGGCGAAGATGCGGCCGGCACCGCCGGTGGCGAACAGCACCGCCTTGGCGTGCAGGATGAACACGTCGCCGGTTTCCATTTCCAGCGCGGTCACACCGATCACGTCGCCGTCTTCGTTGCGGATCAGGTCCAGAGCCATCCACTCGACGAAGAACTGGGTGTTGGCGCGCACGTTGCGCTGGTACAGGGTGTGCAGCATCGCGTGGCCGGTACGGTCAGCCACCGCGCAGGCACGCTGCACCGGGGTCTTGCCGAAGTCGGCCATGTGGCCGCCGAACGGACGCTGGTAGATCTTGCCGTTTTCCAGACGGTCAAACGGCATGCCGAAGTGCTCAAGCTCGATCACGGCTTCAGGCGCCTTGCGGCACATGAATTCGATGGCGTCCTGGTCACCCAGCCAGTCCGACCCCTTCACGGTGTCGTACATGTGCCAGTCCCAACGGTCCTCCTGCACGTTGCCCAGCGAAGCGGAAATGCCGCCTTGCGCCGCGACGGTGTGCGAACGGGTCGGGAACACTTTGGACAAAACAGCGGTATTCAGGCCCGCCTCGGACAGTTGCAGGGCAGCACGCAGACCGGCACCACCGCCACCAACGATGACAGCATCAAAACGACGAACAGGTACGGTCATTACAGCCCCCAAACCACTTTAACGGAGTAGACGAAACAGGACACCAGCCACAGGATGGTGAACACGTGCAGTACCAGGCGAACGCTCACCGGCTTCACATAGTCCATCCACAGGTCGCGGATACCCACCCAGGCGTGAATCAGCACCGCCAGCAGCGTGGTCTGGGTCAGCACCTGCACCCAGGTCTGATGGAAGAAGCCCTGCCAGTTCTCGTAGGAGGACGGCATGGCCAGGAGGAACAGCACGAGGGCGATGGTGTAGATCGCCATGATGACAGCGGTGGCGCGCTGCGCGATCCAGTCACGCAGGCCGTAGTGCGCCCCGACAACGACGCGATTTACCATAGAGCTACCCCCAGAATGACGGTCAGCGCGAGGCTTACGGCCAGCACGATCTTTGCCGTGGCGCGCGCGGTTTGCAGTTCGAGACCCTTGTGCATGTCAAGGAACAGGAAACGGAGCCCGGCACAGAAGTGATGCAGATACGCCCAGAGCAAGCCGATCAGGATCAGCTTGATCAGCGGGTTCGCGATCACTGCACGGTAGGCATCGAAGGTTTCGGCGGAACTGAGCGACCCGTGAAGCAGGTAGATCAGCAGGGGGAGGGAAAAGAACATCGCGACACCGCTGATCCGGTGAAGGATCGAGACGATGCCCGGCACGGGCAACCTGATCTTGGCCAGGTCTAAGTGCTTCGGTCGTTGCTTCTGCATTTGCATATGGCTTCCTTGGAGAATTAAACCAAGTTGGTAGTACCCAGGCCTTTCGTACCAAGGCCGCTCGCGTCGCACCCACCTGGGTACTTCGCAAAACCAGCCGCGACGACGGAATCGTCGCGGCGCGGGAATTCTTCCTTCATGACAGCCAAACTGCTCCCGACCCCAAGGTCAGGCACGACAGACGGTATAGGCGAGTTGTTCGGTCAGGCAGTAGCGCTGACGCCACTCGATCGGCTCCCCCTCGATCGAGGAAGAGAGCCGCAACACCGATAGCACGGGAACATCAATCGAGGTGTTCAAGAGCTGCGCCTCTTCGCGCGACAGCGTCACTGCGCGCATCTGCTCGGTCTGCAGCCGAGGCCGCACTCCGAAACGCCGCTGCAAGGCAGCGTAGACACCGCCGCACTCGCGCACCCAGCGCGCATCGAGTCCCTCGAAGCGCTCGGCCGGCAATAGCGCATCATCGAGCGCCACCGTCTGGCCGCGCAGCCGCCACACCTGGCGTACCCGCAGCAACGGCGCCGCACGGCGGATGCCGAAGCGCTGCGCGATCTCCTCGGCGGCATTCATCCGCGAACACCCCAACAATTCGCACGCGATAACGTCCGGACGCTCGTCCGGCAGCCCTGGCGTGACCAGCGAACAGTCTCCCCAGTCGCTGGCGATATCGGACACAAACGTGCCCCGCCCCTGTTGTCTGTACAGCAGTCCCTCGCCGACCAGTTCGGTCAGTGCCTTACGCACCGTTCCCTGGCTGACCGCGAGTTCACCGGCGAGCTCCCACTCGCTCGGCAGCACTTCGTTGGCCTGCCACTCACCCTCGGCGATACGTCGCATCAGCAGCGACTTGATTTGCTCGTAGAGCGGCTGGCGTCGAAGTTTATTGCTCGTCATGGCGCTCTTTTTATCATCAAATAAATCAAGCGTAAAGACGAGTCTTATATAAGACATAATTTTTATGGGGGTCATCAGCCCTTCTGATGCACGTCTGTCGACAGAAGCACTGTGCAGCCCCACTCAGCGTGATACACTCGAAGCGCTTTTATTGCAGAGCAATACACTCTAAGCAAGACCCTGCTCATCCCAAGAAATACACCCAAAGACTGAAGGAGAGTACCTGATGAAAGCCCCCGTACGCGTTGCCGTTACCGGTGCTGCCGGCCAGATCGGCTACAGCCTGCTGTTCCGTATCGCCAGCGGCGAAATGCTCGGCAAAGACCAGCCGGTGATCCTGCAACTGCTGGACCTGCCGCAGGCGCAAAACGCCGTTAAAGGCGTGATGATGGAACTGGAAGATTGTGCCTTCCCGCTGCTGGCGGGCATGATCGCGTCCGACGACCCGAAGGTGGCTTTCAAGGATGTTCAGGTCGCCCTTCTGGTCGGCGCCCGTCCGCGCAGCAAAGGCATGGAGCGTAAGGATCTGCTGACCGCCAACGCCGAGATCTTCACCGTGCAGGGCAAGGCGCTGAACGAAGTGGCCGACCGCAACGTGAAGGTGCTGGTGGTAGGCAACCCGGCCAACACCAACGCCTACATTGCGATGAAGAGCGCTCCGGACCTGGATCCGAAAAACTTCACCGCCATGTTGCGTCTTGACCACAACCGCGCCCTGTCGCAACTGGCCGCCAAGTCGGGCAAGCAAGTCTCCGACATCGAGCACATGCTGGTCTGGGGCAACCACTCGCCGACCATGTACGCCGACTACCGCTTCGCCACCGTAAACGGCGAATCGCTGAAGACCCTGATCAACGACGAAGCCTGGAACCGCGACGAGTTCCTGCCGACCGTCGGCAAGCGCGGCGCCGCCATCATCGAAGCGCGCGGCCTGTCCTCGGCTGCCTCGGCTGCCAACGCCGCCATCGACCACATCCGCGACTGGGTACTGGGCACCAATGGCAAGTGGGTGACCATGGGCATCCCGTCGGACGGCAGCTACGGCATCCCGGAAGGCGTGGTGTACGGCTACCCGGTGGTGTGCGAAAATGGCAAATATCAGATTGTGCAAGGCTTGGAAATCGACGAGTTCAGCCGCGAGCGGATGAACTTCACGCTGGCCGAACTGGAAGAAGAGCGCGCTGGCGTCGCTCACCTGCTCGGCTAATCCCCGCAGCCTTCCCGGCAAAAGCGCACCGCAAGGTGCGCTTTTTGTGTTTCATCGAACCGGCCTTGCCCGCAATAATCAATTACTTACGTTTTGGAGTGTGCACCATGATCGAAGCCGAAATCCTCAACCAGATCGAGGCCAAACTGGCGGACCTGGCGTCGCGTGGCGCCGACATTCGGGGGTATCTTTGACTACGACGGCAAAAAAGACCGTCTTGAAGAAGTCTCCCGCCTGACCGAAGACCCGGACGTCTGGAACGAGCCGAAAAAGGCGCAGGAACTGGGCCGCGAGCGCAAGCAGCTCGAGGACGTGGTACTGGTGCTCGACAGCATCGGCGCCGGCCTTGCCGACGGCAAGGACCTGCTGGAAATGGCGATCGCCGAGGAAGACGACGACACCATCCACGCCGTACAGGCCGACCTCGAAGAGATCGAGGCCAAGCTCGCCCAGCTCGAGTTCCGCCGCATGTTCAACCACCCGATGGACCCGAACCACTGCTTCCTGGACATCCAGGCCGGCGCCGGTGGCACCGAGGCGCAGGACTGGGCCGGTATGCTGTTGCGCATGTACGTGCGCTATGCCGAGCGCAAAGGGTTCAAGGTCGACGTGCTGGAAGAGTCCGACGGCGAAGTGGCCGGCATCTCCAGCGCCACTATCAAGATTGAAGGCGAATACGCGTTCGGCCTGCTGCGCACCGAAACCGGTGTGCACCGCCTGGTACGCGTGTCGCCGTACGACTCGAACGCGCGTCGCCACACCTCGTTCGCGTCGGTGTTCGTCTACCCGGAAGTGGACGACTCATTCGAGATCGACATCAACCCGGCCGACCTGCGCGTCGACACCTACCGTGCGTCGGGCGCCGGCGGCCAGCACATCAACAAGACCGACTCGGCGGTGCGGATCACCCACAACCCGACCGGCATCGTGGTGCAGTGTCAGAACGACCGTTCGCAGCACCGCAACCGCGACGAAGCAATGAACATGCTGCGCGCCAAGCTGTTCGAGCTCGAAATGAAGAAGCGCAGCGAAGCCAAGCAGGCACTGGAAGACACCAAGACCGACGTGGGCTGGGGCCACCAGATCCGCTCGTACGTGTTCGACCAGTCGCGTATCAAGGACCTGCGCACCAGCTATGAGGTCGGCAACATCAAGTCGGTGATGGACGGCGATCTCGACGGCTTCATCGAAGCCAGCCTCAAGCAAGGCGTTTAATACATTGGCCGAATCGACTGCCCGCTGCCGCCCCTGCGGCAGCGGGCTTATCAGTAGCTATTGGAGTTGAATATGTCTGAGCACGAAACCGCATCACAGCATCTGGATGAAAACCAGATCATGGCCGAGCGCCGTGCCAAGCTGAGCGCCCTGCGCGAAGCCGGCGTGGCCTACCCTAACGACTTCCGCCGCAAGGACATGGCCGGCGACCTGGCCCGCTTGCACGGTGAGAAGGACAAAGAAACGCTGGAAGCCGAACAGCGCGAAGTCGTCGTGGCCGGCCGGATGATGCTCAAACGTGTGATGGGCAAGGCCAGCTTCGCCACGCTGCAGGACGCCAGCGGCCGCATCCAGCTGTACATCAACGACCAGGGCATCGGTGCCGAAGCGCACGCCGCATTCAAGCACTGGGACCTGGGCGACATCCTCGGCGCCAAGGGCACGCTGTTCCGCACCAACAAGGGCGAACTGTCGGTGAACGTCACCGAACTGCGCCTGTTGTCGAAGTCGCTGCGTCCGCTGCCTGACAAGTTCCACGGCCTGGCCGACCAGGAACAGAAATACCGCCAGCGCTACGTCGACCTGATCATGAACGACGACAGCCGCGCCACCTTCGTGAAGCGTTCCAAGATCGTGCAGAAGATCCGCGACGTGATGGTCGGCGAGCACTACCTCGAAGTCGAAACGCCGATGATGCACCCGATTCCGGGTGGTGCTACCGCCAAGCCGTTCGTCACCCACCACAACGCGCTCGACATGCCGCTGTACCTGCGTGTCGCACCGGAGCTGTACCTGAAGCGCCTGGTGGTCGGCGGTCTGGAGCGCGTGTTCGAGATCAACCGCAACTTCCGCAACGAGGGGATGAGCACCCGCCACAACCCCGAGTTCACAATGATCGAGTTCTACGAGGCGTATGCCGACTACGAACGGATGATGGAGTTGACCGAGCAGATCATCCGCGCCTGCGCGATCGAGGCCCAGGGCAGCACCACCGTCAGCTACAACGGTAAGGAAGTCGATCTGGGCAAGCCGTTCGAGCGCCTGACCATCGTCGATGCGATCAAGAAACACAACCCACAGTACAGCGACGCACAGCTGAACGACGCCGCCTGGCTGAAGGAAGAAATCGTGCGTCTGGGCGGCAAGCCGGTTGCGAGCGACGCCATCGGCGGCCTGCAGCTGTCGCTGTTCGAAGAGTGCGCCGAAACCAAGCTGTGGAACCCGACCTTCATCGTTGACTACCCGGTGGAAGTGTCGCCGCTGGCGCGTGGCTCTGACAGCAAGCCCGGTATCACCGAGCGCTTCGAACTGTTCATCGTCGGCCGCGAACACGCCAACGGCTACTCCGAGTTGAACGACCCGGAAGACCAGGCCGCCCGCTTCCAAGCCCAGGTGGCACAGAAGGATGCCGGTGACGACGAGGCGATGCACTACGACGCCGACTACATCCGCGCGATGGAATACGGCCTGCCGCCGACCGGCGGTTGCGGCATCGGCATCGACCGCCTGGTGATGCTGCTGACCGATGCCCCGTCGATCCGCGACGTCATCCTGTTCCCGCAGATGCGTCCGGAGTAAGCTCCGACAAAATCCAAAATGTTTGTAGGTTTGCAGTGTTGGTGACTAATTTGAGCATCTAAATGAAAATTCAAACAGTCGCTTGAATCAAGAAGCCCCGACAAAGTGTCGGGGCTTTTTTCTTTTTAGCTAGGCAGTGTCGTCACGAGTCGTACCGTTGAGGCAGCCCACGTTACACATGCAAGCATGAACGACCTTGCCACGCTCACAATCATGACCCATCACCGACATGACCTCTCCGACACGGCGTGGAACCACACCTCCTCCGCCGACAAGGCTGCTGGGGAGGTGTCGCGCTCGACAACCGCCGCCTCCTCAACGCCGTGTTCTGGATTTTGCGCACCGGTGCGCCCTGGCATGACCTGCCGCCAGATGACGGCGACTGGAAAAGCACCCACCGGCGCTTTTGCCGTTGGAGTCGAGAAACGTGGTCTTCCCATGCCATGCTGATGAGTTTCCGGAATGAGGTCAGCAGAATGCATCGCTTGAGGGACCAGAAAGGAAGGCCGAGACTGGGCTTCGGGTTCACGCGATCACGACATCCCCCCGGCGGGCGCAGGCTGACCCCGGCCACACAACGCCGCACCAGGATCGCGCTTCTTTTGAAGATTGGAGAGAGTTGCCATGCAAGACACCAAGGTGCCGCGTAACGGTGGACGGATTCTGGTCGATTCACTGGTCAAGAACGGCGTTGAGGCCGTGTATTGCGTACCCGGTGAGAGCTATCTGCCGGTACTTGACGCGCTGCGTGATGAATCAGGTGTGCGCACCGTCGTAACCCGCCACGAAGGGGCGGCATCGTACATGGCCGACGCCTACGGCAAGTTGACCGGCCGTCCAGGTATCTGCTTCGTCACGCGCGGGCCGGGCGCGACCCACGCCAGCAACGGCGTGCACACCGCGATGCAGGACTCGACCCCAATGATCCTATTCATCGGCCAGGTCGAGCGCTCTTTTCTTGGTCGTGAAGCCTTCCAGGAAGTGGATTACCTCAAGATGTTCGGTGGTCTGGCCAAGTGGGTGACGCAGATCGACAGTGCCGATCGTATCCCCGAGGTAGTGGCACGCGCCTTCCACGTGGCCATGTCCGGCCGGCCTGGCCCGGTGGTGGTGGCCTTGCCGGACGACCTCCTGTTCAACCAGGCCGTGGTCGGAGCAGCCGTGCAAGCAAGGCCGGTGCAGGCATCGCCCAATCCGGCCGATCTGATCGAACTGCGCAGGCTTTTAGCCATGGCCCAGCGCCCGTTGCTGATCGTCGGTGGCAGCGGCTGGAACGCCGACGCCAGTCAGGCGCTGCGCTGCTTTGCGACGACCAACGCGCTGCCGGTGGCCACTGCCTTCCGCCGCCAGGACCTGTTCGACAACACGGACCCACACTACGCCGGCCATCTCGGCTTCGGTTTGTCACCGCACCTGGCCCAACGGGTACGCGAGGCCGATCTGATCCTGGCCGTTGGCACCCGCCTGGGCGAGATCACCAGCAACGGCTACAGCCTGCTTGAGTGCCCTTTGCCGCAACAGACACTGATCCATGTCCACGCCGATCCCGAAGAACTCGGGCGCGTTTACCACGCGTGTTTACCGATCAACGCCGGCGTGCAGGCCTTCGCCAAAGCGCTTGCCGCACTGGAACCCGTCGAGAGCACAGCATGGCATGAGTGGACGCGCGATGCTCACGCCGAGTATCTCGCCTTCAGCACACCGCCGGAGACGCTGCCCGAACTGTCCGGTGTCGATTTGGGCAAGGTAATGACCTACCTGCGGGAAGCCTTGCCGAAGGACGCCATCGTCAGCAACGGCGCCGGCAACTACGCAGTCTGGGTGCACCGTTTCTACCGCTACCGCCAGCCCGCCACCGAACTCGCACCGACCAACGGTGCGATGGGCTATGGCCTACCGGCTGCGATCGCCGCCAAGCTTCAGCACCCCGAACGCCAAGTCATCTGCTTCGCCGGCGACGGCTGCTTCATGATGTACCCACAGGAACTCGCCACCGCATTGCAATTCAATGCGGCGGTGGTGGTCATCGTCGTCAACAACGGCATGTACGGCACCATCCGCATGCATCAGGAACGCGAATACCCTGCGCGAGTCTTCGCCACCGAACTCATGAACCCCGACTTCGTCGCGCTGGCGCAAGCCTGCGGCGCCCATGCCGAGGCGGTGGAACGTAGCGAGGACTTCCCGGCAGCATTTGTGCGCGCCACCCAGGCTGGTCGCCCGGCGCTGATCGAATTGAAGGTGGACCCGCTCCAGCTCACCCCGCAGATGCGGCTGAGCTGAGCCGCCTACCTGACGGAAGGTCGCAATGCACAAAGCCCCAGCTCGGAAAGCTGGGGCTAGTTGTGTGTGGGGCTGACGGTGACCTACTTTCAGCTACACCATCATCGGTGCGGAGCGTTTCACAGCCGTGTTCGGGAGGGAAGGCCTGGCCCCACCTCGCTCTAGCCATAATCAGGAACGGTTCTGTCGCGTAAGGCAGTAAAGACGCGAGAACCCCGAAGACACCACTGGCTTATGCCGCTAGCAACTAGCATTGCTCTGCTGCGGATGGTTTGCTCCCAACGAGGCACTGCAACCTGGCCCTTTGCAATCATGAGCATGAACTCGATGCCGCCCAAGTCACGCTGATCATGCAGGGGTAGATGCTGTAACACACATTAACAAACTCCGAGTGAAAGCCGGTAGGCTCAATGCATGAGTGGGGCGTTACCCCTTGAGAGGACTTCCAATGTGCGGCACAGATACCGGATCAGGCTCCACGCAACGTCGTTACGCTGCGGCAGACGAAAACCGCTTGGCAAGCTCGCTCAGGCCATCTTCGTAGATGCCCTGACTGGAGTTGGCCCTGTTCGAGCACACCCAGCAACGCATTCGACTGACGCGGGACGGGCGTACCTTCCTGAGCGAGGCACGCGCCTTCCTGAGGCACGCCAGCCGGCTGGAATCGCTGGCGCGGCGGCTGGGCAAGGGCGATGAAGGGGGCTATGTATCGGCTATCTGGAAACCGCGATGCACTCAGGCGTATTGCCTCGTGCACTGAAGGCCCTGCGGGGGGGGGGGAGCGCTCTGCCGTGCACATTGCGTTGTACAGCTATCATTCCGCGGCGCAGCTGGAAGGCTTGCGCGAACGCAGCCTCGACGTGGCGCTGGTCAGCGAGCCGCCAACGACACGGATCTGGATTCGGCGCTGGTGTTGAACGACCCGATGCTGCTTGCCGTGCCCGAAGGCCACCCGCTTGCCGGGCAGCGGGATGTCACGGCCGACGACCTTGCGGCACAGCATTGGATCGACGTGGCGCAGAAGGAAAGCGCGTTGCGTCATGGCACCTTCGTTGCCGCATGCGCGAAGGCGGGCTTTGCTCCGGAAATTACCGTGGAGGCGACCGAGCCGCTTGCCGCATTGGGACTTGTCGCTGCCGGACTCGGCGTGACGATGATTCAGCAGAGCCTGCGACACCAGGTGCCGGAAGGCGTCGTGCTACGCGAACTCCCGTGGTTCTGCTATCGAACGCCCCTTTGGGTCGCCTGGCATAAGGTCAATCTCCGGCCATTGGTCGGCATCTTCCGCAAAATTCTAACCAGTGCGAACTCCGTCGCGTTATCGGACGAATGAGGCCTGCATAGGCGTGATGCAATCCGCTGAATAGGCATGTTGAGCGTCATTTCAACACAGGATCACCCGAGTGCAGCAGATCGTGAACAGGTTCTGAGAACTCGCCCTGCCAACGGCCCATGCATATGTCGGAATAGGATTTACTCCGCTGCCACTACCGAGCGCAGGCAGTTCGCCAGCGCCTTCACCGCCGGCCCCGTATGTTCCGAGTCGGCATACACCAGAGATAGAGCCTCCTTCCGCGACTGCCCGCATTTGAGCGGTAGTTTCTGCAACCGCCCTTCGGCCAAGCCCACCGCAACCCACTCGATCGGCAGCCAGGCGAAGCCCAGCCCCGCCTCCACCACTTCGAGCATGGTCTGGGGGTTGCCGAACGTCCAGCGCCGCTCGGCGCCAAGCCAGCCATCGTCGCGCGGATGGCGCTCTCCGGAGTCGCGCAGCAGGACCTGATTGTGCATCACCAGATCGGACAGGTTCAGCTCCCGGCTCAACTGAAACAACGGATGTTCCGCCGCGGCCACCGCCACCAGTTCCACGTCCATCAGCCAGTCGCCGATGAAGCCCTGCGGCACCCGCCGCACCACCGCCAGCTCGACCTTGCCTCCATACAGCGCCTCATCGGCGCCGGACCTCACCACCTCGTGCACCTGCACCCGGGTCTGCGTGCAGGTACCGGCGAATTCGCTCAATGTTTTCAGCAGCAGTCGGGTAGGAAACAATGCGTCGACCGCCAGTGTGACCTCCGGCTCCCAGCCCTGGTCGAGCGCCCGCGCCCGCCCTTCCAGCCGTAGTGCCGCGTCGATCAGCGGCCGCGCGTCGCGCAGCAGCGCCTCGCCCACCGCCGTCAGCTTCATGCGCCGTCCCTCGGGTTCAAGCAGCGTCACGCCGAGCGACTCCTGCAGCCGAGCCACCGCATAGCTGACCGACGACTGGCTGCGATGCATCGCCTCGGCCGCCTGCGCATAGCCGCCGTGCTCGACGATGGCCATCAACACCCGCCACTGCTCGAGTGACGAGCGGGGAAAGAGTTCGTTCATATCGAAAAATCAGATTAATTTGACCGGAAATTTACGCTTTTTCTATCACATTTTCCAGGTGTACAGTCCACTCCATCGTAGTGCGATACATAAAGACCGACCCCATTCGGCCAACCTACGCGCTGCGGCAAACCGCAAACTGACCGAAGGAGATCATGATGAAAACCGCAACCCTGATCGCTGCTTCCCTGCTGACCCTCGCCACCGGCTTGGCCTACGCCGACCACGGCGAAGAACGCATCCAGGCGCTGAACGGCCGCCAACTGCAAACGCAAGTTCAACTGCAAAAAACCGATGCCGAGCGCCAGGCCGCCAACGATTACGCCGCCAAAGCGATCGCCGCCAACCCCGACAACTACCGCAACCACTAAGCGGCTCGACGCACCGCCGACTCGACCGCGACGGGCTGCCCCATGGGTAGCCCGTTTTGTTTGTTCACCCCCGCAAACGGCCTCCTGAAAACATTCAATTATCAGCAGATTGTTTACTGGCTTTTTTTGCGCTTTTTTATCGATAAATCTGTACCAATAATGGCTTCACAGCCGAACGCCCTGCTGGCTACCGAATCGACACGAAGCCCACTCAGGACAGACTGATCGCCATCGTTTCCCGCATTCTGATGGCCCAGATATTCGTCATCTCAGGCTTTGGCAAGCTCGGCGCAGGTTTTGCCGCCCCAGGTGTCCACGGCACACATGGGCGTGACGGAAACCACATCAGCGACCTGACCGTCAGCCACCAGCCCGAGCGGCACCGTTCGTGATTCTCGACGCGGACAAGCAGGCCGCCGCGAGCGCAAATTCACTATCAACTTGCAGTTCGTCCATCTTTGTCTCTGCTGCTCACGAGATCGTGAACCGGCTCTGAGCTCAAACGTTCGAACGTCTACTTTCCAAAAGCATGAATGTCGGCTCAGGGTCGCAAGTGAGCATTTCTCGAATTAGAAAGCCAACGTTCGGCGCCGGGACAGGAAACTGCCCAGTTAAGTGGTCTTGAGGGGACGCTCAGGGTAGAAGGGGTGGCGGTCCATTTAGGACGAGGAGCGGTCACTTGGAGGACTGTGATGTCGCCTGCAAGAGAGTGATGGGAGCGCCCACGGTCCTAAGCATACCTCTGGTCCGGACCGGCTTTCGGAGACGGAATAGCCGCGCCCAGTGACTTGCTTGACGGCCTCTTGTTTGAATTCGGGCGTAAAACGCTGTGTGCTCTCGGCCCCCTCCTCTGCTCAAATCATAGGGCAGGAATGTCTACTGGAGCCGGGACAGTCCGCCACCTTAAGTTAGTGTCTGCGGAGAACGAGACAGACCATTGCAACAACGCCTTACTCCATCTCGAAGGGGAAGCCGTTGTGACCTTACACACGCCCACGTGCGATGAGGAAAGCACCCACGACGAGCAGTCCGGCCCCAAGAAAAGAAAGGGCGCTGGTCCGTGCATAGGCCGCATCTGCTTTGCAGGCATCGACGAGCAGTCCCGCGATGAGCTGGCTTGCCACGAGGACGGCAATGGTCGCGGCGGCGCCGACCTTCTGGTAGCCAATGATCCCGGCAAAGACGAAGAATGATCCCAGTACCCCCGGCAAGATGCTCCAAGGACGGAGTGCGCCGACTGCTTCGGTGACGCCGCTGAGGCCGTTGCGCAGCAACAGCACGGTGAGGAGCAGCACCAAGCCCATGCTGGAATTGATCAGCAGGGTAATGACCACCGTCGATACGCTCTCTGTGATACGCACCATTAAGAGGTTCTGCACGACGAGCGCCACACCGGCTGCGGCCAGGAGGGCAATGGTGAGATACGAGTTCATTGGGGGGATTCATGACGGAGCTGCGCCTCATCCTGTCACGTGAGCGGGTCAGAGCAAGCCCGCGTTCACGGCCTCGGCGCTCGCCGGATTAGCCATCGACCGGATGGGCAGGCGTATCCAACAGCAGCTGGTAGAAAGCCAAATCAAGCCAACGGCCAAATTTGAAGCCGACCTCAGGCAGCGTACCGACATGCTTGAAGCCAAGTTGCTCATGCAGGGCGATGCTCCCGGCGTTCGTCGCATCGATGCCGCCCATCATCGCGTGCACGTCGTTCTGTCGGGCTGCCGCGATCAGCTCCCGCATCACCGTCCGACCGAGTCCGTGGCCGCGATGGTCCTTGTGCACATACACAGAGTGTTCCACGGTGTACTTGTAAGCGGGCCATGCCCGAAACGTGCCATAGCTTCCGAACGCCAGCAGCACTCCATCGCTGTCCTCGACACCGATGACCGGAAAGCCGCCGGCTCGCTTGGCATCGAACCATCCCACCATGCTCTGCGGCGCCCGAGGCTGGTAGTCGTATAGCGCTGTTGAATTCACGATTGCGTCGTTGAAGATCTCCAAGATCGCGTCCGCATGCCGCTCGAAGGTGCAATGCACGATAGTGTGTTCGCTCATCACGGTCTCCTTGAGATAAATGAAGGGGTTGTCAGCGCCACTGCATAGCGCGCCTGGTTGCGCGTGGGGTTGCGAAAGACGATGTGCTGACCAAGCTCCATGGCAAGGCAATCCCCCGATTGGAGGTGCCATGTCTGTTCCCCCGCGGTGATTTCCATTTCACCTTCGAGCATCCATACCTGCTGGTACGTCACCACATTGCGCAACGCGTTCTCGAAGGCGACGCTCTGGCCCGGCGGGAACGTCACCTCAACCAGTTCTATCGGCGATGCATATCCGCTCGGTGACACATGTCGTCGCACATAGCCGGAAGCGGGGTCCTTCCAGACCTGTTGCTCCGAAAGGCGCGCGAGCTGTTGTTCCGGCACGCTTCGGGACTCATCCGAAAACAACGAGGCCAATGTGACGCCCAGCGCATCAGCCAGCTTGTTGAGCACAGCGGCCGTCGGACTGGTCTCTTCACGTTCGATCAGTGAAATCATTGAGCGGCTAACTCCGCTCAATTCAGCGAGTTTGTCCAGCGCGTAGCCGCGACTCTTGCGTAGCTCACGGACGCGTTTGGCAAGAAGGGTATCGACATCCATATTTCCACTATACTGGATCTTTACATCCAGTAAACAGGATTTCTAAGCGCTAGTACTGCCGGAAGGGGGACTGGCTAAGTGCTCGATCATAGGGACAGCCGTACAACTTGGCGTGAGGCAGGAGGTGGCCTATGCGCTGGTACGTGCAGGGCTCCTGCCGTCGTGATGGAGCCGCAGGACAACATACCGCGCATAGGTGATTCGCTTGGAAAAAGCCCTAATGAGGGAGGCTGACGGCGTCGAGTCGGGCGGCCAACTCCGGTAGTAGCTGGTCGCACCAGGGATAGAGAATGCGCTCTTCCTTGTGGTTGTGCTGAGCCAGCATCTCGGTGACATCGGCGAGCAACGCGAGCGCAGCAGGTGCGTCGCGTTGTTGCAGCAGCTCCGGAATGCGAGTGAGCCGGCTCTGCATCCCCTCGTGCTCGCGGCGCATCACTGCGGTGGGGCCCTGTGTCTGGCCGGTGGCCTGTTCGAAGGCTGGGAACAGCTGCTGTTCTTCCAGCGCGATGTGGGTGATCAGGTCCTGGTGCAGTTGACCGAAAGCGCTCTCGGCAGCTGGCCAGTTGCCGTCTTGCAGCGCTAGCCGGCAACGTTCGAACAGCAGGTCGCAATCGCGGTGCTGCTGACTGAGTAGGCTATGGATGGTCATAGGGAGTCCTTGTCGTTGATAGGGAAGTGGTTAACCGGGGCGGCCATCGGCGCGCGGGCGCCAGTAGCTCGATAACAGGCCACGGCCCCAAGCGGCCAAAACGAGCAACCAGCCGATGGCGACCAGCAAATAGAGCGGCGGATGCCAGACGGCAGGGATAAGGCCGGTCGCCACCCGCAATGCGGCCAGGACTTGGGTGGTCAGGTAGAGGCGCCACAGCAGCGGCGACACCACCAGTGGCCGGCCTGAATGGCCAAGCGACACGCGTGAGACGAAGGCAATCAGCATGGTCAAGAAGAAGCCGACAGTGATCGCGTGCAGCGGGGCGTAACCGAACGTGTCGATGCCTTGACCTGCCAGCAGCCCCTGCAGCGTATAGAGCGCAAAGGCAATGGGTAACCAAGCGAAGGCCAAGTGCAGCATCGCCAGCAGTTTCACGTTCAGGCTGGCAACGAGCCGCCAGCGCCAGCTGGTATAGCCCAGCAGCAGCGCAAGTGCCGCATCGATGGGCCAGAGCGGGATTTGCAGCTGGCTGGCGATGCCGTGCGCCAGCGAGCCGCCGAGCATCGCGTAGAGCAGTGTCCACGGCCGCCAGGGGCGGTAACCGGCGATGACGTTGGCCGAAAAGAACGGCAACATCCTGTGGCAGATGGTCAGGAACACCGGCAGCAGGAAACCCCACAGCGCCAGGTCGCGCATCAGCGTCCACGCGCGATAGTCGTTGTCGAGCAGCCAGATCCAGGCGGCGCCCAGCCCCGCCAGCCCCAAGAGGAAGGCGGCGGCGACCACGAATGCGTGACGGCGTTCGGCCGCCTGGCTCGACAGCAGGCAGCGGACAAAGCTAGCGATCAGCCCGGTGAAGCCGATGCTGTACAAGGCCAGCCCGCACCGTAACCAGAGCGGACCTAAAGACAGTCCAACCGTCCAGACCAGCAGCCCGCCCAACATCGCCACAGGCACGCCCAGATAGGCCCAGGGTGGTGGCGGGGCGGCATCGAGCCACTTTGGCCCGGCGGTGAAGAGGAAGCCGCACATGAAGAGCGGGAAGATGCCGTACAGCATCAGGAAGCCATGGGCGAACAGCGAGGGGATGGCCGGCGTCAGCGTGGTACCGGTGTGGCGGGCAATCAATTCGGCCGACCAACCGGCCATCAGCATCAGCGCCGCGACGAGGCCAGCCAGGAAAGCGATGCGATGTGGCGCGCGCAATAGTGCGAATGGGTGGGTGGCGTATTCCATGGCGAAGCCCCGATAATTGGACATGCCCCAGTATCCCGACGGCGTCGCCCTGTCGGGAATGATCGAAATCAAGAAATTCCGGATCGAAGCCATGGACCTTTCCGCGCTGGATTTCCTGCGTCATATACCGCTGTTTGCCCATTGTACCGACGAGGAGCGAGTCGAGCTGGCCGCCGCCGCGCGCGAACTGCGCGTAGCCAAGGGCACGCCGCTGTTTCGACGCGGCGACCCCTGCGAGGGCATGCACGTGCTGGTGTACGGGCGGGTGAGCATCGTGGTGGCGTCAAAGAACGGCACCGAGAAGGTGGTGGAGCTGATCCAGCCAGGCCAGAGCTTTGGTGAGGCGATCATGTTCCTCGGTGGGGAGCGCTATCCGGTCGGTGCGCAGACGGTCGAGGATGCGCTGGTGCTGTTCTTGCCGGCCAACGCCATCTTTGCCGTGCTCGATCGCGACCCGCGCTTCGCCCGGCGCATGCTCGCCGGGCTATCGATGCGACTGCACGGCCTGCTGCGTGACGTCGAGAGCTATACGCTCGAATCGGCCAGCGACCGAGTGGTCACCTATCTGCTACAGCAACTGGGCGAGACCACATCCGGCACGGTGACATTGCCGGTCAACAAGCAGCTGATCGCTTCGCGGCTCAACCTGACGCCAGAGACGTTCTCGCGGGTGCTGCAACGGATTGTTGAACAGTGTGACGTGGTGGTCAGTGGCCGGGAAATCTGTATTTCCGACAGGTCACGATTGGCAGAGTTATTGAAATCCGCCTGAAAGCCGGTGGGTTTCACTGGCGCGCCGTTGATTCGCTTAAGCAGTGCCGACCTTGCCTCGGCACCCACTGCATCGGTCTTTTGCTGCAGTGAAGAAATACCATGCTTCCAATGAGCACCCTCCCCCTCCTCCCCTCTTACTGATTAAGCCCCCTAGGCCATTCGGACTAGTGGGCCTAACGCCAATGACTTTCGCCAGCTAACCATCCGACCAATGGGCGGTCTGTCTGCGGCGGCGTAACGTTGGCTCTAATGCTCACAAGAATTAGGGTTGCATCATGGCGTCGCCCGCGTTCAAGTCCTATTCGGTGCTGGCGGTCAGCACCTTCTCCTTCACCGTCTGTTTCATGATCTGGATGATGTTTGCCGTGCTCGGCATTCCCATCCAGCGGCACCTCGGCCTGTCCGAGACCGAGTTCGGCATTCTCGCCGCCACGCCGGTACTGTCCGGCTCGCTAGTGCGCGTGCCACTCGGCATCTGGACCGACCGCTTCGGCGGCCGCATCGTGTTCTTCTTGCTGATGCTCGCCTGCGTGGTGCCGATCTACCTGATGCAGTTCGCCACCGAGTACTGGCAGTTCCTGGTGATCGGCCTGTTCGTCGGTCTTGCCGGTGGCTCGTTCTCGGTCGGCACGCCCTACGTGGCGCGCTGGTTCCAGAAGGACCGCCAGGGCCTGGCGATGGGCGTGTTCGGCGCCGGCAACGCCGGCTCTGCGCTGACCAAGCTGCTGGCGCCGGCGGTAATCACCGCCTGTGGCTGGCAGAGGGTGCCGACGGTGTACGCGGCAATCATGCTCGGCACCGCCGTGCTGTTCTGGCTGTTCAGCTATCACGACCCGCGCCACGTGGTGTCGAGCAAGGCCGGCATCGCCGAACAGCTGCGCCTGATGAAGAACCCGGCGGTGCTGCGCTACTGCCAGTGCTACTCGGTGGTGTTCGGCGGCTACGTGGCGCTGGCGCTGTGGATGATCCACTACTACGTCGGCGAGTACGGTTTCGACATCACTCACGCCGCCTTCCTCGCCGCCTGCTTCTCGCTACCGGGCGGAGTGCTGCGTGCGCTGGGCGGCTGGCTGTCCGACCGCTTCGGCGCCTACAAGGTGACCTGGTACGTGATGTGGGTGTGCTGGGTGGTGTTCTTCCTGCTCTCCTACCCGCAGACCCAGATGGTGATCGCCACCGTCGGCGGCCCGCTGTCGCTCGACATCGGTCTGAACCCGTGGGGGTTCACCGTGCTGTTGTTCGTCGCCGGCGTGGCGATGGCGGTCGGCAAGGCCTCGGTGTTCAAGTTCATTTCCGACGAATTCCCCGACAACATCGGCGCGGTGTCCGGCGTGGTGGGCCTGGCCGGCGGCCTAGGCGGCTTCCTGCTGCCTATCCTGTTCGGCGTGCTGCTCGACGCCACCGGCATCCGCTCCAGCGCTTTCATGCTGCTGTATGGCACGGTGTGCGTGTCGCTGATCTGGATGCATTTCTCGTTCAAACCGCTGGCCGAACGGCGCGTGCTCGACACGGCGGCGCGGTCCGCTTAACCCCCCGGGCCCGCCAGGGGGCGGGTCCTGCTACGTCGGCGGCGCGGCCGCCAGGAGGATGATCATATGGCTGCAGAACTGAAACGCTGGGAGCCGGAAGTCGCGAGCTTCTGGCAGAGCGAGGGCCGCGCGGTGGCGCGGCGCAACCTGTGGATTTCGATCCCGGCGCTATTGCTGGCGTTCGCGATCTGGCAGGTGTGGAGCGTGGCGGTGGTGAACCTGCCCAACATCGGCTTCAACTATTCGGCCAACCAGCTGTTCTGGCTGGCCGCGCTACCGGCCCTGTCCGGCGCGACGCTGCGCATTTTCTACTCGTTCGCGGTGCCGATCTTTGGCGGACGGCGATGGACCGCGCTGTCGACCGCCAGCCTGCTGATCCCGGCGCTGGGCCTCGGTTTCGCGGTACAGGACCCGACCACCAGCTACGGCACGATGATGCTGTTGGCGCTCTTGTGCGGCTTTGGCGGCGCCAACTTCAGCTCGTCGATGGCCAACATCAGCTTCTTCTATCCGAAGTCGGAAAAGGGCACCGCGCTCGGCCTCAACGCCGGCCTCGGTAACCTCGGCGTGTCGGTGGTGCAGTTCGTGGTGCCGCTGGTGATCACCGCCGGCGTATTCGGCGCCTTCGGCGGCGACGCGCAGACTTGGGCGAAGGGCAACGAGACCCGGCAGCTGTGGCTGCAGAACGCCGGCTTCGTCTGGGTGCCGTTCATCGCACTGTCGGCGCTGGCGGCCTGGTTCGGCATGAACGACATCGCCTCGATGCGCGCCTCGTTCTCCGAGCAGGCGGTGATCTTCAAGCGCAAGCACAACTGGCTGATGTGCTGGCTGTACATCGGCACCTTCGGCTCGTTCATCGGCTTTTCGGCCGGCTTCCCGCTCTTGATGAAGGGGCAGTTCCCCAGCGTCGATCCGACCCGCTACGCCTTCCTCGGCCCCCTGGTCGGTGCGCTGGCGCGCCCGCTCGGCGGCTGGATCGCCGACAAGGTCGGCGGCGCCCGCGTCACCCACTGGTCGTTCCTGTTGATGATCGTGGCGGTGCTCGGTGTGCTGCACTTCCTGCCGGAGCACAGCATCGGCGGCAGCTTCACCGGCTTCTTCGCGTGCTTCCTGGCGCTGTTCGCGCTGACCGGCCTCGGCAACGGCTCGACCTTCATGCAGGTGCCGATCATCTTCGCCAAGCTACACCAGCGCTGGGCGGCCGGCCAGGGCGCGGCGGCGCAGCAGGCCGCGGCGGTCGAGGCGACCCGCGAGGCGGCGGCGGTGCTCGGTTTCATCGGCGCGATCGGCGCCTACGGCGGCTTCTTCATCCCGAAGAGCTATGGCACCTCAATCGCGCTGACCGGCGGGGTGGCGGCAGCACTGATCACCTTCATCGCCTACTACGCGAGCTGCCTGCTGCTGAACTGGTGGTACTACGCCCGCAAGGGCGCAGAGGTGCGCTGCTAGGCACCGCGGCGCCCTGCCCGCCCGTTCCGGCCCCCGCTTACGGGGGCCGTTTGTTCCCCCCACCCCGTCCAGCGACTGTTGCGCTTTTGCTCCGCCGCCACCCGGCTTGGCCGCCTCACCATGGCCTCCGGTTGAGGCAGATCAAGCAAGTTTGAAAATATATAAAAAATACATTTTTAACACCACCGACCGCGCTACAGTGTGCTGCGCGACCGAAACCAACTACGAGCCAAGGAGTAATCGATGTACTGCATCCAATGCGAACAGACCATGCAGACCCCGACCAGCAAGGGCTGTAGCCAAAGCCAGGGCATGTGCGGCAAGACCGCGGAAACCTCCGACCAGCAGGATCTGCTGATCGCCGTACTGCAGGGCCTGTCGGCCTGGGCGGTACGGGCACGCGAGCTGGGCATCGTCGATGCGGCCATCGACGCCTTCGTGCCCAAAGCGTTCTTCGCCACGCTGACCAACGTCAACTTCGACACCCAGCGCATCGTCAACTATGCGCGTGAGGCTGCCGCAATGCGCGACGAGCTTGCCCAGCGCTGCCGCCGCATCGATCCCAACGCCGACGTGGCGCTGCCGCAGGCCGCGCTAGTGCTGGCCGACTCCGCCCAGGGCCTGCACGCGCAGGCGCTCGCCTGGGCGCTGAACCGCGACCGGAACGAAGTCGGCGACGAAGTGCACGGGCTGCGCCTTCTTGGCCTGTATGGTCTGAAAGGTGCCGCAGCCTATATGGAGCACGCGCACGTACTGGGCCAGCAGGACGCCGACATCGCCGCCGAATTCCACCGCAAGATGGCCTGGTTCGGCAGCCAGCCGCGTGACCTCGAGACCCTGCTCGAGGAATCGATGAACATCGGCCGGCTCAACTACAGCATCATGGCGATGCTGGACCACGGTGAGACCAGCCTGTATGGCAACCCGGTGCCGAGCCAAGTCAACGTCAACCCGGTGGCGGGCAAGGCCATTCTGATCTCCGGCCACGACCTGAAGGACCTCAAGCAGCTGCTCGAGCAAACCGAGGGTACCGGTATCAACGTCTACACCCACGGCGAGATGCTGCCTGCGCACGGCTACCCGGAACTGAAGCGCTACCCCCACCTGGTCGGCAACTACGGCAGCGCCTGGCAGAACCAGCAGAAGGAATTCGCCGCCTTCCCCGGGCCGGTGATCATGACCTCCAACTGCATCATCAACCCGAACGTGGGCCGCTACACCGATCGCATCTACACCCGCAGCATCGTCGGCTGGCCGGGGGTGAAGCACCTGACCGGCGACGACTTCTCCGCGGTGATCGCCCACGCCCAGGCGCTGCCGGGCTTCACCGAGAGCGCCGAGCCGCACTACATCACCGTCGGCTTCGGCCGCGAGACTCTGCTCGGTGCCGCTGACACGGTGATCGAGATGGTGGCCGCCAAACAGCTTCGCCATGTGTTCCTGGTCGGCGGCTGCGACGGCAGCCGCAACGAGCGCAGCTATTACACCGACTTCGCCCAGCAGGTGCCGGAGGACTGCGCGGTGATGACGCTCGCCTGCGGCAAGTTCCGCTTCAACAAGCACGACTTCGGCCAGATCGGCGCACTGCCACGGCTGCTCGATGTCGGCCAGTGCAACGACTCGTACTCAGCGATCCAGCTGGCGCTGAAACTGGCTGAAAAGCTCGGCTGCGGCGTCAACGACCTCCCGCTGACGCTGGTGGTGTCCTGGTTCGAGCAGAAGGCGATCGTGGTGCTCTTGACGCTGCTCTCGCTCGGCGTGCGCGGCATCTATACCGGCCCGACCGCGCCGGCCTTCCTCAACGAGCAGCTGATGGGCATCCTGCAGCAGCGCTTCGGCCTGCGCCAGATCGGCACGGTGGAAGCGGACATGGCCGCGATGCTGGCCGCCTGATCTTGCCTATTCGGCCCGCCCTGCCCGGCGGGCCTTTTCATTTTCGAGGTCCCTATGGTCGAACTTGCCACCCTCTGCCCGCACCCGATGCCGGTTCGGGCCATCCGCCGGGAGACCCCGGACGTCTGGACGCTGGAGCTGTCTCCCCCGCCCGATTACCGCTACCTGCCCGGCCAGTACGCGCTGGTCGGCATCGACGGCGGCCGCGCGCTGCGCGCCTACACGCTGTCGTCCTCGCCGGCGCTCAACGACTTCCTGAGCATCACCGTGCGCCGTCTGTCCGGCGGGCTCGGCTCCGGCTGGCTGACCGGCGAAGTGCAGGTCGGCGACACACTGTGGCTGTCCACGGCGCAAGGCAATTTCACCCCCGAGCACGCGCCGGACAGCGACTACCTGTTCCTCGCCGGCGGCTGCGGCGTCACCCCGGTGATGGCGATCACCCGCTGGCTGCTGGCGCACCGTCCCGACGCCACGCTGGTGGTGCTCTACCACGCGCAGACGCCGGCCGACCTGATCTTCGCCGCCGAATGGACCCGGCTGGAACAGCGCTATCCGAAGCGGCTGCGCCTCCACCGGCTGGTGGACCGCGCCCCCGACGCTGCCTGCCGCCAGGCGCCGCTGAGCCGCGAACTGTTGGCCGAGCTGGTGCCGGACATCGCGCGGCGCACCGTGATGTGCTGCGGCCCAGCCGGCTACATGGCGCTGGCCGCCGAACTGGCCGAAAGCCTGGGCGTGCCGGCCGAGCGCTTCCACCACGAGGCGTTCCAGGCCGCCGCGGTGGCAGCGCTCGACGAGGCTGCCGACGACGGCGTGCGTCACCGCGTGCTGCTGCAGCCATGGGGCGACGAGGCCGAGGTCGCCCACGGTGGCAACCTGCTCGCCGCGCTAGAGGCGCAGCAGATCCCGGTGACGGCGGCCTGCCGCAGCGGGCAGTGCGGCAGCTGCAAGGTCAAGGTGCTGGAGGGCGACTTCGAGCTGGGCGAGCAGAGCGCGCTGTCCGAGGCGGAGCTGGCCGATGGCTATGCGCTGGCCTGCTGCTGCTCGGTGCACGGCGACCTGGTGATCGAGGGGGCGTGAGCGACCGGCCGCGGGGGGGGGGGGGGGGGGGGGGGGGGGGGCCGGGCGCGCGCCCACAGCGCGCCCCCCCGCCACACCGCCCCCCCGCCGCGGGGGCCGGGCGACGTGGTGCTCGGGGGGGGGTGTGCCCCCGGCCGGGGGTCGGCCACCCTGGGCCGCCGCGCGCCTACTACCAAAGTACTAGCCGACCTAGTCCCATCGCGCCGCCCTGGCTCGTCTTCCGGCGAATTTTGCCAGCCCACCGCGCGGCGTAGCCTTGGCTACATGACAATAGGTCCACCGTGGCATGCCCGGCGGACCACCGTTTGGAGGCAAGATGAGCCACTTTCTGGACCGCCTGAACTTCCTCAGCAATGTGAAGAGCACCTTCGCCGACGGCCATGGCGCTGTCGTCAACGAAGACCGCCGCTGGGAAAACAGCTACAGGCAGCGCTGGCAACACGACAAGATCGTCCGTTCCACTCACGGGGTGAACTGCACCGGCTCCTGTAGCTGGAAGGTGTATGTGAAGAACGGCCTGATCACCTGGGAAACCCAGCAGACCGACTACCCGCGCACCCGTCCCGACCTGCCCAACCACGAGCCGCGCGGCTGCCCGCGCGGCGCCTCATACAGCTGGTACGTGTATTCGGCGCAGCGGGTCAAATACCCGATGCTGCGTGGCCGCCTGGCCCGGCTGTGGCGCGAGGCGCGCCAGACGCTCGGCCCGATCGAGGCCTGGGAAAAGATCAGCCAGAACCCCGACACCGCCAAGGAATACAAGCAGCAGCGCGGCCTGGGCGGCTTTGTGCGCTCCACCTGGGAAGAAAGCAACGAGATCATCGCCGCCGCCAACGCCTACACGGTGAAGCGCTTCGGCCCGGACCGGGTGATCGGCTTCTCGCCGATCCCGGCGATGTCGATGGTGTCGTACGCGGCCGGCAGCCGCTACCTGAGCCTGCTCGGCGGCGTGCCGCTGTCATTCTACGACTGGTACTGCGACCTGCCGCCGGCCAGCCCGCAGGTCTGGGGCGAACAGACCGACGTGGCCGAATCGGCCGACTGGTACAACTCCACCTACCTGATGGTGTGGGGTTCCAACGTACCGATGACCCGCACCCCGGATGCCCACTTCTACACCGAGGTGCGCTACAAGGGCACCAAGACGGTGGCGGTGTCGAGCGACTTCGGCGAGATGGCCAAGTTCGGCGACATCTGGCTCGCGCCCAAGCAGGGCACCGACGCCGCGCTGGCGATGGCGATGGGCCACGTGATCCTGAAGGAATTCCACCTCAACAACCCGTCCGCCTATTTCACCGACTACTGCCGCCAGTACACCGACATGCCGATGCTGGTGACGCTGAAGCCGCAGGGCGACACCCTGGTGCCGGACTACTTCCTGCGCGCCAGCCACCTGTCGGCCAACCTCGGCGAAACCAACAACCCGGACTGGAAGACCCTGGTGATCGACGAGGCCAGCGGCGAGATCGTCGCACCGAACGGCTCGATCGGTTTCCGCTGGGGCCAGCCCGACGGCCAGACCGGCAAATGGAACCTGGAAGAGAAAGACGCCGCCAGCGGCCATGAGGTCAAGGCGCGACTCAGCCTGATCGAGCAGCGCGACGACGTGGTCGGCGTCGGCTTCCCCTACTTCGGCAGCGAACATGAAGAGCTGTTGACCCGCAACGTGCCGGCCAAGCGCATCACCCTGGCCGACGGCAGTGAAGCCTGGGTCGCTACCGTGTTCGACCTGCTCGTCGCCAACTACGGCATCGACCGAGGCCTCGGTGGCGGCAATGTCGCCGCCGACTATCTGGACGACGTGCCCTACACCCCGGCCTGGCAGCAGAAGCACACCGGCGTGAAGCCGGAGATGGTGATCCAGGTGGCGCGCGAGTTCGCGCAGAACGCCGACCAGACCCGCGGCAAGTCGATGGTGATCGTCGGCGCGGCGCTGAACCACTGGTACCACATGGACATGACCTACCGCGGCATCATCAATATGCTGATGATGACCGGCTGCATCGGTCAGAGCGGTGGCGGCTGGTGTCACTACGTGGGCCAGGAAAAGCTGCGTCCGCAGACCGGCTGGGCGCCGCTGGCGTTCGCCGCCGACTGGGTGCGCCCATCGCGCCAGATGAACGGCACCTCGTTCTTCTACGCCCATACCAGCCAGTGGCGCCACGAGAAGCTCGGCGTCGACGAGATCCTCGCCCCCACCGCCGACGGCGACATGGGCAAGCTCGCGCTGATCGACTACAACGCCAAGGCCGAACGGATGGGCTGGCTGCCATCGGCGCCGCAGCTGTCGGCCAACCCGCTCGACGTCACCGACGCGGCCGCTGCCGCAGGGCAGGACCCGGTCGCCTACGCGGTCGAGCGCCTCAAGGCCGGCAGTCTCGACATGGCCTGCAACGACCCGGACAACCCGCAGAACTTCCCACGGAACATGTTCGTGTGGCGCTCGAATATTCTCGGCAGTTCCGGCAAGGGCCACGAGTACTTCCTGAAGTACCTGCTCGGCACCCAGAACGCGGTGATGAACACCGAGGACGACTGCATCAAGCCGTCCGAGATCACCGTGCGCCCAGCCGCCGAGGGCAAGCTCGACCTCTTGGTGGTGCTGGACTTCCGCATGTCGACCACCTGTCTCTACGCCGACATCGTGCTGCCGACCGCCACCTGGTACGAGAAGGACGACCTCAACACTTCGGACATGCACCCGTTCATCCACCCGTTGTCCGAAGCGGTGCAGCCGCTATGGCAGAGCCGCACCGACTGGGAGATCTACAAGGGCATCGCCAAGAAGTTCTCGGAGCTGGCCGGCGACTACCTCGGCACCCGCCGCGACCTGGTGCTGACCCCGCTGATGCACGATACCCCGCAGGAGCTCGGCCAGGCCTTCGACCCGAAAGACTGGAAGAAGGGCGAATGCGAGCCGATTCCGGGCAAGACCATGCCGGCAATGACGGTGGTGGAGCGCGACTACGGCGCGCTGTATGACAAGTTCACCGCAATCGGCCCGCTGCTCGAGAAGGTCGGCAACGGCGGCAAGGGCATCGCCTGGCAAACCGGCCACGAGGTCGACACGCTGCGCGGCCTGAACAAGACCGTCGCCCACGGCGTGGCCCAGGGCCAGCCGAAGCTCGACACCGCGATCGACGCGGCCGAGATGATACTGACGCTGGCGCCGGAAACCAACGGCCACGTGGCGGTGAAGGCCTGGGACGCGCTGTCCAGGATCACCGGCCGCGACCACACCCATCTGGCCAAGCCACGCGAGCATGACAGCATCCGCTTCCGCGATGTGCAGGCGCAGCCGCGCAAGATCATCTCGTCACCGACCTGGTCGGGGCTGGAATCGGAAGAGGTCAGCTACAACGCCGGTTACACCAATGTGCACGAGTACATCCCGTGGCGCACCCTGACCGGCCGCCAGCAGTTCTACCAGGATCACCAGTGGATGCGCGCCTTCGGCGAAGGCCTGTGCGTGTACAAGCCGGCGGTCGACCTGAAGACCACCGCGGCGGTGCTCGGCGCCAAGCCCAACGGCAACAAGGAAGTGGTGCTTAACTTCATCACCCCGCACCAGAAATGGGGCATCCATAGCACCTATTCGGACAACCTGCGCCTGTTGACGCTATCGCGTGGCGGCCCGCACGTGTGGTTGTCGGAGATCGACGCCAAGAAGGCCGGCATCGAGGACAACGACTGGATCGAGGCCTTCAACGTCAACGGCACGCTGACCGCCCGCGCGGTGGTGTCGCAGCGGGTGCCGGAAGGCATGACGCTGATGTACCACGCCCAGGAAAAGATCGTGAACGTGCCTGGCGCCGAAATGAGCGGCAAGCGCGGCGGCATCCACAACTCGGTGACCCGCGCGGTGACCAAGCCCACCCACATGATCGGCGGCTACGCGCAGCTGGCCTGGGGCTTCAACTACTACGGCACCGTCGGCGCCAACCGCGACGAATTCGTGATCGTGCGCAAGATGAACAAGGTGGACTGGCTGGAACAGCCGGCGTCGAACCAAGGAGCAAAGCAATGAAGATCCGTGCGCAAATCGGCATGGTGCTGAATCTCGACAAGTGCATCGGCTGCCATACCTGTTCGGTCACCTGCAAGAACGTCTGGACCAGCCGCGACGGCGTCGAATACGCCTGGTTCAACAACGTCGAGACCAAGCCCGGCATCGGCTTCCCGAAGGACTGGGAAAACCAGGACAAGTGGCAGGGCGGATGGGTGCGCAAGCCCGACGGCAAGCTCGAACCGCGCCAGGGCGGCAAGCTCAAGATCCTGGCCAACATCTTCGCCAACCCCAATCTGCCGGCGATCGACGACTACTACGAGCCGTTCACCTACGACTACGAGCGACTGCAGAACGCGCCCGAGGTGGCGACCCCACCCACCGCGCGGCCGGTGTCGGTGCTGACCGGCCAGAAGATGGACAAGATCGAGTGGGGCCCGAACTGGGAGGACGACCTGGGCGGCGAGTTCGCCAAGCGCGCCAAAGATGCGCTGTTCGAAGGCATCCAAAAGGAGATGTACTCGGCGTTCGAGAACACCTTCATGATGTATCTGCCGCGTCTGTGCGAACACTGCCTGAACCCGGCCTGCGTGGCGTCCTGCCCATCCGGCTCGATCTACAAGCGCGAAGACGACGGCATCGTGCTGATCGACCAGGACAAGTGCCGCGGCTGGCGGATGTGCGTGTCCGGCTGTCCGTACAAGAAGATCTATTACAACTGGCAGAGCGGCAAGGCCGAGAAGTGCATCTTCTGCTACCCGCGCATCGAAGCCGGCCAGCCGACCGTGTGCTCGGAAACCTGCGTGGGCCGCATCCGCTATCTGGGCGTGCTGCTGTACGACGCCGACAAGATCGCCGAGGCCGCCGCAGTGGAAGACGAGCAGAGCCTGTATGAGGCACAGCTGGGCTGCTTCCTCGACCCGAACTCGGCAGACGTGATCGCCGAAGCGCGTCGCCAGGGCATTCCGGAATCGTGGCTGACCGCCGCGAAGGCGTCGCCGGTGTACAAGATGGCGATGGAGTGGAAGGTGGCGTTCCCGCTGCACCCGGAATACCGCACCCTGCCGATGGTCTGGTACATCCCGCCGCTGTCGCCGATCCAGTCGGCGCTGGAAAACGGCCTGATCGGCGAGAACGGCATCATCCCCGACGTGAAGGACCTGCGCATCCCGATCCGCTACCTCGCCAACCTACTCACCGCCGGCCGCGAAGAACCGATCGTCAAGGCGCTGGAAACCATGGTGGCGATGCGCCGCTACATGCGCAGCAAGAGCGTAGCGGGCGTCGTCGATCCGGCCACGCTGGCCAGCACCCACCTGTCCGCCGCCGAGGTGGAACGGATGTATCAGGTGATGGCGATCGCCAACTACGAGGACCGCTTCGTGGTGCCGTCGAGCCACAAGGAAATGGTCGAGGAGGCCTTCGAGGACAAGGCCGGTTGCGGCTTCTCGTTCGGCAACGGCTGCTCGGGCGGCGTATCCGAGGGCAGCCTGTTCGGCAAGAAGCAGGCGCCGATCGTGTTCCACGACCTGCGTCGCGACCGCGCCGCCAACCGCCGCCAGTAAAGGAGCGCCCGATGAGATCGAGTTACAAGGCCCTGTCCGCGCTGCTCTGCTACCCCGAAGCCGAGCTGATCGCCGCGCTGCCGGAGCTGCGCGCCGCCCTGGTCGAATGGCCGTCGCTGGCGGCCCGGGTGGCGCCGCTGATCGACCACCTGGTCGCGCACGACCTGATCGCGCTGCAGGAAGGCTATGTCGCCACCTTCGACCGCACCCCGGCGCACGCGCTGCACCTGTTCGAGCACATCCACGGCGAGGACCGCGACCGAGGCCAGGCGATGGTCGACCTGATCGAGGAATTCCGCCGCCACGGCCTGGAGCCGGTGGCCAACGAGCTGCCCGACTACCTGCCACTGTTCCTGGAGTTCCTGGCGGCGATCGAGCCGGACGAGGCGGCGCGGCTGCTCAGCGACGCGGTACACGTGATCGGCCATGTCGGCGGCCGGCTGGCTGCCGCCGGCTCGCCCTACGCCGGCGTGTTCGCGGCGCTCGAGGCGCTGTCGCCGGTGCCGGCCGAACCGCTGACTGCACCGCCGGTGCGCGACATGGACGAGGCGCTAGAGACCTTCGGCCCGGGCGTGGACGGCGTCGAGCCGCTGCTGCGCCGCCCGAGCGTCGCGCCGGTCAATTTCTACCCCAGCCGGCCGCAGGCCTGAGCCGGCACTGGCCGCCCGGCCCCGCGCCGGGCGGCGGAGGACCACAGAGATGAATACCCTGCATCAATTCGTATTCGGGATCTACCCGTACATCGCGCTGGCGATCTTCCTGTTCGGCAGCCTGGCGCGCTTCGAGCGCGAGCAGTACGGCTGGAAATCCGATTCCAGCCAGCTCTTGCACCGCGGCAACCTGCGCACCGCCAACATCCTGTTCCACGTCGGCGTGCTCGGGGTGTTCTTCGGCCACCTGGTCGGCCTGCTCACCCCGGTGGCGGTGTGGGACGCGCTCGGCGTCTCCCACAGCTTCAAGCAGATGCTGGCGATGGTCGCCGGCGGCCTCTTCGGCGGCATCGGCTTGATCGGCCTCGTGATGCTGATCGCGCGCCGCTTCGGCAACGCCCGGCTGGCGGCCAACTCGAGCTGGCGCGACAAGCTGCTGCTGATCTGGCTCCTGATCACGCTGGCGCTCGGCCTGTCGACCATCCTCGTGTCGGCCCACCACACCGATGGCCACCAGATGATCAAGCTAATGACCTGGGCGCAGCACATCGTCACCCTCCGGGGCGATGCGGCCGGCTACATCGCCAATGCGGCGCCGATCTTCAAGGCGCACATCTTCATGGGCATGACCTTCTTCCTGATCTTCCCGTTCACCCGGATGGTGCACGTGTGGAGCGGCTTCGCCTCGGTCGGCTACGTCGGCCGCACCTGGCAGCTGGTGCGGGCGCGCCGCTGAGCCGGTGAATGGGTAGACAGGTGGATGGATAGAGGAGAAAGGGATAAACGGCATTTGGCTGGTTGCCATTTTGCACCAGGACTCACCCAGACCCCGTTCGGTCAACGTTGGATAGGCCGAACGGAGCCTGGGGGTTCGGGCAATGCCGTCAAAGCAGCAGTTCAACCTTACGTTATCTCGACACCATGAAAAAGTTTCCCATCCTTCCCAGCCACCCCGAGCGAATCTGTTGGGGCTGCGATCAGTACTGTGCCGCCAATGCCCTGCGCTGCGGCAATGGCTCGGAGCGCACCCCGCACCCAGCCGAGCTATTCGGAGACGACTGGTTCGACTGGCAGAACGGGGGGCCGGCCGACACAACACCGGGCCAACCCACGACCGGGGCCGATACGGGGCAAGACGACTAAGAACCGCTCCCTCTTGGCGTTATTGTGCTGCCTTGCCGTACTACTTGTATTGCCTGCGGCAGCACGCCTAGCCAAGGCCAGCTACGCCGGGTTTTAGCTTCGCAGCAACTTCGTTGTGTGAGCGACTCTTACCCCCTGACCTACCGACACAGCGCGTCAGTATGCCCCCTCTTCACCCGCGGCGACGGCTACGCGCCAGACTGGCTCTCACCGCCATCTAGTACTTTCGACCTATCCCCTCTGCTACCTCTGCCCGACTGTGCGTTGGCGGCACTCGCGCTACCATCGTCGCTGACCCAAAATCCCCGGAGGATCAGCATGCTGCAGGACCGCTTTGGCCGAACCATCGACTATCTGCGCCTGTCGGTGACCGATCGCTGCGACCTGCGTTGCAGCTATTGCCTGCCCAAGGGTTTCAAGGGCTTCGAGGAGCCGACCAACTGGCTGAGCTTCGACGAGATCGAGCGGCTGATCAGCGCCTTCGTGCACCTGGGCGTGCGGCGGGTGCGACTGACCGGCGGCGAGCCGCTGCTGCGGCGCGGCCTGCCCGAACTGTGCGCGCGGCTGACCGCGCTCGACCCGGCGCTTGACCTGTCACTGACCACCAACGGCACCCAGCTGGAGCGCCATGCCGAGGCGCTGGCGGCCGCCGGGGTGCGCCGGCTCAACGTCAGCCTCGACTCGCTGCGCCGCGACTGCCTGCGCGCGATTACCGGCAGTGACAGCCTGCCGAAGATCATGGCCGGGCTGCGCGCCGCCAAGGCGGCCGGCTTCGCGCCGATCAAGCTGAATATGGTGCCGCTCGCCGGCGTCAATGACGGCGACATCGAGTCGATGGTGGCATTCTGTATCGAGCAGGGCTTCGTGCTGCGGCTGATCGAGGCGATGCCAATGGGCGCCACCGGACAGGCAGCCCGGCCGCTGCCACTGGCGCCGGTGCTGGCCAGGCTGGCCGAACGCTTCGCGCTCAGCCCGCTGACGGTACCGCTGGGTGGTGGGCCGGCCAGCTACTGGGGCAGCGCCGACGGCCGTTTCACCCTGGGGCTGATCACGCCGATCTCGCAGCACTTCTGCGCCAGCTGCAACCGGGTGCGGGTAGCGGTGGACGGCACCCTACATCTCTGTCTCGGTGACGAGGCCAGCGTGCCGCTCAGGCCGCTATTGCGCGCCGGCGTCGGCGAGGCCGAGTTGGCCGAACGGCTGCGCGCGGCGATCGAGCTCAAGCCCGAGCGTCACCATTTCAACGAGGCGCCACAGCGGGTGATACGCTTCATGTCGATGACCGGGGGCTGAGCGATGCGTCACGACCTCCTGTGGGGGTATGATCCGACACAACGCCGTTTCATCCCGATGGTCTGTCCACTCGAGAACTGAATATGTCTGGATACCGCTGGGCCGTCCCGGACGGCCCCCTGGGCTTGAAACTGTCGACCAAGATCGTCGGGGCCCTACTCGGCTTTCTGCTGCTGGCACTACTGGCGATCGGCTCGACGCTGCTGCTGTCCTGGCAACTGGAAGGCACCGGCGCCGCGATCAACGACGCCGGCAGCCTGCGCATGCGTACAACCCAGGTCGCGCTGGATTTGACCCACCACGTCGACGGCCAGTTGCAAGCGGCAACGGTGCAGACCGATCTGCGCAACTACGACACCATCCTGGCGCGCTTGCGCCACGGCGACCCGGCCCGGCCACTGTCGCTGCCGGAGCAGCGCCAGGTGTATGCCGCGCTGTCGGCCGTCGAACAGGGCTGGCAGTTGCGCTTGAAGCCACAGGCCGATGCGCTGCTGGTAGCCCCCTCTTCTGAGCAGCCGCTACTCCTGTCGCGCTACCAGGTCGACGCATCCGCCTTCCTGCCCACCATCGACCATTTCGTACAGCTGCTCGAAGAAAACAACGCCCACAAGACCGAATACCTGCGCATCTGCCAGGTGCTGCTGGCCACGATGGCGATCCTTGGCACTGTGGCGCTGATCTACCTGATGGTGCTGATCGTGCTGCGGCCGCTTGACCACATCCACCAAGCGATCCGCCGCCTCGCCGCCGGCGACTACAGTGCCACCGTGCCGGTGGAGACCAACGACGAGTTCGGCCAGGTCGGCGCCGGCTTCAACCAGATGGCCAAAAGGTTGGCCGAAGTGCACGCCACGCTGGAGGAGCGGGTGCAGGAAAAGACCGCCTCGCTCGAACAGAAGAACCGCGAACTGGCGCTGCTGCTGGAGATCGCCACCTTCCTCAACCAAGCGCAGACGCTTGAGGAGCTGTGCCGCGGCTTCCTGACCCGGGTGGTCGACAACCTCGGTGCGGCTGGCGGCGCGGTGCGGCTGCTCGACGGCGAGCACGAGCTGGTCTACCTGGTGGCCGACGCCGGCCTGCCCGAGACGCTCCTGGGCGGCGAGCAGTGCCTGAGCTACGGCGACTGCTTCTGCAGCCTGAACCCCGAATCGCTGCACGGCAGGCAGATGACGCTGCCGGACGACTCGGCGCTGCCGTGCAAGTGGGAGGGTTTCAAGGTGGTGTCGTCGTTCCCGATCGCGCTGCAGCAGCGCTCCATCGGCCTGTTCAACCTGCATTTTCGCGAAGCCACCGTGTTCACCCCACAGAAGACCCGGCTGATGGAAACGCTCGGCCAGCACTTGGCCAGCGCCATCGAGAACCAGCGGCTGGTAGACAAGGAGCGCGAGCTGGCCATCCTGGAAGAACGCAACCTGATGGCGCAGGGCCTGCACGACAGCATCGCCCAGGGCCTGTCGTTCCTGAACCTACAGGTGCAGGTGCTCGAGCAGGCGGTCGCCGCCGACGACGGCCTGCTGCGCGACGATACCATCGCCCTGTTGCGCACCGGGGTGCAGGAGAGCTACGACGATGTGCGCGAGTTGCTCAACAACTTCCGCTCGCGGCTGTCGGCGCGGCTGCCGCAGGCGGTGGAAACGGTGCTCGACAAGTTCCGCCGCCAGACCGGACTGAAGGTCGAACTGCAGAGCGAGGGGCTAAGCCGGCCGCTCTTGCCCGAGCAACAGTTGCAGCTCTTGTTCATCCTACAGGAGGCGCTGTCGAACGTGCGCAAGCACGCCCAGGCAAGCCAGGTGCTGGTGCGGTTGGACGACAGCGGCGAGGCGCTGACGCTGACTATAATGGACGACGGCATCGGCTTCGATGCCGAGCGGATGTGCGAGCGCGACGACACCCACTACGGCCTGGCGATCATGGCCGAGCGCGCCACGCGCGCCGGGGTGACGATGCGCATCGACAGCGAGCCGGGCGAAGGCTGTTGCATCCGCTTGTCCATTGCACGCGCGCAGCGTCAGGCGGCTTAGCCCCCTGCTTCATGACCGCGCCGAACGGTTCGGCCAACCTGGTGGCCCGTCGGCAAGAGCCCGAGCCCATCGTCCGAGTCACTACCGCGACGGTGCCGCCGAACAAGGAATACATACTGCGAATGAGCGAGCAACCCACCATGAGCGAAATCGTCAACGTGCTGCTGGTCGACGACCACACCCTGTTCCGCAGCGGCATCAAGGCACTACTGGCGCGTCAGCAGGCGATCCAGGTGATTGGCGAGGCCGCCGACGGCGCCGAGGGCGTCAAACTCGCCGCCCAGCTCAAACCCGACGTGGTACTGCTCGACCTGAACATGCCGGGCATCTCCGGCGTCGAGGCACTGACCCTGATGCTACAGGACAAGCCTTCTCTCGCGGTCGTGATGTTGACGGTATCTGAAGATGCCGACGACCTGGGAGCAGCGCTGCGAGCCGGGGCCTGCGGCTACCTGAACAAAAACATCGATGCCGATTTCTTGACCCAGTCCATTCTAAAGGCCGCCCATGGCGAATCGGTAATCAGTGAAGGCATGACCGCCAAGTTAGTCGCTCAACTGCGCAGTCCCGCCCCCCAGCCTGCCAGCGTTGACACTTTTGACAAGTTGACAGGGCGCGAGCAGGAAATACTGCAATTGGTCGCACGTGGCATGAGCAACAAGGAGATCGGCCGAGAATTGGACTTGGCCGAGAGCACGGTGAAAATCCATGTGCAGAACATTCTTCGTAAGCTTGGCTGCAGCAGCCGGGTGCAGGCAGCCGTACTGACCGTTGAGAAAAAGTTTGGCTAAAACACGACCATGCTCTGCCAGTTTGACTGATCTGTTTCGATAATTCTGAATCGTGAAGCTCGGTGGTCTGTCTACCGCTGCCAGGATAGTCCACCTGCCGCTGTAGTTGGTGGGGGGCAATCACGGTCGGACGCCCCTTGTAATGACCTGGGTGCCGCCGCTAGCCCGTCTGCAAGCGCAGACCTTCCTGCTTCATCCGTCGCGCCACGCCTTGTTTACCACATGTCTCCCCTGTGCCTTCAGCTCGTCATGCATCCTGCGATAGCCGCCCTACTATGAACAACAAGTTCACTAATATTGGACAATGCGCTACCGACTCGACGATATCGAAGCCTTCCTGCTGGTGATGGAGACTGGAAGCTTTACGGCAGCCGCCTTACGCCTCGACCTCTCCAAGTCGGCTATCAGCAAACGGATCAATGACCTGGAACAGGCGCTAGGTACTCAGCTGCTACACCGATCCACCCGAGGAGTGGTCGCCACCGACCGTGGGCAAGTTTTCTATCAGAAGGCACGGGAGCTGGTACTGCAGCTCGACGATGCGGCCACGGCGACGATCGAGGAGGAGGGAAATCTGTGTGGCCAGGTTCGTATCGCCGCGCCGATGACCTTTGGTCGGAAATACCTGGGGCCGATGCTGTTCGAGCTGATGCAGCAGCACCCCAACCTGGACTTGATCATCGACCTCGATGACCGCATGGTGGATGTGGACGGGGGCGGCTATGATTTGGCGATCCGGATTACCCAGCCGCTCAAGGACATGTCGCTGATCGCGCGCAAACTGGCCGTCAGTCGCCGCATCGTCTGCTGTAGCCCGGACTATGCGATGCGCCATGGCTTGCCCAAGTCACTCGACGACTTGGCGGCCCATCGCTGCATCGGCTACGCCTACGTCCATTCCGGGCAACTGTGGCAATTCGAGCCGGCCGGGCAGGATAGCCGCATACGAACGGCAGTGGTGAAGTCGACCTTGGTATTCAACAACGGCGAAGTGATGTGCGATGCCGCCATCGCCGGCCTTGGCATCTGCTTGCTTCCGCTGTTCATCGCCGCCGAGGCGCTGCGCGACGGGCGCCTAATCGAGGCGCTGCCCGACACCCCCATTCCTGACACCATCTACGCGCTCTACCCCAGCCGCCGGTTCCAGAGCCACAAGGTCCGTGCCGTGCTCGACTACCTGCGCAACCAATTTTCCCGGCCGTTACCTTGGGAAATCATGCCTTAGAACCGCTAACAAAACTCAGCGAAGCGGCCTTGGCTAGGCGTGCGGCCGCAGACAGTACAAGTAGTACGGGCAAGGCCGCATAACAACGCCAAGGGGTTTTTGTTAGCAGCGCTTAGTCACATGACACACGGTGTTCTGTTTCACTGAACACCGTGTGCAGTGATCGGTACCTTCTGCTTCTTGAGTGGATTCCTACACTGTGGGCAGTGCTTCAACGCACTTACCCCAGTCAACTCAGGTTGGAGGAGAAACTCGATGGCTAGTGAAGTTATCCGTGATCCAAAAAGTGATCATCTACTCACCCCTCAGAATGCAGCTTTCATCATCATCGATTATCAGCCGGTGCAGGTGAACTCTATCGCCTCGATGGATCGGCAACTCTTGATCAACAACATCGTAGGCTCCTCCAAGGCCGCTGTCGTTTACGGGCTACCCATCATCCACTCCACAGTCAATGTGAAGACCGGCTTGAATAAGCCTCCAATTCCACAACTCCAAAAAGTGCTCGGTCATTTGCCCACCTACGATCGCACGTCGATCAACTCCTGGGAGGATGTGGAGTTCAAGCAAGCGGTCGAGTCGACGGGGCGAAAGAAACTGATCATGACCGCCCTGTGGACCGAGGCATGCCTGACCTTTCCGGCACTGGACGCCCTCAACGAGGGCTATGAGGTGTATGTCGTGACTGATGCGGTGGGAGGCACCTCCGTAACCGCCCACGAGGCCGCGCTGCGTCGCATTGAGCAGGCCGGTGGCAAGATGATCAGTGTGGCGCAGCTGTTCTGCGAGCTGCAGCGCGACTGGGCCCGCAGCGAGACCGTGCCGTCCTTCATCAACTTGTTTATCGAAACGGGCGGGACGGCAGGCATCCAGTTCTCTTACGACAGGACGTAGCAGCCACCAATCTTCCAAGGGGCGATTTGAATCGCCCCTCTAATCAGGGGAGTTCTCCCATCCACGTTTCAAATCAACACTAATAGCTCAAACTCTTAGAGCCTGTTCACGATCTCGCGAACGAAGGGGCAGCCAAGACGAAATGACACGAAAAAGCGGAATGTACATGGAGTACATGAGCGTGTTGAGCGTCATTTCAATGCAGGATCGCCCGAGTGCAGCAGATCGTGAACAGGTTCTAAGACCCGTTTTCTCACCGAGGTTGGCCGATATTCGACCACCCTCGCGGGAACGAGGGTGCCAATCCATATCGAAAAGGCACAGACCAAAGCCGATGGATTCGCTCACTGCCTTCCGGCGCTCCGGCCCGGTTTGAGACACCATGAAACAAAGCCGGCCCAAAGGCCGTAATGCCGTTCACTTAAGGAAAAAGCACCGCCCACCAAGGTGGAAAAACGGTGCTTTTTTGTTACTTCCAAGCGTTCTTCGAAGCTAAAATCCGGACTGAACGGCTTAAGTGAACTGCATTAGCCCAAAGGCCGGCTTTGTTGTCCGATGAGAATGCTGCTTCAAGCCGCAATATGAACCAGGCCTTGAATGCCCATGACCGCCCCTACCACCATCATCAGCACGCTGGACAGGTAAGGCATCTTGCGGGCGAGGTTGCCCAGATTACCGAAGCGCTGACTAACATGGCGCGTGCCCCACGCAGCGATGACACCAACACTGACCAGCGAGATCGCCAAACCGATACTGAACGAGGCCACCATGGCAGCGCCGAGCGTAAAACGCTTCAAGTGCAAGCAGATCATCAGGATGGTGACCGAGGCGGGACACGGCATCAGGCCACCGGTCAGGCCGAACATCGCGATCTGCGGAGTAGTTACCTTCCGTCCAGCAAAACGGCGCTGAATATCCTCGGCGTGGGCCCGCTCGTGGGCATCCTGATACTCGCCGCTCGACTCGAATGCGTGCGAATGATCATGACCATGATGATGGCCGTGATCATGGTCATGATCGTGATGATGGAGACCGTGACCATGATGTCCATGGCCATGGCCGTCTTCGCTGAAGGTCACCTCAAAGCGGTGAGCATGGTCGCCATGGCCAATGCTGAGCAGCACCTCGAACTCATGAGGTTCCGGAATGACCTCCCGCGACTCCAGATACTCCCCCCTGGCATCCAGGGTGAAAGCCTGCCGCGTGCCGTCCGCACGGATCGTTTCCAGCTCGATCGTGTCATGTGACTTGAACGGCGTGGGGTGCATGTGATGGTCGTAACCGTAGAGGCGGAAGCGCGGCGGGACACCTTCTTCAAAGACTTGCAGCTCGACCACGCCATGGCCGGTATTGATGATCCGGCCGCCATGCGGGGCATGGGTTTGTGCCCGCGCCGCCAGATCATCCCAGCGGGTGCGCATGAACATCCAGACGGCGACCCCGATCACGACCGCCCCGGACAGCAGCATGAAATAGGGCTCGGCCTGTTCAGCAATGAACTGATTGCCGAACTTCAAGGCAATGGCCGCCAAGGCCCAGACAATCAGCGAATGGGACAGTGCGGCACAAAGCCCGAGCAAGATGGCCTGGCCGATGGTGCCGCGAATGGCAATGATGAACGAAGCCATCATGGTCTTGGAGTGGCCAGGCTCGAGACCATGTAGCGCCCCGAGCAAGATGGCGGAGGGAATGAACAGCCACAGGTTGGTCGATCCCTGCTGGATCAAGTCGGCAATGGGCGGCATGAAGCACCTTCGATAGAATGAGTAAGAGCACTCGGGCAACGTTGCATTGCCACGATCAGATATACTATACCCCACTATACTAGCTAAGTGTCACTCAGGAAAAGCACATGGCGCATACCGTCAAAGGCAAGAGACAGCTACTTACTCGGATTCGCCGCATCAAGGGGCAGGCAGAGGGACTGGAAAGGGCCCTGGAAGCAGAGACCGACTGTGCGGCCATCCTGCAACAGATCGCCGCGATACGTGGCGCGGTCAATGGGCTGATGGCCGAGGTGTTGGAAGGCCACCTGCGCGAACATCTGGGGCCGGACGTCATCGACCCGAAACAGCGCAGTGACGATCTGGAGCAGATCGCAGGCATCCTGCGCTCCTACTTGAAATGAACCGCGACAGGCCACGGGATCACTTGTAGCACGCACCGGAAAAAGGCAATGAACTGGAAAGAAGGACTCCGCCACACCGGCGTTCCGGCGGCGTTGGGCGCGGCCCTCCTCTTCGGAGGGGGTACACCACTCGCCAAGCTGCTGCTCCACACGGTCAGCCCCTGGCTGTTGGCAGGCCTGCTCTATCTGGGCTCCGGGATCGGCCTCACGCTGTACCGCTTCCTGAGTCGGGCCGAAGGGGTTCGCCTTCTGCATCATGAAGCACCGTGGTTTGCCGGCGCCATCCTCTCCGGGGGAATCGTCGGCCCGGTCTTGCTGATGCTCGGCCTGACCAGCATGCCGGCTTCCGGTGCCTCGCTGCTGCTCAACGCCGAGGGGGTGTTTACCGCCTTACTTGCCTGGTTCGCGTTCAAGGAAAACTTCGATCGCCGCATCGCGGCGGGCATGCTGGCCATTGTCGCAGGCGCCATGGTCCTGAGTTGGCCTGGAGAGGCCCGCTTCGCCGGCTTGTGGCCTGCGCTGGCGGTGCTGGGGGCCTGCTTCGCCTGGGGCATCGACAACAATCTGACCCGAAAGGTATCGCTGACCGATGCGACCTGGATCGCGTCGGTCAAAGGGCTGGTAGCCGGTTCGGTCAATCTGCTCTTGGCCATCCTCTTGGGCGCCTCGCTGCCTCCGTTAGCCAACCTGGCAGGGGCGATGGTGGTGGGCTTCCTCGCCTATGGGGTCAGTCTGGCCTTGTTTGTGGTGGCCTTGCGCCACCTCGGGACCGCCCGGACCGGCGCCTACTTCTCCGTCGCGCCCTTCTTCGGGGCGATGCTGGCCCTGACGATGGGAGAGCCGATCACGCTGCCACTGCTAATCGCCGGTGGGTTGATGGCGATCGGCATCTGGCTACACCTGACCGAGCGCCACGAACACGAGCATACGCACGAAGCGATGGAGCACGAACACGAACACTTCCATGACGAACACCACCAGCATGAGCACGGCTACCCCGTCGAGCCGGGCACCAAACACAGCCACCGGCATCGACATGATGTGTTGACGCATACCCATGCCCATTTCCCGGATGCGCATCATCGCCACAAGCATTGATGGCGCGATGCCCGGAGCCATCAGCTGGCACTGACCAGCCCTCCCAGTATATTGGCGGCATTAAGAATGGGAGTAATTCAAATTCCCATCTGCAAGCAGCATACGCCTCCTTAACCTTGTAATTAAAAACCAACTAATACGAATAATTATTAATAAAATTCTTGTTTGGCATTGCATGAAAAGCAGCCAGTAATGACGAGGCTTGAGGCGTTAAGGTTGGATTAAGCTTGGGCATCTATCCTCAGCCAAACTCAACAAGTGGGAGGTATCCATGGTCGCTCTTCATCGTACTCGTAACCGCCAATTCAAAGCTCTCGCCGCCACGGCAGCCCTGGTACTGTTATCCTTGTCCCCAATGGCTGGGGCTGGCGAAATTAAAAATCTGATGAAAGACATGAAGGTTTCGGTGCGCGGTGCAATGGCCAGCAACTCAATGCCGGAGTTCTCCAAATATTTCGCCAGACTGCAGAATGACGTGCAACAGGCCAGCAAGCAACAATATCGCAGCGACCCCGCCACTTATCATGAAGGGATGCAGCAGCTGCAGAAAGAGCTCGTCGTCGTAGAGCAGGCCGTCAAAACCAACAATTTGCAGGCAGCCAAAGACGCCCTGCAAAAAACCAATCAAACCAAGAAACATTATCACGACTTACTGAACTGATTTCAAAAGAGGAACCCTGCTAAATCCAAAAGGATAACGAAATGAAAAACGCCAAGCGCTACCCCTTATCAGTATGCCTAATTCACTGGATAGTCGCCATTGTTATCGTTGGCAATTTGGTAATTGGCTGGATGCTGGATGACAACATGGACCTTATGGACCTGCATAAATCCATTGGCGTCCTCGTTTTGGCTTTAGCAGGCGTTCGCCTCATTAATATTTTCAGGAAAAAGAAAAAGCTGCCGCCTTCTGTCAACCCTAAAGGGTCGCTGCAGTACACGGCTGAAAAAACCGTTCATGGGCTGCTTTACCTCTGCATGCTTTCCATCCCGTTGCTTGGATGGTTAAAAACCAACGCTGCAGGTCATGCAGTTCATTTCTTTAGCCTCTACTCACTACCCGTCCTGATTGATAAAAACCGGGCGCTGTCACACTTACTGGGTGATCTGCACTCGGGTGCAGCGCTTATCCTGGCTGCTATCTTGGGCCTGCATGTATTAGGCGCCTTGGTTCATATGGTAGGTAAATCAGAGAATGTGTTACTTAGGATAATGCCTTTCAAAACCCGTAGCACTTTGTCCTAAATTTATTAAATAACCAGATCATGGCCAGCCCCCTGCTGGCCATGGTAATAACTATCGGCGCTGTTTTATAAATCCTGTGGAGCAGCTGCACCGCGGGATAAAGGGGAGTTCCAAGGGGAAAGGGATTATTCCACGCTAGCCATAGCCAAGGGGCGATAGTACGTTTAGTGTAAAGAGGGATTTTCTCTTATAAAATCAGCATGAGCGACAAGGTGTAAACAAGATGAACGCTGCTGAGATGTTCGATGAAAGCGATGACAATCTAGATCGGCAACAGGCCGCCCGCCGAAGTACTTGGGTAAGCGTGGTGGTCAACCTGCTTTTGACTCTGCTGCAGGTCGCCGCAGGCCTGATCTCCGGCTCTCAGGGCCTCGTGGCAGACGGCATCCATTCGCTGTCGGACCTGATGGCCGATTTCGTGGTGCTGCTGGCCAGCCACCACAGCAGGAAGGAGCCGGATGCTGACCACCATTATGGCCATCACCGTTATGAGAACGCCGCCTCTCTGGTGCTTGGCGTCTTATTGCTGGTGGTAGGTATAGGGATGCTTGGCAACGCCATCAGCAAGATCGAACAGCCTTCCTCACAACCGGTACAGTTAGCTGCCTTGTGGGTGGCACTAGGTGCACTGCTGGCCAAGGAGCTGCTCTTTCGCTACATGCTGGCCATCGCCAAGCGAGTACGCTCAAGCATGCTGATCGCCAACGCTTGGCATGCCCGCTCGGACGCAGCGTCTTCGCTGATCGTTGCGGTCGGCATTGTCGGCAACCTGTTGGGCTACCATCTGCTGGACCCAGTCGCCGCACTGGTAGTCGGCCTCATGGTGACGAAAATGGGATGGAGCTTTGCTTGGGATGCATTGCATGATCTGATGGATCGTTCCGCAGACGAAGAGAGCGTAGCCGCCATCCATACGGCTCTGATCGGCACGCCGGGTGTGATGGGCGTACATGACCTGAAGACGCGCAAGGTTGGCGACTTGATCCTTGTGGATGTGCATCTCGAAGTGGATGCCGATAGGTCCGTTGAGCAGGGGCATGACATCGCATTGGAAGCACGCCGCCGCGCGATGGAGGACCGCACCGTGCTGAACGTGATGACCCATGTCGACCCATACAGAGCTTAGAGCCTGTTCACGATCTCCTGAGCAGCAGAACCAAAAAGGTCAGATGGACGAACTGCAAGCTGGTATTGAGTTTGCGCTCGCAGTTCTTTCACAGACTTCTGAGCACCTCGCCCCCCCCGTTTTCAGCAAAAAATGCTTCGTAAATGATTGATTTTTTATTCCGAGTTTGTGAAGAATAGGATTTTTCTAGGAACCACATATTCTAACGCGGATAAAACTGCATATTAGAAACAAAAAATGCCCCACGTTGTGGGGCATTTCTCATTACGAATTTATGCGCGGATCAATCACACGCTGTTTGTAATAGGGTTGAGAGTTTTTTCAGCACTAGGACGAGCTTTGCAAAGCAATTTTGACCGCAACCAAACCGACAGCTTTTGTTCGACGTATTTGTGGGTAAGCATTGAAACCAGCACTGAGATGGCAATTGCCACAATTAATAAAGTCCACCCAGAAAGCTCGCTCTCTAGGCCAGCTCGGCTAATAATCTTTGAAATGAAATTATGAACCTTCTCGTGCATGAGGTAGAGTGAATATGAAATAGTACCAAGATAAATAAGGAATTTCGGCCAACGAATAGATACTTGCTGTTCAAACATAACAAGCGTCAGGACTAATGCCGCATTGATAAGGCCCCATCCGGTGAGATCATGCCCGCTGTGACGGCCAGAAAAATAGTTACCCACAAAATAAGGAAGAAGTACACACAGAATAGCGCCCCAAAACCAAGCCTCTAGCTTGGGCTGAGCACGGTGAATCAACCCAATCACAACCCCAGTTGCAAACTGCAGCAGAATCGGATTAGTGATCATTTTTAAGTACACATTACCGAATGGATAGCCAGCTGCCGTGCTCAAGCCATTCCAACCAAAAAATAGTGAAGGTGCTAACGAGAGCATAGCAATGCTTGACAACAGCACATACCATTTCCAGCGGCCACAAAGCATGATGCATAGCGATGTCAGCAAATAGAAAAATATTTCATAATTCAAAGTCCAGCCTACAATTATTCTTGCATATCCATAAGATGGGCCTACAGCCGATCCATCGAGCGGAATAAACAGCATCGAGCGCCCTGTTTCATACAGCGTATCAAGAGAGGAGCCGGCAGCACCCAAAGTAACCAAGTAGTAAAGGGGTATTACTCGGCAGACACGCTTAATAATAAATTCGACACCACTGGTTAGACCTTCAGCCTGGTCGTCCGTTATATACACAACGATAAAACCGCTGATCGTAAAAAACAAGGTGACACCGATAGAACCATAAATAAACAGATAATCTGCCACAGTTTGGTTAGCCGATCCTGGAATTGTTCGAAAATGGAACAATACAACAAGGATTGCTGCCAATCCTCTTAGGGCCTGAATGGATTGAATGGTTTGTTTTTCTTGGTTCATTTTTATTCCGTACGCTCTTTATTGAATATACCTATTGAAAATAGTTTTGATAACTATTTGGCATTATACAGGAAACGGACGGCATGGCATTCACTCTTGATCCGGCCGTCTAAAGTTTGAATTTTGCGATCAGCTACGGTCTACACGATATGGATCTACACGCCCACAGCGCAATTATTGAAAGCTTTCTTGGTGCAGGAAGGTGGATTCTGCTTTCATAAACAAAACCTTTGTGCAACCACGAACGGGTTGACGTGGTTGCCCGCTCTCTCATTCGTCAACCCAGCAAAGGACAGCGAACCATGAATGTCAGAAAGGCTTGTATGTTGGCCGTGTTGGCCAGTGCAGCCGGGCTGTATGCCGGTTCAACCCTAGCGGACGACACGTCCCCCAAGACCAAGAAGCAGGAGCAAGTCTATGGCCGAGAGTTGATGACGCCGAAGGAGCGCACCGAGTATCACAACCGCATGCATTCGGCCAAGACTGAAAAGGAGCGCGAAAAAATCCGCAAGGAACACCACGAAGAGATGCAGAAGCGGGCAAAGGAGCGTGGAGTCAAGTTGCCCGACATGCCGCCGGGCAAGGGCATGGGCCCAGGCGGCGGCATGGGGCCTGGTGGTGGGATGGGGCCAGGAGGGGGCATGGGTCCCGGCGGGGGCAAGGGCTATGGAGGCGGCAAAGGCGAGTAACCTCTAACTACCACAACACTCGTGCCCGGCAGAGTGGCGAACGTGCTCTGCCGCGCACGTGACCTTTCAAAAAATGCCCCCTCGCTAACTGTTAAGCCGTCTCCAACCTGATTTTTTGAGCGGCTGGCTCACGCCCTGGCTGTCGACCCCGCTCCATTTGGCAAAGTACGAATGCGCCGAACGCCGCCAGGGAAAGTCACTGGGCGACGCCCGCCCCTGCCAGCCTGTATGCAACAGATACAGCACTGCGCAACATACGTCATACAAATTCACCATCCAGGGCTTGGTCTTCCTACTGCCCTTCTTCAGCAAGGGCGGGATCCACGGCTAGCGTGGAATGCTCACATCTTCCTCAGCAAACACCCCTTTATCTGCGGCATGATGGCAAGCCATACAGTTTGCAGCACTTCCGACACCTTGGCGGCGGAACACGCTGCTCGGTACTTCACTGTGGGCACGACGGAACCATGCAGTCTCGGTGATTCGCGGTGTCGGCGTTGGTTTCGCGGTAGCCGGTAGTGGCCGTACGTCGTGGTCGGCCGAGTTATAAACCAAGAATTGGCGGATCTCGGCCTCCGTCACCTTGTCCAAGCTGGCGTTGTTGCCAAAATGGTTAGACAAGCCATTCATGATGGCCTGCCAACTCCGGCCCGGCAACAGGCCGGGCGGGTAGGCCATATGACAGCTGCCACATTCACTTTTCCATGCCTTGCTGATCTTGGCTGGCATCGGTACCCGCAGACCCTCACCCTCCTCTGCATAGAGAATCGAGCTGACCAGCATCATGCCGACAAACACGGTCGCACGTTTCATCGCTTTCCCCTACTAGCGAATGGAACTCAAAAAGGTCAGGTAGTCGCCTTTTTCCTGCGGCGTGCACTGGCGTGACAGTACATCATCGCAATTGCGCCGGAACCATTTCTCAGTCTTTTGCGGGTCGGTGAAACGCTTGGGATTGACTGCCGTGGCCATCGGCCCAATCGGACGGAAGGCCGGCGTTTGGCCCGGTTGGCGCGGATCTTGCGAATGACAGCTTGCGCAGCTCACCATCTTGCCGTTTTTCATCACCTTGCGGTAGTAGAGCTCTCTTCCGCGCTCGGCGGAAAAATCCTTGAACGAGGGGTCTGCCGCTTGTGCGGCACTGCGGTAGCCGGCAATCTGTTCAGCCGGTCCAGCCTGAGCGGCGGTGGCCAACAAGAGTAGCATGGTCAAGCAAGTGGCTTTCATCCCTGGCTCCTGAGCGGTGAAGGGCTCGGTTGTCACCCAAGCTAGTGTTTGCAGCTTAGCGGAAGATCAGGGCCAAAGCGGCACCTCTTGTCTGGCTTCTTAATTTTGGGTTAAGGGAACTGCTCTACCTTATCAAAAAGCCATTGGCTTTCATGGTCTTGTGTGGAGCCTGGAAAATGAACCCATTCAATCGTTTTAGAAGCTGGCATTGGCTATTCGTCGGGGTGCTGCTGACCGCCTATCTGACCGGGAGTGATGGTGGTTTGTTACATATCTGGCTTGGCTATGTCCTCATCCCTCTGTTTGTAATTCGCTTCGTCATCAGTCTATTTCGCTTACGAGGCTTCCCTCGATTGTTGCCTACGCTACAGCAATGGCGTGAAGCAAGCTCGTCGTTGCTTGGAAAACTAATATCGATCGGGCTACTTCTCTGCTGCCTACTGACATGTGTGTCCGGCTTGGCGATGGTGGACAATGGCAAGATACTGGGCCTTTCCAACACTCAGACCACTCCCATTGTGCAGCAAATGAATTGGGGTGAAGAGAACGCGGAAAACTGGGGGGCTATGGGCATCTTCAGTGCGGATGAGGCAGGCGGCTTTCACGCGGGAGCGGCCAACGCGACCCTACTGCTGGCCGGACTGCATGTGCTCTGGGTGTTTATTTACCGGCGTACAATGATATTGAATATGACCTTTGGCTCCCTTGGCCAGCATAAGCGTACCCGCCCCCTGGCCGATGAGCGTAAGGCGAACTGATTTGCGTGTTTTTACAGGACGACCCGACAAAAGTAGCTGAACCACCCCCGGCTTTCTCGGCCACCTGTTGATCCAGGAACCGAAGATGGTCGACGAATCTGGCGACTGGCTCCCGCATCATCCCCGGTAGACCAGTGTCGCTATCTTCCAGCACCATCGGCAGGCGCTGACGCAGCGACGCCAACCCCATAGGGATAACGATCCCGAGCTCAGCTGACGAACCATGCAGCTGATTGGCTAAGCCGCTAACAAAACCCAATTAGCGCGGGGAGCCGGGATCGCTTCGCGGAATTCTAGCTTTGCAGAAACTTCGTTTCATTAGCGACTCTTATCCTGATCAAGCCAGATTTTGGTAAATCTCCTCTTCCTGCGCGAAATGTAAGCGCAAAATAGCATCCAGGCTGTATAGCAACCGCTGTAGCTCTCCTAATGCTTGGCCTTTCGGACCATCGGGTGGCATCGTCTTCACCATGCGCTGCAGTCGGCGCCCCAGATCAAAAATCTCCCTGTGCGTCCTGCTCATGGCTGCCATGGGGTCGTCGCCGCCAAGGAGTTGGGCGAGTAAGGGGTAAACATCGCTGTCGTCTGATCGCTCATGAGGCAGCAACCTTTCTTGCAGTAGCACATTCAGTCGCTCCACGGCCTCCTTGGCCTCATAGGGCGACAAGGTGGCGAGCCGGTCAGCAAGGGACGTCAGATGGTCAAGCACCACCGCGAGTGACTCGTGGTCACTACGCAGGCTCTGTAGCTGGGAGACAGACAAAGCGTGCCGATTGACACGCAGTGGCTTGATTCGCAATGCCCGCAGCGCGTTCAGGATCACAGCCACGTCGATCGCTTCCTGCAGGACTGCCCCGTACAACGGCGGCAAATAGCCGAACGCGGCAAACAGCATCGCGATCAACGACAACCCCATCCCAACGGCGACGCTCTCCACAGCAATCAGGTGTGTATGGCGCGCCGTTTGAAGTGCTTCAGCAAGTCGATCGAGGCGGTCCACCAATAGCACGACGTCTGCCGCTTCAGACGATGCGGCCGCTCCACGCGCCCCCATGGCAACCCCCACGTCGGCGGTGGCTAAGGCAGGCGCATCGTTCACGCCGTCGCCCACCATCATGGTGACGCCCAGCGAGCGTCCGGCCACGATCGCCGCCTGTTTCCCCGCAGGTGTCTGTTCCGCGAATACGTCATCCACTCCCACTGCAGCACCGATGGCGTCAGCCACTTCCCGGTGATCGCCAGTGAGCATCGCGATACGCTGAATGCCAGCCCGGCGCAACAAGCGCAGCGCTCGCGGCGTCTCCAACCGAATCTGATCCGCCAGATGAAGGGCCCCGACGACAACCCCGTCGAGCGCAACGAACACGGCGGCCCCCCCCTCTTGGGCGACGGTTTCCAGAAAGCTCGCCGCCCATTCTCCGCCTGTCGCAATGGCCGACACAAACTCATAGGAACCAACCGCCACGTGTCTGCCATCGAGCATCCCCACAACCCCGGAACCGCCCTGCTCCTGAACTGTCGTTGGTACCGTCAAGGTGAGCCCTCGCTCACGAGCGGCCGCCACGACTGAAGCGGCAATGACGTGCCCTGACATCTGGTCAAGCGAGGCAGCCAAGCGCAGTACTTCCCGGGAGTCAGGATAGGCGTCGGTTTTGATTGAAGTCAGCCGAGCATGACCACCGGTCAGCGTACCGGTCTTGTCGAAAAACAGCACCTTGGCCTGAGCGAGCTGTTCAAGAGCGCCGCCATCCTTGATCAGCACGCCCCGCTTGGCGCAACTCGACATACCCGACACGATGGCCACGGGCACAGCAAGAATAAGAGGACAAGGCGTGGCGACGACCAGCACGGCCAGTGCGCGCAGCGGGTCGCCGGAAGCGAGCCAGGCCAATACTGCCAGCCCCAATGAAAGGGGCACAAACCAGAGCGCATACCGGTCCGCCAGTCGTGACGCTGGCGCCTTCGAACTTTGCGCAGCGGAGACCAGCCGGACAATGGCGGCAAAGGTGCTATCGGTCGCGTTAGCGGTGGCACGCATCTCAAAGGGCGTTCCGGCGTTCAGTGCGCCACTGCGCAGCAGGTCACCCTCGCGTCGCTCAACCGGCGTCGACTCCCCTGTCAAGCTCGATTCGTCCAGAATAGCCTGACTCGATGTCAGCCGCCCATCCACCGGTACCGTGTCACCGCTACGAACGAGCAAACGGTCATCCGGAACGACCGCTTCCAATAGAACCTGGCGCACTGTGCCGTTCTCAATGCGATTGGCACTTCGAGGCGCTCGGGCTAGCAAGGCTGACATCTCGCGCCCCGCGCGTTGCTGCGCGAAACTCTCCAGGGCCCGCCCGCTCGTGAGCATCACCGCTATTACGGCACCTGTCAGATATTCATCCAAGACAACAGCACCCGCGATGGCGAGCAGGGCCAGCAGATCGACCCCAGCCTCCCGACGCATGAGCGCGCGTATCGTGTCCCGCATCAATAAGGCCAATGCGGGCAAGGAACCGGCCAGCCAGACCCAATGAGCCAGGTGGGGATAACCGAGCCATGCAAGACAGAGGCCGAGCACGAGCGCGGTTCCCGAGACAATCAGGAGAAGGAGGTCGGTGGTCCAAACCGATTTCATGGCGCGGCAACCCTGCTTGGTTTCCGAACGAACAATTCTGCTATATAGCTTTCGCGTGCTCGTTGCGCTGAATCAGTACAAACCTGCAAAACAGACGTTCTGCACGTTGGCTGACCTTGATAGGCAGAGGGTCGTGCACCTTCGCTTGTGCCGGCTTGAACAAGAACACGCCGACCACCACTGCTCTCCCACTGCCCACCTGAACAGATCAGTCCTGCAAAGGTCTGGCGGTTCTGTCCTCGCCGGCATTAGCCATTAGGTCCAACGCCAACGGGGCCCGGTAGCGCAGCAGCCAGCCGAACAGCACCGTCGCAGCGCCGGCCCCGACCAGTTGCGCGGCGATGAAGCTCGGCACGTCGCTCGGTCTGATGCCAGCGAAGGTGTCAGTGGCGGCGCGAGCCAATGTCACCGCAGGGTTGGCGAATGAGGTCGAAGCGGTGAACCAGTAGGCGCTGACGATGTAGGATGCCACCGCATAAGGCACGGCTTCAGGGCGGCTGCGGGAACAGCCGAAGATCACGGCCAAGAGGCCGAAAGTGGCGATGAACTCGCTCCACCACTGCGATGGGCCGGTTCGGATGTGATGAGAGGCAAAGAACAGCGGCTCGCCGAACATGCCGTGAGCCGCCGCTACACCGCAGAAAGCGCCGAGGACCTGCACCAGCATATAAAGGCCCGCCTCGTAGCCGGACAGCTCCCGCCGCAATAACGCTGCCAGCGATACCGCCGGGTTGAAGTGGGCACCGGACACACCACCGAAGGTCAGGATCAGCGCGATCAATCCCCCGCCGGTAGCGATGGCATTGGCCAGCAGTGCCAGGCCGATGTTACCGCCGCACAAGCGCTCGGCCATGATGCCGGAGCCGACCACCGTGGCCAGCAGCAAAGCGGTGCCAAGCCATTCTGCGCACAAACGTCGACGTAAATCCATTGTCTCGTCCTTTCGGGAAATACAAAGCCCGCCCCTATGGAGCGGGCCGGTCGGGCTCGTGCTTCAGTCCACCTTGGTGTCGCCAATGTCCTGAATCGCCGTCTTGAGGCTAAGCTGCTCCAGCTTGTCGTCTGGGAGGCTGACCAGCAGCTCGATGCGATGTTTGATCTGCATGAAAATCTTGCGGAACGACGCACGTTTCTCCTCGTCCGTATCGCCGTGCGGGTCCTCGTAGCCCCAATGCGCGGTCAGTGGATGGCCCGGCCAAATCGGGCAGACTTCGCCCTTGGCGTTGTCGCATACCGTGATGATGATATCCATGTGCGGTGCCTCGGGCCCCTCGAATACCTCCCAGGACTTGGACTGCAGTGAGCTGGTGTCATAGCCGATGTCCTCCAGCAGTTCGATCGCGAATGGGCTGACCCGACCGCTCGGGTGGCTGCCGGCGCTGAACGCCTGGAAGCGACCTTTGCCCAGCACGTTCAGCCAACCTTCGGACATCACGCTACGCGCCGAGTTGGCGGTGCAAAGAAACAGGACGTTGAAAACTTTGTGGCTCATGAAACGTTCTCGGAGGTGGGTGATAGGTACCGCTCAGCAGCATCCGCTACCGGGTGTGCAGGTGTTCTTGGGCGTAATCTTGACCGTGGCAACCGGTGGGGCACAGCAGGCACTGTCGGCGACCGTGGCGGTGGACTCGCTGCCGTTGAAAGTCGGGATCGACGCCAGAGTGTGATAGCTTTCCCAGGCAATCCCCGAGGGGTCGGTGGTCCAGTGTTTGTTGGACTCGGCGTAGCAGCAGGCCGTGCCGGTTTGGGTGAGCAGGCTGATACCGGCGGCCTGTAGTTGGCCCTGCAACTGAGTCAACTCCTCGTCGCTGTCGACCTGGAACCCCAGATGATCGAGCCCAGGCTCAACCCCACGGCTGGAAATCGCGAAATTGATGCGCGGGTCGTCCAGCATCCACTTGGCGTAATCGTCCTTCTGGACGGTTGGCTGGGCATTGAACAGTGCCGAGTAGAAACGGATGCTCTCGTCGAGATTGGCGACAGCGATATGGACGTGGAAGCGTTTCATGGTCGAACTCCAGAAGTGGGGAAAGTGTTACCGGCAGGTGCCGTCACATGAGATGCTGCTGGAGGCCGGCTCGCACGGCTCGCCACGGCAACAGTTCTCAGTCAGGAAGCCCAGCAAGGCGTTCATCTCGGCATAGTTGGCCGCGTAGTAGATAAAGCGCCCCTCCTGACGCGACAGAACCAGCCCTGCATGAGACAGTTCTTTCAGGTGGAAGGACAGCGTGGCACCGACGACACCGAGGGCCTCACTGATCTGGCCCACCGACATGCCAGTGGGCCCTTGTTGGACCAGCAAACGGTAGATAGCTAGGCGAGTGTCCTGCGCCAGAGCAGCAAGAAGTGTCACAGCAGTTTTCGATTCCATGTTTTTATATTTATAGAAATAATAAACCTAGTCAAGATACTTCGATAGTCATCGAAATATTGCAGGAGTCTCAACGCTATTTCTGGCACGGTGAGCTCTAACGTGAAGAGCATCGTTACCGCAGATCCCCGACGGACAGTGGCGGAGCTTTTGTTTATTTTCTCCGCACGTTGGTTCTGAAACGGCTTTGGAACAGGTGCCTTGCAATGCAAAACCGCCCAGTGGTTTCCTCCACTGGGCGGTAAGGGGCTGAGCGAGATCGATCCCCTTGCTCAGCCAGGGCTCATGCCTTCACTACGCATAGTGGTGCGTTAGTCGGCATGATGATCGGAACGTTTACACGCGCCCTTCGGCCAGATCCACCTCGGCCAGCGACACCACACGGGTACGGTGGAACCACTTGTAGCCCAGCCAGAACGCCAGGAACAGCGGGATGCCGAAGTAGGTGGCGACAACGCCCTTCCAGTCGATGTGCGAGCTGGTGAAGGCAGCATAGTTCTGCCCCAGCATCACCACCATGCAGATGCCGAAGGCCAGCAGCGGGCCGAGCGGGAACCAGCGCGCACGGTACGGCAACTCGTGTAGCTGACCGCCCTGATGCAGGTAGGCGCGGCGGAAGCGGTAGTGACAGACGGCGATACCCAGCCAGACGATGAAGCCGCTCATGCCCGAGGCGTTCAACAGCCACAGGTAGACGCTGTTGTTGTTGGACAGCGAGGTCAGGAAGCACAGCGAGGCGATCAGCGAGGTGGCGACCAGCGCACGGCGCGGCACGCCGTTGGCCGACAGCTTGCCGAGCCAGCGCGGCGCCATGCCGCTGACCGCCATGTTGTGCAACATACGGGTCGAAGCGTAGAGGCCCGAGTTGCCTGCAGACAGGATGGCGGTGAGGATCACCGTGTTCATCAGGCCGGCCGCCATGGCGAAGCCGGCGCGCTTGAACACCAGCGTGAACGGGCTGGCGCCGATGTCTTCCATGCCGTTCTTCAACAGCGACGGGTCGTTGTACGGCAGGATCAGGCCGATGACCAGGATGGCCAGCACGTAGAACATCAGGATGCGCCAGAACACCTGCTTGACTGCGCGCGGGATGGTGGTCGCCGGATCGGCGGATTCGCCGGCGGCCACGCCGATCAGTTCGGTGCCCATGAAGGAGAAGCCCACCACCATGGCGGCGGCAATGAAGGCTGGCAGACCGCCGACAAACGGTGCGTCGCCGGTCTCGAACACGCGCAGACCCGGTTCCAGCGCGGCGGGATGGTCGCCGTGCATGATGCCGAAGATCATCAACGTGCCGGTGACGATAAAGGCGATGATGGTGATCACCTTGAGCAGCGAGAACCAGTATTCCGACTCGCCGAAGCCCTTCACCGAGATGTAGTTGAACAGGAATACGATGGCGAGGAAGATGCCGCTCCACACCACGCCGGGCACGCCGGGGAACCAGTAGCCCATCACAATGGACGCCGCGGCCAGTTCGACCGCCACGGTCACTGCCCAGCTGAACCAGTAGTTCCAGCCCAGCGCGAAGCCGAAGGCCGGGTCGACAAAACGCGTGCCGTAGACCTGGAAGGCGCCGGAGATCGGCAGGTAGGCGGCCATCTCGCCCAGGCTGGTCATCAGGAAATACACCATGATGCCGATGACGCCGTAGGCCAGTAGGGCCGTGCCGGGGCCGGCGGTGGCCACCGTCGCGCCGGAGGCCAGGAACAGGCCGGTGCCGATCGACCCGCCGATGGCGATCATCGACAGGTGACGGGCCTTCAGCTCCCGTCTCAGCCCCGTTTCGCTGTGCTGGTTATTCATTGTTTTCTCCATAGTATTTCCTCTATCACCACCCGCGGTGCGGGGGTGCAACACCTTGGCGATATCTGTGGAGAAAGTCGATACGAAAAAGCGACAGGGAATGTTGCGTCGCCCGTCGCGGCTAATTTTTATTCATATGGCAACGTCAATGGCATTGAATTGTCGAAGGCGCTCGCCCCGTGCGAACTCCGGAGGAAGGGTTCCCTGGTGTTGGCCGAGGCGTCCTCCCCCGTCGCCGGCGTAGTCCGCTAGAGCCGGAACCCGGCAACAATCGCGGCGAGGCTGGTCGCGCGTTGCTCCAGCTGGTGGACGGCATTGTCGACGACATGGGCGATGGCTTCGTTCTCCTGCGCCATAGCGTCAATCCGCTCCACATGCCGGGCAATCTGCGCGCTGGCGGAAGACTGCTCGCGCATCTCGCCGGAGATATCGATGATGTTCGCCACCAAGGTGTTGCTCTCTTCATGCGCGCTGCGCATCGCGGTGGACGCCTCCTGCGACAAGGACAGGCAGGCGTCGATCTGCGCCGACGTGCTCGCCATCTTCGCGCCCGCCAGCTTCATGTCACTGCGGATCGCGTCGACGATTTGGGCAATATCCTGCGTGGCCTCGCCGCTACGGTGCGCCAGCTTGCGGACCTCGTCGGCCACGACCGCGAAGCCGCGCCCCTGCTCGCCGGCGCGCGCCGCCTCGATCGCCGCGTTCAGCGCCAGGAGGTTGGTCTGCTCGGCGACGTCCTTGATCACCTGCACGATGCGGGTCACGTCGTCCGAACGCCGGTCGAGGGTGGACAGGGTGCTGCCCAGTTCGCCGACGGTCGCGGTGATGCTGTGGATCTCCTCAGCCGCCGCATGGATCCGGTGCAGGCTGTGCTCCGACTGCCGCCCGGCCATGCCGGCTTTTTCGGCGGCCTCCGCTGCGGTGCACGCGGACTGTTGCACGCTGGCCGACACCTGCTCGACCGCGGCCGACGTCGATCGCGTCGTTTCAGCCTGCCGTAGCGCGTTCTGCGCCACTTGTGCCGCCGAATGGGTCAGTTGCGCGGTCGCGCCGCGGACCGCGATGCTCTCTTCCTGCACTCTCAGCATCAGCGAGCGCAGGTGTTCGGTGAAGTCGTTGAAGGCCGCCGCGGTCTTGCCGACCTCGTCGCCCGCGTTGACCGCGATGCGCCGGGTCAGGTCGCCCGAACCGGTGGCGAGGTTTGCCATGGCCTGCTGCAGCTCTCGCAGCGGTCGGGTGAGGAGGGTCAACACGGCGGCCAGCACCGCCACGATCACCGCCACCGACAGGAGCGCAAGCAGCGAGATCCGGACCTTCAGGCTTTGCGCATCGGCCATCACCGCCTCGAGCGGCACCGACACCCCGACCGCCCAGTACTGCCCCGTCTTGTCGATCTCGATCGGCTGATAGAAGTGGACGAAGCCATCCGCCTCGTAGCGGTAGAGCTTGCCCGCCTTCAGCGCCTCGAACAGCCGGGACGGGATATGGTCGGCCACTGTCTTGCCGAGCCACTCCTTATGCGGCCCGGCCACATAGTGCGCATCCTGCGAAACCAAGGTCACATAGCCCGTGCCGTAGGGCTTGAACCTGGCCAGCTCCTTCTGCAGCGCTTCCATCCAGATGTCCAGCGCCGCCACACCGATGAAGCGACCATTGTCGTGGATCGGGCTGACCAGGGAGGTCATCAATACGTTCCGGCCCTGGACGGTGAAATTGTAGGGGCCGATGACGGTATCGCGGTTGCGGCGGCGAGGTACCACGTAATAGTCGCCATCTCCTTCTTTCTCATAGATGGGCACGTAGGCGTCGGGATGCCGGCGAAACTGCGCCATGTCGGCATCGACCGCGGCGGTATCCTGCCTGACGGCCCCGCCCGCGCTACGGGTGAAGTAAGGTAGGTAGCGACCAGTGGCGTCATGCTTGGGCGCTTGCTTGTACCGCTCGTCCCGACCGTCGAGTCCGTTCGGCTCCCACAAGGTCCAGAGGCCGGACGCAAAGGTGGCGCCCTCCAGCAGTTCCTTGTGCACCCGGTCCAACGTGTCGCGATCCGGCACCTTGCCGTGCCTGAGGCCCTGCATCGCGTCCCCCAACGATCTGGCGACCGCAAAGCCTTTATTGAAGCTCTCACCCACCTGCACGGCTAGGCGCTGCGCCTGAGCCTCGGCCAACGCGAAGCCCTGCTGCTCGGCCTGAGCGGTCGTCTCCCGGATGATCAGGGCGGTCATGACCCCAAAGCCGACGAGCACAGCAATCGCGGTGGTGGCGAGCACTTTCGCGCCCAGAGAGAGATTCCTGATTCTTATCATTATGTATGTGAACTCCGTAGCCCGGATGGCAGGAACACGAGAAGCGATCTGGCCGTCCGATCGTCGAGGTGCCAGCGCTGGAGAAGGCGCTGGTTTCGGACTCGCAGTATCCCGGCAGCCACGCCTCCCTGGCATGCAACGGCCCGGCAAAGTGACTTTGCCGGGCCGTTAGTGGCGTCACGTCAAGCCGCGACGTTTCGCATCGGCGCGCGGGTGCGCTGGCGCGACTCCCACCCCTCGGCGAGACCGACCGACGCCTCCGACGGTGCTAGCATCGGACGGCCGCGCACCAGGTCGGCGGCGCGTTCGGCCAACATGATGGTCGGCGCGTTGAGGTTGCCGTTCGGCTCGGTCGGGAACACCGAGGAATCGATCACGCGCAGCCCCTCCAGGCCGCGCACGCGCAGCTCCGAATCGACCACCGCCATGTCGTCCTCGCCCATCCGGCACGAGCCGCACGGATGCATGGTGCTCTCCATATTGGCGCGCACGAAGGCATCGATCTCATCATCGGTCTGCACGTTGGGACCCGGCGCCAGCTCGACGCCGCGATAACGGTCCATCGCCGGCTGGGCGAGGATCTCGCGGGTCAGCCGCACGCAGCGGCGGAAGCCCTCGCGATCCTCCTCGCTCTCCAGATAGTTGAAGCGGATCTCCGGATGGGCGAACGGGTCGGCGGACAGCGCGTGCACATGGCCGCGGCTCTTGGGCTTGTTCGGCCCGGTCAGCACCATGAAGCCGTGGCCCTTGAACGGCTTGTCGCCGTCATAGCGCATCGCGGCCGGCAGGAAGTGGAACTGGATGTCAGGCCAGCGCAGCCCCGCCTCGGAGCGGATAAAGCCGCCCGCCTCGAAGTGGTTGGAGGCGCCGAGCCCGTCCTTGAACAACAGCCAACGCAGGCCGATCATCGCCTTGCCCCAGAGGCCCATCTTGCCGTTGAGCGTGATCGGCTCCTTGCAGGTGTACTGGATGTAGATCTCCGAGTGGTCCTGCAGGTTCTCGCCGACGCCGGGCAGCGCGTGCTTGACCGCAATACCGGCCTTTTTCAGTACCTCGGCCGGGCCGATGCCGGAGCGCTGCAACAGATGCGGCGAGCCGATCGGGCCGGACGACACCAGCACCTCGCGGCGGCAACGCACCGTGTGAGTGACGCCATCCTGATCGTAGGTGACACCGACGGCGCGCTTGCCCTCGAGCAAAATCTGCCGCGTCATCGCGTGGGTAATCACGGTCAGGTTCGGCCGCTGCATGGCCGGGCGCAGATAGGCGTTGGCGGTGGACCAGCGCACGCCGTTCTTCACCGTCATATGCATCGCGCCGAAGCCCTCCTGCATATGGCCGTTACAGTCCTCGGTCTTGATGTAGCCTGCCTGGGCGCCGGCCTCGACCCAGGCGCCGTACAGCGGGTTCTGCATATTGTTGCCGTTGTTGGTGGACAGCGGCCCGGCATCGCCGCGGTAGTCGTCGCCGCCGAACTTGTAGCTCTCGGCGCGCTTGAAGTAGGGCAGGCAGTGGCGATAGCCCCAGTTCTTGGCGCCGAGCGATTCCCACTCGTCGAAGTCGAAGGCATGGCCACGGATGTAGACCAGGCCGTTGATCGACGAGGAGCCACCCAGTACCTTGCCACGCGGGCAGTGCAGGCGCCGGTTGTTGAGATGCGGCTCGGGCGCGGTCTCGAAGTGCCAGTTGAAACGCTTGGTGTTCATCGGCAGCGAGAAGGCGCTCGGCATCTGAATGATGACGCTCTTGTCACTGCCACCGTATTCCAGCACCAGCACGGTGACGTTCGGGTCCTCGGTCAGCCGGTTGGCCAGCACGCAGCCGGCCGATCCGGCGCCGACGATGATGTAGTCGAATACGCGAGTCATGATAGTTATCTCTCGAATTGAGGGGCCGGATGCTTACCAGCTATCGCCAGTGGTGTACTGCGGCGCGGTCTTCTCGATATGGCGGATGACCGCCTCTTCCTTGTCCAGGTCCAGCGACAGGCACAGCAGGTAGTAGGCCACGCCGGAGACGATCAGCCCGACCAGCCAGGCCATGTCGACGCTGCCGATCATCTTGGCCAGCGGCCCGACGTACACCTCCTCGGTGCCGTTGAAGATGCTGAAGAACGGGATCATCGCGACGAAGCCGATCAGGTAGGCGATCAGGCCGCGGCTGCCCCAGTGGCCGTAGATGTTGTTGTGCGGCAGGAAGAAGTGCGGGATCGCGTAGCGGCCCTTGCGCACGAAGAAGTAGTCGGTCAGGTTGACCGCGGTCCACGGCACCAGGAAATACAGCATCACCACCAGGTAGATGTTCAGCACCGACAGGCCCGATCCCGAAGCATAGATGCCCATCGCCACACCCAGCTGCAGGAACACCACGAACAGGATGGCCCAGACGCGCACCTTGGCCGTGGGGGTGATTTTCAGGAACGAGTCGACGCCGGTGATCGCCGTCAGCTTGGCACTGTAGATGTTCATCGCGATCACCGGCAGGAAGGCGAGGATGGTGATCGCCACCACCACGGTGCCCAACTGCGGTGCGACGCTGGCGCCGACGCTATTAAGCGCGACCAGCACATCGGTAGCGTGCAGGTGCTCGCCCAGCCAGCCACCCACCGCGATCATCCATGCGCCCGACAACGAGGCGCCGAGGAACACCGCCGCGATCAGCTTGCCACTCGAGGTGTTCTTCGGCAGATAGCGCGAGTAGTCCGACACATACGGTGCGTAGGCGATGTTGTAGCTAGCGCCGGCGGCGAACTGGGCGATGAACCCGATCCAGTTGAAGCCCAGCGGCGCGGCCGGCGCGGTGCCGGCAACAGCAGGTGCGTCGTGGATCCAGCCCATCAGCACTGCCAGCGTCACGATGCCGTACAGCGGCAGCGACAGGAACAGCGACCATTTGAACGACTTGTGCATCCAGTCGTGGCCGAGGATGGCCAGGATGGTCGCCGGCACCGTCACCGCCAGGCCCACCTGCATCGGACCCCACGAGAACAGCGTCTTCAGACCCTGCATCATCAGCACCAGGTTGACGATGTTGAAGCCGGCGAACACGAACAGCGTCGCCAACAGCACCAACACTACGCCGCGGTAGCCGAACTGGGCACGCGACTGGATCATCTGCGGCAGGCCCAAATGCGGCCCCTGCGAGCCGTGGAAGGCCATAAACAGGGTGCCGAACATGATGCCCAGCGTGCCGGCAATCGTGGTCCACAGCGAGCTGAGTCCCACACTCGGACCGACGAAGCCGATCGTCATCGTGAAAAAGGTGAAATTGCCGACAAACCAGAACGGTCCTTGCGTGGACAGTTTGTCGGTGCGCTCGTGCTCCGGAATGAAGTCGATCGAATGGCCTTCGATCTCCAGCCCGCCTTGCCCTTGGGACACGCTGGCTTGTTGCTTGCCCGATTTCATCAGGTTTCTCCTCCATAGCTTGTCGCCGTCGCGGCAGCGCTCGGAGCGCCGCCCGCGACAGTCCCGCCGACCGGGTTCACCCGGCCGGCAGTCGTCCGCGATTGATGTCACTGCGCCGAGGGCGGTGTGCCCGCCTCTTGTCAGGGCAGCGTGATCCAGACTGCTTTGGTTTCCATCAGGTGATCGAGCTGTTCCGGGCCCAAGTCCTTGCCGAAGCCGGACTCCTTGTAGCCGCCGAACGGCATCGACGGGTCGAGCGTGCCGTGGGCGTTCACGTAGACCGACCCGGCCGACAGGCGCGGGATCAGGCTGTGCACGCGGCCGATATCGCGGGAGTAGATCGCCGCGGCGAGGCCGAACGGCGAATCGTTGGCCATCCGCACTGCATCGTCGAGGTCGTCGAACGGCGCGGTCGTCAGTACCGGGCCGAAGATCTCCTCACGCACGATGCGCATGTCGTTGCGGCAGTGAGCGAAGATGGTCGGCTCGACGAAGAAGCCCGGGCCGGACAGCGTGCCGCCGCCGTACACTAACTCGGCACCCTCGTGCCGACCAGCATCGATGTAGTCGGTGACGCGGTCCAACTGCTTGGCCGACACCAGCGGGCCGAGGAAGCAGTCAGGGTCGAGGCCGGGGGCGATCTTCAGCGTGCTGGTATAGGCGATCAGCTCCTGCAAGAAGGCGTCGTAGACGCTGCGGTGCACATAGGCGCGGGTACCGGCGTCGCAGACCTGGCCGGAGTTGAAGAACACCCCGTTGGCCACCGCCTGCGCGGCGGCGGCGATGTCGGCATCGTCGAGCACCAGCACCGGCGACTTACCACCCAGCTCCAGCGTGACGTGCTTGAGGTGATCGACCGCGCTGCGGCCCACGTTGCGGCCCACCGGGGTCGAGCCGGTGAAGGTCAGCTTGTCGATGCCCGGGTGTTCGGCCATCGCGGCGCCGACCACGCTGCCGCGCCCGGTGACGATGTTGACCACACCGTCAGGGATGCCGGCTTCTTGCACCAGTTCGGCAAAGCGCAGCGTCGACAGCGAGGTCAGCTCGGCCGGCTTGACCACGGTGGTGCAGCCGACCGCCAGCGCGGCGGCGAGCTTCCAGGCCATGGTCTGCAGCGGGAAGTTCCACGGCACGATGGCGCCGACCACGCCGATCGGCTCCTTACGGGTGTAGGCGAGGTAGTTGCCCGGCAGCGACGGTTCGACGGTGCGGCCGTGCAGCTTGGATGCCCAGCCGGCGAAATAGCGGAAGGTGTCGACGGTGCCCTGCACGTCGACGGCGCGGGCATTGGCCACCGACTTGCCCATGTCGATCGATTCGAGTTCGGCCAGCTCGGTGGCGTTGGCCTCGATCAGATCGGCGAGACGGTGCAGCAGGCGCTCGCGCTCCAGCGGCTTGAGGCGGCGCCACTCGCCGCCATCGAACTGGCGGCGCGCGGCGGCGACGGCTCGGTCGAGATCGGTGGCGTGGCCGGCCGGCACGTGAGTGATCAGGCCACCGGTTGACGGTTCGATCACCTCGAAGGTCTGGCCGTCGCGGCTGTCGAGCCAGGCACCGTCGATGAACATCTTCTGCGGCTTGGCGAGGAAGCGACGCGTCGCCTCCGAGACGCCGAATCGTTCCAGGTATTGCTGTACAACTGCATCCATCGTGTTTCTCCTCAGTAGTTCTCTGCTTTCCCGCATCTTGGTGGCGGGTTGTGTGGGGATTCGATCGGCTAGCGCTTACTTCCTGTGCGCCTTGTCAGTAGCGCGGTCGTGGAAGATGAAACCGAGACTGTTCATTAGCAACTGCGCGGCGAGGATCGAAGTCACCCCGGCCGGGTCGTAGGCGGGAGCCACCTCGACCAGGTCCATGCCGATAATGTTGCCTGCGCAGCGCCTTGACAATGCTTGAATGATTTCCAACACCTCGTAATAGGTGAAGCCGCCGTGGCTGGGGGTACCGGTACCTGGCGCGATCGACGGATCGAAGCCGTCGATATCGATGGTGATGTAGTAGGCGGCGCCGGCCGGAATCTGCTCTAGCACCCCCTCGGCGCCGAGACGGCGCACATCACGCACCGACAGGATCTGCGAACCGGCGGCGCGTGCAGCATCGTAATCGTCGCGGTTGGACGAGGAGACGTTGCGGATGCCCAGCTGCGTCATGCCGACAATGTGATCCATCTCCGAGGCACGGCGCAGCGGGTTGCCGTGGCCGTAGCGCACGCCGTGGCGCTCGTCGACGAAGTCCAGATGGGCGTCGAAGTGGATGATGTGGATCGGCCCGCGGCCCTCGTAGGCCTTGATGACCGGAGCGTGGATCGAGTGGTCGCCGCCGAGCACCACCGGCATCGCGCCCGCGGCAAGGATCTTGCGCACCGCGTGCTCGATGTTGGCGTTGCTGCTGGCCATATCGGTGTGGACGATGTCCGCGTCGCCGACGTCGACCATGCGCACCTGCTCGCGGGTCAGATAGAGCTTGTCGTCCTCGTGGTCGTAAGCGCCGGAATGGCCGAAGGAAAACAGCGTCGAGGCCTCGCGAATGGCGCGCGGGCCGAAACGGGCGCCGGAACGCCACTGGGTGCCCATGTCGTTCGGCGCGCCGAGAATCGCCACATCGGCATCGATGGCTTCCCAGTCGAGGCAGACCGGCGATTTGGCAAAGGTGCAATGGCCCACGAACGGCAGGTTCAAACGCCCCGTTTCATAGCCGTTTTTCTGCATTTCCATTTCTCCTCCTTGGTTTGAATCAGCAAGGCTTGAAGGCGCACTTGCTTTTCAGTGACTATGAGGAGAGATGTGCGCCAGAAAAATAACCAACATCAGATACTCAAATCGGAATTTCCGATGTGACTAGGCGGGGGAGAAATAGCCGTGAAGCAGCTGCAGGATGTCGATTTGAAACTGCTTAGGGTGTTCATGACGATCGTGAAGTGCGGCGGGTTTTCCGCCGCCCAGGCTGCGCTGAACAGCAGCCAGTCCACGATCAGCGAACAGATGAACAATCTGGAAACTCGTCTGGGCTGCACGCTGTGCGAGCGGGGCCGCGGCGGCTTCCGGCTGACCGAGCACGGAATGGCCGCCTACGAGGCCGCGCAACGGCTGATGCTGGCGGTAGACACCTTCTGCACGGACACCAGCGCGCTGACGCAGCGCATTGCCGGCAAGCTCTACCTCGGCATCATCGACAACACCGTCACCGACGACGAATCCCCGCTGCCTCCGGCACTGCACCGCTTCGTGTCGCGGGGCCACGACGTGCAGCTCGACGTCTACATCGGCACCCCGGCGGAGCTGGAGGAACGCGTGCTCGACGGCCGTCTGCACGTCGCGATCGGCCACTTTCCGCTGCGCGTCCCCGGCCTGTCCTATCTGCACCTGTACGAGGAGCCCGACGGCCTGTATTGCGGTCGCCACAGCCCGCTTTACCAGCGGGCACCGAGCGAACAGGCGCTGTTCGAGCGGATCGCCGAGAGCCATATCGTGGCCCGCGGCTATCTGCAGCAGCGCGATCTGGAACTGCTACAGGCGAGCAAGGCGACGGCCACCGTCGACAACATCGAGGCCCAGGCCCTGCTGATCCTCTCCGGCGCCTACATCGGCTTTCTGCCGACCCACTATGCCGCCCAGTGGGTGGCGAGCGGCAGGATGCGCCAGATCGACCCCGAGCGCTTCAGCTCGGCATGGCCGTTTACCGCCGTCACCCGGCGCGGCACCGCCCAACCGCTGATCCTGCGGGCCTTCATGGAAGACCTGCAGGCCTGTGGACGACCGGTCTGAGTGCAGCCCAGCATTTCCCAGCACATTGAGAGGCCGTATTCTCCACATCGCCCCTATTCCTCCGGAACTTCATACGCCACATGCAGCCCCCAGCCCCCTTCCCTCCGCCAGACGCTGACGGCAAGCACACTGCGATTCAGGCAGCAGACGCTCTCCTGAGTCCCTGGGTGCAGCAAGCCGACCTCAGCCTCCCCGCCGGCTGTTGCGGGCCATCCCCCTGGCAAGGGAAGCTGCACCAGCTCCCGTCGCACCTTGAACGGCCTCCATTGCCGCTGGTGCTGTTCCTGCACGGCTCATCCGGCCTGAACGAACAGACCCGCCGCTATCAGCGCTGGCTCAACGAGGCGTTGGGCGTGGCCACCTTGGCGCCCGACAGCTTCGCCATCCCGAACCGTCCTCGTTACCGCAGCCCCGCCACCATCGCAGAGTACGAAACGGTGCACCGGCTCAGGCAGGCGGAAATCCAGACCGCTCTCGCTGCGCTGCCGCTGCTGGAGTGGGTGGATCGGCAGCGACTCGTGTTGGCCGGCAGCAGCGAAGGCGCCGTTGCCGTGGCGCGCTGGCGTGGAGACGAATTTCTCGGCCGCATCATTTACTCCTGGACCTGCGAGGACAACTACTTTGTCGACAAGGCCGACAATGGCTTCGCCGAGGATTGCCCGATACTGAACATCCTTTCCGACAGCGACCCCTTTTTCGGCGCATCCAGCGAATTCAACCGCGGGCTCGCCGTTCTCGGCGACAGCCGCGCTGCCTTGCGTGAGATGGCAAACGCCCGGATGGTGATTCTGCCCAATGCCCCCCATACCCTGTACAACTTGCCTGCGGCGCGCACCCATACCCGTGATTTCCTGCTCGAACTGTTGGCATGACGCAGATAGCCCCAGCCGGGTGAAGTCGGCGGGGGCATTACCCGACAGCACGATTGTCGAGGGCGGCTTGCCCGTGGCTTGAAACAAGCACTGCGCCCCTGAATCGCCCTCTTCCCATTTCATCAGCCCATCGACAGAGCGGTAAGCAGACACCGGGTCGAGACGGCTTCGTAGCGTGGCTCGTCGGCATATAACGCCGTTGCGGCCCTATCTCGCAACAGATCCCGATTGCCCGTATATGCTCAAGTACGGGGGAAAATTGGATGCCGGGAACGAGCGGTGGCCTGCTCCTGCCCAGCGGCCAGCCAACACTCGCGAACCTTGCAACAGATGGGTGCAAATCCTTATGGGCTCTCGTCTTGCATTTGTGCGTCGCTACGGCCGCTGGCTGATCGCGCTGGCGCTGCTGCCCCTATTGGGGCTGCTGATAGCGGTGGTCCTCGCTTACGAGCAGGGCATCCGAGTCGAGAGCCTCGGCTGGCACGACGGGCTGGAGTTGACGCAGTGGCAGAGGCTGCAGAGCGGCTGCGTCAGCGCCATGGGCAGCCGCCTGCGGATCACCGGCTGGTACCCGCTGACGATCGCCATGACCGATATGCATCTGCCCAAGTGCCCTACCGCCCCCAAGGAGCTGTCCCCGCCACCGTGGACGCCCCCCTTCGACCTCTCCATCGCTGCCCTCACCGTTCCCGGCCTGCCGCCGATCGCGGTGGTTATCCACCAGCGCGAACAGCGCTGGCACGCCCAAGCAAGGCACCGGCACAGCCAGGCCACGGCGGTCTACGACCGCCCTTCGGGGCGCTGGAGCGCGCAAGGCCAATTGCAGGCGGCGGACATCGCTCCCCAGCTTCTGGGCGCGCTGAACGTGACCGGCAAGGGGGGGTGGCTGCCCCATCGCCTGGAGGGCGCCTTGCAGGCGGAGGGACAGCAACTGGGTTATGCGGGGCAGCCCCAGCGGGGCAGTGTGAGGCTCGAGGCCGCACTCGCCGCCAAGCAATGGCGGGTGAACGCCGCACTGGGAGCACCGCTGGCAGTCGGTGGCGGCTGGCGCCTGGAGGCCGGGCATGCGCTCCGAGCCAGCGGCAGCCTGGACGGGGTGCAGTCCCTCAACCTCAACATGCTGGCGACCGGTCCGCAGGGCAATGTGCGACTGGCCCTGAATACCGAAGGCGGAAACGTGGCGCGCGGCCAGGGCAGTCTGGCACTGGCCGGAGCCGAGCTGGCCGGCACGGTGCCAATACGCTGGAATCGGCAAGAACTGACATTGTTACCGGCGGCAGTACAGCTGCCCGCTGGACTACGGCTTCGCTGGCCCCGCCCGCTGGTGCTGCCGCTGGCTCTGGCCGGCAGCAGCTCGATTTCCGCCGAACTTCAGTACCAGGAACTCCGCTTCGACACCGTCGACAGTCGCTTGTCCTGGCAGCAAGCCCGGTGGAGCTGGCAAGGGCGACTCGAGCTGGCGGGCCGGGCCGGCGGCCATGAACTGACCGGAACCTGGCAGGGCCATATCGATGCCGCAGGCCTCAGCGGCGATCCGGCCAGCCTGACGATCAAGGGGCCGGAACTGATGGTGACGCTGCGCTTGCCGGTGGCCGACCTTCACCCACCGCGCTGGAGCACGCAGGCGCAGTTCAATGGCCGCTACCGCCACTTCCCGGTCAGCGGGGTGCTCAGTGCCGGCTATGCAGCGGGACGTTGGGCTGGGGTCGTGGATGGCCGCTCCAAGCTTCCGTTCTATACCCAGGGCGGAGAGCTGGCGGTGGCCTCCCCCTGGTACGGCAAGGAGGGACAGTGGTTTCTGGACAGCGGTAGCCGCATCACGATTGCCAAAGGCCTGATCGCCACCACCCTGCTCAAGCCGATGAGCGTGACCGCCGCCACGCCACTGCGCATCGGCCCCAAAGGCGTATTCGGCACCTTGCAAATCAGCGCGGACGGTGCCGTGGGTTCACGCTGGATCCTGCCCAACGTGGCCGGGCAATTGACCGTCGCCGGGCGGCAAGGCAAAGCCCGCTTGAGTCTGCCAGCATGGCAATCCGAGCTGACGATGACGGCAACGATGGCACGCAGCTCACAGCGGACCGGTGCGCAAGGCACGGTGACCCTCACCGCTCCGCTGTCGGCCACGATGAGCCGTGGCCTCGGCGTTACCTTGCAGAAGGGCATGCTCAACGGCCAGGGTCGCTGGCAGTGGCAGGACCACTGGCGGCTGCAGGGCGATATCGCCGTGTCCGGACTGACACTGAACTGGGGTAGCGTGCTGGCTTCGGACGGCAACGGGGCCGCGCATATCGAACTGGACCAGAACGGCGTGACGCTCACCAGTATCGGGCCCATCACGCTGGCCGAGCTGGGGATCGGCACGCAGGTGCGCAATGCCCACATGACAGTGCAGTCCGACCTGAGCACCTGGCACTTCACCGATGTTTACGCCGAGGTGCTGGGAGGCATTATGAGCGCCGCGAGCCTGCAATGGCCCTCCCAGCAGTATCAGACGGTCGCGGTCAGCCATCTGGACCTGGCGCAGGTGGCCGCCCTGCAAAACGATCCGAACCCGACGGTACAGCTCGCCGGCCGCGTGGGCGGAAATCTGCCGCTCCAGTTGATGAAGGATGACCTCGCTCTGCGGGATGGGTTCATCAGCAACGAAGGCCCCGTATCGCTGAAGATCCTGCCCTCGGCCGGGATCAGCTCGATGGGCCAATCCAACCAGGCGGTGCAATTGGCGCTGGACACCCTGAGCAACCTGGCGATCCACGACTTTCACGCCCGTCTGAACATGAAGCCGGATGGCTGGCTGGATGCCGCAGTGACCATCAAGGGCCGGAACCCGCAGCAAAACAGCCTGCCGGTCGTACTAAACTACAGCCACCGGGAAAATGTGCTGGAACTGTTGCGCAGCCTGCGCATTGGGGATGAACTGGCCCGGCGGGCAATGCATCGGAAGCCTGCGGAAGGCTTGCGCTGACAGGATGCGGAGGACGCTCATGAAACCCGTTTGGCTGGTGGCCTTACTGCCTCTGGTAGCCTGTACCCCACGGGTCGCGCTTGAGGCTCCGAAGGAGCCGATCACCATCAATCTGAACGTGAAAATCGACCATGAGATCCGCCTCAAGGTGGAAAAAGACGTCGATACGCTCAGTCAAGACAAATCCTTGTTCTAAGGGCGAGCGATGAAAACGACGATGCAATTGTTGGCGGCGCTGCTGCTGACCTGCAGTGCGCTGACCATGGCGCTTGATCTCGGGAGCGCCAAGTCGCAGGGGCTGGTGGGGGAACAACCCGACGGTTATCTGGGCGTCGTCCAGCCAACGCCGGATGCCGTGGGACTGGCCGCCGACATCAATGCCAAGCGCCGCGCAGCTTACGAAGCCATTGCTCAAAAGAACGGCGCCACCCTGGATCAAGTGGCCGCGCTGGCGGGGCAGAAAGCGATAGAGAAGACCCCGCCGGGCACCTATATCAAGACGCCGAATGGTCAGTGGGTCAAAAAATAGCGCCGTGCGATGATGCCAAGGCCACGAGATGCGGCAGGGCGTTGTTCATGGCCTCGTCCAACCAGTGACCGTGGCCGCAGCCCATTCAACGGCTGTCCAGCCAGCACGGACAAGGAGGGATTGGCAACACGGGGGCTTGGACAAGGCAATGACGAAGACGCCGCTGTGGCCTGGAGCGACGAAACCCTGGTATCGCAATAATTGTCTGGGCAGAGGAAAGAGGCCTCTCAACCTTATGGCAAGTGCGGGTTGAAGCATTGTTTGGTGATATCGCCCCGCTTCGCGACGATGGCCATCCTCTCCGGCACTTCCTCCCACACCCCGGGCAGGTCGCTGAGCGGTTCCGACAGCACGAGGAAGGCGTCCTCCCCTACGGCGGTGATACGCGGATTGTCCGGGTACAGTTTGCGCAGACAGCGGAACGAGGTGCTGTGAAACAACGAGCGCGACTGCGCTTCGCTGGAATAACGCACTGCGACCAGTTGCTCGCCGTCGGTCGCGCAGACCGTCATATTGACCGGCTGCTCTACCCCATGGCGCCGTCCGGTTTCCTCGACCACCGCGACCATCCGCTCCAGTGCCGCCACCGGGTCGGTCTCAAGCCCGTATGTCAGCGCAAGGAAGAACATCAACTCCGAGTCGGTCGACCCCTCGATCGATGTAAACAGCTCCGCGCCGACCGCCAGCATCAAGTCGCGGCGGACGAGGTGATAGTCGCGGATCAGCCCGTTGTGTACAAACAGCCAGCGACCATGCCGGAACGGATGGCAGTTGGTCTCCTGCACCGGGGTGTCGGTGGCCGAGCGCACGTGGGCGAGAAACAGCGGTGCATGAATGGCACGAGCCGCCTCGCGCAGGTTCCGGTCGCTCCATGCCGGGTTTACGCAGCGGTAGAGGTAGGGAATCTCGTCATGTCGGCCGTACCAGCCGATGCCGAAACCGTCACCATTGGTGGTGGTGGCGCCAAGATGAGAATACACACTCTGATCGATCAGGGAATGCTTAGTCTGAAACAGCAACATCTCAAGCGGAACGGGATTACCCGAGTACGCAACCCAGCGGCACATGGTCTGCCTCCTGATAGACGGTCTTATCCAAGAAGACCTGTGCAGTGGAACACAATGCCCCCGACGGGATTGGCAATGCCACTGCGCACGGATGATGTGAATACCGCACTAGAATCAGGCGCTTGCGTCTAGATATCGGCCCACGCCAAGCTGTGATCAGGCCAGACGATAGGACAGCCCAGGCGAAACGCGTCCCAAGAAAACGTGAACGGTGGCACCGGATCGATACGCTGGCCGTGCCATCCAGCATCACCGTTTCCGTTGCTAAAACGTCCGCGCTTTGTTCATGTTAGTCAGTCTATCGGCACCATCGCTCTCTTGCCGCTTGGCATGGCTTTTTGCCACACTGGCCCCAATCCAACCGCCCGCCTCGCTTATGCCATACCCCGTCTATTTCCTCCCCGGCACTCAGTGCGACGAGCGTCTGTGGCAACGCTTGGCTCCGCTGCTGCCCAACATCGAACCTACCTACGTGCCGCTCCAGCATGCCCGTAACCATACCGGCATGATGGCCTGCATCTCCGATGCCACCTCGGCTCGCGCCGATCTGGTGGCGTTCTCGATGGGAGGGTATCTTGCCTTGCAGCACGTGCTGGCTCATCCGGAACGCGTGCGTTCGCTGGTATTGATCGCCTGCACGGCAGCGGGGTTGAGCGCTACGGAACAGACGACCCGCAAGCAAGCATTGTCCTGGCTGCAGCGCCATCCGTATCAGGGCATGTCGTCGCAGAGGCTGGCGCAGTTCGTCCACCCTAGCCGTCGGCACGACCCTGCCGTGGTCGACGTAGTGCGTCAGATGGACAGGGAGTTGGGCAAGGACACGCTGATCACGCAGCTGCGGGAGACCAGCGAGCGAGCATCGCTGATCGAGCGGTTACCTGCCCTGCCCTGCCCGGTGCTGCTGGTGGGCGGTCAAGATGACGCGATGGTGCCGGTCTCGGCGCTGCAGACGATGCATGCGGCTCTACCAGACAGCCAGCTTGCGCTGTTGCCGGAGACAGGTCATATGGTGCCGCTGGAGCAGCCCGAGCGACTCGCCGCCTTGCTGGCCGATTTCTACCAGCGGGTGTTCCCCACCTGAGCCTGCACAAAAAAAGTTGGCCGAATCGCTTCGGCCAACTTTGGTCTTGCCCACTCTGAATGACACCTTAAGGCAGCGCCATCTCACTCGGCAACATCGCTCCATCTCGCAGCACCGCCTCGAAGCGTTCGGCCGGCAGCGGCGGTGACACCAGATAGCCCTGCACCTGGTCACAGCCTTCGTCTGCCAGGAAGCGCCATTGCTGTGCGGTCTCCACCCCTTCGGCCAGCACCTGCATATTCAGCGTTTTGGCCATCGCGATGATCGCGCGGGTGATCGCGCTGTCGTCCAGGTCCTGCGGGATGTCGCGCACGAAGCTGCGGTCGATCTTCAACGTGTCGGCCTTGAAGCGCTTCAGGTAGGACAGGCTGGAGTAACCGGTACCAAAGTCATCGATCGCCAGCGACACGCCGAGCGCACGCAATGCCTCGACCGCCTGCAGCGTGCCCTCAACGTCGTCCATCAGCACGCTCTCAGTCAGCTCGATTTCCAGGCAGGCGCCATCGAGATCGTACGCTACCAGCTGTCCCTCGATGACGCTCAACAGCTCCGGATCGCGGAACTGCAGCGCAGAGAGGTTGAGCGCCAGTTTTGGCAGAATGCAGCCGGCCGCCTTCCATTCGGCCAACTGGCGACACGCCTCTCGGATCACCCAGTTGCCGATCGCCACGATGAAGCCGCGCTCCTCGGCCACCGGGATAAAGCGCAGCGGCCCGATCAACCCCTGCTCCGGGTGGTTCCAGCGGATCAGCGCTTCGGCACCAAGCAGGCGGCCGTCGGTCATGTCGACCTGCGGCTGGTAGTGCAGCACGAACTCGTTGCGCTCCAAGGCGCCCCGGAACTGGCTCTCGATCGCCAACACCTCGCTGGCACGCACGTTGAGGTCGGCGGTGTAGAACTTGTAGTTGTTGCGGCCTGCCGACTTGGCCGCGTACATCGCGGCGTCGGCGTTGCGCACCAGCGTCTCGACATCGCTCCCGTCATCCGGATACATCGCGATGCCGATCGACGGGCTGACCGACAGCATATGACCATGCAGCTCGACCGGCTGCGCAAAACAATCGAGGATACGCTCCGCAGCACGCACCACTTCGCTCGGGCCGGCAGGCAGTGCCGGCAAGAGCACGATGAACTCGTCCCCCCCCTGGCGGGCGAGCATTTCGCCCGGGCCAAGTCTGCCGCGCAGCCGCTCGGCAACGACCTGCAACAGCATGTCGCCAGCCGAGTGGCCGAGCGACTCGTTGATCAGCTTGAAGCGGTCCAGGTCAAGCAGCAGCACCGCCATCTGGGTGTCGTCTCGTTCCGCCGCCTGCAGCGCCAGCTCGGCGCGCTCCTGCAGGTGTACCCGGTTCGGCAGATTGGTCAGCACATCGAAATGGGCGAGGAAGCGGATGCGCTCGTCGGCGGCCTTGCGCTCGGACAGGTCGCTGGCAATGCCGATGTAATGAGTCACCTCGCCGGTCGTGTTCTTTACCGCGTTGATCGCGATCCACTGCGGGTACACCGCCCCGCTCTTCTTGCGGTCCCACAGCTCGCCCTGCCAGGCGCCGGTCAGACGGATCTGCTGCCACATCGCCCGGTAGAACGCTGCATCGTGCAACTGCGACTTGAGGATGTTCGGCTTGGCACCGACCACCTCTTCCGGGCGATAGCCGGTGATCTCGGTGAATGCCTTGTTGACGCTCTGAATGCTCAAGTTGGCATCGGTGATCATGATCGCCTCGACGGTGTTGTCGAACACCTTGGCGGTCAATTCGATGTGCTCCTGGGCGGCGCGCTGCTCGGACACATCGCGCACCATCCGCCACACGGCATAGATGCGGCCGTAAGCATCGCGCATCGCCACGGTCTTGACGTTGACCGGCACGGTATTGCCGAAACGAGTGATATAGGTCGAGTCGATGTCGTCGCAGAAGCCGAAGCGCAACACCTCTTGGTCGATCTTCAGGCGCTCGGAGGTTTCGCTCTCCGGGGTCAGCAATGTCCAGAAGTTTTGCAGCTTGAGCTGTTCGGCGCTGTAACCGAGCAAGTTCAGGAACGCCGGGTTGGCGTCGAGGATCTGGCCATCCAGCGTGCTGATCACAATGCCGTCGAGGTTGGACCAGAACAGCTCTCGGTACTTGGTCTCGGAGCGGCGCAGCGCGTCCTCTACCTCGCGACGGCGGCTGATGTCGGCCTCGAGCGCCAGCGTCTTGGCCTCGGTCTCGTCGACCAGGCGCTTGAGTTCGGCGCGGGTCGCCTCAAGCTTGCGGCCAAGCTGGCTGACTTCGTCGTTGTCCGGCCACTCGAAATGGCCATCAAGCCGCAAGCCCGCCAAGGCGGCGATCTGTTCGGCCAATCTTTGCATCGGTTTCAGGAAGCGATGATGCAGGATCAGCATGATCAGCAGCGTGGCGCACACCAGCTGGATCAACAGCAGCAAGGCGGAGTTCAGCAGCAGGTGGTTCTGCTCGGTGATGATGTGCTGCCGGTCGAATTCGATCGCTACCTCGCCGATCTCCTCCCCCCGGTAAACCACCGGCTTTTTTAACACCTCCACCTCACCGAGGCGACGTTCGCTGCGTACTGCTGACATGAAAATGGTATTGGACAGATTGTCGGTGACCTGTACCGAGATCACGCGAGAATCCTCCATCAGCGAAGCGATCAGCGGCGCACCGCTCGGTCGCGACAGGTTCCACAACGGCTCCTGCATGCCGAGCGCGACGACCTCAAGCAGGCGACGCTGGTCAGTGACGAAGCGGCTGGTCAGCTCTTGGCGCTGCATGGTGAAACCGATCGCCGAACTAAGGATCGCCGGAATCAACAGGCCCAGCGCCACTGCCATCAGGAACAGTTGACGCAATGACAGTCGCCGGCCAAAGACAGTGTGGCCGGCCGGCGGTGGTGTTGCGGAGGATGACTGCGGGCCTAGGTCGTCTGAGCGGCGCATCCTGTTGAAAAATCCTTGTAAACGCATCGTAATGAGAAGCAAATACACAATGTCCACGCCAGCCAGCGGTTTGCCTTGGCAGAAGCAGACGCCTACAATCGCCGGCATTCTAGACTCGTGGAGGCCCTATGTCCCAGGCCCAGTTTGACAGCCTTATCTTTGCTCGCTGGATGATTACCGTCGAAACGGATGGAGAAATACTGGAAAATCATGCCATCGCGCTTAAGGATGGCAGAATTGCCGTCATCCTGCCAGCGGCAGAGGCACGCCAACTAGTTGCCGACGAGGTCATCGAGCTGGATCGCCATGTGCTGATGCCGGGCCTGATCAACCTCCACGGCCACTCGGCGATGACGCTGCTGCGCGGCTTGGCCGACGACAAGGCACTGATGGACTGGCTGAACAACCACATCTGGCCGGCCGAAGGCCGCCATGTGCGCGACGAATTCGTCTTCGACGGTTCGCTGATCGCGATGGCCGAAATGTTGCGTGGCGGCACCACCACAATCAACGACATGTACTTCTACCACGGCGCGGTCGCCCGCGCCGGCCTGTCGTCGGGCATGCGCACCTTTGTCGGCTGCTCCATCCTGGAGTTCCCGACCAACTACGGCGTCAACGCCGACGACTACATCGCCAAGGGAATGGCCGAGCGCCGCGAATTCCTCGGCGAGGAGCGCATCACCTTCACGCTGGCCCCGCACGCCCCGTACACCGTCTCGGACGACACCTTCCGCAAGGTGGTGACCCTGGCCGAACAGGAAGACATGCTGATCCACTGCCACATCCACGAGACCGCGGACGAGGTGGCCGGCAGCATCGAACAGCACCACCAGCGCCCACTCGCCCGCCTGCAGCAACTGGGCATGCTGTCGCCTCGCCTGGTGGCGGCGCACATGGTGCACCTGAACGACGAGGAGATCGAACTGGTCGCCCGTCATGGCGTGTCCATCGCGCATAACCCGACCTCGAACATGAAGCTCGCCTCCGGCATCGCGCCGGTACAGAAGCTCTTGGCCGCCGGCGTCAACGTCGGCGTCGGCACCGACGGCGCCGCTTCCAACAACAAACTCGACATGTTGGCCGAAACCCGCATGAGTGCCCTGCTGGCCAAGGTCGGCACGCTCGACCCGACTGCCGTACCGGCTGCCACTGCGATCCGCATGGCAACGCTGAACGGTGCCAAGGCGCTCGGCATCGACGACCAGGTCGGCTCCATCAAGGCCGGCAAGCAGGCCGACCTGATCGCGGTGGATCTTGCCACGATCGAGACCGCGCCGACCTTCGACCCGGTCTCGCACATCGTCTATGCGGCAGGCCGCGAACAAGTCACCCACACCTGGGTGGCTGGCGAATGCCTGCTGAAGGATCGCGTGCTGACCCGACTGAACCTCGCCGACCTGCTTGCCAAGGGCGAAGACTGGCGCGGCCGCATCCTGGCCAAAGGGGAGTAAGGGATGAGCGACAACGTCGATCAACTCGAACTGGACAAATTCAGCCAGCTCGCACACAAGTGGTGGGACAAGGAGAGCGAGTTCAAACCGCTGCACGAGATCAACCCGCTACGCCTCGGCTACATCGACCGCTTCGCCGACATCGCCGGCAAGACCGTGCTCGACGTCGGATGCGGCGGCGGCATCTTGGCGGAGAGCATGGCCGAGAAGGGTGCCACCGTGACCGGCATCGACCTTGCCAAGAAATCGCTGAAGGTCGCGCAGCTGCACAGCATGGAATCGGGCGTGCCGGTCGAGTACCGCTGCGTGCCCGTAGAGACGCTGGCCGACGAGCGACCCGCCGGCTTCGACGTAGTCACCTGCATGGAAATGCTCGAACACGTGCCATCGCCCGAAAGCGTAGTGCGTGCCTGCGCCGCGCTGGTCAAGCCGGGTGGCTGGGTGTTCTTCTCGACGCTGAATCGCAACACCAAGGCTTATCTGATGGCGATCCTCGGCGCCGAATACGTGCTGGGCCTCCTGCCACGCGGCACCCACGAATATTCCCGCTTCATCAAGCCGTCCGAACTGATCAGGATGACGCGAGGCGCCGGCCTGGAACTCGCCGACATCAGCGGCATGAGCTACAACCCGATCGCGCGCGACTACCATCTGTCACGCGATAGCGACGTTAACTACCTGATCGCAGTACGCCGTCCTCTTTAACAAAGAGCGCTGTCTGATTCGCGTCAACATCGGCCGGCTTTGTCCGGCCGATTCGCATTGTGTCCCTCGCTTGTACTTGGCGACAATTGATGACCCGCGTTACAATTTGGCCAATTGAAGGATTGCCGGACAAGTGACACCCACCGTCCGGCGTTTTTGTTTCTCGCCCCAGCTACCCGCGGGGCTGCATTTCCGGAGTATTCGCATGAGTTTCAAGGCCAACGATTCGCTCACCGAACAGATCGCCCAGTATCTGGGCAAGCAGGTCATCGAGGGGGCAATGAAGCCAGGCGAACGGATCCAAGAACTGCGCATCGCCGCCGAACTGTCCGTCAGTCGCGGCTCGGTCCGCGAGGCCCTGCTGATCCTTCAGCGCCGCCACCTGGTCGAGATCTACCCGCGCCGCGGCGCGGTGGTCGCGAGCATCTCGGCCGCCGACGTCGGCGACTTCTTCGATATCTGGTTCCTGATGCTCGACAAGGTGGTGCGCAACCTCGCCAGCAGCTGGAAGAACGACGATCTGGCCCGCTTCTTCGAGCTGATGACCGAGCTGTCCGAGTGTCAGCGTCGCGACGACCGCCAGGGTTTCTACGAGCACGGCATCGAGTTCCTGCACAATCTCTACCGCTACGCCAACAACCGTTACGTCGAACAGACACTGGAAGACCTGCTGCCACTGACCCAGCGCTGCCTGTATGCAATCTTGCGCGCCGGCAAGAGCCAGCTCGACCGCACCCACGCCTTCCTCGAGGAAGTGCTGAAAACCATCATCGCACGTGACACCCAGCGCCTGAGCGTGATGCTGGACGAGTTCAGCGTCGGCTACAGCCAGCTTGCGCAGGAGTCGGCCGAAGCGCTGGCTGGCAACGCCTGATCACCAAGTTGCACCAATGAAAAACGGGCTGCCCAGGCAGCCCGTTTTGATTCGGCCAACGTCGATTACAAGCGCCGGTATTCTACGAAAGCGTAGACGAGTCCGTCCTCGCGCTGATGCGACTCGCGTCCCGTCTCCTGCCAACGGCTGCGGTCGATCACCGGGAAGAATGCATCGCCCGCCACCGTCAGCCCAACCTCGGTGACCAGCAAGCGGTCTGCACTCTCGATCGCCTGGCCGTACAGCTCGGCCCCGCCGATCACGCAGATTTCCTCCGCATCGCCGGCCAGCGCCAGCGCGGCCCCCAGCGAATGCGCCGGCTCGGCGCCGTCGGCCGCCCAATCGGCATTGCGGGTCACCACAATATTGCGGCGCCCTGGTAGTGGCCGGCCTATCGAGTCCCAGGTCTTGCGCCCCATCACCACCGGCTTGCCCAGTGTCACCGCCTTGAAGTGCTTCAGGTCTTCCGGCAGGTGCCAGGGCAGCGTGTTGTTAATGCCGATGGCACGGTTTTCCGCCATTGCCACCACCAACGTGATCATCGCCTTCGTCATACTGCCACCGCCGCCTTGATATGAGGATGCGGGTCGTACCCTTCCAGCGCGAAGTCGTCGTAGGTGAACGCGAACAGGTCGGTCACAGAGGGGTTCAACTTCATCGTCGGCAGCGGGCGCGGCTCGCGAGACAGCTGTTCACGTGCCTGTGCCAAGTGGTTGCTATACAGGTGGGCATCGCCCAAGGTATGGACGAACTCACCGGGCTTCAGGCCGCACACCTGCGCCACCATCAGGGTCAGCAAGGCGTAGCTGGCGATATTGAACGGCACGCCGAGGAAGATGTCGGCCGAACGCTGGTAGAGCTGACAGGACAGTCTGCCGTCGGCGACATAGAACTGGAACAGCGCATGACACGGTGGCAGCGCCATCTCGTCGACCAGCGCCGGGTTCCACGCCGACACGATCAGGCGGCGGCTGTCCGGGTTCTTCTTGATCATATCGACCACATTGGCAATCTGGTCGATATGGCGACCATCCGGTGCTGGCCAGCTGCGCCACTGGTAGCCGTACACCGGGCCAAGCTCGCCGTTCTCGTCGGCCCACTCGTCCCAGATCGACACGCCGTTTTCCTTCAGGTAGCGGATATTGGTGTCGCCCTTCAAGAACCAGAGCAGCTCGTGAACGATCGATTTGAGATGCAGCTTCTTGGTGGTCACCAATGGAAATCCTGCGGACAGGTCGAAACGCATCTGGTAGCCGAATACCGAACGGGTGCCGGTGCCGGTGCGATCGGACTTGTCATGGCCGTGCTCGAGCACATGCCGCATCAGGTCGAGATAGGGTTTCATTGGCCTCTGTCTTCCGTTCGTCAAACCCGGCGATTGTACCACCCCGGACCTTACCGTCGGCGCCTCACACCCAAGACCCCCAATACACGAATGCCATTAAAAAGAATCGAGCCGAACGTGACCACACAGTCCTGAAGAGCTGCGGCGCCCGCAGCATGTGCAAGCCTCCAACCGCTTACGGCAAGTCCCGAGGACGTCCACGTCCCAACCGAAGCCTCCGGCAATGCAATGTAGATAAAAAGGTATAATCAGTGATTTTACTCAATTTTGATATTTACCCGGTCTCAGCCCTGGGTATTTGATAGATAATGCATTCTTGGTGACTTTGTCGTGAAACAGCGACAAGTCATCATAGTGGCCCCGGCGACGAGGAAAGCCCGGCCACACTTAGGTATGGTGGGCCTTGCAGCCTAGCTTGGCGAATTAAGCAGTACAAGAAACAGCTTCAAGCGCTAGTAGATTTCTCTCGCATAAGATACGATCCGCTTAAAAATAATGGCGCTATTTTTCATTGTTTCATCATGGCGAGCGATTCGGATTTAGAACGGACAGAAGCGGCGTCAGCCAGACGACTGCAACAGGCTCGCGAAGACGGCAACGTGCCGCGCTCACGCGAGCTCTCGACGTTTGCCGTGACGATGACCGGCGTGGCACTGCTGATATTGCTCGGTGGCCGCTTGGCCGACTTCTTGCAACAGCTCGCTCAGCACGCCTTCACCTTCGACCAGGCAACGGTGCGCGACACCGCCACGGCACTTGAACGCTTCAAGGAGGCGATGTTCCAGACGCTCTGGCAAATACTGCCGATCTTCGTCGGTCTTTTGCTGGTAGCGGCGCTGGTGCCTATCCTGATCGGCGGCTGGAACTACTCGCTCAAGCCGGTAATGCCGAAGTTCTCCAAGATCAATCCGTTTACCGGCATCAAGCGGCTGTTTTCGATCAACGCCGCAACCGAGGGTCTGAAGGCGATCCTGAAGAGCATGCTGATCGGCGGTGTGGCCTGCTGGGTGATCTGGAACGAAAGGATGGAACTTGTCGGTCTGGTCAACATGCCGCTGAAAAGTGCACTGGCGAAGCTGATCGACCTGATGAGCCACACCTTTCTGATCGTGTCCGGCGCGATGATCCTGCTGGTGGTGCTGGATGTGCCCTACCAGCTCTGGCAGTACTACAAACAGCTGCGCATGACCAAGGAAGAGGTCAAGCGCGAATACAAGGAGCAGGAAGGCTCGCCCGAAGTAAAGGGCCGCATCCGCCAGTTGCAGCGCGAAGCGGCACGCCGCCGGATGATGCAGGAAGTGCCCAACGCCAACGTGATCGTCACCAACCCGACCCACTATGCCGTCGCCATAAAATATACTGAAGATATGCGTGCGCCCCGGGTTCTCGCCAAGGGCTCACTTAAGGTGGCCGAACGCATCATCGAGATCGGCCGCGAGCATAAGGTCACCGTGATGCGCGTACCCAGCTTCACCCGGGCGCTGTACTTCAACGCCGAGATCGGAGACGAAGTGCCATCGCGGCTGTACTCGGCCGCGGCACAGGTGCTGGCCTACGTTTACCAGCTCAACGTTTACCAGAGCAGCGGCGGCATCGCGCCGGTGTTCCCCGATCAGCTCGACGTACCGACCGATCTCGACCCACAACATAACCAGCCGCCCGAGGCGGACAGCGCAACACGACACTAAGCCGGCATGGACACTATTCTTCTGCAACTGAAACGCTTCAACGTCACCAGCCTGGCCGGCCCAGTCCTGATCATCCTCATCCTGATGATGATGGTACTGCCGCTGCCGCCGATCATGCTCGACATGTTCTTCACCTTCAACATCGCGATGTCGATCATCGTGCTGTTGGTAGGCATCGGCGTGCGTCGTCCTCTCGAGTTCTCGGCCTTCCCGGCGGTGCTCCTGGTCACCACTCTGCTGCGCCTGTCGCTGAACGTGGCGAGCTCGCGGGTAATCCTGCTGGAGGGCCACAGCGGCCCGGACGCGGCCGGCCACGTGATCGAGGCGTTCGCCACCTTCCTGGTCGGCGGCAATATCGCCATCGGCGTGGTAGTGTTCGTGATCCTCACCATCATCAACTTCGTGGTGATCACCAAGGGTGCCGGCCGGATCGCCGAAGTGTCCGCCCGCTTCACCCTCGATGCGATGCCCGGCAAGCAGATGGCGATCGACGCCGACCTGAACGCCGGCCTGATCGGCGAGGACGAGGCGCGCAAGCGCCGCGCCACCATCACCGAAGAAGCCAACTTCTTCGGTGCGATGGACGGTGCGTCCAAGTTCGTCCGTGGCGACGCGATGGCCGGCATCCTGATCATCCTGATCAACATCGTCGGTGGTCTGATCGTCGGCGTGGTCCAGCACGACCTGGGAGTGGCCGACGCGGCACATGCCTACACCCTGCTCACCATCGGTGACGGCCTGGTTGCGCAGATCCCGGCACTGATCATCTCCACCGCCGCCGGCATCGTGGTGTCGCGCGTCGGCACCGAGAAGGACATGTCCGAGCAGCTGGTCGGCCAGCTGTTCATGAACTCGCAGGTGCTTTATATCACCGCCGGCGTGCTCGGCCTGATCGGCCTGATCCCGAGCATGCCGCACGTCGCCTTCCTGACCATCTCGACGCTGCTGGTGGTACTCGGCTACTGGCATTCCAAGCGCAGCCAGCGCCTGGCCTTTGCCGAGCAGACCACCGTCAAGCCGGCATCGATCGAGACGCCAGCCACCGAGGTCAGCTGGAACGACGTGCAGGGGGTTGATGCACTCGGCCTGGAGGTTGGTTACCGGATGATTCCGCTGGTCGACCGCAACCAGGACGGCGAACTGCTGCGCCGCATCCGCGGCATCCGCAAGAAGATTGCTCAGGAACTCGGCTTCCTGGTGCCGCCGGTGCATATCCGCGACAACCTGGAAATCAAGCCGAACGCCTACCGCATCCTGCTCAAGGGTGTGGAGATCGGCACCGGCGAGGCCTTCATCGGCCAGTACCTCGCGATCAACCCAGGCCGCGTCAACGGCGACATCCAAGGCACACCGACCACCGACCCAGCGTTCGGCCTGCCGGCGGTATGGATCGACGCCAGCCGCCGTGACGAAGCACAGATGCTTGGCTACACCGTGGTCGACGCATCGACCGTGGTCGCCACCCACCTTTCCAACCTGTTGCAGCAGCACGCGTCGGAACTCCTGGGCCGCGAAGAGGTGCAGCAGCTGATCGAGCACCAGGCCAAGGAATCGCCGAAGCTGATGGAAGACCTGGTGCCGAAGGTAGTGCCGGTTGGCGTGCTGCAGAAGGTGCTGCAGCGTCTGTTGGCCGACGGTATCCACATCCGGGACGTGCGCAGCATCATCGAGACGCTGGCCGATCATATCGCCGTCACCCAGGACGCCGACGAGTTGACCAGTGCGGTGCGCACCGCGCTGTCGCGCGCCATCGTTCAGCAGCTGTTCCCGGGTGAAACCGAACTGGCGCTGATCACGCTGGAACCGACGCTGGAAAACGTCTTGACGCAGGCGGTGCAATCGCGCGGCGGCGGGCTGGAACCGGGCCTGGCCGAAAACCTGCTCGCCAGCGCAGCACAGCAGGCTGAACAGGTCGAACAGCAGGGCTACAACCCGGTGCTCCTGACGCCGCCGCTGCTGCGGCCGCTGCTGGCGCGCTTCCTGCGCAGGCCGTTGCCGCATCTGAGGGTCATTTCGCACAACGAAATTCCCGACAACAAGACCATCCGCATCATTGGTGTTGTTGGTGGAAGCAAGGAAGCGTAAAGCATGGTGGTAAAGAAATTCTTTGGTAACAGCACCCGCGAGGCGCTGCGTTTGGTTCGCGACGAGCTAGGTGAAGACGCGCTGATTCTTTCCAATCGGCCAGGCAAAGACGGCGGTGTCGAGATCATGGCGATCGCTGACGTCGAGCTGTCGGCAGTGGCCAAGGCCGTACCGAACCCAGTTACCAGCCCGCGTCCACAGTCGGCCACCCACAGCCCGGTGCAGCGCGCAATCGCCCGCACCTACGCCCTGCCGGTTGAGCCGCTCGAGCACAGCGAGCACAGTTGGAACAACCGGCGCCATGACGAGACGGCCAGCGCTGTCACCATGCACAGCTTCGCCCAGCTATCCACCGATGCTGCAACCAAACCACAGCCCCTCGTCGAGCCATCGCCGAGCGAGGGCCTCATGGCCGAGCTGCCGGACGAAGCACCACAGGTCGACGCCAGCTCGGCTCCGATGCTGAAATCGCCACTGACCGAGGTCGACCATACTTGGCTCGACGATGGTCCTCCGATCCCGACTAGCCCGCCGCTGCATCCTGACCTGTCCCAAGTCACCGCCACCGTCAGCAGCGAGATCCGCAGCGTCGGCGACGAGGTCCGCCAGCTACGCAGTCTGCTGCAAAGTCAGCTGGCCGGCTTCGCTTGGTCTGATATGCGAGAACAAGCACCGGAGCGGCTGGAACTGTACCGCCGCCTGCTGTCGTGCGGCTTCTCCGCCGCGCTGATCCGTCAGTTGATCGACAAGCTACCCGAGGCCTACAAGAGCGAGACCGCGCTACAGTGGGCGCGCTCGACGCTGGCGCACAATCTGCGCTGCGGCGACATCGAGGCCGATCTGTTCGAGGCCGGCGGCGTGTTCGCGCTGGTCGGCCCGACCGGGGTGGGCAAAACCACCACCGTCGCCAAACTGGCCGCCCGTGCCACCCTGAAATACGGTGCACAGAACGTTGCGCTGATCACCTCCGACAGCTACCGGATCGGTGCCCAGGACCAGCTGCGCATCTACGGCAAGATCCTTGGTGTGCCGGTACACGCGGTGCAGAGCGGCCAGGACCTGAGCCTCGCGCTGGCTGATCTGTCCGAGCGCCATGTGGTGCTGATCGATACCATGGGTATGAGCCAGCGTGACAGCCGTGTCATCGAGCAGACCGATCTGCTATCCGCGGCGACGAACCGGCCGGTCAACCGCATCCTGCTCTTGGCAGCCAACTCAGACGGTCACACCCTCGACGACGTGGTCAACCATTACCGCGGCAATGGCCTGTTCGGCTGCATCCTGTCCAAGCTCGACGAGGCGGTGCCGCTCGGCTCCTGCCTCGACGTGGTGATCCGTCACCGCCTGCAACTGTTGGCGCTGGCCAACGGCCAGCGGGTCCCGGAAGACTTGCATGCGGCTCAGCCGGCCCCGTTGATCGAGCGCGCTTTTGCGCCACGCCAGGCGCCGTCGCCGTTCGAACTGTTCACAGACGAGCTGCCGATGATGCACGCCGCACAGGCCGGGTTGCTCTGATGTTCGACCAGGCCGAAAGCCTGCGCCGGCTCACCCGCCGCGCCAGCCGTCCCGCTAGTTTCGCCATCGTTGGTGCCGACGGCAGCGGTTGCAGTACGCTGACCGCCGAGCTGGCGATCTCACTGACCCGCAACGGGCAGCGTCCGCTGCTGCTCGACGCTCAGCCCGGCCAAGTGCTGAGCCGCCGGCTGGGCCTGCCCCCCGCCGCCACGCTGTCGGGCCCGACGCGGCGGCCGAGGGCACTGAGCGAATTGATGAGCCAGTCCCCGCACGGCATCACGCTACTCAATCTGTACGCATCGGCTGCTGAACGCGCCGAGCTCAGTGAGCTTGCCTGGCACCGGCTACAGGGAGAATTCCAGCCGCTAGAGCGTGATGCCGACGTGGTGCTGATCAATGCCCCGTCCCCGGCCGACGATCCGATTCCAGCCGGGATTGCCGACAATCTGATCCTGGTGCTCGGCCCGGACACCGAATCGCTGACCCAAGCCTACGCTGAGCTGAAACGGCTGCACGGCTTTGCCGGCCGGCTGTCGGCCAACGTGCTGATCAACCGTTGCGATCATCTCGACGAGGCGCGACTCCTGTTCAACCGGTTAGCCGAAGTGGCCGGCAGTTATCTGCAATTGCCACTGAGGATGGTCGGCTTCGTGCCCTACGACATCAGCGTACCGCGCAGCCAGACGTTGCGCCGGCCGCTGGCCGATGCCTTCCCGCATAGTGAAGCGGCAGAAGCGTACGGCCAGCTCGCTGCACAGCTGCCACACTGGCACACCCCGCCCCCCGGCGGTGCCGATACCGGCTATCTGGAACTTCTGGCCAGCGCCTCGCGCGACTGCACCCTCGCCATCGGATTCTGACCATGTCTGCACTTCTGAAACGCCACGGCTACCAGATCGAACAGCGCTGTGACATCGACGTCACGCTGCACGCGCCGATGGTGCGCAAAATAGCCGGCCTGATGGCCGCACGCCTGCCGTCATCGGTCGACATCAACGACTTGGTGCAGGTCGGCATCATCGGCCTGATCGAGGCCGCAAAGCAGTACGACCCGGCACAAGGCGTGCAATTCGAGACCTTCGCCAGCCAGCGGGTACGTGGCGCGATGCTCGACGAGTTGCGTCGCGAAGACTGGCTGCCACGCCAAGCGCGCCGCCAGGCCCGCCAGATCGAAGAGGCCATCTCCAAGCTCGAACAGCAGCTCGGCCGTGCCCCGCGCGAAACCGAGATCGCCGAGCAGCTAGGCGTGCCGCTTGACGAGTACCAGACCATGCTCGGTGACTGCAAGGGACTGTCACTGCTGCACTTCGAGGACTTCTCAGACGATGAGGGCGAAGGACTGTCCGACGCGCTCGCCAACATCGTCGACACCCGCAGCCCCGACCCGCTTGCCACCCTGTCCGATGCCGGTTTCCGCGGCTCGCTGATTGAGGCAATCGGGGCGCTACCGGAGCGTGACCAGTTGGTGATGAGCCTGTACTACGAACAGGAAATGAACCTCAAGGAAATCGGCGCCGTGCTCGGCGTGTCCGAGTCGCGCGTCAGCCAGCTGCACAGCCAGGCCGTCGTGCGCCTACGCGGCCGCCTTCGTGAATGGATCTGACCCCCCGCCTCCACCCTAGCCCGCAGGAACCCCAGCCACCGTGGATAAAATCAGCTTCATAGCCATCATCGGCGGTCTGACCGCCATCATCGCCGGCCAGGCGCTCGAGGGCGGGCACATCGGCTCGCTGTTGCAGCTGACCGCCTTCCTGATCGTGGTCGGCGGCACGGCCAGCGCGGTCATGTTGCAGTCGACGCCGAAACAGTTCATCGCCGGGATCAAGATGCTGCGCTGGGTGTTCGCGCCGCCGCAGTTTGACCACAATCGCCTGATCCACGACGTGATCAGCTGGAGCCAGACCGCCCGCAAGGGCGGCCTATTGGCGCTGGAGGGCACCGTCGCCGGCCAGAAAGATCCGTTCACCCAGAAGGCGCTGCAGATGCTGGTCGACGGCACCGCACCCGAGGCGCTGCGCTCCACGATGGAGGTGGAAATCACCATGTTCGAGCGTGCCCGCAAGCAGGCGGCGCGCATCTGGGACTCGGCCGGTGGCTACTCGCCCACGATGGGTATCCTGGGCGCCGTGCTCGGCCTGATCCACGTGATGGAAAACCTCACCGAGCCGGCCAAGCTCGGCTCTGGCATTGCGGTGGCGTTCGTCGCCACCGTTTACGGTGTGGGCCTCGCCAACCTGTTCTTCCTGCCGGTGGGACTGAAGCTGCGCCACTTGATCGACGCCGAGATCGCCTGCAAGGAACTGGTCCTCGAGGGCCTGATCGGTATTGCCAACGGCGAGAACCCGCGCCTGATCGAAAGCAAGCTCAAGGGCTTCCTCGCGCTGCACGACTGAGCTCGGACGCCTGCCCGAAACAATTTGGCCGAACCCTAAACGGGGTTCGGCCAAATTGTTTACCAAGCGCCCATGGTGGCTGGCTGCGCCGTCTCCAGCAGCCGCACGCTGGTGTGCTCGAACGGCTTCTTCAGATAGGCGCTGATCAGCTTGTAAGTCTCAAGGTCGAAGCTCGGCGTACCGTCGAGCGCCTCCCCTTCCTCCCCGCGGCTGCCCAGATAGCACCACCGGTCGAACACATGCTCGACCGATTCCCCGGTCACCGGGTCGCTCTCCACCACCGCCACCGCGTTTGGAAATGGCCAGTTCTTCACTTTCAAGCGTGCCAACGCCGCCATCAGCCTGGCGTTGTGCGACTCGACCGGCTCGATGCCGACGCAGGCGCCGCGACAGTGTCCAGCCTGCCTTGCGCAGCAAGGGCTACCCTTCTTCGAGGTGATCGGCTCGATACCGAGCACTGCAGGACACAGCTCATGCGCCCGCACGAGATCCGTGAGCACCTTCTTCGCCTCACGAGGGTTGCGGTATAGGCCGTATAGCGTTTCGACCCTGGAAAAGTCGACATCGCGGGCCGCCACGGTACGAGCCCGCACAAAACCGTCCGCATCGCTCGCCAACTGCAGCGAGCACAACTCCTGGCTCGGCCGCCCCTTCAGATTATGCGACGGCTGCAATTCTCGGATCAGCTGCAGCGCCATCAGCTGCGCGCCGAACTCGCCGACCGTCTCCTGCCAGTCGATGCGCCTCACCGCCTCGGCCAGCGCCCGATCTGCCGGCTCCCCGGCGAAATGCTTCAGCACCGCGCTGCGCAGATTCACCGTTTTGCCGACATAGAGCGGCTGATCGGCCTCGCCGAAGAACAGATACACGCCAGGCACGTCGGGCAGCTGGTCGACCACGTCAGCGTCGATGCCCTCCGGCACCGTCGGCTTGGCCATCAGGTATTCGGCCGCCGCCCGCACCGGAGCCTCGCCCAATTCGCGGCTGGCCGACTGCAGGAAATGGTAGACCGCCTCGGCATCGGCCAGCGCGCGATGGCGTTCGGCCAACTCGATGCCGTGCCGCTCGATCAGGCTGTCGAGGTTGTGCTTGAAATGCTGCGGATAGAGACGACGCGACAGCCTCACCGAGCACAGCACCTCGGTCTGGAAACGCAGGCCAACGCGGCGGAATTCGTTCTTCAGGAAGCCATAATCGAAGCGGGCATTATGTGCGATGAACAGCCGCCCCTCCAGCATCCTCAGGAGCCGTTCGGCCAGCGCCTCGAACGGCGGCGCGTTGGCCACCATCTCATCGCTGATGCCTGTCATGTTGACGATGAACGGCGGAATCGGCTGACCTGGATTGACCAGCGTGGAAAAACGCTCGATCCGCTCGCCGTCGATCAGGATCACGCCGATCTCGGTGATGCGATCTTTGGTGATGTGACCACCGGTGGTTTCCAAATCGACAATCGCGCAAGCTTGCTCAAACAGCATGGAATTTCACTATGCGATGACTCCCGGCCAAGCCGGCAGCCTGATGGAAGAAGGCAACAGGACAATGTCACTGTGACGCATTAAGGCATTGCATACTTCTATTTTATCGACCTGCAAATAAAAAGCCCACCAACGCTTGACAGCCGAAACTTGGCCCTTTATAGTTCGGCCTCTCTTGCAGAACAACGCGAGAAACAGCGCACCCGTAGCTCAGTTGGATAGAGTATCTGGCTACGAACCAGAGGGTCGGGCGTTCGAATCGCTCCGGGTGCGCCACGGTATGTCCCTATAGTTTAGCGGTTAGAACACCGCCCTTTCACGGCGGTAGCCGGGGTTCGATTCCCCGTGGGGACGCCACCGACAATAGCAGTACCAGTGCACCCGTAGCTCAGTTGGATAGAGTATCTGGCTACGAACCAGAGGGTCGGGCGTTCGAATCGCTCCGGGTGCGCCACAATCAGTCCCTATAGTTTAGCGGTTAGAACACCGCCCTTTCACGGCGGTAGCCGGGGTTCGATTCCCCGTGGGGACGCCAGATTCATGCAGCAGGCTTCTGTCTAAGACAGAAGCCTGTTTGCTTTTCCCCCTTCCTCTGTTTTGCTTGGCTCGTCCGGCCTCGACGCGTCCCAGCCCCCCCAAACAGTCTCACCGCACGGCGCCGACAGTTCGTTACCCCCATAGCCCCCGAAGACAGCCAGTAACCGTCCAAACCTGTGTACAGTTCCGTGCGCTCTTTGCAGCTTCCAAGCCGGCGCCCCACCCACTAGTGGCGGCACTAGTCGATCATGCCGTTACGGTCTCGTCACCATACCAGACAGCAATCCATCGCCTGTCCGGACCAAGAAAGACCTGCCCGCTCCTCCATAGTTGCCCCGCTTCCGACTACCGACATCGGGCAGAGCCCATCCGCCGGGCAAGAATCGGTATGATAAGCACTTAACCATCAGGAGTTCTCGATGCCCGCGCTTGTCCTCGCCGCCGCCCAGACCGCTCCGCTCGCCGGCGACCTTTCGACCAATCTGGCCCGCCACCTCGACTTCATCGCCTTGGCCGCCCGTCACGGCGTTACGCTGCTGCAGTTTCCCGAGCTGTCGCTGACCGGGTATGAGCTGGCATTGGCGCGCAATTGCGCGGTGACGCTCGACGATGCACGACTCATACCGTTGGCCGAAGCGGCACAGCGGCACGCGATGACCATCGTCGCCGGTGCACCGCTGCGCCTCGGCGACGACACGCTGCGGCTCGCCGCACTGATCTTCGGCCCGGACGGCGCGATCGGTCATTACGCCAAGCAATACCTGCACCCGGGCGAAGACACGGTGTTCTTGCCGGGAGAAGCCGGCTTGACGCTGACGCTGGACGACGATGCCCGCACCCGTGCGGCGCTGGCGATCTGCGCCGACACAGGCCACCCGGAACACCCTGCGGCAGCGAAACGAAGCGGCGCCGCCGTCTACAGCGCCGGCATGCTGCTGTCGGTCAACGGCTACGCGGCCGATACCCAACAGCTACAGGGCTACGCTCGCGAGCACCGCATGGCAGTGCTGCTGGCCAATTACGGCGCACCGTCCAGCGGCTGGCAGTGTGCCGGTGGCAGTGCGCTGTGGGACGAGAACGGCGAACACATCGCGCACGCTCCGGCGAATGGAGAGGCGCTGTTGATCGCCGAGCGCCGCGCCGACGGCTGGCACGGCCGCAGCATCTCCCTGGACTGAACGGCACGGACAAAGGAGCCTCTTATGCACATTGCCATCCTGACGCTCGACGGTTTCAATGAGCTCGACTCTCTGATCGCGCTCGGCCTGCTCAACCGGGTGAAACGCCCCGGCTGGCGGGTATCGCTGGCCTGCCCAAGCCCCCGAGTCACCTCGATGAACGGTGTGTCGCTGCAGGCACAAGCAACGTTGGCCGACGCGGCCAGCGCCGACGCGGTGCTGGTTGGGAGCGGTATCAAGACCCGCGACTACGCCGCCGATACCGCCTTCCTCGACACGCTCGCGCTCAATTCGAGCCGCCAACTGATCGGCGCCCAGTGCTCGGGCACGCTGCTGCTCGCCCGCCTTGGCTTGCTCGACGGCGTGCCCGCCTGCACCGATCTGATCACCAAGCCTTGGGTCGAGGAAGCCGGTGTGCGCATCGTCGAGCAGCCGCTTTACGCGCGGGGCAATGTCGCCACCGCCGGTGGCTGCCTGGCTTCGGTCTATCTCGCCGCCTGGACGATCGCGCGCCTGGCCGGCATCGATGACGCGGCAGCGGCACTGCACTACGTGGCGCCAGTCGGCGAGAAGGACAGCTACGTCGAACACGCGCTTACCGTGATCGGCCCCTATCTGCCAACCCTACCGCCCCAAGGAGACCGGCGATGAGCGACGCCCTCACCCTGCGCCCGGCCAACACCGCCGACTGGCCGGCGATGTGGACCATCTTCCACGCCGTGATCGCAGGAGGAGACAGCTATGTGTTCGCCCCATCCACCAGCGAGAACGATGCGAGCGCCTACTGGTTCGGGCCCGGCATCGTCAGTTGGGTCGCATTAGAGGGTGAACGAGTCGTCGGCATGTACAAGCTCGTTGCCAATCAGCGCGACCTCGGCAACCATGTTGCCAACGCCTCGTTCATGGTCGACCCGACGGTACATGGCCGCGGCGTCGGCGTCACACTGGGCAAGCATTGTCTGGTAGAGGCCAAGCGTGCCGGCTTCGCCGCGATGCAGTTCAACTTCGTGGTGGCAAGCAACCACGGGGCGGTAAAACTGTGGCAAAAGCTCGGTTTCACCATCGTCGGCACGCTGCCGCGTGCGTTCCGCCATGCCACGCTCGGCCTCGTCGACGCCTACGTGATGTACCGTTTCCTCGACGACATTGCCGACTGAGCGTCGGCGAAAAGCGTCGAGCCGCCGCCGCACAAGGAGCCGGCATCCGTCTCGCACAGATCGCCTATTCGCTGAATGCCATAACGGCCAGAGGTAGAACCATCCTCAGGAGAACCCCATGCAAGGCAGTTGTCTGTGCGGCGAGATCGCCTACGAAATCGACCAGCTCGACTCGGAAATCCAACATTGCGCCTGCCACACCTGTCGCAAGGCCCATTCCGCCGCGTTCAACACGGGGGCGGCGGTAAAACGCGAGCATTTTCGCTGGCTGCGCGGTGAAGCACTGCTCAGTCGCTATGAGTCGTCCCCAGGCAAAACACGCTATTTCTGCTCTCGCTGCGGCACCCAACTGGTGGCCGAGCGTGTCGGAAAGCCGCACTGGATCCTGCGCGTGGCGACGCTGGATGACGATCCTGGCGTCACGCCGGCATACACGATCTGGCAATCGCATGCAGTGCCCTGGTTGGCGCACGGCGACGAACTGCCGGCCTACCCGGAATGGCAGCCGGGTCGCACCTGATGCCAATGCAGGACGCGGGCAGCGGCGACCAGTCATCACCCCCGGGCTCACACCGTTAAACCTACGCCCTGCAGCACATCGAGGTAGTCGTACGCCACCGGCAAGTCGGTGGCGGCAGCGCGGGTTTCAGCCGACGGGCGGAACAGAAAGCCCTGGCTCGCCGCCCGCAGCATCGACAGGTCGTTGAACGCATCGCCCACCGCCAGGGTGCGACAGCCCTGAAACGGCAGCAGCGCCTCCTGTTTGCCTCCGCGGCGCACATAGTGCGGCTGCACGATGTAGCCGGCGGCATCGCACTCGAAGTGATGGCATTGCAGCTCCGGCTCGCCGAGCTTGTGCCACAGCGGCAACACCATTTCGAGAAATGCGTCCGACACCAGCACCAGCCGATACGACTGCTGCAACCGCTCGACGAAGGCGCATGCGCCGGCCATCGGCTCAAGCGTCTCGACCAGCGTCTGCAGGTCGGTCAGTCGGATGCCGTGCTCGCGCAGCAGCCGAATGCGGACCTCCACCAGCCGCGCATAATCGGACACCTCTCGCGTCGTCAGGTTCAGTTCGGACAGGCCGGTCGCGGCCGCGATATGCGGCCACATCTCTGGGACCAGCACGCCCTCGAGGTCGATACAGGCGACGTTGTACATGGTCCTTCTCCCTCAATGTCCCATCGGCGCCAACGCAAGCGCCACACCCAGCCCCACCAGCACCGTCCCGATGCCACGGTTCAGCAATTGCTGGCCACGGAGCATCGTGTTGCGCAGACGATTGTGCGAGAAGAACAGCGCGACCAGCGTAAACCAGGCCCAGTGCGCAAATGACATGAACAGGCCGTAACCGATCTGGGTAAAAACCGGCGTGTCCACATGTACCACCTGGGTGTAGGTACTGACCACGAATAGCGTGGTCTTGGGGTTGAGCGCATTGGTCAAGAAACCGGTACGCAGCGCAGCGAAGTCGGAAATCGGCTCGCCGCCAGAAAGATCGACGTCCACCTGACTGCGTGCGACAAAGGTCTTGTAGCCGATGTAAACCAGATAGGCGGCGCCTATAAACTTGATCGCATTGAACAACAGCGGCGCTTTGGCGATCAGCAGGCCCACCCCGAGCATGGTATAGCTGACATGCACCTGCACCCCGAGCGCGATGCCAAGCGCAGCCAAGAGGCCAGCCTTGCGGCCATAGAGATAGCTGTTGCGCGTCACCATGGCGAAGTCGGCCCCCGGGCTGATGACGGCGAGGATAGTGATGACTGAAACGGCGATCAGTTCGTTCATGGCGGAAATCCTCTGTAGACAGCCGCGGCCGGCAAGGCCACGGCGCATCGGGTCAGTCGCGGCGGCGGAAGGTAATCACCAACACATCGCGGTGTGCCTCGTGAGCCGGGTCGAGCCGCACGATCGGCGTGACGCCGTGATAGATCTGCTCGTCGTCGACGATGGCGAGATCGAGCGGCTCGGTCAGCGTAAACTGGTCGAGTCGTTGCTTGTTCAGGTCGTAGATCGTGGTGGCACCGTTGACCACGTTGTGGCGTTTCACCATCAGCATCATCACGAAATTGACGCCATCGCGGTGCACGCCCTCCGGGGTCGGCCGGCCTTCCATGCCGCGCCCGGCTTCGATGCGAAACTGGTGCACTTCGATATGCCAAGCGGCGTCGGGCCGCAGTTTGCCGAACAGCGTGCAACCGAGATTCAGCAAAGTGGTCAGCGTTGCACCATGCTGGATCCCATCCTCGATCGGTAGGTAATGGCGCGCGACGCCGCCGTTGAGCGGGTTATAGTCGAGGGTCTGATAGTGTGGCTGGTGCGACTCGAGCTGCGCGTAGTGCGCAGAAGGGGCTGCGCTAAACGTCGCGTGACGGCGCTGCCGATACCGGCCGCCGTCGGCCATGTAGCCGTCTTCGGCCAGCCGCTCCCAACTCCGCTGGAAGGTGCCGAACTCGGCCAGTGCGGCGGGGCTCAACTGCATCAGCAATGTGGCCACCTGGGCCGCCGGCACGAAGCAAAATGCCTGGTGGGCAAGCTGCCGGCCCAACACATCGAGCGCGGTGTGCTGATCGTGGAGCGGTGCCAACTGGTGGTCGGCTTGCTCAAGGACTGCATCCATCCCTGTTTCTCCTCTGTGTGCAATTTCATCGCTGGTCAAGACGGCCGAAGAACAACCTGGCCGCGACACACCAATTTTCGTTGCATTGCCACCTAAGGAAAAACGATTTATGCTAAACGAATTATGTGAGGAAAAATCACATATATGGTCCGTCTGCCCCCCCTCAACAATCTGCGCGTGTTCGAAGCCGCCGCGCGCCACCAAAGCTTCGTCAAGGCTGCAGCCGAACTGCACGTCACCCACGGCGCAGTCAGCCGCCAGATCGCCCAGCTTGAGGAACAGCTCGGCGTGATACTGTTCGAACGGCGCAACCGGGCGGTGTTCCTGACTCGCGAGGGCCTGCAGTTGCAGGAAGCCTGCGCCCCGGCGCTGGCCAGCTTGGCCGAAGCCGTCGAGCGGCTACGCCACCCGCCCGCTGATGCGCCGCTGGTAGTGTCGTGCGAGCCGACCATCGCGATGCGCTGGCTGATCCCGCGCTTGGGACGCTTCCAGCAACGCCATCCGGCCATCCCCATCCACCTATTTGCCGCAGGCGGTGCGCTCGATTTCGCCACCAGCCGGATCGACCTGGCGCTGCGTCGCGACGATTTCCCACGCGACACCACGCTCTATAGCGCCCCGCTTGGGCGCGAGTGGGTCGGCCCTGTGTGCTCAGCCACGCTGGCCGAACGGCTCGCCAAAGGCAGCGCCCCGGTGCGATTGCATACGCAAAGCCGCCCCGATGCCTGGACGCGCTGGCAGCAGCTGAGCGCACAGCATCTCGCCTGGGGCGGGGAACAGCGCTTCGAGCACTTCTACCTATGCCTGCAGGCGGCCGGAGCCGGCCTCGGTCTCGCGATCGGCTCGCTGTACATGGCGGTGGACGAACTGGCCGACGGCCGACTGGTCGCCCCCTTCGGATTCGTACCGGACGGCTCGCGTTATCTGTTGCTGTCACCAAGCCCGATCGATGCCGACCCGCGCCGGGTCGCCCTGCGTGACTGGTTGATTGAGGAATTCGACGCCAGCGCCGTCGCGCTGCAGGCCGGAGCATGCGACAACGCCTGAGCCCACTCGAGCAACCTTAACAAGTAGTCAGGGGTCGCTCAGTTAGGCTCTGCGATGATGGCGAAATAGCCAGACACCATCGGCTCGATCTTCAACGACACAAAGATTTGCGTGCCTCCACATCATGCAGACCAGAGACGCCACATCGAGGCGCGTAACCGCAGTGGCAAGAGCTAATTGGTCTGTCGCGCCGCCGCAGGCAGTACAAGTGGTACGGCAAGACAGCGCAACAACGCCGGGAGGATTTTGTTAGCGGCTCGTATCTGGCAAGCGAGCCAGCTCGTCATGGACCGGCATCCTGTCGGCACTGTCCAGGCCTGGCGAGGACTGATGACAGCCCTCGCCCACCCAAGGCCCCTAGAACCAGTTCACGATCTCGCGAACGAAGGGTCAGCCAAGGAGAAATGGCGCGAAAAAAGTGCACTTATTGAGTAGATACTAACCTTTCAGCTTGTAGCGTCATTTTGACCAGCTTTACAACGTGTACAAAATCAGCATGTTACAAAACACTGGAAGTGACATTACTAGTGAAAACCTTAGTAAGCATGTTGAGCGTCATTTCAACGCAGGATCACCCGAGTACAGCAGATCGTGAACAGGTTCTTACACCGCTCAGCTGACGCCTGCCTTATACGCTGTGTTATCCCACTTGCCATGGCACAGATCGCCGGTCGGCACGTTTTCCTCGATCTGGATCGTAGTGTTATCTTCGAACAGGATTTCCGAATAGCCGCGATGGCGCAGGCACGCCGTCACCGCGTCCTTCTTGAATGCCTGCTTCGGAAACGCCCCACAGCTGCGCAGCCACTTGGAGGGCTGCATCTTGTTGCCGTCCATCTTGTAGATCTGTCCCCCTCTCACCTCGCACAGCACATTCGTCGTAGTGGCGGCCGGAACGGCAGGCATCACTGCAGTCGGAACAGTCGTGGTAGTCGCCGCTTTAGGGGGAGTAGACGCCGCCTCTTGCTGAGTGGATTTCTTATAACTCAGGGAACGGGCCATATCACCGTCCAGCAGCGCATCGGCCAATGCCGGCACGACAAACAGGCAGAACAACACGCCCCCCAACAGCCTTCTCTTGTCCATATGGCTTCCCCCTTCCTCGCTCATCCACAAACCATTCTGGGTATCGAATATCGGCCACACCTTGTCAAAGCTACTTTGATGGGCAGCGGAATGGTTTCCCAAGCGACAGTGCAAAAGCATTGAAAGTCACTCACGGTGACTTCCCCCATCCAACTCAGCGTATCGCAGCACCCAAGCACCATAGGACCATGGTCCGATGGCGTCCAGCCTCTGTAACGCTACATTAGAAAAGCGACTCATCATGTTCCGACCAGACATCGTCGCAGAGATTGGTAACACCTGACCGCAACCCGAACAGCGTTCCACCCTGGCACGGCAGAGGGAGGACAAGGCCGGGAGAGAACGCATAGTGTTAGGTGGTATCGATCGTGAACAAGGCACCAAACCAGAAGCGACCCGCAGCATTCAAACGTCCTGCCAGAATCGCGCCGAGCCTTCTCAATTTGGTCCTTGACCAGCGTAAGGGTCGATGCCCAGACGCTGCCTATAGCCACATCCAAATCAGCAAATGGCTCAAACAGCGTAGCCCGCATTATCCAAGCCTAGAATGGCCACGCTTTCCGACGTTACACGAAGCTTTTGCGTCTTTCAGGCTGAACAGGACGACCCAGCCCCAGCATCCACGGCCTTGCCAGAGGTAGCCACATGAACGGCAGCCCCGTCCCCTCCGATACGCGCCCACCAAAGGACACGGAGGCACGCCGTGGCTCTGACCTGGCGCGCATCGTACTCGCAGTCGGCACACTGTTGCTGCTAATTGGCGGCAGCCTGTATGTCCTACGTCCATTTGTGCCTGCGATCATCTGGGGCGGCATGATCGTCGTCTCGACCTGGCCGGCTTTGCTCGCACTTCAGCATCGCCTGCACGAGCGTCGTGGACTCGCAGTGCTGATCATGTTGCTGATGCAGATCGTGGTAATCATCGTTCCGATCTATCTCGCCGTCGCAACGTTTGTCGAAAATGCGGCCGATGTCAGGGTGTTCGTCCAAGGCCTGCCCACATACGCTCTCCCATCGCCCCCCCATTGGCTGGCGGGGGTACCTGTGGTCGGTTCGCGTCTGACACACCAATGGCAGCTCTTGGCAGACGCCGGACCAGGCGGCGTACTGGCAAGGGTCCAGCCATATGCAGCCATGGTTACACGCTGGTTACTCACGCAAATCAGCCTTTTAGGCCTCTTCATGTTGCAACTGCTCCTCATGGTGATTGTGTGCGGCCTTCTCTATGCAAAGGGCGAAGTCGCCGCTCACTTGGTGATCGGCCTCGCCCAACGCGTCGCCCCCCAAAACGGGGCAGAAATCATCCACCTAGCTGGCCAAGCAATTCGGGCAATCGCACTGGGTGTCGTTGTGACTGCCGTTGTGCAAGCGTCGCTCGGCGCCTTCGGCATTTTGGTCGCAGGCATCCCCTATGCCGGCATTCTGAGTGCACTTTTATTTGTCGTGTGCCTGCTACAGATTGGCCCGCTCATACCACTGCTCGGCTGCGTGGCATGGCTGTTCATGAATGGTTCGCAATTCGCGGCGGTCCTGCTGCTTGTCTGGTCCATCGGAGTCGGCATGGTGGACAATATCCTGCGTCCAATCCTGATACGTCGCGCTATCGAGCTACCACTGGCGCTCATTCTTTCCGGCGTACTCGGCGGCCTGCTTACGATTGGCGTGGTTGGCTTGTTCATCGGACCAGTCATTCTCGCGGTCACATACCACCTATTACTGGCCTGGATCGAACCAGCAGCGCCATCTACTACCGTGGCGGCAGATAAAACAGAGCGCCAAGAGCGTGACTAAGCGATGCCTACGTTCACATGACGCATCAGACATGCAAATTGCACGTTCCCTAAGCAACTGAAAGCTGCAAGGCAACTGAACTTGGTTGCGTTCAGTACACCAAGCTATCCGCCGACTCCAAGACCTAGGTCGAAGCGTCATCCACTATTCGGTAGGGCGTTTGGCGGCCTTCAATGCCGATTAGCCCAAAGCGCCTGTTCTATACCTGTTAACAAACTGGGATCAGGCTATCGATCCCCTAGCGCATGATGTGGGTAAGCACAAGCACGTACAATGCAGAAGCCGTCAACTGGCAGAGCGTGACCGGTAACCCGAAACGCAAAAACCTCATAAATGTGACCGGCATGCCTTGGCGCGCGCAGATCCCAGCCGTAACAATGTTGGCGGACGCACCGATGAGCGTGGCATTGCCACCGAGCGTGGCGCCGAACATCATCGCAACGAACACCGGAATCGAAACAGCTGGCCACTGGATGAAGTGCGATGACATCGCTGTTTCAGGCACCACCTGGGCCGCCACCAGATAGCCCTTGACCATCACGATGGAGGCGGCCGCCACGGGAACATTAGCCAGCAGGCTCGACAGCACACCAATGCCCGCGATCATCGCCAGCGCAACCAGCGTAAGCCCGCCGCCAAAAATCTGATAAAGACTGAGCGCCAATAACTGAAGCAGTCCGGTCTTGATGATTGCCTGAACAAGGCAAAAAATGCTGGCCAGAAATATCAGGGTCTTCCAGTCGACGTCGCGCAGCACATTCTCGGTCGGCTCAATTCGGACCTCATAGGCAATCAGTAGCGCAAGTGCACTCGCGATCACCGCAACGGCCGGGGGGACGATGCGCGTTGGCAAGTCCTCACCAAAGATAAAGAGCATCACCATCAATACGAGCACCGCAAGAGCGAGGCCTGCATAAATCGGCCGTTCGATGCGTCTTTTCCTAGTCGGTGGCGGCAAGGTTCGCCGCAGCTGCCACACCTGCGGCATTAACCAAGGCAGCAACGGCACGATGATCGTCATCGCCAGGACAGCACCAAGGCTCACCCGTTGCAGATAGGTGCCAAAGCTCATGCCAATCGAACTGCCGACGAGAAATGTTGCCGGGTCACCAACCAGCGTGAGCAGCCCAGCGGAGTTGCTCACGATCGCCGTCAAAATCATGGGGCCGACAAAATCCGTCTCGAGCGCGAGAGCGACCCGTATGATGATGGGCGCAAGCAGGATGACCGTGGTGGCATTGGGCAAGAAGGCACACAAAGGCGCGACAATAGCGATTAGCAAGAGCAAAAAGCGCCTACCGCTGCCTCCCGTAGCGTGCAAATAAATGTCGCCCAGCAGCTCGAAAATGCCGGTGGTCGCGAGGATGCGTGCCACCACCATGCCACCGAACAGCAAGCTGAGGGTTCCTGCCGCGTTGCGAAATCCACTCGCAATGTCCTGATCGTCCAGAATGCCTAGAGCGATCAGGATACAGACGCCGGTCAGCGCAGCGACGGCCATATCGATCACATTGAAGGCAATAGCAAGGATCACCACCGCAAATACGATTAATACGATGGAAATTTGCAGCTCGCTCATAGGCCGGCTCTCCTCATCTACCGAACAGACGGCGCATACATCAATCCACCCTGTATCCAGGGGCGATTGAGCCCGCGTTCGAGTTGGAGTGGACTGCGTGATCCGAGATTGCGGTCGAACATCTCACCGTAGTTGCCTACGGCCTGCACGGCGCGCACCTCCCATCCGGGAGACACATCAAGGCTGCGGCTGACCTCGCCATCGGCGACGAGCGCCTGCTGAACGGCGGCCTCCTTCAGACGCTGTGCAAGATTCGCGCGGGTAACACTCAGTTCTTCAGCATTCAATAGGGAAAACAGCACCCAACGGACGAGCACAAGCCAGTTCTGATCGTCCCCCCGCACGACCGGTCCAAGCGCCTCTTTCGAAATACGCTCAGGCAGAATCGCCCAGGCTTGCGCCCCCCCCGGCGCCCGCAGACGCGCCGCCGCCAGTTGTGACGCATCGCTCGTCCAGGCACGACAACGGCCCGAGAAAAAAGCCGCATTTACCGCTGCTGCCGAGTCGAACACGAGCGGTCGCAGGTTCAAACGCTTCTCCGCCGAATACACAAGCAAATGATCTTGGCTCGACGTACCCTTCTGGACACAGACGGTCGCATCCTTCAGATCAGCCATCATGCGTGGCGTGCTCCCCGCGCGCACCATGAATGCCTGGCCGTCATAGAAAAGCACTCCCACAAACTGCACCCCAAGCGTGCTTTCGCGCAACAAGGTCCAGCTGGTATTGCGGGCCAAGAGATCGACCATATGGTTTTCCAAAGCGGGGAAACGTTCCGATGCCCTGAGCGGGACGAAGGTGACCCGCTCAGGACTGCCAAGGGCGGCAGCCGCTACCGCTCGGCAAAAATCCGCGTCGATCCCCTGCCACCTGCCGGATAGGTCCCGCGCAGAAAACCCCGTGATGCCTTCGCTGACGCCACAGCGCAGGACGCCCCTAGCCCTAGCTTGGGCAAGCGTTTCGCTGTCAGCCGCTTGTGCTCGCCCCGCCGCGCCGATCAACAGCAGGCTCGTTAGCAGAACTCGCCAGACGATGCGACCACGCGACGCCATGACTTTCCCCCATGTACTTGCGCACTTTGGATGGGCTACCCGAAATAATTATGGGTGCGGGGCAAGTACTTAGCCATGGGATTTTCTTCACAGACACGAGGAAAGGGGCTACGTCAGTCCAGGCTAATGTCTCCCGCTTGAGCAGTCTGGGTCACTAAACGAACCATGGAGTCTCGACTTCCGCATAAACACAATCACCACGGCAAGCCCCATCGAAGCTAAGCATGACAGCGAGGCTGAAAGACACCCGGATATCCCAGATGCGTCACTATACTGGCTAGTGAGTGACGGAATGAATGAAGCGCGGACTCTCACATTAAAGGAAGGCGGTGCCCATTTGGCTCACGCCTTCAGGTGGCAGCGCCCATAGCGTCTTGCGGCAAGTAATACGAGGGTGTTGCCGATTGTGCAGGTGCACAATCGGACCAAAAACCTATGCTCAGGCCCTTGAGTCCGTTATTGAGCCGGTGCAGAACTGCGCCAGACATGCAGCAGCTCGGATGCAAGGTACACCGACGCAGACACTGGAAAATTAAAAGGTAAGGAAGCGCAACGCTGCAGCAGGATTTGGTTAGCGGCTCTTACTAACCTTTTAGAAAGTAATGCCATTTCATGTGATAATTTTCTTCATGAAATGCAAACGAAACTCTGACGCCCGCGGGATTGACCACCACACCCTCCAGGTCATGCGCCAGCAAGCCGTCAAGGCGATTCGAGAGGGCCAATCGGTGCAAAGCGTAGCAGCCGCCTACGGTGTCAACCCGCGCACGGTGTTTCGCTGGTTAGCAGACTTTGCCAATGGCGGCCAAAACGCCCTGCTGGCCAAGCCGATCCCGGGGCGTCCACCGAAGGTGACGGCCGATGAGATGAGCTGGCTGGCCAAGGCGGTGAAAGACAATACGCCGCAGCAGTTCAAGTTCGAGT
>NZ_JAUEDK010000080.1 GCF_030385785.1 Crenobacter oryzisoli
TTGACATCCTCCCCCGCCTAAAGTCGGGGGGGGGGCCAACGGCGCTCAACCCGGCATCGAGCCGGATTGGGGCGTTTCGGTGGGTTCCTGCTGCTGTCGGCATTACCGCACCGTTCACTTCACAGGCTAACCGGGCGTGTCCCGCCCTTAATACGTTGAGCGCGCCGACCCGGTCGGCGTTGTCCTCGACACCGCATTGGACGCAGACGAACCGAGCTTGCGTCCGCCGGTTGTCCGCCGATACGTGGCCGCAACACGGGCAGGTCTGACTGGTGTTCTGCGCCGGAACGGCGATCAGATGCCCGCCGTGCCACGCCAGCTGGTAGTCCAGTTGGCGGCGGAACTCGAACCCGCCCTGATCGAGGATGGCCTTGTTCAGGCCGGACTTGGCCCGAACATGCTTGCCCGGTTGCTCGGTGGTGCCTGCTGCCGACTTGGACATGTTCCGCACCGGCAAGTCCTCGATACACACGAGCGCGTGGTTTTGGCTGATCGTGGTCGTGGCTTTGTGCAGGTAGTCGTGGCGGGCGTTGCCGATGCGGGCATGGAGACGCTGGACGCGGGCTTTCGCCTTCTGCCAGTTGCGACTGAACTTGGTCTTGCGGCTCATGGCTTGCTGCGCCTTACGCAGCGCGCTTTCGTACCGCTTGAAGCTGTTGAGCGGTGCGTAGAACGTGCCGTCCGACAGCGTGGCGAAGCGGGCAATGCCCAAGTCGATGCCGACCGCGCCGCCATTGGGGACGGGCTGCTCAACCTCGCGTTCAGTCTGGATGCTGACGAACCACTTGCCACCGTTGGCCGACACCGTGACCTGCTTCACCTCGCCCAGCACATCGCGGCTGTGGCGGTAGCGCAGCCAGCCGAGCTTGGGCAGGAAGAGGCGGCGGTTGCGCTGATCGAGCTTGATCTGTTTGGGATCGGGATAGCGGAAGCTAGCGGACTGGCCCTTCTTCTTGAAGCGCGGGAAGGCCGCCCGCTTGGCGAAGAAGTTGGCGTAGGCCCGCTCCAGGTCCTTGAGCGTCTGTTGCAGCGGGTGCGTCGGCGCCTCGGCCAGCCACGGTGTGTCTGGCCCGTTGCGCCACGCGGTGAGCCGCTGGCACAGTCCGGCATAGCCGAGCTTCTGCTCGCCACGCGCATAGCGTTCCTTCTGCAACGCCAGCGCCTTGTTGAACACGAACCGGCACGATCCGGCGAAACGGCGCATCAGACGCTGCTGGTCGCCGGTCGGCATCAGTTCGTATTGGAAGGCTTGGCGGCGTTGCATGCAGATAGAATAGTTTGGTCGATGAGTAACGACAACGCTATGCGGCACGGAAGACACGGCGTCTTTCTGCGGAATTGGTGGAGTTCGACGGCGAGCACGATCACGTCCACCGGCTGGTGAACTACCCGCCGAAGGGGGCTGTTTCGGTGTGAGTAAACAGCCTAAAAGGTGTTTCCAGCCGCATGATTCGCAAGAAGAACGACCCAAGAAGCGGTGGGGCTGTGCACGGTGGTCGCCGTCCTACTTGCCGGTAGCGGTGGCGGCGCACCGATCGAGATCATCCGCCAAGCAGCAAACTCCACACTGACCACCCAAAGGACGCCTACGGCGTCCGCGCTACCCTTCCCCCGGCCTGAAGGGCCGAGGCTTGCCGCGCACCGGGTCAGAAACGGTGCCCCCTGCGGGCTGACCGGTCTAGCCCCACACTGTCGACTTCGACCGCCAATACGGCAAAGTCGATGTGCCACTCAATCTCGGCCAGCGGATCGCACAGCCGGTCGATCTTCTGGCGGTGGTGATCGCCGGCAAACCGGTCGTTTTTGATGGCGCTGCGCGGTTTCATTGGCCTCAAGTTCAGCGATATTAATGACAAGGTAATTTTACCGACTGGCGAGCACCCGAGGTTTTTGAGGCAAAAATGTCAATACCATAATCGGTAAGGTGATCCGGCGATTTGTGCAACAAATCAATACTAATGAATATTTAATACAATTATTTTTTATATATGGGATAGTCACTAAGGTTAGTAGTGGCTAGGATGGCGGATAAAGTCTGAGTGCGGGGTGAAGACTTGCTCTCGGAATGAGTTGCCTGCTAAGGGGATGTTCCGTTACCCCAGACTCAAAAGCCACTTTGCTGCGGCTAGACAGTAGCGCCAGGAATCAAGCACTCATAAGTCTTAACGAAAGGTTGTACGATGCAGCATTTCGAGGAGGGGCATGGTGAGCATCCGCCGAACACCCGGACGGATTTTGAGTTGCCCCCATTCGCCGGAGCATTTCGCCATCCAGAGACTGAGCGTGCCTTCCTGCGCCATCATCTGGTTCAGACCCAGACACAACTGCGCATCACCTTGGGGGCCTGCTCCTGCTTTTATGTAGCCTTTGCGCTGACCGATGTCGCCGTACTGGGCTACTCGGCGGAGACGTTGCTGTTATTGCTGGCCCGTTGCCTGGTCGCGCTCACGGCAACGGCTGGCATCTACCTGGTCGCTCGCTATCCTCGCTCGATCATTGCCCCCACGCTTGCGGCAACCGCTGTAGAGATCGTCGGAATGAGCACGTTCATGCTCATTGTCCTGTACCGACCCCACGAGATCCCTTGGCATGCCATGTCCATAAGCATCATGCTGGTCGTGGTCTACCTGTTCATCCCGAATTCACTTTTTAATGCCACGGCAGTGGCGTTGTTCACAACCGTGGTGTTCAGCCTGCTGGTCACGCACATCGGGGCGCTGAGTACCTCGGATCTGCTCACCATGACCATGCTGTTGATCCTGACCAACACCTTCGGCATCGTAGCGGCACGTCGCTATCACCGCTTGTGGCGGGACGAGTTCCGAGTGCAAACGAGCCTGCAGGATCTGTCCATTCGGGACTCTCTGACCGGTTGCTATAACCGCCGTTATCTCCAGAATCGATTTCTGGAAGGCGAGCTAGAACGAGCCCGTCGCTACCAACGCTGGCTGACAGTGATCGTGTGCGATATCGACCATTTCAAGGTCATCAATGACAACTACGGCCACCTGGTCGGCGATGCGGTCCTGTGTCATTTCGGAGAACTATTGCATTCCTCTACGCGAAAACAGATTGATACGGTAGTGCGCTATGGCGGGGAGGAGTTTCTGTTGGTCCTGCCCGAAACCGATCTGCCTGGCGGCATCCACTTGGCTGAGCGTTTACGCACGACCTTGGCTGGGCGGCCGGCCTATAGCAATGACGGTCAACCCGTAATGACTACGGCCAGCTTTGGCGTGGTGGCGGTGAACTTCGCTGAGGTAAACAGGCCAGTCGATCAGCAGACCCTGATTGCAACTGCAGACGAGTTGCTTTACCGCGCCAAGAAAGCGGGGCGTAACCGCGTTGAGTTCGCTGAAATGCAGACGAAACCGGTTGTTCAATCTGGTTCTGATAGGGCCTCGGGGCGAACCGAAGACTCCGGAACTGCATGATGCAAGGGAGAATCAACTGATTTGTACAACAAAGTCAGTTCAAAGCCTACTGGCAGATAGCAGCTATGTGGGCCAGCCCTTCGCACATGGCGTGCGTGAGATTCTGGGAGAGGACGTGACGGTGCAGATTGGCAAGCGAAGCGAACTGCATACCTTCAAGGCGATGCCCCAGCGCTGGATCGTCGAGCGTAGCTTCGCTTGGCTGGAAAAGAACAGGCGACTATGGAAGAACTGCGAGCGACGACTCAATACCAGCATGCAGTTCGTCCACCTTGCCTTCTTGTGCCTCTTGCTCAAAAGACCTTGAACAGGTTCTTAGGAAATCGGTCGCTGTCGCTGACTAATACCGGCTTTTACCTTTACCACCCCCGCCATAACCACCACGGCCACGGCCCCCACCGCCACCATAGCCACCTTGACCACGGCTGCCCCCTTCCTTGGGGCGAGCCTCACTGACTGTTAAGGGGCGGCCGTCTACTTCCTTGCCGTTGAGGGCAGAGATGGCCTCTTGTGCTTCCTTGTCTGTACTCATCTCAACGAAACCGAACCCTTTGGACTGACCGCTGTCGCGATCCGTGATAACCCCGGCAGACACGACGGACCCATGGGCTGCGAACAGCTGTCCAAGCTCATTGTTACCGATGCTGTAGCCCAGGTTGCCTACGTATAATTTCTTTCCCATGTGGGAGTTCCTCAGAAAGCCGTCGTGTAGAGCTCTTTAGAGCCTTGCCCCCCATGGGCAGTGCTGTCAGGCGGCATAAGAATTGTGATGCGGTTGCGATACCAGGGAGAGTGCCTCACGTCGAACAAAAAAGAGGGATAGGACGAGCAGTTAGTTATCTATATAGCCTAGTTAGGCCCCGTTGGGCATAGGCAATAGCTTACGCTTTGGCCAATAAATGGATGTTGTCCAAATTGTTGGAGCAATATGAGGTAGAAGCCCCCTCGTCAGCACCACGAAAAACTTTGACAAATCAAATATTTGCAGTAGAATCAGTGGGAGTCTTCTCTAGCGGCAACCCAACAGCCGCCTGTCTTGCCTTAACTGCTGTCAGTTTTTACAGCAATTTCCGCCCAGGTTTACGAAGCAATCTACTATGTCACGAGCCATTTTGGTCATCGTGGCTGCCTACCATTTCAGAATTGGAGCGTCCATGTCCAAAGAAGACATGATCGAACTGCAAGGTGTTGTCACCGAGATGCTGCCGGAATCGCGATTTCGTGTCCGGCTCGATAACAACGTGGAGATTCTCGCTTATGGCTCTGGCAAGATGAAACTGCACCGTATCCGTGTGCTGGTTGGAGACCGAGTCACGGTGGAAATGTCACCCTATGATCTCACTAAGGGGCGTATCAATTTCCGCCACCCTACCGCAAAAATAGAACATGTGCCGTCACCGAGGCGGCGCCATTGATGGGCACCTAGCTAGTTGGGTGCCAAAAGGAACAACCCAATGAAAATCAAAGAACTGAAACAGGGTGATCACATCACCCAGCAAATCGATAACTCTGCTATCTCATTTGAAGTGCTTTCCATTCAGCAAATTGGTCGCCGCTTCATGGTGACTTTCCGCTCAGTGTTTGGCATTGAAAGCGCCAGTTACCAAGGCGAAGCTTGCGTTACTGCCGCTTAAGCGGACCCCTCTAATTTGCTATCAGCATGAACTACCCGCCGCTAACGACTGATTGCCGTGTAGTGGGGGTTTCCGGGTTTTTCGATCTGAGCGCGTTTCGGTTTTCCGAACCGCGACTTACCCTGACCTCCCCCGGCGTGGCCGTCGTTGCCGACGACGGTTCGGCGCGCTCCGCGCCTACCTTGTTCTTCAGCCGCATCATTTTCTTCTTGGCCTTGGGCTGATACTCACCCGACAGCAACAACCGCACACCGCGTCGGGCGATATTGAGGCTGGCGTTGTCATCAGCGTTGGCCATGAATCCGCACTGTTGGCAGACGAAGCCGGCCTGCGTTGGCCGGTTGTCCGGGTGAATGTGCCCGCACGCGGAACATTCCTGCGAAGTTAGGCCAGAGGGCGGCGCAAAGTTAAAACCTCAGCGGCGCCGCCACTTACACTACTTAGAGGCCCAGGCGTTGAAACGCTGCTCCAGACTTTCGCCATAATCGGTCCAGAAGCCGGTATCGACTGCCACGGCATTCTTCAGATTTTGAGGTGCGGTGGGCAAATTGGCCAGCGTATGCGCTTCGATCAGCCCAGTTGCCTTCTTGTTGCTAACCCCATAGCTGATGCCCTGCACGTAGTGGCTTTGCGGCTCGGCCCGGCTGACGAAAGACAAGAACCGGTAAGCCGCCTCTTTGTTCGGAGTGCCTTTAGGAATTGCCCAGTAGTCGAAATCGTACATGCCGCCATTCCAGACTATCCTCAAGTGCTTGTCGTCCTTTTGCGCGCTGTCGATCCGCCCGTTGTAGGCTGAGCTCATCACCACATCGCCGGCGACCAGGTACTGTGGCGGCTGTGCACCCGCTTCCCACCATTGGATATAGGGCTTGAGCTGGTCGAGTTTTTTGAACGCCCGATTCACGCCCGTCGGTGTAGCCAGCACCTTGTACACATCCTTCGGCGCCACGCCATCAGCCATCAAAGCGATCTCCAGTGTGTACTTGGCGCCTTTGCGCAATCCGCGCTTGCCGGGGAATTTCTGCACGTTCCAGAAATCACCCCAAGAGCTTGGAGCTACTTTGAGCTTATCAGCGTTGTAGGCAAGCACCGTGGACCAGATGTAAGCGCCCACTCCGCACTGCTGTGCGGCCCCAGGCAGCAATTCCCCACGGTTGACGATGCGGCTGTAATCAAGCTTCTCGAACAACCCTTCGTCACAGCCCCGCGCCAACTCCGGCGACTCCACATCAAGCACATCCCAGCTGACCCTGCGGGTATCGACCATCGCCTTTACCTTAGCCATTTCGCCGTTGTAATCACCACCGACCACGTTGATACCGGTAGCTGCCTTGAACGGCAGGTAGTAAGCCTTGTTTTGGGCCTCTTTGTTGGCTCCACCAAATGAAACCACAGTCAGATCGGCCGCAGTGACGAATGTAGGAAAGATCAGAAGGCCGGTAACGGCCACTGAAAGTGTGACGGCAACACGTTTCATGATGTCCCTCATGTGCTTTTGATGATGGATGTACTGCCGCTCAACTTCCTGCGTGGATACGAATCGGCAGGCCAGACGGGAAAAGGATCAGGGCTAGCTGACTACATGCCTGAGTATGCAGCGACGCCCTGTAAACCATCCCCTTTGTCTCGTGGACATACCAATTTAGGGACGATGAAATAAATAAGTAAAATAGCTTTAGATTATTCATTGCATACATTAAAACAATGCAATGACTTAGGGTAATGCATGGAGCATGCTACCGCACAGTTCCATAAACCCCTTGGCCCGCCTTTTCGGTTTCAGACCCCCTCAGATTGGCTAGGCCAATACAGCGTGAGTTTCGTGCCCCAACACGACGAAACGTCCTCCACTCCCCCTCGACCAGTTCCCAACCGGTGGCACTGTCTGTCAACGCCCAAAACATCAGCCGCGCAGCATGTTCGTCGCGGCTGCAGTCGGCCCCGCATTCACAACGATGCCAGCTTCTTGCGCCGACAGCCTGGCTCAACTCTCTCGCTTGCTTGCTGCATCACGTCTTTGGCATTCGCCTGCAGATTGCGCGTCGATGCCACGAGGCTCTTTCTGACAGGGGTAAGCCCAAGCGGCGCCGTGACGCTGTCGAGATCGGCGACCGCAACCAGTTAGACCAGTTACCTGTGCGCGCACTACATATTTTAAAATTATTCAATCTAGACAATATATATATTTTCTGTATCCGACGCGGCTCCATAGACTGCGGTTGTGGCCCGACTCACAGGAGCACACCGCATGAACACTGCTAAGGACACAGAGATGGCGATTGAAAAGATAGATACGCTTGTTATCGGTGCCGGTCAGGCTGGCGTGGCCATGAGCGAACACCTGAGTAAACTCGATGTGCCTCACCTCGTTCTGGAGCGCAATCGCATTGCAGAACGCTGGCGCACGGAACGCTGGGATTCACTGGTTGCCAATGGTCCGGCTTGGCACGATCGTTTCCCGGGACTTGAGTTCGACGACGTCGACCCTGACGGTTTTGCCCCGAAAGAACGGGTTGCCGCTTATTTCGAAGCCTATGCCAAGAAGTTCAACGCCCCTATCCGCACAGGTGTGGAAGTAAAGAAAGTGGAACGCAATGTTGGCCGGCCGGGCTTCACCATTGAAACCTCTGAAGGTGTGATCGAGGCCAACCGCGTGGTTGCCGCAACCGGGCCATTCCAGCGCCCTATTATTCCGCCGGTTGCACCGAAAGATGGGAAAATTACGCAGATTCATTCTGCTGAATATCGCAATCCTGAACAATTGCCCAAGGGAGCTGTTCTGGTGATTGGCTCCGGTTCATCAGGGGTGCAGATCGCAGATGAACTACAGCGATCCGGCAAGCAGGTTTACCTCTCGGTTGGACCCCACGATCGTCCTCCGCGTGCCTATCGCAATCGTGACTTCTGCTGGTGGCTGGGTGTTCTTGGCGAGTGGGATGCACCGGCCATGAGGCCAGGAACGGAACATGTCACCATTGCGGTTAGCGGTGCTCGTGGCGGACATACCGTTGATTTCCGTAGTCTTGCCAATCAGGGGATCACGCTCGTTGGCATGACGAAATCGTTCAATAACGGCGAAGTGACCTTCCAATCGGACCTAGCAAGCAACATTGCACACGGCGATGAAAACTATCTGTCGTTGTTGGATGCAGCTGATGCTTATATTGAGCGCAATGGTCTCGACCTTCCGGAAGAGCCTGAAGCCCGCAATATCCTCCCTGATCCGGAATGTCTGACCAACCCTATTCTTGAGCTCGACTTGGCCGAGGCTGGCATTACCTCAATCGTCTGGGCAACCGGCTTTGCAGTTGATTACAGCTGGTTGAAGGTCAACGCCTTTGATGAGAAGGGCAAGCCGCGGCACCAGCGTGGGGTATCGACCGAGCCCGGCGTCTATTTCGTAGGCCTGCCATGGCTGTCGCGTCGTGGCTCCAGCTTCATCTGGGGCGTCTGGCACGACGCCAAATATATTGCGGACCATATTGCCACACAGCGCAAATATTTTTCCTATCGAGACGCATCACAACGCCAAAAGACCGAAGATTTGATTACACCACGGACCAAGCATCTGACCGATAAAACCACCGTATAAAACCTTAGATAAACATTTTGTAGAGAAACGAAAATGACCACTCATAAACGTATCCGCAAGTTCAACACCCGTGACACCTATCCGGAACAAAACCTCGACAATGACCTGTGCCAAGCCGTCGTTGCGGGCAACATCGTGTTCCTGCGCGGCCAGATCGGCCAAGATCTAGATACCCGCGAATCGGTCGGTATCGGCGACGTGGCCGCACAAACCGAAAAGGCTATGGCCAACGTCAAGATGCTGCTAGAAGAATCCGGCAGCTGCCTGGACGACGTGTGCAAGATCGTCATCTACCTTGTCGACCCCCGCTATCGCGAGACCGTGTACCGCATCGTCGGCAAGTGGCTGAAGGGCGTCTTTCCGGTTTCCACCGGTCTGGTGATTTCCGCCCTGGCCCGTCCGGAATGGCTGGTGGAAATTGACATCACCGCCGTGATCCCGGAGGAGCGCCGCGCATGACTTTCTCGATCGCTGCCCGCTGTCCAGACAGCGGGATGGTCGGCGTGGCCCTGGCTTCGTCAAGCATTTGCGTAGCCAGCCGCTGCGCCAATGTGCGCGCCGGAGCCGGGGCGGCCCTGAGTCAGAACGTAACCAACCCGGTACTGGGCCAGCGTGCGCTGGAGCTGATGGCCCAAGGCTTGGACAGCGGCCAGATCGTCGAACGGCTGGGCGCGTTCGACCCATTCATCGAATGGCGCCAATTAGTGCTGGTTCCGCTACGCGGTACACCGGCGGTGTTTACCGGCAACAAAGCACTCGGTGTATTCGGTTCAGCCAGCGGCAAGAACTGCGCTGCGGCGGGCAATCTGCTCGCCACGACGGCCCTGCCCCAAGTCATGGTCGATGCCTTCGAAAACAGCAGAGGTTCTCTGCCCGACCGTCTGCTGGCAGCCATGCAAGCGGCGGTGGATGTCGGTGGTGAAGCCGGGCCGATCCACGCGGCCGGCATCAAGGTGGCGGACAAGGCCGACTGGCCGGTGGTGGACTTGCGTGTCGATTGGACCGAGGGCCCGCCGGTAGCGGAACTTGTCGCACTGTGGCAACGCTATCAACCGCAGATGCAGGCTTACGTCACGCGGGCCTTGTCACCGGAAGAAGCCCCCAGCTACGGCGTGCCGGGCGACCCGTAAGGAGCAGCGATGGAATCTCTCACTCTGCTGGAAAAGCTGGTGGGCTTCGACACCACCAGCCGCAATTCCAACCTGGAGCTGATCCAGTTCGTACGCAACTACCTGACCGGCTTTGGTATCGAAAGCCGTTTGGTGGAAGACGCCACCGGTACCAAGGCTAATCTGTACGCCACCATCGGCCCTACCGATCGTGGCGGCGTCATGTTGGCCGGCCATACCGACGTAGTGCCGGTGGATGGGCAAGACTGGCACAGCGAGCCATTCAAGCTCGACATACGCGACGAACGGGCCTACGGACGTGGCAGTGCCGACATGAAAGGCTTCATCGCCTCGGTGCTGGCTACCGTGCCCAAACTCGCCGCCGTCAAGCTGCACACCCCAGTGCACCTGGCTTTCACTTACGATGAAGAAATCGGCTGCATCGGCGTGCGCCGCCTGCTGGATGTGCTGGGCGGGCTGCCGGTTCTTCCTGCCATGGGCATCGTCGGCGAGCCGACATTGATGCGCGTGGTCGCCGCCCACAAAGGTAAAGCCGCTTTTCGGGTGACGGTACGCGGGCACGAGGGCCATTCCAGCAACCCGCCTGCCGGCGTGAATGCGGTGGAATACGCCGCCGAGCTGATCGCCTACATCCGGAGTCTGGCACGTGAGCGCAAGCAAAACGGGCCTTTCGACCCCTTGTACGAAGTGCCCTACACAACGCTGCACGTCGGGACCGTACGGGGCGGTACCGCGCTCAACATCATTCCGGCCGAGTGCGTGTTCGACTTCGAAATCCGCCATTTGCCTGAAGATCCGCCGGATGGCTTGATTGCGGCAATCCGCGATTACGCAGCCAAGGAGTTGGCGCCGCAGATGCAGAGTGTGGCTGGCGAGACCGGCATCGAATTTACCGAACGCAGCACTTATCCGGGCTTGTGTACCCCACCGGATGCGGCCGTGGTCCGCTTCGTTCAGGGCCTACTTGGTGACAACAACCCGCCAGGCAAGATCGCCTTTGGCACCGAAGGTGGCCTGTTTGCCGAACGCTGCGGCATCCCCACCGTGGTGTGTGGACCCGGCAACATTGCCCAAGCCCACCAACCCGACGAATGGCTGGCGCTGAACCAATTGTTGGCCTGTGACACCATGCTGGACAAACTGGTACAGCAACTGGCCCGTTGAGCAACCGCCTCCATTTGCGGACGAACCTCACAGGAGTGGCTGGCCACTCCTTTTCCCATTGTCAGCTTGGCGCTTCTTTAAGAAGCTGTCTTGAAAACCAAATTGCGAGAAAATCAAGCGTTTTTGCATGACATGTGACAACCCTTGGCTTATCCAACCGACCTGACTGAACAACAGTGGTGCCGTATTGCTCACCATTTCGAGGCTGCAAACGGGCGCGGCCGGCCACCCAAGCACGACAAGCGGCTGATGGTGAACGCGATTCTTTATCTGACGAAAAGTGGCTGTCAGTGGCGGATGTTGCCTACAGACTTCCCGCCTTGGCAGACGGTCTACGACCACTTCAGCCGCTGGAACAAGCAAGGAGTCTGGGAACGGGCACTGGATGAACTGACGCGTGCCCATCGTAGCCAGAGAAAAAAAGTCGATGCCAAGCTATGGCATAGTTGATTCGCAAAGCGTGAAGACCGTGCTGGCCAGCGAAAGGATAGGCATCGACGGTGGCAAGAAAACCAAGGGGCGCAAGCGCCATATCGTC
>NZ_JAUEDK010000081.1 GCF_030385785.1 Crenobacter oryzisoli
ACTGGGAAGCGCGGGCCATCGAAACGGTGTCTCGGCATGGGCGCCGGCGCATCTTGTTGACCTCCTTGCTGGATACCAAGGCGTGGCCGGCCAAGGAGATCGCGGCGCAATACCAGGAACGCTGGCACATCGAGACCAGCTACCGCGAGCTGAAGCAGGACATGTTGGGGGACGAATTGACGTTACGCAGTGGCACTCCGGAGACCGTCCGACAGGAAGTGTGGGGGACGCTCTTGGCCTACAACCTGGTCCGACTGGAGATGGCTGAGATCGCGCGGGAAGTGGGGGTTGCGCCGACCGATCTTAGCTTTACGACAGCGCTGCATTATTTGCGCTATGAGTGGAGCTGGCTGGCGATCAGCAGCCCCGGCACCTTGCCGGCGCGCTTGCTGCGTCTGCGGGAACGCCTCGGGGAGTTGTTGCTACCGAAACAACGGCGGGGGCGTGAATGCCCCCGCGTGGTGAAAAAGCTGCCGTCCCGTTACCCAATCAAACAGGTTCGATCCGCTAAGTGAACGGCATTAGAGCCATCGGCTCCCTTTTTCAGTAGTGGCCCTTGGCCAAACTGACGCTCAGGCCCGCAACCATCCTGCTGCAATCGGCCGGGCCAGCACGCAGCGGTACAGTCGTTCCACAGCGCCCACCACAGCCTCGCCGCAAGGCAACCAAAACGGCACTAGCAGGGCGTACGCCAGCGCCGCAACCACCACGCTGCCGAGCATGTCGAACGGGAAGTGCACGCCGAGAAACACGCGCGACCATGCTACCGCCACACCGACCAAAAGCATCGCCAGACCGCAAAGCCTAGCCCGACCGAGCAAGAGGGTCAGCGTCACAGCGGCCATGACCGTGCCGTGATCGCTAGGGAACGACGAGTCGGCAGCATGCGGTATAAAGCGCGCGCCGAGCCCGATCATAAACGGCCGCGGATGCGGCCAAAACTGACCAACGACTTGCGCTATCAGCAGGGCCAGCACCGTCACCAGCACGGCGCGCACGGCCAGCACGCGCTGCGGATGGCCACCTTGCAGCCACAAACCTACCATCAGCAACGGCACCGTGAAGATCAGGTACTGGGCGGTCACGATGCCGGCGACGATCGCTAGGTGCGGTGTCGCCGCGGTGGCATTGATCGAGAGAAACAGCGAGTGGTTCAACGCTTCGAGGGAACTCATCAAAAATCCATTGCTCAGTTCGACTTGACGCTAGATATAGCGCGGCAAACTTAACAGAATCTTAGCGCCATCACAAAACCCTGTTAAGCAAGGCCTGGCAATAATGCCGGCAGGATTGGCGGCACTCGCCCCTCAAGGCAACTGCCTGAACGGCAGGGGTGAGCCGGTCTCCAGCAAACTCTTCAGCCCGCACAGAATGGCCGGCCAGCTTCGGGTAATGCCGGCGTAGACTACGCTGCCCGGCTCGAAGTCGTCGTGCGTCAGCGTCAGACGCATGATGCCGTCTTCCACAGGCTCCAGCAGCAGGCTGACCCGAGACGGCTTCTCGAAGCGCCCGGCCTCGAACGACACCTGCTGGCAGGTATACGCCAACTTGCGCGGAGGGTCGCAGACCAGCACCGTACCGGTCTGATCGACCCGACCATCCTCCTCCCATAGCGTCAGCGGCGCACCGATCTGCCAGCTCGACTCGACCCGATGCCAGTAGCGCCGGGTTGTCTCGCCGTCGATCAGCGCCTGCCAGAGCGCCTGAGGCGTTGCCGCGATATAGCTGACATAGACAAACCTGAGCTCGTGCATCGCCACCTCCTGCGGAACGCCGACTACTGCTTCGACGGGTGCGTCATATCGATCGGCACCATCCATGCCCGATACTGCTCTGTCGTCAGATAGCCGAGCGCTTCGGCCGCTTCGGCCAGCGTCGTGCCGTCGTGGTGCGCCTTCTTGGCGATCTGGGCGGCCTTGTCGTAACCGATATGGCGGTTCAAAGCAGTGACCAGCATCAGGTTGCGCTCGAGGTTGGCCTCGATCTTCGCCAGATTCGGCTCGATACCGCGCGCACAGTGCTCGTCGAACGCCAGGCAGGCATCGCCGATCAGGCCGATGCTCTCCAGCACGTTGTGCACCATCACGGGCTTGTATACATTGAGCTGAAAATTGCCCTGGCTGCCGGCAAACGCTACCGCCGCGTCGTTGCCGAACACCTGCACGCACACCATCGTCAACGCCTCGCACTGGGTCGGGTTGACCTTGCCCGGCATGATCGACGAGCCCGGCTCGTTTTCCGGGATGTTCAGCTCGCCGATGCCGCAGCGCGGCCCGCTGGCGAGCCAGCGCACGTCGTTGGCCAGCTTCATCAAACCGCCGGCCAGCGTGCGCAGCGCCGCCGACACATTGACCAGCGCATCGTGCGCAGCCAGCGCGAAGAACTTGTTCGGCGCAGAGCGGAACGGCGCACCGGCCAGCTGCGCGATGTGCTGTGCGGCGCGGTCGCCGAACTCGGGGTGGGCATTCAGGCCGGTGCCGACAGCGGTGCCGCCGATAGCCAAGTCGTACAGCCCCGGCAGCGCCGCCTCGACCGCGGCAAGCCCGAAATCGAGCTGCGCGACCCAGGCGCCAATTTCCTGCCCAAGGGTGATCGGGGTGGCGTCCTGCAAATGGGTGCGCCCGGTCTTCACGATGCTCTGATACGCGTCGGCCTTGGCCGCCAGCGTGGCGCGCAGCTGGCGCACCGCCGGGAACAGTTGCTCATTCAACTCGGACACCACAGCGATATGCATCGCGGTCGGGAAGGTGTCATTGGACGACTGGCCGCGGTTGACGTGGTCGTTCGGATGCACCGGTGTCTTGCTGCCTCGCGTACCGCCGGCGAGCTCGATCGCCCGGTTGGCAATCACCTCGTTGGCGTTCATGTTCGACTGGGTGCCTGAGCCGGTCTGGAACACCACCAGCGGAAATTCTGCATCGAGCTTGCCTTCGATCACCTCGTTGGCCGCCTGCACGATCAGGCGCGCCTGCTCAACCGGCAGCTCTCCGAGCTCGGCATTGGCCTCGGCCGCCGCCCGCTTGAGAATGCCCAGTGCCCGGATCACCGGCCTCTGCCAGCGAAAACGCGTCACACCGATCGGAAAGTTGTCGATCGAGCGCTGCGTCTGCGCGCCCCAGTAGCGGTGTGCAGGCACCTCGATGGCGCCCATCGAATCGGTCTCGGTACGGAAATCCGTCATGGGATGCTTCCTCCTCACTCGATGATGCGGCCGGGTAGGCCAACTCATCCTAAGTGTACTGCTTACACCCGGTTACGCCTGCTTACCATTGCCCCACAGACCGAGCGAACGGCAAAACTTACGATGCGCCGATAACGAATCCGCGAAGGAACCCCCATGCGCAAACACTGGTCGGTCATCGGCTTGACCCTGTTGCTGGCCGCCCCCATGGCCCCTGCCAAAGCACTGGTCTGCACCCCGACACCCAACCCCGCCACCTTGCGAGCGGCGCTTGCCCGGCCTCCTGCAGCGACGCCGCAAGCAATGCCGGTGCTCCACACAGAGGGCACGCTGCCGCATCAGGGCATTTACGACCAATCGGTGCAGGCAAAACGCGACTTCGACTATATGCGGGTGCTGGCACTGGTATGGCGCACCGAGCACGACCAGGCCGCGCTCGACCGGCTCACGGTGTATTTCGACGCATGGACCGGAGTCTACCGCCCCAGCTTCAACCCGATCGACGAAACCAGCATGGACGGCCTGATCGATGCGTACAGCCTCAGCCAGGCGGACTTACCGGCCGCCACCCGTGAAAACGTACGTCGACTGCTACGCGACATGGCCGAAGGCTATCTCGCCCGCATGCAGGCGATGCGACCGGCCAGTCAGGGTACGTCGGTCAACAACTGGCAGAGCCATCGCGTCAAGCTCGTCACGCTCGCCGCCGTGGCGTTGCACGATGGCCATCTGCTGAATGCCGCACGGACCGCGTTTCTGCGCCAGCTCGACGCCAATATGCGGGCCGACGGCTCGGTCATCGACTTCGAGGAGCGCGATGCGCTGCACTACGTCGTCTACGACCTGGAGCCGCTGACACGCGCCGCGCTCGCCGCCCGCGCCATGGGCCAAGACTGGCTGACGCTGGCCGGCCGCGATGGCCAAAGCCTGCAGAAGGGGCTGAACTGGCTGCAGCCGTTCGCAGACGGCCGCAAGACTCATGAAGAATATGTGCACACAACGGTGAAATTCGACCTGCAGCGCCGCGAGGCTGGACTGCCGGGCTTTAGCGGCCAGTGGGACCCCAAGAGTGCCAACGGGCTCTATTGGGCGGCCAGCCTGCTCGATGCACGCTACCATCCCCTCGCCCAGAGCTTGGCGAAGAACCCACCACTGTGGCTTGCTGCGGTGTGCACCTCGTAGCCATAGGCCTGATCCGCAATGCGACTGCCGCCCATTCCGGGCGGTATTCTCACGCCGCAGCGGCGAATCGGGCACAATGGCGGCGTTGATCCGCACTGCTGTCCGATGAAACCGTTCCTGCTCTATCTTGCCACCGCTCTGGCCGAAATCGTCGGCTGCTACCTGCCCTATCTGTGGCTACGCCGGCAGGGCTCGCCGTGGCTACTGTTGCCGGCTGCACTCAGTCTGGCGCTGTTCGCTTGGCTCTTGACGTTGCACGAAGCCGCATCCGGCCGGGTCTACGCCGCGTACGGCGGCATCTATATCAGCGTGGCGCTGTGCTGGCTGTGGTTGGTCGACGGCATCCGGCCGAGCTGGTGGGATCTGGCCGGGGTCGCCGTGTCGCTGAGCGGCATGGCGATCATCCTGTTCCAGCCACGCTGAAACCCCGCTTGCAGAACCGTCTGGCCATCCCCAATTCCTCCGCATGAAACGACTGCTCGCTCCGCTTTGGTTCCTGCTCGCCAGCCTGTTCCTGCTGGAAGCCTGGCGGTGGGATCGGCTCGGCCCGTTGGTGCGCCGCTTCGTCGATTGGGCGCCGTGGCGACCGCTGACCGAGCGGCTGTCGCGCTGGCTCGCTGCGCTGCGCCCCTACCCGGCGCTCGCCGGCGTGGCAGTGCCGATGCTGATGCTGATTCCGCTGAAATTCGTCGAAGTGGCGTTGGTGATCCAGCAGCGCTACCTGCTGGCGATTCTGACACTGCTGTTGGCCAAGCTGCTCGGCATGGGCATCGCGTCGTGGCTGTTTGCGATCTGCAAGCCGGCACTGCTCCAGATCGACTGGGTGGCGCGTGCCTATGCGACCGTGCTGCGCGCGCTAGACTGGGCGCATGCGAAGACCGCGCCGTACCGCCGCTGGCTGCAGCGCCGCCTCGCAGCCGGAGCGAATGGACGGCAGTGGTTGAGGCTGCGGCGTTTGCGCCGCTGGGCGCAGCGACGTACCCGCGAAACCGACCTTTGATCGGTCAATGCCCGGCGTTGGGTAGTGAAATCTCCGCTTGTCAGCCGGCCGCCTTGTCCAGCCGGCGCAAAAATACGCCCATCTCCTTGGCCGCCTGAAGGTCGCCCTTCAGCTCGGCCACCGCAATGCCATCCTGGTACACCAACCGTGCCGCATCCGGCTTCTGGGCCGCCACCAACACCTTGCCGAGCAGCTTCCACGCCGCCGAATAGTCCGGCTGCATGACCAGCGCCTCGCGCAGGTACGCCTCGGCCTCACTCAGCCGTTGCTGGTGCATCAATTCATTGGCGATGCCAAAGCGCAGCATGGCGCCGTCACGCGGTGTGCCGACCAGTTTCATCAGCGCATCGAGCATCGGAGTCGTCATGGTATGTCCTCAAGTTCCGCAGCGACCGCAGGGGCGGTGAGTTTGACCGTATTGTTGCAGTGCGGGATAATTATAGATTGGTTGCAGGAGAGAGAGGGCTATCCCTCCGCCGAAGACGCAAGCTCCCATAATCGTTCAGGCAAAAGAACTGCAACCGGGACATCGATTAGCCAATTGGAGAGAGGTCGGCACCCGCCGACCCACCGAAGGGGCGTGTGGCGCCAGCCACCATAAACTCTCAGGTAAAAGGACAAGGGGAGAGGCTGACCGGGCACTGATTGCCCGTGACGACCGAGCCAAGCCCTTGACCATGCTAATGATCACCCTGTCCATCCGACCTATCGGCCTATCCGCCGGTTCCCCCGCTTTGTCGACGCGCCGACGTCGACCCGATCGACCGTCACACTGTTGATCCATCATTCTCATTGAGACATTCGTCGGGCGCTCCCGCGGCCGACGACGCCGTTATTGACGCTTCATCATCAAGAACAAAACATCATGCTGACTTATATCTATCTAATCGCCATTACCGCCGAAGCGATGACCGGGGCGTTGGCCGCCGGCCGCCGCAATATGGACATCTTCGGCGTCTCGGTCATCGCCTTTCTCACGGCCCTGGGCGGCGGCACGGTGCGCGACATCGTGCTCGGCCACTTTCCCATCGCTTGGACCCAGCACCCCGAATACCTGTACCTGACGCTCGGCGCCGGGGTGTTCACCGTGTTCGTGTCGCGCTATATGCATCGGCTGCGCAATGTATTCCTGGTGCTGGACGCACTGGGCTTGGTGGCGTTCACGCTGATCGGCAGCAATGTCGCACTCGGCATGGGCTACCAGCTGCCGGTGGTGGTGGTCGCCGGTATGATTACCGGTATCGCTGGCGGCGTGCTGCGCGACGTGCTGTGCAACCGCGTGCCGGTGGTGTTCCGCCAGGAACTGTATGCCAGCGTGTCGCTGGTGGTCGCCCTGCTCTACCTTGGGCTGCACCATCTGGGCGTCGGCGAGAACCTCAATATGCTGGCAAGCTTTGTCGTCGGCCTCGGCATCCGTCTGGGCGCCGTGTACCGTGGCTGGAACCTGCCTACGTTCTCGTACCAGCGTAGCCTGCACTGAGCAGGCGCCACCTCAGAACCTGTTCACGATCTACTGCGCTCGGGTGATCCGGCGTTGAAATAAGGCTCAACATGCTTGTCTACTCGATGAGCACATTCCGCTTTTTCGCGTCATTTCGTCCTGGCTGACCCTTCGTTCGTGAGGCCGCGAACAGGTTCTCAGTGCCCGACGAAGCGTGGCGCGCGCTTGCCGTTGAACGCCGCCACCCCCTCGGCGAAGTCGGTACTCTGCCCCAGCTCACGCTGGTAGTCGCGCTCGATGACCAGTTGCGCCTGAAGCGTGTTGCCCGCGGAGACCTGCAGCGCCTGCTTGATACGTGCATAGGCCAGCGTCGGACCGTCGGCAAGGCGCCGTGCGGTGTCCTGTACGGTGGCGGCGAACGCCTCATCGTCGACGCATTGCCAGATCAGCCCCCAGTCGGCCGCCTGCTGCGCCGGCAGCTTGTCGGCCAGGAGTGCCAGGCCCATCGCGCGGGCCGAGCCAACCTGGCGCGGCAGAAAATAGGTACCGCCGGCATCCGGCAGCAGGCCGATCTTGCTGAACGCTTGGATAAAGCTGGCCGAGCGCGCGGCGATCACCAGATCGCAGGCCAGCGCGAGATTGGCCCCAGCTCCGGCGGCCACCCCGTTTACCGCAGCGATCACCGGCTTGGGCAGCTCGCGCAGTCGCGTCACCAAGGGACCGTAGTAGCGCTCCAGTACCTCGCCCAAGTCATCCGGCACTAAAGACAGGTCCTGGCCGGCGCAGAAGCCACGCCCGGCACCGGTCAGCACCAGCACGCGGACTGCATCGTCGCTGCTCACCACAGTCAGGGCCTCGGCCAGTTCTTCGTGCATCTCGACTGTAAAGCTGTTCAGGCTGCCCGGCCGGTTCAGCGTCAGCGTGGCCACCCCATCCTCGATGGCGAGGAGGATGTGCTGATAGGAACGCGTCATGGAATTTCCTTGGCTACGCCCGCCTTGCCACTTGGTCGGCCGTCGGGCTGTGGTATCAGGGAGCACGGGGCGGCGCGCCCGGCGCCGTCACTCGTGCTCGCCCACTATACCATCGACCAAGCGCATGCTTGATTCTGTCGACATAACCAACTGCGGTATCTACCAAGGCGACATGGCGCGAAAAAGTGGAAAGGACTCATCGAGTAGATAAGCATGTTGAGCGCCCTTTCAACACAGGATCACCCGCGCGCAGCTGATCGTAGACAGGCCCTTAGGCTAGCTCTTGTCCTGACCCGCGGGATCGTCGGCCGACGCCGTCTGTTTGCCCTCGTCCTCCGACCGACCATAGCTACGCCGGATCGCCGCCAGCTTGCTCAGCCGGTCGCCGATTAGCCGATTGACGCTGCCTTCGGGGAAGCTTCCCTGGTCATCCATTTCCCCTGCGCTCACGCCAGTCAGCAGCTCGATGGCCTGATCGGCGGTCTCCAGCGGATAGATGCTGAAATGCCCGGCTGCCACCGCGTCGATGACGTCGTGGCGCAGCATCAGGTGTGAAAGATTGGCGGCAGGAACCAATACGCCGTGTTCACCGTCCAGACCACGCCGCCGGCAAATATCGAAAAATCCTTCGATTTTTTCATTGACCGCGCCAACGGCCTGAACCCGCCCCAATTGGACACTGAACCGGTAACCGCCAGCGATTGCCGCAAAGGCAGCCCCACCAGCGATGACATCAAGGCACACAGCTCTGCCACCGATGCGCTGTCGCCCTCGACCATTCCATAGGTCTGCTCGAAGACTAGACTGGCCGACAGCGACAAGGGCTGCTCGGCGGCATAGCGCGTGGCGAGAAAGGCGGACAGAATCAGCACCCCCTTTGAGTGAATCGCCCCGCCCAGCTTCACCTCGCGCTGGATATCGACCAGCTCGCCACTGCCCAGCCGGGTCGCCGCAGTGATGCGCACAGGCTGAGCAAAGGCGAACTGGCCCAGCTGAAAGACAGACAGCCCATTGACCTGCCCCACCTGCTTCCCTTGGGTATCGATGCGCAGCACACCTCGCAGGATGTCCTCATGCACCCGCTCCCGCAGGCGATAGGATCGATGGATCTGTGCATTGATCGCCTGTTCGACGTCACTACCGGCTACCGTCTTCCGACTATCTTGTCTTGCCCAGTAATCGGCCTCACGCACCAGACTGACCAAGCTTTCCATATGGGTTGACAGCCTCTCGGCATCCTCGGCCCGGCGGGCGCAGTACTCGATCACTCTCGCCACGGCCTGCCGATCAAAAGGTCGCAGGCCGTCCCTGCGTACCAGGGTACCGATCAGGCGCGCGTACATTAGGTCGGTTTCATTGCTGCGCACAACCTCATCCTCGAGGTCGGCCACTACGCTTGAACAGCGCGGCAAACTCAGAGTCATACGCTGCCAGCAGGTAGTACAACATCCGATCCCCCAGCAACAGCACTTTGACGTCCAGTGGAATCGGTTCTGGCTCCAGTGACACCGTGCTGATCAGGCTAAACATCTGCCCGATCGACTCGATGCGGACCTCGCGGGTAGACAGCGCGCGCTTGAGCGCCTCCCAAGAAAACGGCTGGGTCAGGAGTTTGAGCGCGTCCAATACCAGATAGCCGCCATTGGCCAGGTGCAGGGCACCCGGTTTGATCTGCATGAAATCGGTGACAAGCACCCCCATGTGCGACAGGTGTTCGACCCGGCCGATCAGGTTCTGACAGGTCGGATGCTCCTCATCAATCACAGGCGGGCAGGAAGACTCGGCATGCTCAACCAGCACATTGACGCGAAAACGGGCGAAATCGGCACCGTCCGGGGCCATGTTCGACAGCGAGGGAGAAGAATCCCCGTCGTCTTTGGGCTGGCGAAAATCGTCAATATTTTCAATAATATTTTGTCGCACCTCGTCTAGATAAGCCTGTACGGCCTCTATCCCGGCAAAGTCCTCCCGCAACGAGTCGATCAGATGACCTACCGCGAATAGCACCGCTTCTTCATTGAGCTTGTCCACCCGCGCTAACCTCTCCCGCCGCCAGCGCGGCACCTGACGAATCACTTTCTCGAGCCGCTCCCGTAACATCTCGGTATCGCGTTCTATGCGCTGCTGCTCCTGCGGCGTCAGCTTGCCAAACTCTTCCGGGCTGAGTACCTCGCCGTTCTTGGCCGGTGCGAGAGAAAAACCCTTGAGTGTGCGCAGCAGGACTATGCCACGGCTGTTCGCCTCGTCTCCGATCGCATCGAAGGCTTGAGTCTGACGCTCGCTGAATTCCTCGTTGATCTTGTCGAGACGCCGACGGTATTCATCCCCCTCGAATACGGCAGGAATGGTCGCATGCAACTCATCCACCAATTGCTGCATGTCAGCCCGCAGCTTGAACCCCATTCCAGCGGGCAGACGGATGGCGCGCGGCTTATGCGGCTGGGCGAAATTGTTTACATAGCACCAGTCGCTGGCAGGCGCCCCGGTAGCGCATAACTCCTGGCTGAGCAGTTCGCGGACCATGGTTCGTTTGCCACTGCCGTGTGGCCCCATCACGTAGATGTTGTAGCCGTGATGGCGCATGCCGACCCCAAAGCGGGTCGCATCGATCGCTCGCACCTGACCAATGATCTCGGTCAGGTCCTCCAAGTCCGCCGTCGTATCGAAGTTACTAACCTTTTAGAAAGTAATGCCATTTCATGTGATAATTTTCTTCATGAAATGCAAACGAAACTCTGACGCCCGCGGGATTGACCACCACACCCTCCAGGTCATGCGCCAGCAAGCCGTCAAGGCGATTCGAGAGGGCCAATCGGTGCAAAGCGTAGCAGCCGCCTACGGTGTCAACCCGCGCACGGTGTTTCGCTGGTTAGCAGACTTTGCCAATGGCGGCCAAAACGCCCTGCTGGCCAAGCCGATCCCGGGGCGTCCACCGAAGGTGACGGCCGATGAGATGAGCTGGCTGGCCAAGGCGGTGAAAGACAATACGCCGCAGCAGTTCAAGTTCGAGT
>NZ_JAUEDK010000082.1 GCF_030385785.1 Crenobacter oryzisoli
TAGGTCGGGTGTGGAAGCGCTGTGAGGCGTTAAGCTAACCGATACTAATTGCTCGTGAGGCTTGATCCTATCATTTGAGGTACTTCGTGGTGTGAAGTACAGGTGATGTGCGACGAGACGCAATCAATTACCAAGTAACGCTTGAATTCAATACGGCAGCGTCAGTAACAGTGACGATGCTCGGCTTCGACAGTTTGTACAAGTTAATGTCTGGCGGCCATAGCGAGGTGGTCCCACGCCTTCCCATCCCGAACAGGACCGTGAAACGCCTCTGCGCCGATGATAGTGTGGCATTCGCCATGTGAAAGTAGGTCACCGCCAGACTCCCCACACCACAAGCCCAGCTCATAGAGCTGGGCTTTGTGCTTTACCGCGCCGGAAAGCCCGGCGCGCTGGTCGGATTGGTGTCGACGGCACCAATACCAAGCGTGGGAATGTTACCGCCGTCGACGGCGGAGCCGTGAAAGTGTTGATACAAGATCACGGCAGTAGTACTAAGTGGCCAATGGAGGACTCGCTATTGCGCCGGGAAGTAACTCGGAAAGGCAGGGCGCGGTAGGTAACGGCCGGCTCCGCGTTCGGCGCGCAAATCGCCATCGGCCCACATTACTTTGCCCTGACTCACCGTGTGGGTAGCGCCGCCGGTCACCGTCATGCCCTCGAAGATGTTGAAGTCGACGTTCTGGTGGTGGGTCTTGGCCGACAGGGTGCGAGTAGCAGTGGGATCCCACACGACAATATCGGCATCGCTGCCCACTGCGATCACGCCCTTGCGCGGGTACAGGTTGAAGATCTGCGCGGCGTTGGCCGAGGTGATACGCACAAACTCGTTCGGCGTGAAGCGCCCGCTGTTGACGCCGTGGTGCCAGAGTACCGCCAGCCGGTCTTCCACGCCGCCGCAGCCGTTCGGGATCTTGGTGAAATCATCCCGGCCGAGCGCCTTCTGTGGCGCACAGAAGCAGCAGTGGTCGGTAGCGGTGGTGTGCAATTGGCCGGATTGCAGCCCGTGCCATAGCGCTGCCTGATGCTCCTTGCTGCGGAACGGTGGGCTCATCACGTGGCCGGCGGCGCGCACGAAATCCTTATCGCGGTACACCGAATCGTCGATCAGCAGGTGACCGGGCAGCACCTCGCCGAACACACGTTGGCCGGCGCTACGGGCCCGCTCGATTGCTTCAGCGGCGTCGCGGCTTGACACGTGCACCACGTAGATTGGCACGCCGATGACCTTGGCGATGGTGATGGCGCGGTTGGCGGCCTCACCCTCGACCTCGGGAGGGCGCGATAGCGGATGCGCCTCTGGTCCGGTGATGCCCTTCTTGAGCAGCTCGCGCTGTAGGCGGAACACCAGTTCGCCATTTTCGGCGTGCACAGTGGGCAGAGCGCCCAGTTCCAGCGCGCGCGTGAAGCTCTGCACCAGCAGCTCGTCGTCGGCCATGATGGCATTCTTGTACGCCATGAAGTGCTTGAAGCTGGCCACACCGTGCTCTTTGACCAAGGTTTCCATGTCGCGGTGCACCGAGTCGTCCCACCAAGTGATCGCCACGTGGAAGGCGTAGTCGGCCGCGGCCTTCTGTGCACGCTCACGCCACAGGTTGTACGCTTCCATCAGCGGCTGCTTGGGATCGGGAATGACGAAGTCGATGATCGACGTGGTGCCGCCGGCCAGCGCGGCAGCGGTGCCAGTGTAGAAGTCCTCACTGGTCACCGTGCCCATGAAGGGCATTTCCATGTGAGTATGCGGGTCGATGCCACCCGGCATCAGCAACTGGCCTCCGGCGTCGATCAGCTCGGCGCCAGCTGGCGCCTCTAGGTCAGGGCCGATAGCGCTAATCACGCCGTTTTGGCACAGCACATCGGCTCGGAAGGTCTGATCGGCGTTCACCACGGTACCGCCTTTGAGCAAAACCGTCATGATGTTATCTCCTTATGCTTCACCAGTGGATACACCGAGCGAGGTAGCCGGTGCCTTGCGCAGCTTCATCAGCACGCCGTACACCACACCGGCGATCAGGATGCCGACGAACCAGGCGTAGGTGTAGATCATCTTGAAGCCGTCGGGCACCCCCGAAAATGCGCTCGGGAAGGCCGTGTTGAGGAAGCCCGGCACGTTGGGCAGCACGCCCAGAATGAAGGCCAGCACGGCGATACCATTCCAACCGTTACGGTACTGGTAGCGACCGTTTTCATCGAACAACTCCCCTACCACCAGCTCGGTCTTGCGCAAGAGAAAGTAGTCGACGATAAGGATGCCGGCGATCGGGCCGAGCAGCGCTGAGTAGCCGATCAGCCAGGTGAAGATGTAGCCTTGGGTCGATTCCAACAGTTTCCACGGTACCATCACCAGCGCGATGCCAGCCGTCAAGAAACCACCGCGCTTATACGAGATGGCGCGAGGGTACAGACTGGAGAAGTCATAGGCCGGCCCTACCAAGTTGGCGGCTAGATTGCAGCACATGGTGTCGAGCGTTAGCACTAAGAGCGCCACCCCTACGCCCACCCCAGTCAGTCGGCCGGCTAGGTCTACCGGATCCCAGATCGCCTTGCCATACAGCACCACGGTGGCGGAAGTCACCAGCACCGACATCAATGCCAACAAGCCCATCGGCACGGGCAAGCCAATGGCTTGGCCGACGAACTGTTCACGCTGACTCTTGGCGAAGCGGGTGAAGTCCGGAATGTTCAACGCCAGCGTGGCCCAGAAGCCGACCATGCCGGTGAGCGAAGGCCAGAACACGCTCCAGAACTGACCGGCCTTTTTGCCGCCAGCGTCAAACTGCGACGGCAACGACAGCATGTCGCCGAAGCCCTTGGCGTGCTGAGACACCCACCATAACAACACTGCGCACATGAAGACCTTGAACGGCGCCGATAGGCTTTCTAGCCAGCGGATCGATTCCATGCCGTGTGCGATGAAATAAAGTTGGAAGCCCCAAAAGGCCAAGAAGCACAGCAGCTGTGCCAGGTTGATGCCAAGCCCTGCAAGCGGTGCGCTGACTAGCGCGTTGGCAGTAATGATGTTGAGCAATGTGTAGATAGCGCTGCCGCCGAGCCAAGTCTGGATGCCGTACCAGCCACAGGCCACGACTGCGCGTAGTAGCGCGGGCAGTTTGCCGCCCTGTGTACCGAACGAGGCACGTGCCAATACGGCGTATGGGATACCGTGCTTGGCGCCGGCGTGGCCAATCAGCAGCATCGGCACCAACACGATGATGTTGCCGAGCAGCACGGTGGACACCGCCTGCATTGGCGACATGCCTTGGTCGATCAAGCCGCCGGCCAGCATGTAGGACGGAATGCACATCACCATGCCGACCCACAAGGCGGCAAAGTGATACCAGCGCCAGGTGCGCTGCGCCGGCGAGGTGGGCGCGAGATCTTCGTTGTACAGCTCGGATGAGGGAGATGCTGGACTCATGATGAATCTCCTGATGACTGAGCCAAAAATCGGGGAACCTCTGGATGCGATGCCCTTTCCCTGCCAAGGTAAAGGGCATGCCCATTCAAGCTGCCGATGGCTTTTGTTCCGGCTCGCGCGCCGGGTTATTCGGGTGCGTGGTCCAGTTGGCGTAGAGGCCGTCATCTACACGGTGCATGGTGATGCATTGATCCACCGGGCATACATGCATACATAGGTTGCAGCCGACGCAGTTCTCCTCGATCACCTCGAAGTGACGTTTACTGTCCTTCTCTCGCGTGATCGCCTGGTGTGAGGTGTCCTCGCAAGCGATGTGGCACAGCCCGCACTGGATGCAGGCATCTTGGTCAATATGCGCTTTGATGTCGTAGTTCATGTTGAGGTACTTCCAATCGGTGACGTTGGGCACCGCGCGACCGATAAAGTCATCGAGCCGGCCGTAGCCCTGACTGTCCATCCAATTGGCCAGACCATCCTTCATGTCCTCGACAATGCGAAAGCCGTAATGCATGGCAGCGGTACACACCTGTACGCTGCCGGCGCCCAGCACCATGAACTCGGCCGCATCGCGCCATGTGCTGACGCCTCCAATACCGGAGATCGGCAGATTTGGCGTTTCTTGGTCTCGCGCAATCTCGGCCACCATGTTGAGCGCGATCGGCTTGACCGCCGGACCGCAGTAGCCGCCATGCGTGCCTTTGCCATCCACACTGGGAAGCGGCGCCATCAGGTCGAGGTCCACCGCCACGATGGAGTTGATGGTATTGATCAGCGAGACCGCATCGGCACCGCCCTTATAGGCCGCACGCGCTGAGATGCGGACGTCGGTGATGTTGGGGGTGAGCTTCACCAGGCAAGGCAGGCGCGAGTAATGCTTGACCCAGCGCGTCACCATCTCGACGTACTCGGGCACTTGGCCAACCGCCGCGCCCATACCGCGTTCGGACATGCCGTGCGGGCAGCCGAAGTTGAGTTCCACCGCATCGGCGCCAGTGTCTTCCACCATCGACAGGATGGTTTTCCAATCCTGTTCGTTACAGGGCACCATCAGCGACACAATCAGCGCACGATCCGGCCACAGCTTTTTCACTTCACGGATCTCAGCTAGGTTAACTGCCAGCGGGCGGTCGGTAATCAGCTCGATGTTGTTGAGCCCGGCGATGCGCTGACCGCCCCAGCGGGTGGCGCCATAGCGCGAACTCACATTAACGGCGTGAGGGTCGAGCCCGAGCGTTTTCCACACCACTCCGCCCCAGCCGGCCTCGTAAGCGCGGTTGACGTTATAGGCCTTATCGGTGGGAGGCGCCGACGCCAGCCAGAACGGATTGGGTGCGGTGATGCCGGCAAAATGACAGGTCAAATCGGCCATGATGGTTCCCCCTCAGGCAGCGGCGCGACTGTTGGCGCGCAAGGTTTGATCGATGGAAAGGGCGGCACGTTGACCATCGGCTACGGCTTGCACGGTCAGGTCGAACTGACCGGTCGTGCTGCAGTCGCCACCAGCCCACACACCGGGCAACGAGGTGTGGCCATTGTCGTCGGTGGCAATCTTGCCGTCGGTCATCTCCAGTAGCTCGCCATCGGGGCCGAGCGGCAACCAGGCCTGCCCAATAGCCTTGAGCACCATGTCAACCGGTAGGGTGTAGGTTGTGCCAGTGCCGAGCAGCCTGTCATCACAGTACACTGTGCCTTCCAGCTCAATGGTATTCACTTGACCGTGTTCGCCGAGTAGCCGGTTCGGCCGTGCCCACAGCCGCACATCGATGCCGTTCTGGCGCGCAAAAGCCAGTTCCTCCGGTGAAGCACTCATGTCCTCCTCGCCACGGCGGTAAACCAGCGTCACATGTTCGGCCCCTAGGCGCTTGCTCTGCACCGCCGCATCCACTGCGGTATTGCCGCCGCCGATCACCACCACGTTGCGACCCACCGGCACGCTGGCCAGCTGACTGGCCTGGCGAATGGTGGCAATGAAATCTACAGCGTTGAGCACCCCAGCCAATTGCTCGCCCTCGGTGTTGAGCGTCTTGACACCGCCCAAACCGATCGCTAGGTATACCGCGTCGAAGTCCTGCTGCAGCTGGGGCAGATGCAGGTTGGCACCGAGCCGCATGCCGGTGCGTACGGTGATGTTGCCGATGGAGAGCAAGTAGTCGATCTCCTTCTGGGCAAAGTCATCCGCCATCTTGTAGGCGGCGATGCCGTACTCGTTCAGGCCGCCAGCTTTCGGGTGCGCGTCGAACACCACCACCTTATGCCCCTCGCGTGCCAGCGTATGGGCGCAGGCGAGCCCGGCCGGGCCGGCGCCGACTACCGCCACCAGGAAGCCGCTGTCTGGCTTACGCTCGAACAAGGGCTGACCACTCTCGTATACCCAGTCGGTGGCATAGCGCTGCAGCGCGCCAATCTGCACCGGCTGGTCATCCAGCTTGTGGCGTACACAGCTGCCTTCGCACAGGATGTCGGTCGGACAAACGCGCGCACAGGCACCGCCGAAGATGTTGGCCGACAAGATTTCGCTGGCTGCACCCTTGAGATTGCCTGTTTTGATCTTGAGGATGAACGCCGGCACGTCGATATGGGTCGGACAGGCCTGGGTACAGGGAGCGTCGTAGCAGTACAGGCAGCGATCGGCCTCCACCAGCGCGGCGGAAGGAGCGAGCGTGGGGGCGATGTCAGAGAAATGAGCGGCTAGCGTAATATCGTCCAGCCGGCCCGGTTTGATGTCGCTCATGGTTTCTCCTTTGCAGTGGCCGGAACTTATGTTCTCTTGGCCATGGTCAGCATGCTGTTGAGCAGAACGTTGGCACCCGCTTCGATCCATTCCGGCAGAGCATCTTCGATCTCGTTGTGGCTGATGCCGCCAATGCAGGGCACGAAGATCATCGAGGTCGGCGCGACCTGGGCGAGGTAACAGGAATCATGTCCAGCGCCGGCGATGATGTCGCGGTGGGTGTAGCCGAGTTGCTCGGTCGCACCGCGTACTGCGGCAATGCAGTTGATGTCGAATGCCACCGGCGCGTAGTAGAAGATCTGCTCCAGTTCGGCTTCCAGCTTGCCGTCGACGGCAATCATGGCCACGCCCTCGCGTAGCGCCGCGTCCATCTGTGCCAGCACGGCGTCGTCCGGATGGCGGAAATCCACGGTCATGAACACCTGGCCGGGGATCACGTTGCGCGAGTTGGGGTAGACGTTGAGCATGCCAACGGTGGCGCAGGCAAGTGGGGCGAATCGGAGGCCAATCTCGTTGACTAACTGCACCACCTTGGCGGCGCCGAGCAGCGCGTCACGGCGCAGTGTCATCGGGGTAGGGCCAGCGTGCGATTCCTGTCCGGTGAGATTGAGCTCATACCAGCGCTGGCCCTGTGCGCCGGTGACTACACCGATCGTGGTGCTGGCATTTTCCAGAATCGGCCCCTGCTCGATGTGCACCTCAAAACAGGCGTGCAGCGGGCGCCCTCCCACTGGGGTCTCGCCGGCATAGCCAATGCGTGCCAGCTCCTCCCCCATGGTCTTGCCGGTCTGATCCTTGCGTGATAGACCGTATTCGAGGTCGAACACACCGGCGAACACGCCGGAGGCCACCATGGCGGGTGGAAAGCGCGAGCCTTCCTCGTTGGTCCAGATCGCCACTTCGATGGGATGCTCAGTTTCGACCTGGTGGTCGTTGAGCGCGCGAATCACCTCCAGCCCAGCCAGTACGCCGTAAATGCCGTCGAAGCGACCACCAGTGGGCTGCGAGTCGGCATGCGAACCGGTCAGCACTGCCGGCAGGCTGTTATCGCGGCCGGGGCGGCGGGCAAAGATATTGCCGATCTGGTCGACGGTGATAGTGCAGCCTGCCTCCTTGGCCCAGTGCACGAACAGATCGCGACCGGCCTTGTCTTCGTCAGTGAGCGCCAAGCGGCAAACCCCGCCCTTGGGCGTGGCGCCGATCCTGGCCATCTCCATCAGGCTATCCCACAACCTACCGCCGTTGACGTGAAGCTGCGTACCGGCAATGCAGTCTTGCAAAACTTCCATCGCTACCTCCTTGCTTTGAAGGGTGAACCAGTCACTACATCGAAACAGGACAGCAGGGTGGCCGAGCCGTCTGGCACCATCCTTGGGCGCGCGCTGCTCAGCCATGGTGCAACTTTTGTTAAAATCTGACCATTTGGTCAGCATAGGCTAAAAAAACCAATTTCTACATGGTTATGTAAGCAATATAAATGCCAGTCCAAATGGTCAGATTAGCTACGGAAGGCATCGAGTTTTCGATATAGTGGAAGAGCGATGGCAGCGTACCGCTGCTCATAGTCGTCCGGCTGAAGGCGTGAAAGTGGATATGACAAATGCCATTCAAGTAAAAAACAACCCGGTGCTGACTTTGCTGAACAGCGCCGAAGCGGTTTTTGCCAAAAAAGGCCTAGCCGGTAGCACTACGGCCGAGATCGCCAAACTGGCCGGTATGCCCAAGGCCACCTTGCATTACCACTTCCGCACCAAGGAAGCACTCTACCTGCAGGTGCTGCAGAGCATATTTACCGAGTGGTACCAGGCCGCCGCAAGCTTCGACGAAGAGGACGACCCGGCCAAGGCAATCGCCGGCTACGTGCGTTCCAAGATGGAGATGTCGTGGCGTCGACCCAATGGTTCCAAAGTGTGGGCACAGGAAATCATCAGTGGCGCCCCGCATTTACGTGCACTTCTTCAAGGAGAGGTGAAGCCCTGGATGGAGGGACGCGCCGCTAAAATCCGAACCTGGGTGGAGGCCGATCGCATAGCACCGGTGCAACCGGAAATTCTATTGTTTATGATCTGGGCAGTTACACAGCACTATGCTGACTTCGAAGCACAGATCCGGTTACTTACCGATCAAAAGCGCCTCGGCAAGTCATGGTTTACTGAAGCTATCGAGCAGGTCGTAAGCTTAGTATTGCGAAGTGTTGGATTAGGGCCTAACTAGGGAGCTAACAGTACCTCGAATAACCCAAGTTTCTCAGTGAATCCAGCCACAGCATGACGCTAAGCGGCTGTAGTCGGTTCGCTTTTCGGCACAGTCCAAGGCAGCGATCCATCCCCTTTCCGTGCATCAGAAGGCCAAGATTCCCGTCTTTCGGAAGAATGCAAGCAGCATAAACTCTCCCGCCGTTAAACGCCTTTCGGCCTTGGAGCGGGGAGGGGGGCGGGTCAACGACTTCGACTTGGCACGTCGCCGTGCCAGCAGTTTCGGTCTCGCCGCCACGCCCGCTCCAACTTAGCTCAGCCAATTGTGCGATGCAGCGCAAGATCGTCTCCACCACGTGAGGATCGCCTCGAATCATTCCATAATGGAATCCATGTTATGGAATTAATTCATTTTATCTTTCGTTACGCACGAATATAATTACGAACATCAACGCCAAGACATTGATTAGACAGCGAGTAGCGGTTTTCAATGTTGGAGTGGCATCCAGGTGGCGACGCTTATTGCATCGCAGCATTGGGTGATCAGGATGACTACATGGCAGCGCAGGTTTGTAAGGCCGAGTGGATGAAGTGAGGGTTGTTTTGAGCCTAGGTCGGCTTCCACTTGGTAGGTACGACAGTTTCTCCTCTTGTGCATTGTGTTGATGCATACTTTTAAGCCGGTGTAAGCACCGGCTTTTTTTATTCACTAGGTCAGTTGATGTCGCGCATCACCTGCCGGAAGTGATGAATGCGTACGGAGTACCCTCCCGGTCATGGCGGGCAGGACTCACGTCCCTCTCTGTTCTGGAGCCCCCGATGACATTCCCGCAGTTCGAACCCAGCCAGCAATCGTTGTTGTACGCTGGCAAGGTATTGATTGGCTGCATGATCGTCTGGTTCGGGCTGTCTGCACTCGGGGTGGAAGACCCGATCTGGGCAGCCATCACCGTAGTCATTGTCAGCGAACCTGATTTCGTCCGTGCGCGGGAACAGGTAAAGGCACGCGTGATCAATACGCTGACCGGTTGTGCCGTCAGTCTCGCCGGCATCCTGCTGCTGGGTTCATCACTCACCTCGATGCTCATTAGCGTCGTAGTGGCCGTGCTGCTGGTCACCTCGCTCAAGCGTTACCCGGCGAGCTGGAAACTGGCACCGGTCACCGTGCTGATCCTGATGCACGCGGCACCGGGTACGAACCCGGCCCAGGACCTACAGCTCGCATTGCTTCGTGCCGGCGAAATTATGGCGGGCTGCGTGATCGTACTAGGGCTGGCGGCACTGATAACCGAAATCCGCCGCCGGCTACCGCAGCCTTTCGAGGTAACGGCTTGGCGCTCTGCGCGCCACCGGCATGAAACAGAGGCGCCCTAGGCGGGGTTATGGACGCTGTATTGTATTGGAAGTAACGTCTGCGGCTGGGGATCAGACTCGACTGTTCTCGAAGTCCTGGTCATAGAGGTCAAGCAGGTCTGGGAACCCGCCCACTACTTCTTTCGCTGCCTGTTCCAAAAAACTTGCTCAAAGTTGAGCAATGGATTTATCCGCACTTCGTTGACGCGGCTTGCGCCGACCAACTGAAGCCTCTTGACGCTCAGTTGCGCCGGAGGAACGTGATTGCAGAATCCGCAGCACCTCGCGGTGCGGCATGAACCG
>NZ_JAUEDK010000083.1 GCF_030385785.1 Crenobacter oryzisoli
GGGTCGGCGATGGTGTACACCGGGTGGCCGAAGCCGATCACCACTTCCTTGCGCTCGACGCGGGCACGGATGTCCGCCTCGGCTTCATCCGGGTTCTCGTAGCGCTGCTGGATCTCGAACGCCACCTCGTTGGCGCCGCCATGCTTCGGACCGCGCAGCGCGCCGATGGCGCCGGTGATGCTCGAGTACATGTCCGACCCGGTGCCGGCGATCACGCGGCCGGTGAAGGTCGACGCGTTGAATTCGTGCTCGGCGTACAGGATCAGCGAGGTGTGCATCGCCCGCACCCACAGTTCGCTCGGCTTCTCGCCGTGCAGCAGGTGCAGGAAGTGGCCTCCGATCGAGTCGTCGTCGGTTTCCACGTCGATGCGCTTGCCGTTGTGGCTGAAGTGGTACCAGTACAGCAGCATCGAGCCGAACGAGGCCATCAGCCGGTCGGCGATGTCGCGCGCGCCGGCGATGTTGTGGTCGTCCTTCTCCGGCAGGGTACAACCGAGCGCCGACACGCCGGTGCGCATCACGTCCATCGGGTGCGCCGAGGCCGGCAGCGCTTCCAGCACCGCCTTCACCGACGCCGGCAGGCCGCGCAGCGCCTTGAGCTTCTGCTTGTAGCCGGCCAGTTCCGCCGGGTTCGGCAGCTTGCCGTGCACCAGCAGGTAGGCCACTTCTTCGAATTCACAACGCTCGGCGATGTCGAGAATGTCGTAGCCGCGGTAGTGCAGGTCGTTGCCGGTGCGGCCCACGGTGCACAGCGCGGTGTTGCCGGCGGCGACGCCGGACAGGGCAACCGACTTCTTCGGTTTGCTGACGAGGGTAGCTTCGCTCATCTGGGGTTTCTCCTTAATGCAGACTCGATCTGAATGGCTGGATCGGGGGCTTACTTGTTCTTGCCGTCGGCAAACAGCGCGTCGAGCTTCTGTTCGTAGGCGTGGTAGCCCAGATGCTCGTACAGCTCGGCACGGGTCTGCATGGTGTCGACCACATTCGCTTGGGAACCGTCGCGGCGGATCGCCTGGTAGACGTTCAGCGCCGCCTGGCTCATCGCGCGGAACGCCGACAGCGGGTAGAGCACCATGCCGACGTTGGACGACGCCAGCTCCTCGGTGGTGAACAGCGGGGTGGCGCCGAACTCGGTGATGTTGGCCAGGATCGGCACCTTCACCGCCTCGGCGAAGCGGCGGTACATCGCCAGATCGGTCATCGCCTCGGGGAAGATCATGTCGGCGCCGGCCTCGACGCACGCCACCGCGCGCTCGATCGCCGCGTCCAGCCCCTCGACCGCCAGCGCGTCGGTGCGCGCCATGATCACGAAGCGGTCGTCGCGACGCGCATCCACCGCCGCCTTGACGCGGTCGACCATCTCGGCCTGCGGCACGATCGCCTTGTTCGGGCGGTGACCGCAGCGCTTGGCCTGCACCTGGTCCTCGATGTGCACCGCGGCGGCGCCGGCTTTTTCGACGGCGCGGACGGTACGGGCGATGTTGAACGCGCCGCCCCAGCCGGTGTCGATGTCGACCAGCAGCGGCAGTTCGGTCACGTCGGTGATGCGGCGGATGTCGATCAGCACGTCTTCCGGCTGGGTGATGCCCAGGTCGGGGATGCCGTTGGAGGCGGCTGCGACGCCGCCGCCGGACAGGTAGAGGGCCTTGAAGCCGCTGTGTTCGGCGAGCAGTGCGCTGTAGGCGTTGATCGCGCCAACGATCTGCAGGGGGTGTTCAGTTTCGACCGCTTCGCGGAAGCGGGCACCTGGGGTAAGCATTAGCATTTCCTTTCTCTAGCAATAACCACCTGTCCGCGACCTGGTTTCGACCATATCGCAGAGTCATTCGGCACAGCCAACCATGTCACTTACACAAAAACAAGCAAGCGCTTGCCTGGCAAATTAGGGCATTAACAACCGCTAACAAAACTCAGCGTAGCTGACCTTGACTAGGCGCGGCGCCAAAGTCAGTACAAAGGCGTACTGCAATACAGCAAAATAATGCCAGCAGGGTTTTGTTAGCGGATCTAAATCCGCACATCCGAACGGTTTCAAATCAGCCTTCGCCGACGGACTGAAAGAAAGACACCCCTACCAAAAAATATCGCAATCCATTGATATTACAAAGAATTTTACCAGTCAGGACATGTTGGACAAGCTTACCGATGAATCATGAAACGCGAATCTAACTGAAGATAATTGCTGAAGCCCCCCTCTAATGCAGGGGGGTGGGTCTATTGTTACTAACTCAGCATTATGGCCAGCCTGCAGACTTTTCGAACCTACTCCAACAGCATGCAGCCCCCCCCCCTGCGAGTTGAAAAGCATTGGAAATTTAAGAGAACGCTTATGCCACCTGCTGAATTTTTAAGCGGGGTTCCGAGGCGAGTTTCACGGTGGTATGAGCCATTTGCAGAAATACGAATGGAGCACCGCGTCTACTGCATGCCACCTAGACAAGTTCATAGTCTCCCCCCAAAGAACCCTTCAGCCCACTCAAAGTGGGGGGTAAACGAGATCGCAGACTCGCTTAGATTGATTCGAAAACAAGATCAGTATCTCTCGCGTTGCATGGCGGACCTTCAATCAGGACAGTCACGCCATGGCAGAACATTACTTTTCTCTACGTTTCCTGCTCTTTCAAGAACCACTAGCAAAACTCTGCGAAGTGGCCTTGGCTAGGCGTGCGGCCGCAGACAGTACAAGTCGGACGGCAAGGCCGTATAACAACGCCAAGGGGATTTTGTTAGTGGCTTTAAGAAGCCTCTGGTCGATCAGTTGGCTTGAGCAATCTGAATATTGCTCCCTCAAGTCAGGTTCCGTTTGAGGGAAAGTATGGTCAGTCCCTTAGCAATTGATCCGCTTGGATACCGTACAGAACTCTCTTTTCTTGAAGCGAGCTTTAGCGAACGTTTCGGCGTTCTCCTTTTTCAAATTTCAAAAGGTTCGCTGAGCGCTGCGAACCTGTACATGGACTTTATCGAGCACGTCTGCCCATGAAACCCATTCGTAGCCTCCTGATCGCCAACCGCAGTGAGATCGCCATCCGCGTGATGCGCGCCGCCGCGGAAATGAACATCCGCACCGTCGCCATCTACGCCGAAGAGGACAAGCTCGCTCTGCACCGCTTCAAGGCTGATGAGGCCTACCGTGTCGGCGCAGGTAAAAAGCCGATTGCGGCCTACCTCGACATCGACGACATTATCCGCATCGCCAAGGAAGCGAACGTCGACGCCATCCACCCCGGCTACGGTTTCCTGTCCGAGAATCCCGAATTCGCCGAGGCCTGTGCGGCAGCAGGCATTCAATTCATCGGCCCTCGGCCCGAAGTGATGCGCCAGCTCGGCAACAAGGTTTCCGCACGTGAACTCGCCCAGGCCGCGGGGGTACCGGTAGTGCCGGCCACCGGGGCCCTGCCCTATGAGCTGGCCGAGGCACAACGCATGGCCAAGGCGGTAGGCTACCCGCTGATGCTCAAGGCAAGCTGGGGCGGAGGGGGGCGTGGCATGCGCGTGGTGGAGCACGAGGGCGAGCTGGCCGACGCCATGGAAGTGGCGCGGCGCGAGGCTAAATCCGCGTTCGGCAACGACGAGGTGTATCTAGAGAAACTGGTACACCGCGCCCATCACGTCGAGGTGCAGATTCTCGGGGACACCCATGGCAACCTGGTGCACTTGTTCGAGCGCGACTGTTCCGTACAACGCCGTAATCAGAAGGTGGTGGAACGCGCGCCGGCCCCCTATCTTTCTGATGCGCAACGAGCCGAGCTGTGCGCGTCTGCTCTGAGGCTGGCCGAAGCGGTCGGCTACACCCATGCCGGCACCGTCGAATTCCTGATGGACGCCGACACCGGGGCGTTCTATTTCATCGAGGTCAACCCGCGCATCCAGGTCGAGCACACGGTGACCGAGGCGGTTACCGGGGTCGACATTGTCAAGGCGCAGATTCGTATCTCGGAAGGCGCGAAGATTGGCACCGATGAGAGCTTTGTACCGGCGCAGGACGACATTTGCCTGTCCGGTCACGCACTGCAGTGCCGTGTCACCACCGAGGATCCGGAAAACGGCTTCACCCCAGACTACGGTCGCCTTACTGCCTACCGCAGCGCGGCCGGCTTTGGCGTGCGCCTAGACGGGGGCACCGCGTACAGCGGAGCGGTGATTACACCGTACTACGACTCCCTGCTGGTCAAGGTCACCGCCTGGGGCCACACGGCCGCCGAGGCCAATTCCCGCATGGACCGCGCGCTGCGCGAATTCCGCATCCGCGGGGTGTCGAGCAACCTAGCGTTCCTGGAAAACGTGATCGCACACCCGCTGTTCACCTCCGGCCAGTGCACGACGCGCTTCATCGACAACACCCCCGAACTGTTCCACTTCGACGCACGCAAGGACCGCGCCACCAAGTTGCTCAACTTCCTCGGTGACGTGGCCGTCAACGGCAACGCGGAGATGAAGGGGCGGACAGCCCCCTGCCCGATGCCGGGGCCGGCACCGCTGCCCGAAGTCAAACTGGCCCCCCCACTGCCCGCCGGTACCCGTGACCGGCTGAAAGAACTGGGGGCGGAGGGATTCGCCCAGTGGATGTGCGAACAGCCGCAGGTGCTGATCACCGACACCACGATGCGCGACGCCCACCAGTCACTGTTCGCCACGCGCATGCGTAGCCGGGACATGTTGGCGATCGCCCCGTATTACGCGCAGTTGGCGCCGCAACTGTTCTCGCTGGAATGCTGGGGCGGCGCCACGTTCGATGTCGCCATGCGTTTCCTCAAGGAAGACCCGTGGCAGCGCCTGGCCGGTTTGCGCGAGGCGGTGCCCAACACCTTGCTGCAGATGCTGCTGCGTGCCTCAAACGCCGTCGGCTACACCAACTATCCGGATAACGTGGTGCGCCACTTCATCCAGCAAGCCGCAGCCGGTGGCATCGATCTGTTCCGCGTGTTCGACTCGCTCAACTGGGTGGAGAACATGCGGGTGGCCATGGATGCCGTGCGGGAGACCGGGGCGCTGTGCGAGGCCGCCATCTGTTATACCGGCGACCTGTTTGATACCACCCGTCCGCGCTACAACCTGCGTTACTACGTCGACATGGCCAAGCAGCTGGAGCGGGCCGGGGCCCACATCCTGGCGATCAAAGACATGGCCGGCATCTGCACCCCGCGTGCGGTGCGCACGCTGGTCACCGCCCTCAAGCAAGAAGTCGGGCTGCCAATCCACTTCCATACCCATGATACCAGCGGCATCGCGGCGGCAAGCGTGCTGGCCGCGATCGACGCGGGGGTAGACGCCGTCGACGGCGCGCTCGATGCGATGAGCGGCCTCACCTCGCAGCCCAACCTCGGCTCGATCGTGGCGGCACTGGCCGGCAGCGAGCGCGAACCGGGATTGGACCGGACAGCTTTGCAGCAGCTGTCGAACTACTGGGAAGGCGTGCGTCGTCATTACGCCCCGTTCGAAGCGGACATGCGTGCCGGCACCTCGGCGGTCTACCGCCACGAAATGCCCGGCGGCCAAGTCACCAACCTGCGTGAGCAAGCCCGCTCGCTCGGTCTCGAAGCGCGGTGGCCCGAGGTGGCCGAAGCCTATGCCCAGGTCAACCTGCTGTTCGGCGACATCGTCAAGGTCACCCCGACCTCCAAGGTAGTGGGCGACATGGCGCTCTTCATGGTGTCGAACGATCTGAGTCCCGAGGACGTGCTCGATCCGGCCCGGGCGATCGACTTCCCCGAATCGGTGGTCTCCCTGTTCAAGGGTGAACTGGGATACCCCGCACACGGCTTCCCGGAAGCCTTGCAGCGCAAGGTGCTCAAGGGTCAGCCGGCGCTGACCCAGCGGGCCGGGGCACTGCTGCCCGCTGTCGACCTGGAAGCAGAAAAGGCCAAGGTCGAAGGACTCCTCGGGCGCGATCCGAGTGAGCCAGAACTGGCCTCGCACCTGATGTATCCGAAGATGTTCAAGGAGTATGCCGAGCATCAGGCCCGTTATGGCGATGTCTCGGTGTTGCCGACCCATGCCTTCTTCTATGGGTTGACCGAAGGCGAAGAACTCTCGGTCGACCTGGAGCGTGGCAAGACGCTGGTGGTGCAACTCCTGGGCAAAGCCGAGACCAACGATGGCCACGTCAAGTTGTTCTTCGAACTGAACGGCCAACCGCGCTTGATCAAGGTCGCCAAGGAGGGGGTACAGGCTGCCTCCAGCCACCCTCAGGCCGATGCCGATAACCCACACCATGTCGGGGCGCCGATGCCGGGCATGGTCAGCACGGTGGCGGTCAAGCCGGGTCAGACCGTGGCCAAAGGCGACACGCTGCTGACCATCGAGGCGATGAAGATGGAAGTGGCCATCAAGGCCGAGCGGGACGGGGTGATCAAGCAAGTGCTGGTGAGCTCAGGCCAGCGGCTTTCGAACAAGGATTTGTTGGTCGTATTTGCGTAATCACGAGGTGGGAGCATGGGTTTACCCCGTCGCTCCCCCCAGGAGAAGCGGCTTTGGGTTGAGTGACTGCGTTCTGTTTCCACTCTCTGCACCTCGACAGGGTAAGCGACCCCATTTGCAGAGGAAGAAACGTAACAAGCAGGGATGCGCTCACTGGTCGCCCTAACAGGTTTATGCAGTTATTAACTCAAAATCGTTTTATTAAAGGAACCCACATGCAGATCGCAATTCCGGCCGAACGTCTGGCCGGCGAGACGCGCGTCGCCGCGACACCGGAAACGGTGAAGAAGCTCGTCGGCCTCGGGCATTCGGTGGTGGTAGAGAAAGGTGCCGGGGTGGCTTCTGCCATGCTGGACGCAGCCTATAAGGAAGCCGGCGCCTCGCTGGTCGGCAGCCGGACTGCGGCGCTGACCGCCGGCGACATCGTGCTGACGGTGCGGGCGCTGCCCGCCGAGGACATCGCGCAGCTGAAGGACGGGGCGGTGCTGATCGGCATGCTCGCGCCGTACAGCAACCCCGACCTGCCGAAGCTGGCCGCCAAGCAGGCGTCGGCGTTCGCGATGGAGCTGCTGCCGCGCACCACCCGCGCCCAGTCCATGGACGTGCTGTCCAGCCAGAACAACATCGCCGGCTACAAGGCGGTGCTGCTCGCCAACCACTATTACCCGCGCTTCATGCCGATGCTGATGACCGCTGCCGGCACGGTGAAGCCGGCGCGGGTGCTGATCCTCGGCGTCGGCGTGGCCGGCCTGCAGGCGATCGCCACCGCCAAGCGCCTCGGCGCGGTGGTCGAGGCGTTCGACGTGCGGCCGTCCACCAAGGAACAGGTCGAATCGCTCGGCGCCAAGTTCGTCGAGGTGCCGATGACCGACGCGGAGAAGGCCGCCAACGACGGCGTGTACGCCAAGGAGATGTCCGAGGACTACCAGCGCCGCCAGACCGAGCTAGTCGACAAGCACGCCAAGCAGGCCGACATCGTGATCACCACCGCGCTGATCCCCGGCAAGCCGGCGCCGCGCCTGTTGTCCGCCGCCACCGTGGCGGCGATGAAGCCGGGCAGCGTGATCGTCGACATGGCGGCCGAGAGCGGCGGCAACGTCGAATCGACCCGCTGTGGCGAGGTGGTGCACACCGACAACGGCGTCACCGTGGTCGGCACGGCCAACCTGCCGGGCCTGATGGCCGGCGATGCCTCGGCGCTGTACGCCAAGAACCTGCTGACCTTCCTGAGCCTGATGCTCACCAAGGAAGGCTTCTCGATCAATCTGGAAGACGAGCTGCTGGCCGCCACGCTGGTGACCCACGCCGGCGAACTGCGCTTCGGCCAGGCTGCCCCGGCCGCCGCTTCCGCCGCCCCGGCTGCCGTCCAGGCCGGCGCGTGACCGCATTCAGGAGAGTTTCATGGTTGTAGATCCGTTTATCACCAGCCTGACCGTGTTCGTGCTGGCCGTGTTCGTCGGCTACCACGTGGTCTGGAACGTCACCCCGGCGCTGCACACCCCGCTGATGGCGGTGACCAATGCCATCTCGGGCATCATCATCGTCGGCGCCCTGCTGCAGGTGGTCGACATCAACGGTGCACAGCTCACGCTGACCTCGGTGCTCGGCGCGATCGGCATCTTCCTCGCCAGCATCAACATCTTCGGCGGCTTCCTGGTGACCCAGCGCATGCTCGACATGTTCAAGAAGAAGCAACGCTAAGGAGCCGACCCGATGATCAATCTTTCTGCAATTCTCTATCTGGTCGCGGCGGTGCTGTTCGTCCTCGCGCTCAAGGGGCTGTCGTCGCCGACCTCGGCGCGACGCGGTAACACCTTCGGCATGATCGGCATGGTGATCGCCGTGGTCACCACGCTGATGATCATGGACAAGCCGGTGTGGGCGCTGCTCGGTGGCGCGATCGCCGCCGGCGCGCTGATCGGCACCTGGAAGGCCAAGACGGTCGAGATGACCGGCATGCCGGAACTGGTGGCGGCGATGCACTCGCTGGTCGGTCTGTCAGCGGTGCTGATCGCCGTGGCCGCGATCTTCCACACCGGCCAGGAGCACACCCCGGTCCAGAAGGTCGAGCTGTTCATCGGCGCCTTCATCGGCGCGATCACCTTCACCGCGTCGGTGATCGCCTACGGCAAGCTGTCCGGCAAGTTCGGCTCCAAGGCGGTGTCGTTCGGCGGCCAGCACCTGTTGAACCTGGTGCTGGCGCTCTCGATGGTCGGCTTCGGTCTCGCCTACTTCGTCACCGACAGCCACGCCGCCTTCCTGGCGATGCTGGCGGTGGCGCTGGTGCTGGGCGTGACCTTGATCATCCCGATCGGCGGCGCCGACATGCCGGTGGTGGTGTCGATGCTGAACTCGTACTCGGGCTGGGCGGCCGCCGGCATCGGCTTCACGCTGAACAACCCGGTGCTGATCATCGCCGGTGCCTGCGTCGGCTCGTCCGGTGCGATCCTGTCGTACATCATGTGCAAGGCGATGAACCGCTCGATCGTGTCGGTGCTGCTCGGCGGCTTCGGCGCCGAGGCGGCCGCCGGTGGCAGTGCGGCGTCCGGGCCGAAGAATTACAAGTCCGGCTCGGCCGACGATGCGGCGTTCCTGATGGGCAACGCCGACAGCGTGATCATCGTGCCGGGTTACGGCCTGGCGGTGTCGCGCGCCCAGCACGCGCTGCAGGAGTTCGCCGACAAGCTGACCGAGAAGGGGGTCAACGTGCGCTACGCGATCCACCCGGTGGCCGGCCGGATGCCGGGGCACATGAACGTGCTGCTGGCCGAAGCCGAAGTGCCGTACGAGCAGGTGCTGGAGATGGAAGAGATCAACTCCGACTTCTCCAACACCGACGTGGTGCTGGTGATCGGCGCCAACGACGTGGTGAACCCGGCGGCGCAGAAGGACAAGGGCAGCCCGATCTACGGCATGCCGATCCTGGAGGCGTACAAGGCGCGCACCACCATCGTGGTGAAACGCTCGATGAACGCCGGCTATGCCGGGCTCGACAACGAG
>NZ_JAUEDK010000084.1 GCF_030385785.1 Crenobacter oryzisoli
AACCTGGTCCGACTGGAGATGGCTGAGATCGCGCGGGAAGTGGGGGTTGCGCCGACCGATCTTCGCTTTACGACAGCGCTGCATTATTTGCGCTATGAGTGGAGCTGGCTGGCGATCAGCAGCCCCGGCACCTTGCCGGCGCGCTTGCTGCGTCTGCGGGAACGTCTCGGGGAGTTGTTGCTACCGAAACAACGGCGGGGGCGTGAATGCCCCCGCGTGGTGAAAAAGCTGCCGTCCCGTTACCCAATCAAACAGGTTCGATCTGCTAAGTGAACGGCATTACCGCCTAGGCGGGGCTTTTTGGTGGTGAAGCAGCTGGATAAGCCGCTTCGGGTAATCTTGATGCTCCTTCGTCTCTTCATGCGGGCGTCGTAATCACGCCACAGACCAATGGGCACAATATCTTGTGGTAAATCCTCACAGATATCGAACCCCTGTCATATCAGGCTTGTAGCCTCTTCATTGAAAGCAGTCGCCATCCGCGCAATTTTTTTCTTTGCCCCGCAAAGCCAATAACGGCGCGGTTTTCGTGATATTGGCCGGGTGTCAAGACTTGTTGTTGAGGTTTCGGAACACTAGAATTTGCGTCCCTGCCGGATTAAAACAGTACATATTGTGGTTACACACAATCCGCGCACAGGTTTTTAACAGACTTGTCCACAGCCCCTCCGGGTCGGACAAATCGCACGAATCGCCCGATGCCCGCTCCACGGCGCGCATCACCGAAACTAAGCAATAACAGAGGCCAACCACCATGCAATTGACCACTTTTGAAGGGCACACCGCCGCCGAGCTGGGCCGTTCCGCTGCCCCGCAGGACGACTACAGCCCGTACAAAACCATCCGCCGCAACGGCGCGGTCGTGCCGTTCGAACCGGTCAAAATCTCCATCGCCATGACCAAGGCCTTCCTGGCCGTAGTCGGTGCGCAGGGGGCGACCTCGGCCAGCATCCGCGACAAGGTCGCCAGCCTGACCGAGAGCGTGGTGTCGTCGCTGATGCGTCGCAAGCCGGAAGGGGGCGCGATCCACATCGAAGAGATCCAGGATCAGGTGGAACTGGCTCTGATGCGCTTCGGTGAGCACGACGTGGCCCGCGCCTATGTGCTGTATCGCGAACAGCGTTCGCAAGAGCGCGCCGCCCGTGGCGAGGCGCTGCACCAGATCACCATCAACGTGATCCGCAAGAACGGCAACAAGCTGCCGCTCGATATCGCCCGCCTGCGTGCCACCATCGAGTCCGCCTGCAAGGGCCTGGCTGAGACCGACGCCGACGCGATCCTGAGCGAAACCCTGAAGAACATCTACGACGGCGTGCCGGAAGAGGAAGTGAACAAGTCCTCGATCCTGGCGGCCCGTTCGCTGATCGAAAAAGACCCGGCGTACAACTACGTTACCTCCCGCCTGCTGCTGAACAATATCCGTCTGGAAATCCTCGGCGAAGCGGTCAGCCAGGAAGAGATGGCCGAGCGCTACGCCAGCTACTTCCCGGCCTTCATCAAGAAGGGCATCGAGGCCGAACTGCTGGACGAGAAGCTGGCCGAGTACGACCTGAAGAAGCTGGGCGCGGCCCTGAAGGCCGAGCGCGACGAGCAGTTCGGCTACTTGGGACTGCAGACCCTGTTCGACCGCTACTTCCTGCACGTGGACGGCACCCGCATCGAGATGCCGCAGGCGTTCTACATGCGTGTCGCCATGGGCCTGGCGCTGAACGAGGTGAACCGCGAAGAGCGCGCCATCGAGTTCTACAACGTGCTGTCGACCTTCGACTTCATGTCGTCGACCCCGACCCTGTTCAACTCGGGCACCCGTCGCAGCCAGCTGTCGTCGTGCTACCTGACCACCATCGCCGATGACCTGGATGGCATCTACGAAGGCATCAAGGAAAACGCCCTGCTCTCCAAGTTTGCCGGCGGCCTGGGCAACGACTGGACCCCGGTGCGCGCCATGGGGTCGCACATCAAGGGCACTAATGGCAAGTCACAAGGCGTTGTGCCGTTCCTGAAGGTGGTGAACGACACCGCCGTGGCGGTGAACCAGGGCGGCAAGCGCAAGGGTGCGGTGTGCGCGTATCTGGAAACCTGGCACGCCGACATTGAGGAATTCCTCGAGCTGCGCAAGAACACCGGTGACGACCGTCGTCGTACCCACGACATGAACACCGCCAACTGGATTCCGGACCTGTTCATGAAGCGCGTGATGGAAGGCGCCGACTGGACGCTGTTCAGCCCGTCCGAGTGCCCGGACCTGCACGAGCTGTTTGGCCAGGCCTTCGAGAAGCGTTACACCGAGTACGAAGCCAAAGCGGCGCGCGGTGAGCTGAAAGTGGTCAAGAAAGTGCCGGCGCTGTCGCTGTGGCGCAAGATCCTGACCATGCTGTTCGAAACCGGTCACCCGTGGATCACCTTCAAGGATCCGTGCAACATCCGCAGCCCGCAGCAGCACATGGGCGTGGTTCACAGCTCCAACCTGTGCACCGAGATCACCCTCAACACCAACGAGGACGAGATCGCCGTGTGCAACCTGGGTTCGGTGAACCTGGTGAACCACCTGAAGGATGGCAAGCTCGACAGCGACAAGCTCAAGCGCACCATCACCACCGCGATGCGCATGCTCGACAACGTGGTCGACATCAACTTCTACCCGGTGAAGAAGGCCCGCAACTCCAACCTGAAGCACCGTCCGGTCGGCATGGGCATCATGGGCTTCCAGGACTGCCTGCACACGCTGCGCATCGCCTACGGCTCGGACGCGGCCGTCGAGTTTGCTGACGAATCGATGGAACTGGTGGCCTACCATGCCTACTGGGCATCGAGCGAAATGGCCCAGGAACGTGGCCGCTATCCGTCGTACAAGGGCTCGTTGTGGGACCGCGGCATCCTGCCGCACGACAGCATCAACCTGCTGGCAGCCGAGCGCGGCGGCTACGTGGAAGTGGACCGCACCGAGCGTCTGGACTGGAACGCGCTGCGTGAACGTATCAAGACCTACGGCATGCGCAACTCGAACTGCCTGGCCATCGCCCCGACCGCGACCATCGCCAACATCATCGGCGTGTCCGCGAGCATCGAGCCGACCTTCCAGAACCTGTTCGTGAAGTCCAACCTGTCGGGCGAATTCACCGTCACCAACGAATACTTGGTGCGCGACCTGAAGGCGCTGGGCCTGTGGGACGAAGTGATGGTCGCCGACCTGAAGTACTTCGACGGCAGCCTGGGCCGCATTGACCGCGTGCCGCAGAACCTGAAGGAACTGTACGCCACCGCCTTCGAGGTGGAGCCGAAGTGGCTGGTGGATGCCGCCTCGCGTCGTCAGAAGTGGATCGACCAGGCGCAGTCGCTGAACCTGTACATGGCCGGCGCCTCGGGCAAGAAGCTGGACGAGCTGTACAAGCACGCCTGGGTTCGCGGCCTGAAGACCACCTACTACCTCCGCACCCTGGCTGCCTCCAACGCCGAGAAGTCCACCGGTCGTGGCGGCGAGCTGAATGCAGTGCCGGTATCAGGTGGCGTGACCGCCTATCAGTCGGCCCCGACCACTGCTCCGGCCCAGGTCGAAGAGAACCTGCCGGCGACCGATGCGAAGTTCTGCTCGATTGATAATCCAGACTGCGAGGCTTGCCAGTAAGGCAAGCGTAGCCAGGCCCCTTCTCTGTTTTGGCAGCGAAGAGGCCTGGCGATAGCGGTTGGGTACGCTTCGTCACCTTGGTCGTAAAGCACCGTGCCATAAGGCGGCGCTGCAACAACTAGAAACAAAACCGCTATCTGGCAGCCAGCAGCAAGGTGTATAGCAAAAGTGCAAGCCCCTAAGCCGTCGCATTCAACAGAAAGTGAGGCATGGAATGGTTTCGTACTACGTCAGCACCCAGCCCCAGTCCAACGGTGAACATCCCGTTCACCGCTCCGGCTGCGAGCATCTGCCCGACGAGCCCCATAGGGTGTTCCTCGGGTCGTTTGTCGACTGTCATGAGGCGGTGAAGTCTGCCAAGCGGCACTTCCCCTACGCTAACGGCTGTGCCGTCTGTCTGCAGGAGTGTCACAGCGGCTGACAACGCTGCACAAGTAACACCCAGGTTGGTCGAAGCCATTCGGCCAACCGCCATCCTCAAGCCGATCACCCGGTCGGCTTCGGGATGGTTCGATGCCCGGCGCACCGCGCCGGCCCGACCGGACCCTGGTAAGGAAACTGCCATGCGCCGCATCTTGTTGCTGATTGCCGTTGTTCTGCTGGCTGGCTGCACCACCATGTCCAAGCAGCTCAACGGTAGTTTGACCCCGCCGCCCGGACAGGCCTACGCCATCGTGTCGCTGACCGGCCGTGCATTCATCCCTGACACCGCCACGATGCAGGCCAACTGGAACGGCCTAGACAACGGTAGCAACGGCACGGTGTACGCCGCTTTCGTCACCGACACCGTGTTCGGCGAACAAGGCATGCCGCCGGTCGAAGGGAAGCTGGCGCTGCTGACTCTGGCTCCTGGGCGTTACCAGATCAAGGATGTCTGGGCACGCTGGGCCGACGACACCGGTTTTATGTCCTACCAATGGGTGCGGCATTTCAAGATCGACGCGCCGTTCGAGGTAAAGGCCGGCGAAACCGTTTATCTGGGCACTATCTGGGTCGACATGTCGAACCTGCCCGAGCTGCAGATACGCAACGAACAGAAGCGCGACTTCGGTCATATACATCGTGTCTGGCACGTGCCTGACACATCGGCGGTGAGAACTGAGTTGCTGGTCAACAGCCACCCCGAGCTCGCCGGCCCTGGATACTGAAACACACTAGAAACAAGAAAAGGACACCCATGCTCAACTTTGAAGACCCGATCGTCGCTACCGGTACCGCCAAGCTCAACTCGATGGACGAGCACGGCACCGCCCGCGTCAACGTTGTCGACAAGCGCGTCATCAACGGCCAGACCGACGTGAACCAGCTGGTGCCGTTCAAGTACAAGTGGGCATGGGAAAAGTACCTGGCGCAGTGCGCCAACCACTGGATGCCGCAGGAAGTGAACATGCAGCGCGACATCGAACAGTGGAAAACCGGCCAGCTGTCCGAAGACGAAATGCGTCTGGTGAAGCGTAACCTGGGCTTCTTCGTTACCGCCGACTCCCTCGCTGCCAACAACATCGTGCTGGGTACCTACCGCCAGATCACCGCGCCGGAATGCCGCCAGTTCCTGCTGCGCCAGGCGTTTGACGAAGCGATCCACACCCACGCTTACCAGTACATCGTCGAGTCGCTGGGCCTGGACGAAGGCGAAGTGTTCAACGCCTACCACGAGATCAAGTCGATCCGCGACAAGGACGAATTCCTGATCCCGTTCATCGACACCCTGACCGACCCGGAATTCAAGACCGGCACGCTGGAAAACGACCAGAAGCTGCTGAAGTCGCTGATCGTGTTCGCCTGCATCATGGAGGGCCTGTTCTTCTACGTGGGCTTCGTGCAGATCCTGGCGCTGGGTCGCCAGAACAAGATGACCGGCGCCGCCGAGCAGTACCAGTACATCCTGCGCGACGAGTCGATGCACTGCAACTTTGGCATTGACCTGATCAACACCGTAAAGCTGGAAAACCCGCAACTGTGGACCGACAGCTTCAAGGATGAGATCACCGCCCTGTTCCAGCAAGCCATCGAACTGGAATACGCCTACGCCGAAGACACCATGCCGCGCGGCGTGCTCGGCCTGAACGCCAGCATGTTCAAGGAATACCTGCGTTTCATCGCCAACCGTCGCATGCAGCAGATCGGCCTCGAGCAGCTGTTCCCGGGCGTGACCAACCCGTTCCCATGGATGTCGGAAATGATCGACCTGAAGAAAGAGAAGAACTTCTTCGAGACCCGCGTGACCGAGTACCAGACTGGCGGGGCGTTGAGCTGGGATTAATCGTCGTTCGTCCGTCGAGCGACACATAAGCTTGCCAAAACGACACATAAGCTTGCACTCGACGACACATAAAGTTGCTCTTTGTTTCGTGTAAAGCAAAAAGGCTCCATCAATGATGGGGCCTTTTTCATGAGAGCTTTATTTGAACTGATTGGTGGGCCACGATCGGTCCGAAGTGGAGGTTTGGCCTGGGAGATATGGTCTGTCCACTGTTCGGCCGTCGAGCGACACATAAGCTTACCTGAGCGACAGATAAATTTGTCATTGAGGGGGTTTGTTAAGCCGAGTCGCAACAGAGAATCGCACCCTGGCGCCTTGTAAGCATGCCAACAGTACCTAGCATTAATCGATGCATAGTGATGCCTTTCTCATCGTAGGAGAGCCCGATGCGCTATCTCTGGAGAGTCTTGCTTGCCGCCCTGGTACTGAGCCTATCCGGCTGTGGCTACAACGCCCTGCAGGCACAAGACGAGCAGATCAAAGCCAGTTGGTCCGAGGTGTTAAACCAGTATCAGCGTCGCAGCGACCTGGTCCCCAATCTAGTCAGCACAGTCAAAGGCTATGCCAACCACGAAAAAGACGTGCTGGAGCAAGTGACCGCCGCGCGGGCCCGGGTTGGCGGCATCCAGGCCACGCCAGAGCTGATCAACGATCCTGAGGCGTTCGCCAAGTTCCAGGCGGCCCAGGCCCAGCTGTCCGGCGCTCTGTCCAGGCTACTGGTAGTTTCGGAAAACTATCCGCAGCTGAAGGCCGATGCCAGCTTCCGCGATTTGCAGGCTCAACTGGAAGGCACGGAAAACCGTATCACGGTGGCACGCAACCGCTATATCAAGTCCGTGCAGGACTACAACGTCACCGTGCGCAGCTTCCCGACCAATCTGACTGCCATGGCTTTTAGCTTTAAGGTTAAGCCCAATTTCACCGTGGAAAATGAGAGGGCCATTTCGACCCCGCCGCGGGTGGACTTCGGGACATCGGCCTCCCCAAGCAAGAGTAGTCCGGAAGGGGCCTACTAATGACTGCCTTCGGGGCCGCCCGAGTCCTGTTCGCCTCGGCGGCTCTGGTTTGGAGCCTGGTCGCCGGCGCGCAACAGATAGCGGTTCCGCCCTTGAAGGCCCACGTCACCGATCAGACCGACACACTGACTCAGGAACAGCTGGCCGCCCTGGAGCAAAAACTGCAAAGCCTCGAGGCGGCCAAGGGCAGCCAGTTGGCCGTGTTGATCCTCCCCAGTACTGGCGAGGAGTCCATCGAGCAGTACTCGCTGCGCGTAGTCGAGCAATGGAAGCTTGGCCGAAAGAAGGTAGATGACGGCGCGCTGCTGATTGTCGCCAAGGATGACCATGCTCTGCGCATCGAAGTCGGCTACGGCCTGGAGGGCGCGCTGAATGATGTCACCTGCAAGCGCATCATCAGCGAAATCATTGTGCCGCGCCTCCAGCAAGGCGACTTCTACGGCGGCATCAATGCCGGAGTCGACCGCATGATCCGTGTCGTAAACGGCGAGCCCCTGCCGGCCCCGGCCCGTCCGGACACCCGCCGCACCGGCGGACTCGGCCATGCGCTGCCGGTCATCTTCGTCTTGTTGTTTGTGGTAGGGGGCGTGCTACGGGCCCTGCTCGGTCGGTTGCCGGCGGCCATCGCTGTGGGCGGTGGGGCAGCCTTGCTCGCCTGGCTGCTGGTTGGGGCGCTCTCGGTGGCGATCGGCGTGGGGCTGGTCGCATTTGTCTTCACCCTGCTCGGCGGCGGCATCGGTCGGCTCGGTGGCTGGCAAAGCGGTGGTGGCTTTGGCGGTGGCGGACTGGGAGGTGGAGGATTCAGCGGCGGGGGTGGTGACTTTGGGGGCGGCGGCGCCTCGGGGAGGTGGTAGTGAATCGTCTCGCGCGTATCGTCCGGCATCTCGCCATGACCCACTGGCAAGTGCGTCGCGCCTTTCCTCCTCGCACCCTGCACGCCATCGAGGCGGCGATTAAGGCGAGCGAGCTCGCCCACGTCGGACAGATTCGCTTTGCCGTAGAGGGAGCGCTGCACAGTGTGGCGCTGTGGCGCGGGCAGTCGAGCAGAGCACGCGCCCTCGAGGTATTTTCTCTGCTGCGGGTGTGGGACACCGAGCAGAACAATGGCGTGCTCATCTACGTGTTGCTGGCGGATCGGGGCGTCGAGATCATTGCAGACCGCGGGATACATGCTAGGGTCGGCGAACCGGAGTGGCGGAATATCTGCCGGACCATGGAGGCGGCCTTCAAGGCGGGACACTTCGAGGACGGCGCCGTGGCGGGAGTACGCGCGACGACCCAATGCCTGACGACACACTTTCCGGCGGTCAGGGAGTGCTCGAATGAATTGCCGGACCGGCCGGTGTTGCTGTAGCACTCACGGTCAATGCCCTGCCCCGACCTAAACAAAAGCCGCCCAGAGTCCGGGCAGCTTTTGGCCGGTGTTGGAGCCAGAACATGGGAAACTCAGCCGCGGCAGGAAGAGCGGCCAGCGATGGCCGCCCCGTCCGGTAACGCGTCTTTCTTGCTTGTGTGGTTCCGGGGTCGGCTCGATGTCCAGCCACAGCGCGAGTTTCAAGTGTCCCCGGACTGGACCTACACCGCCACCGGGCTACAGTGCTGCTGAACGGTGGGATGGACCGGTTCGAGGGTGGTCAGGCTGTGCTATATTGGCGGCCCGCTTTCGCCTCGAACGGTTTGTCAGATGAACTCTCTCCCCCGCCTGGCCTGTCTGCTGCTGACTGCTCTGCTGTGCGCCGCCTGCAAACAGCCTCCGCTGCAAGGCAGCTTCCGCTGTCCCGATCAGGTGAAGTTCCACTACAGCCGCCAGAGCCAGACGGTGGAGCTGACCCGCGCCGGCACGACCTACCAAGGCATCATGGATGAGAAACGCCAGCTGACCTGGCCGAAGAACGAGAACGATCGCAGCCTGCCTGACACCTTCGCGCTGTCGCGCAAGGACCCGAAGCAGCTGAGCCTGTATGGTGGCTTTGCCGGCAAGGGGCTGGCCTGTCAGAGTGATGGGGGCTGAGGCAGGTTTGCCGTTTCCACAAAAGAAATAGCCCGGTAAATCCGTAATGCCGTTCACTTAGCGGATCGAACCTGTTTGATTGAGTAACGGGACGGCAGCTTTTTCACCACGCGGGGGCATTCACGCCCCCGCCGTTGTTTCGGTAGCAACAACTCCCCGAGGCGTTCCCGCAGACGCAGCAAGCG
>NZ_JAUEDK010000085.1 GCF_030385785.1 Crenobacter oryzisoli
ATCGAACCGACGACCCCCTGCTTGCAAAGCAGGTGCTCTCCCAACTGAGCTATGCCCCCAACTAGAACTGGTGGGTCTGGTTGGACTCGAACCAACGACCCCCGCCTTATCAAGACGGTGCTCTAACCAGCTGAGCTACAAACCCAGTTGTCTCGCTACTCTTGAACCGCTGAACAACCGATAGGCTGTGAGAACCTGAACCCATGCAGGGCTTTTTCTCTAGAAAGGAGGTGATCCAGCCGCAGGTTCCCCTACGGCTACCTTGTTACGACTTCACCCCAGTCATGAAGCATACCGTGGTAAGCGGGCTCCTTACGGTTACCCTACCCACTTCTGGTATCCCCCACTCCCATGGTGTGACGGGCGGTGTGTACAAGGCCCGGGAACGTATTCACCGCAGTATGCTGACCTGCGATTACTAGCGATTCCGACTTCATGCAGGCGAGTTGCAGCCTGCAATCCGGACTACGATCGGTTTTATGAGATTAGCTCCCCCTCGCGGGTTGGCGACCCTCTGTACCGACCATTGTATGACGTGTGAAGCCCTAGCCATAAGGGCCATGAGGACTTGACGTCATCCCCACCTTCCTCCGGTTTGTCACCGGCAGTCTCGTTAAAGTGCCCAACTTAATGATGGCAACTAACGACAAGGGTTGCGCTCGTTGCGGGACTTAACCCAACATCTCACGACACGAGCTGACGACAGCCATGCAGCACCTGTGTCTCGGCTCCCTTTCGGGCACCCTCACGTCTCTGCGAGGTTCCGAGCATGTCAAGGCTAGGTAAGGTTCTTCGCGTTGCATCGAATTAATCCACATCATCCACCGCTTGTGCGGGCCCCCGTCAATTCCTTTGAGTTTTAACCTTGCGGCCGTACTCCCCAGGCGGTCGACTTCACGCGTTAGCTGCGTTACCAGGGATTTCAACCCCCGACAACTAGTCGACATCGTTTAGGGCGTGGACTACCAGGGTATCTAATCCTGTTTGCTCCCCACGCTTTCGTGCATGAGCGTCAGTATCATCCCAGGGGGCTGCCTTCGCCATCGGTGTTCCTCCACATCTCTACGCATTTCACTGCTACACGTGGAATTCCACCCCCCTCTGACGTACTCTAGCTTGCCAGTTCCAAACGCAATTCCCAGGTTGAGCCCGGGGCTTTCACATCTGGCTTAACAAGCCGCCTGCGCACGCTTTACGCCCAGTAATTCCGATTAACGCTTGCACCCTACGTATTACCGCGGCTGCTGGCACGTAGTTAGCCGGTGCTTATTCTTCAGGTACTCTCATCCCCAGTGGATATTAGCCACTAGGATTTGCTCCCTGACAAAAGTCCTTTACAACCCGAAGGCCTTCTTCAGACACGCGGAATGGCTGGATCAGGCTTTCGCCCATTGTCCAAAATTCCCCACTGCTGCCTCCCGTAGGAGTCTGGGCCGTGTCTCAGTCCCAGTGTGGCGGATCATCCTCTCAGACCCGCTACTGATCGTCGCCTTGGTGAGCCTTTACCTCACCAACTAGCTAATCAGACATCGGCCGCTCGAATAACGTGAGGTCCTAAGATCCCCCACTTTCCCCCTCAGGGCGTATGCGGTATTAGCACACCTTTCGGTGCGTTATCCCCCATTACTCGGTACGTTCCGATGCGTTACTCACCCGTTCGCCACTCGCCACCAGACCGAAGTCCGTGCTGCCGTTCGACTTGCATGTGTAAAGCATTCCGCCAGCGTTCAATCTGAGCCAGGATCAAACTCTTCAGTTCAATCTTTCGCTAATTTCGTACTTGGCTGCAAGCTCAAAGAAACCATGCGATTTCCTTAATCTTGCGGCATGAGCTCCTGATCAATCCAGGCTCTCACACCTATCGGTTGTTCGTGCTGTTAAAGAGCGTTGTTGCTGACGGCGTCGCTTCGTGGCGTTGCTGGGTCAGCAGCAGAGGAGGCGAACTATATCGATCTGACCCCACGTCGTCAATAGCGACTGATGAAATAAATCACTAAAATCGAACAAAACCACAGAAAATACGAATAACCCACTGATTTAACAATACTAATGGCAATAGGTAATTCAACACAAACATATTCATGACTATGTACGTGGCTGGCTGAGAAATGCATTGACCATTAAGAGCCCCTAACAAAAATCAGCAGAACAAGTGACGGAAAGGCTTGTCACCAAGAAACCTTGGAAATCGTTGCAATCGTTGCCACCCATGCCTCCTCGCCGCCGTGGCATATCTCGCCCCCCGATGGATAACAAGGCTGCCCTGAGTGGCATCCTGTTCGTGACCACCGACAACCCTTGATATCCTTACCCAAGGAAATGGGGGGGGGTGGCAGCAGCATGGCTTGGTGGCGACGGCTGCGAGACTGGCAGGAGCAAGGCGCCTGGGGGCGCCTGCATCTGGCGTTGTTGACCCAACTGCGCCAATGCGATCAGATCGACTGGAGCCCCGTGTCAGCATCGACGGGGCGAATGTCGCCAATCCCTAGGGGGCCATCAAACCGGCCCCAACCCGACCAACTATGACAAGCTTGTCAGTAAACGGCACCTCATCGTCGACCGACGCTGCCTGCCTTTCGAGCCGCTCGTGGATGCGGCCCCCAACATTCCTGGTCTACCGGGACGCCCTCGGCGGCGCCCGCACAAGCTACATGCGGACAAAGACTACGACTTCCGTCGCTGTCGCGAGCGCTTACCGCGACATGTGGATTCAGCCCCGGATTACCCGCCGCCTCGTAGAGAGCTACAAGAGATAGGGACGCCGCCGCTGGACGGTGGGTCAGACCCAAGCTTGGCTCGCGGGATTCGACAAGCTGCACATTCGCGTTGAGGGGGTTGCCCAACCATATGTAGCCTCCAGCCCAGTTAGATTCGGAAGGCGGAACCGAACCCGCGTCTATTACCGCACTTGACCCGACGTCCAGACGACGAACTCGAATGGGCGCAAGCCATAACAGGCCAGCACACCCTCATGCAGTATGAAGTTTATTTTATTGATTATGATTTTCATTTATAAAATTAATATTAAAAGTAAATAAAATCTATTTAAACATGTCCCAGCACTGCAATTGAAATTCCAAAACAAAACTCAGATAACTTTCATATTTACGACTAATATATAAACGGCATCACTTTTCTCTCGATGAGAAAAACTTCTAATAGCGTAAGTGTTGGGTAACACCTAGGATGGGGAGTTCTTAATGCTTAAAGCATTACTACTTGTCTTGTTGCTTGAGTTCCCTGTCATCGCCTTGGCCTCGCCCTCCTTCTTGGTGAAACCTGTGCTGGAGTTGGATGGACGTGTTGGAAGCCCATATCGAACCAAGTCCATCAGCCTCGCCGAGCTGGAGCGGTTAGGGCCGCCGACTTCACTCAAGACCACCACCCAATGGGAAAAAACTCCTCAAGTATGGACCGGGGTAGAACTTACGACGCTGCTTGAGGCCATTGGTGCCCAAGGGAGCACTCTGCAGGTTAAGTGCCTCAACGACTTTGTCGTGGAAATCCCATTACACGAGATTAAGACCTATCATCCGATTCTGGCCTATCAGAAAAATGGCAACCTGATGCCCGTTCGAGATAAGGGCCCGCTTATCGTCATTTGGCCGTACGACCAGTATCCGGAAGTCAAAAACCAGCAGAAGTATCACAACTGGGGTGCCTGGCAGGTGCAGGGACTGGATGTCAAATGAGCTTCCTTCTACCGGTGCTCCGCAAGCTATCTGTCCGCTGGGATGTCTTGGCACTCATACTGGTCATCGCCATGGAGGGACTGGTCTGTGCTCAGTTTTTCTCCACGAAACAGCAGACTGAACTGCTGGCCAAACCGGACTTGGACAATAACAGTTGGCAAACCTATCAGCTCCAAGCCGAGCTATATCGATTTGACAGGGTGTTGGATGACTTCACGCGCGGCAAGGCCGATGCCGATGCGGTAGTACTGCGACTGGACGTACTCGCAAGCCGACTATCGCCGGTTTATGCATTGGGGAGTGTTCAAGTTACCCCCACCGCCTTGCAAGCACTCAAAACGATAAGCCGGAAGGTTGATGACTGGTCCCATGTCGTCCCCCAGCTTGCTGGCGAGAGATGGAAGGCCTTGGCCGTAGCCGAACGATTACGCCAGGAAGTTCGTGACCAAGAGCACACGGCACAAACCTTGACGCTGATTTCCTACGAAGTGCAGACCTTACGCATCGACCAGGCTCGTCAGCACCTTTACCACCATTTCACCACATTAACCGCAACTTTTGCGGCGCTCGGCTTGGGGGCCTCATTGTTGTTGGCGATTCTGGTCGTACGCAGTCAGCGAGAAAAGCAGCTGACTCACAAGCTGGCGCAGTTGAATGGGCAGTTGGAAGCCAAGGTCACAGAACGGACTCAGGCCTTGGAAGAGCAGGCCAAGATGCTCAAAGTGATATTGGAATCGAGTCCGGTTGGTGTTGCCCTGCTCAACGAGTCGACCCACCAGGTCGTGTTCGCCAATGCCGCGTTGATTGAAAGCCTCGGCTTGCCACAGACCCAATACCTTGGCACACCATTGCAGCCCATCTTTGCCAACCCCGAGGATGAGCAGGCATTTTGGCGGAAGCTGGAGCAACAAGAGACGGTACAAAATTATGAAGCCGAACTGCAGAATGCTCATCGCAGGCTGTTCGGCATCATTACTGCTAAGCACTTGGGCAGTTCACTGCACCCTCAACAGTTAATCTGGATTTATGACATTTCGGAACGCAAGCAGCTAGAGAATCGCCTGAGGGAACTGGCTACTTACGATGCTCTTACTGGCGCCGTCAGTCGAGCTTTCTTCCTGGAAGCATTAACCCTTGCCATGCATTCAGCACAACAGTTGGGACATCCTTTATCGCTGTTGAGCCTGGATGTAGACCACTTCAAGCGCATTAACGACACGTACGGCCATCAGGTCGGGGACTTGGCATTGCAGCGGCTCGTTCAACTTGCCCAGTCTACACTGAGAAAGCAAGACTTACTCGGTCGTCTAGGCGGCGAAGAGTTCTGCATCGTACTGCCAGAGGCCTCGACATTCTATGCTGAAATCATCGCAGAACGAATAAGGACCCTCATCGAAGCCTCCTCCATAGAGCTAGCAGATGGTCAGCGCCTGCATTTGACCGTCAGCATCGGTATCACCTCGATGCAGGAGAATGATTCGAGTGAAAACATATTGAAACAAGCCGATAGCGCGCTGTATCAGGCCAAGCACTGTGGCCGGAACTGCATCGCCATTTACGCTTGACATCATCACCGAAGGCTTATGCACTCGCGAGTCATAGATTAATAAGCCCGAGGAGCATAGCTGCTGGCATCGTCACGCCAAGCTGCTGTCTTGCGCTTCAAGCGCATGCTCATCTTACCGTTTCTCCCCATCGGCACCGGCTGGACCAGGTTCAACATGATCTTCCTCGTGGCCCCATTTATCTCAAGAGTTGGAGCCTCCTAAAAACTTGGGACGGTTCAGTTCGCGCATCATCCCCGGCAAATCATAGCCGGCTTCTGCCAAGAGGATCGACAGGCGTTGCTGTAACGAGGCCAAGCTGCCCGGAATCGTGATACCGAACTCAGCCAACAGACCACGCAGTTGATTGGTTTGGGCGGTGCGCGCTTTGATGAAGCTGGCCCGGGTCCGCTGGGCGACTAACAGTGCCGACTGCTCGGCTTGTTTGGCCGGCACAAAGCTCATGTTGAGCCGGATCACCGCTTCACAGATCATTTCGGCGTTGCATCGGTCTTGCTGCCTTTATGTAGGGCTTCACAAGCTGCGTCGCCATCAGCTTGCCCTCACGCCCCAAGGCGACCAACTTGAGTGCCCAGAAGTGCGCGCTACCACATGGCTTTTCCATGCCGACTAGGCAGTGTGGCAGGTTAGCGAAGAACGCCGCCAATGATGCACGAGCTACCTGCTTGCGCAGCACCACCTTGACCTGCGTATTCACGCCGTGAACCTGAAACACGTGCTTGGTCAGATCCAGCCTGACCACTCTTATGTTCATGGTGACGCCCCTTCGATCAGTAAGCCGGTTACAAACTCACTGTGGTACCTCAATGCCGGCCTTAGGAAGGTGGTGTCCGTCCATACCAATAAACAAAGCAGTGGGCACTTAATAAATATTAACAAAAATTATCTGGCAGCATTTGAAATATAATGTCGGCATTAGCTGCTAAGAGCAAAGTGTAAACGTCATTAACGTAGCCAGACATAGACGATCACCCCATTCGGTTCAACAAATGTATAATACAGCCCCTATACAATAGGTCGACTTCGTGACGACAGTAGCTGTTGCGATTTATTACCATTGTCAATAGAAAAGACAATGAAAAATCAAAGAGAGAAGTATGAAAATAGAAAAAACGATCCTTGCAATGGTTGTTTTTGGCCTGTCACTAACAGCCAAGGCAGAAGTTAAGATGTACGGCTTGCCAATTAAAATTGGTGACTCCATTGAAGAAGTGCAAAAAGCACTACGAACCAAAATGGAGCCAGAACCCTATCAGTCGCCCGCTGCACAGGGGGCAAACCCCGTGAAGAAGCTTCAGCTACGTTTGAAGACGAAGGGGGTTTGGGTAATTTTTGAAAAAGAGAAGGCCGTCACCATTCGAGTTGATGCTCCTTTCTCGGGAAACATTGATGGCGTGAAACTTGGCGATCCAGAACGAAAAATAGAAAAGACTTTCGGCAAAGCCGTCAAGCAGGGCAGCTTAGGTTCGTCCACCACGTACCAATATTACTTTAACGACATCACCACAACGCAATTTGTCGTCAATAATGGCGGAACGCTCGAGACCATTTTCCTGCTTAAATAAAGGCTATGTCGTAGCTAAAGGTTGGTAAGGCCGGCCCAGTGCCTCAGCAAAGCAACGAGCCGGCTGGATGGACTAGCGGTAACGTTCCAACAGACGACGCCACCCAGATAGCCCACCAAATATTTCGTCTCCACCCCATGAAAGCGCGCCATCCAGCCCTTCAGCCTGCCATAGCAGGCATCCATTCTGGATATGGAATACCCCGCCACGCACCCCTCTTTCCTGCTCAGCCTGCACCACCTGATGGCTGAACCGACATGTCTGGCAAAAGCGACATAGACCGCCACACCATCCATACAGAGTACCGCTGCGCAATCAACCAAGGACAGTAACGCTGCTTACAGATGATGGGCATCCAGCTGAAGTGGCTTACGGCACGGCGCACCACACTTCATACAAGTCCACTGCCTGGGGCTTGGTCTTCCTACGGGTCTGCTCCAGCAGTGGCTCGATTTGCTCGAACTGCTCACGACTCATGTCACTGGGGTATCTCCTGCTTCGAATCTCACTACTGTCTCGGCTAAACCCGAGATCGTGAACTGGCCATTAAAGCATTGGCATTATTATGGCGGTGTATTTATCTGTTTCGATAAAGGTTCCTAAGGGAGCGTGCAGTCGGGGATGTTGGCCGCGTGGCTCAGGCGCAGAACCCCTGGTAGCTCATCCGGTCGAGCAGTGGGGACTCCATCTGCTCGTCTGACAGGCTGTAAAGCCGCTTCAGGACCAGAATCCGTACCATCGTTTCGTTGACATCCTCCCCCGCCTAAAGTCGGGGGGGGGGCCAACGGCGCTCAACCCGGCATCGAGCCGGATTGGGGCGTTTCGGTGGGTTCCTGCTGCTGTCGGCATTACCGCACCGTTCACTTCACAGGCTAACCGGGCGTGTCCCGCCCTTAATACGTTGAGCGCGCCGACCCGGTCGGCGTTGTCCTCGACACCGCATTGGACGCAGACGAACCGAGCTTGCGTCCGCCGGTTGTCCGCCGATACGTGGCCGCAACACGGGCAGGTCTGACTGGTGTTCTGCGCCGGAACGGCGATCAGATGCCCGCCGTGCCACGCCAGCTGGTAGTCCAGTTGGCGGCGGAACTCGAACCCGCCCTGATCGAGGATGGCCTTGTTCAGGCCGGACTTGGCCCGAACATGCTTGCCCGGTTGCTCGGTGGTGCCTGCTGCCGACTTGGACATGTTCCGCACCGGCAAGTCCTCGATACACACGAGCGCGTGGTTTTGGCTGATCGTGGTCGTGGCTTTGTGCAGGTAGTCGTGGCGGGCGTTGCCGATGCGGGCATGGAGACGCTGGACGCGGGCTTTCGCCTTCTGCCAGTTGCGACTGAACTTGGTCTTGCGGCTCATGGCTTGCTGCGCCTTACGCAGCGCGCTTTCGTACCGCTTGAAGCTGTTGAGCGGTGCGTAGAACGTGCCGTCCGACAGCGTGGCGAAGCGGGCAATGCCCAAGTCGATGCCGACCGCGCCGCCATTGGGGACGGGCTGCTCAACCTCGCGTTCAGTCTGGATGCTGACGAACCACTTGCCACCGTTGGCCGACACCGTGACCTGCTTCACCTCGCCCAGCACATCGCGGCTGTGGCGGTAGCGCAGCCAGCCGAGCTTGGGCAGGAAGAGGCGGCGGTTGCGCTGATCGAGCTTGATCTGTTTGGGATCGGGATAGCGGAAGCTAGCGGACTGGCCCTTCTTCTTGAAGCGCGGGAAGGCCGCCCGCTTGGCGAAGAAGTTGGCGTAGGCCCGCTCCAGGTCCTTGAGCGTCTGTTGCAGCGGGTGCGTCGGCGCCTCGGCCAGCCACGGTGTGTCTGGCCCGTTGCGCCACGCGGTGAGCCGCTGGCACAGTCCGGCATAGCCGAGCTTCTGCTCGCCACGCGCATAGCGTTCCTTCTGCAACGCCAGCGCCTTGTTGAACACGAACCGGCACGATCCGGCGAAACGGCGCATCAGACGCTGCTGGTCGCCGGTCGGCATCAGTTCGTATTGGAAGGCTTGGCGGCGTTGCATGCAGATAGAATAGTTTGGTCGATGAGTAACGACAACGCTATGCGGCACGGAAGACACGGCGTCTTTCTGC
>NZ_JAUEDK010000086.1 GCF_030385785.1 Crenobacter oryzisoli
CCGTGCACAGCCAGGAAGAGCTGGATGCTATCGCGCACCGGCTGAACACACGCCCACGTGCAGTGTTGAAATTCAAGATGCCGATCGAGGTGTTTGCCGAACATCTGGATGCCGTGATTGAATCGCGACAAGCAGAGAAACATTAACCCTGTTGCACTTGGTTATTGAGGCCGCCTAGTTTTACAACAATCATTTGAAATAGCATTGCGGTGCCACGGTGAGTGTGTAACCGACTCACTGATCGAAGGGGGCGTCATCATGAGCATTCGAACGATCGGGCTGGATCTGGCCAAGAACCCTAACGTGCGCTCCGATGATGCTGGGACGCCCTGCTGCGTAAGCTCACCCATCCACCCCCACCGCCTTCTCTGCGGCCGGCACTCAACAAGTTGACAGTACCGGTGGGCCGCCTTCGGCGCGGTAAGTGATAGGGGTTCTTCGCGATGATATGAAAGCCTTCTTTCATTGTTGCCAGTCAAATTAAAGAATGCTTTAATGTGCTTTTCGAAATCAAAGCACGCTTTCAATGACCCGCTCCACTGGTACCTATGCGATTTCGACGACTCTGGGAGAGTCGGTGCGGGCGTTTGTGCCTCATCCTTTGCCGCCGACTGCCCCAGCCTTGGAGCCCGCTGTCTTCGCAGACCTCAATCGCCAGGCCGAGCTTGCGCTCGCGCGTCTGGCGGGCGTGTCTGGGTTGGTTCCGTCGGTGGACTGGCTGTTGTACAGCGCCATCCGCAAGGAAGCCCTGCTCACGTCGCAGATTGAGGGCACGCAGGCCACGCTGACCGACTTGTTCGATGAAGAAGCGGGCTTCAAGGTGAGTAACACCGACGATGTGGAGGAGGTGACGAACTACCTTCGTGCTTTCCACTGGGTTCAAGAGCAATTGCGTGACCCCAAAGGACTGCCAATCAGCATGCGGCTGCTGTGCGATGCCCATCGGTTGCTGCTTGACGGTGCTCGAGGCGCTGGCAAACAGCCCGGAGAACTGCGCCGGTCGCAAAACTGGATCGGCGGCACACGGCCTGGCAATGCCGTATTTGTGCCACCACCGCCAGAGCGCGTATCCGAATTGCTGGCCGACATGGAACGGTTCATTCACGACACCGCGACGGATTTGCCTCCCATGGTCAAGGTGGCTCTCATCCATGCGCAGTTTGAAACCATTCACCCCTTCCTTGATGGAAATGGGCGGATCGGTCGCTTGCTGATCGCTGCATTGTTCGAGCATTGGGAATTGCTGTCTGAGCCGTTGATGTACCTCAGCGGCTACCTGAAGCAACACCAAGCAGAGTACTACCGTCGCTTGTCAGCCATCCGTACCGACGGCGATTGGGAGGCCTGGGTTACCTTCTTTCTGGAGGGGGTAGCAACCGCCGCAGGGGACGCGGAGAAGAACATCATTGAAGTCGCCAGCCTTGTCGCCGCCGACCGAAGACGCCTGTTGCAATCACCGAAGGCAGGTCCGGCGAGCTATCGACTGTTCGAGATGCTGCCCATGATGCCGCGCTTCACCATCGAACGTGTTCGACAGCAACTGGATACCAGCTTCCCCACCGCGACGGCTGCTGTGAAGGTGCTGCAAGACTTGGGCATCGTGACGGAGATGACCGGCCAGAAGAAGAACCGCAGCTACAGCTACCAAGCCTACGTTGAGCTACTCTCCCGGTGACAAATGCTCGCCAACCCGCAGCGACCCGCACCAATACTCATAAGCTCGGGAGGGGGCCCGTGCAGGATTCTGTGTAAACGGGTTTTCTGATTACAACTGAGGAAGTCGTTCCTCGAACTGGATGGTAAAGCGAGTCCGGGCCGCCTTCCAATCCCGGATCGGTAGGGTCCACTTCTGGCTGATGTTACATAACGCCAGATAGAACAATTTCAGCAGCGCCTCACCGCTGGGGAATGAGCCCCGGTTCTTGGTCGAGCAGGCGTTGGTGGCCGGTGCGTCGTGAGGCAGGGCAGCTCGTTTCATGTCCGAGATTGTCCCCGTGTTTCCGACCACCGGCCAACCACGTGACAGTACCCCTCAGCCCCCCCTGGCTCGCCATCGTTCTTGCCAGCCCTGTTGACATGCCATAAGCATGGCATTAGCATGCCTGCCATCCTTCGGGATGACTTCCGCGGGCTGAGTCTGACAGGCCTGCACCAGTTTTCCCGCCTGAGCGATGGCTCGGGGGGTTTTAGGTGGCGCGCTGCCCGATCCCGTCGGCGGCGCCACCCCGCCGGCCCGGGCGCTTGCACGGAGGCCGCAGCGCGCAACGCCGCGCGCCTTGGCCGCCTGCCGTTCCGGCAGGCGTGCCCTCTACTGCCCCCCTGCCCCTTTTTGCATACCAAGCCGCCGCAACCGGCCGGCTAGCCCGCTTCGTCCGCCCCGTTATCCCCCGCCGCGGTGGCTAAACCGGGGGATAACCCCGTTAGCCACGCCCCACACCCCGCCGTGACGCGCCCTCCATTGGGCCGCCTAAATATTGACCGGTCACGGCGTGGCGGCGCTGGCCGGCGGCAGCCGCTGCAGCAGCACCTCCAGCAGGCGGCGCGCCTCGTCGCGCTCCGCTGCGGCACGCTCCAGCTCGGCCTGCACACTGCCCAGCGCCGCCTGCGCCGCCGCCGCGCTCTGCTGCTGCGCGGCCGCCTGGTGCCGCTCGGCGTCCCGCTGCTGCTGCAAGGTGTCCAGCTGTTCCTGCAGGCCGAGGCCGCGCTGCTCGGCCTGCGCCAGCGCCTGCGCCTGACTGGCCACCTTCTGCTGCAGCAGCTCGCGCTGCGCCGCCTGCTCGCGGCGTTCGCGCTGCTCGCGCTGCTGCCACTGCGCCTGTTCCTGGTCATGGCGCGCCTGCAGCGCCAACAGCTCGTCGTTCAGCAGCGCCAGCCGGGTGGCGGCCTGGCGTTGTTGCTGCTCGGCCTGTTCGCGCGCGTCGTGCAGCTCGGCCGCCAGCTGCTGGCGCTGCTGTGCGGCAGCCTGTTGCTCGGCCTGTTGCTGCTCGCGCAACCGGGCCAGCTCGTCCTGCAGTAGCACGAGGGTGCGGCCCTGCTCGGCGATCAGCTGTTCCGCCCGCTGCAGCTCGGCGCGGACCTGGTGGCCGGCCTGGTGGGCGGCCACCAGCGCCTGCTCCGTCGCGGCACGTTGCGCGGCCGCCTCTTCGCGCTCGCGCGCCCACGCGTCGCGCTCGGCGGCGTAGCCCTGCTGCGCCTGGTCCAGGCTGCGCTGCCACCAGTCCTGCAGGAACACCGCCGCGTCGGCGGCCAGTGGCGCCGGCAGCTCGGGCAGGCTCAGCGAGCGCTCCAGCCGGGCGGCCCAGTCACGGCGCAACTCGCGCAGCGCTTCGTTGATGGTTTGCAGCGAGCCGTAGCCAAGCTCGTCACGGACGCGTTGCGCCCCGGCCAGTTCGCCATGCTCGCGCAGGATGCGTTCGGCGATGGCGCGCGCGCGCTCGCGGGTGGTACGGGGGGCGGGAGACGGCAGGGTTTCCGGGGGCAGGCTCATCAGACACTCCAAAAAGGTACGTTAATTATTACCGTACACTCGTATTAATTGCAATTTCCAAATCGCCAATGTGTTATTATTTCCATAATAATGACCGCCAGCCGGGTACCGACCCGGTCGAAATCGACGGGTCCCTACCCCAACAACCCCAAGGGTTCCCCATGTTCCCCAGCCTGCCGCCCGACGCGTTGCCCACCCGCCCGGACACCCCGCTCGCCGTAGTCGACGACGCCGCGCTGGCCGCGATCGCCGACTGGCTGCACGAAGTCGCCACCACGCTGGCGCCGAGCAGCTGGCTCAACTACCGCAAGGAAATCGAGCGGTTCCTGATCTGGCTGCGCAGCCAGCAGCTCACCCCGGCGCAGCTGCAGCGCCAGCACGTCAACCAATACCAGCAACTGCTGCAGCGCCCGCCGAGCGACTGGGTCAACCCGCGCCGCGCGCCGCGCCACGACCCGGCCTGGCGGCCGCTGGCCGGGCCGCTCAAGCCGTCCAGCATCCGCCAGGCGATGACCATCCTGCACAACTGCTTCGACTGGCTGCTGTTGCACGAGCGCGCCGGGGTGCGGCGCAACCCGTTCCGGCGCGTAAGGGTGGCGCGCGACCAGGCCAGTCCATTCGAGGAACGGCTGCTGTCGCCGGCGGCGCTGGCCTGGCTGCGCGACAGCATCGAGGCGCTGCCACGGGAACGCTTGCGCGACTTCCACCACTATTACCGGGCACGCTGGCTGGTGGCGCTGCTGCTGGTCGGCGGGCTGCGCCGCGAGGAGGTGGTCAGCGCCCGGCTAGGCGACTTCCGCTACGACGCCAGTTACGACGTGTGGACGCTGCGCGTACTGGGCAAGGGCAACAAGCTGCGCGACGTGACGGTGACGAACGAGCTGCTGGCCGAGTTGCGCTTCTACCTGCGCCACGCGCTGGACCGCGACAGTCTTCCGGAACCGGACGACCCGACCCCGCTGCTGTTCGCGCTGCACCGCAAGGGCTGGCGCGATCCGCAGCCACTGTGCGGCCAGCACCTGTACAAGCTGGTGAAGACGCTGCTGGCCAGGGCGGCCGAACGCGCCAGCGCCAGCGGCCAGCCGCACCTGGCGCGCGAGCTGGCGCCGGCGTCGCCGCACTGGTTCCGCCACAGCTCGATCACCGCCAAGCTCGAAGCCGGAGTGCCGATCGAGGACGTCGCCGAGGAGCACGGCCACGCCAACATCAACACCACCCAGCGCTACGCCCACAAGGCGCGCGGCCGGCGCGCGCAGCGGCTGGCCGGGCTGACGCTGCTGGACGACGGCGCAAGCGCGACGCCCCCACCGGAGCCGGACTGAAGCGGGCCCACTTGAACCGGGACCGGTCACGCGCTACCCGGATCGCTCGCAGGGGGATTGCCGGGCGCCGCGCTTCCCGGCACACTGCCCAGACTGAGCTGCGGCTCAGTCATGACAATGCACAACGACACACTGCAAAGGGAACAGCAGCAATGGCAACCGGTACCGTGAAGTGGTTCAACGACGCAAAAGGTTTCGGCTTCATCACCCCGGACGGCGGTGGTGAGGACCTGTTCGCGCACTTCTCCGCGATCAACGCGAACGGCTTCAAGTCGCTGCAGGAAGGCCAGAAGGTCAGCTTCGACGTCACCACCGGCCCGAAGGGCAAGCAGGCGGCCAATATCCAGCCGCTGTAACGCGGTATGGGGCAGCACAGGAAACCCCGCAATATGGCGGGGTTTTTTGTCGCCCGGATGAACACGAGCGGCGCCGACTCGGCCTCGCGCGTCCGATCGGGGGATCCGCCCCCCCCCCCCTCCGCACCCCCCAAGGCGAGTTCGGGCCTGTGAAACACATGAGATGCCAGCTCTCTCACTTTACCGCTGCATCGCGGCCGATGCAGCCCGCTGGGCTGGAGTGCTGTCGCGGCGGTTCTGTCGCAGTAAGCGAAGTGTGATGTGAAGAACCGCTAAGGGCGGTGGGCTTATGCAGCCAGAGAATAGAATGGTTCTGTCGCAGTAAGGGCCGCAGTAAGATGACAGCCCAACCAACACACTCAAATGGCATGAAGAAGACGCCCGTACCTGCATGGAGAAAAGCACTCAAGCGCCTGCATTTCCCGATCGATGTCATCTTGCTATGCGTGCGTTGGTATCTGGCTTACTCCCTCAGTCTGCGTAACCTGGAAGAAATGATGGTCGAGCGCGGGGCGGAAATGGTGGGACGGCGTAGTCCGAGTTCTTCAGCAATACTGGCTTGAGACCGGCCACGCTTGTACATCCGGATGGCGGTACGTCTCAGTTGCTCACGAGCAGCTGGCTCAAGCTTGCGAACGTCGATTTTTTCCATGTCGGCAGTATACCGTTTGTACGGATTATTTCTGCCGGGTTAATAGCTATAGCGAAAAAATGGAAGCGAGTTGTAATGTCGAAGACAGGATTGAGCATCAATGACCTCGCTCCTTGAAAAGCATCTGCTTGCAAATTAGCTTCCAACACGTTATTGATACATAGCCTTTCTAAACGACCACCAGCACAATCCAAACTAGAGCCCCCGTTCCTCAAGCCATAAACATCCGTAAATCAAGATAGAATTACGAGGGAACATTCAAATTGTCACTGTATTCTCTAATTACAGTTAGGGTAATCGCCCCCCAATTATTCCAGTAATATCCTGACCTATCATTTACGAAAACAAACAGGACCCCTTCTATTGGAGAAATCCATTCATTTTGGACGCCGATAGGAAATGTTGACAACGGATCATCATGAGTTGGCTCCAACCCATTTGGAACGACGCGTCCCATGAGACGGAAATAGCGATCTCCATCAGGAATGCGCGGTGGTCGACCCAGAGAGTAAAGAATAGTGGCTGAGTAACCGTCTGCAGAGCATGGGATGACTGCATCAACCCACACTCCTTTTGCTCGAAATTTCAGAGGTTCACCATTCCTTACCAGAATGGAGGTTTTGACCCACATTTCTCTTGCGGGGACCTGTATGGTTTCTTCCATCATTTTCCATTCCTTTGCGGGGGGCTCCGATTCTGTGACGTCCTTCTTGACGGTTTAGCGGCATAAAATCTCATTCCTAATGAAATTAAATCAACTCAATGCATAGCGAAGAGCATTGGAAATATCATGCTCGAGTAAATATTGCTTAATCTGCAATCTTTCTGTGTCAGACAAGGTGGTAACTGTGTCGTTACCTAGTTGACCTTGCCAGTCTTTATAGGCAAGCTCAACAAAACTCACGTCAGTTGAGCGAAATACGGTCTGTACTGCTTCAACTTCATACATCTCTGGATTTCCTGGTGGTTCTTTTCCGATCAGATCACGGATTAATGGCCAGGAAATCCTGTCTTGATCTCGACGGGTGATTGTCCCGTCCTGTATTCCTTTGATGGCTTGATCAACCCAATTACTGTCAAGAATGCCGACCGCATTCAATGCGCCGTGCGAGCTGGTATATTGCAATACCTCTGCAGGCAAAGATCGTGCAGATTTAATCAATGCGTAGCGACATGCTTCGACACGTCTCCAATCGGCAGGAAATTCTCGACCATATTTCTGCACCCAAAGAGCACACGCTGCAGCAATCTGCGGGGTTGAAGCAGAGGTACCTCCACCTGACATCTCCCACTCTGAGTCTTGACCCGGTTTCATCCATGAGACATTAGGGGTATAAGCGGCGATGGACTTTTTCAAAATTCCCTCCGGTCCATAACTACCCTGTAATGTTGAGTTTTCATTGGTTTCATAACCAGTATTCCTATAAGTGACACCGGTGGCAGTTATGACACGCCAAAAAGCAGCTGGATAAACTGTATAATGTGGTGGAATTCCAACTAGGCCTTCTCGGTACCAATCCCCCGCTGCTGCAACAATGATAATGCCAGAATCGTATAATTGATTTACCGCCTCTGCCCATGATTTCAATGGGTATCCGCCATGACTGATCGTTACCACATCACAAGGCTTTCGCCCATTCCCGCCTGCTGCATATAGCATCCCCTGCGTCATAGATGAGTCCCCTAGATGGATAACCGATCCACCAATTCCTCCAATCACGACCGGAACGACGGTTGCATCAGGGGCACATCCGACAACACCACTAAAACTAGCACCATAGCCCCACTTTTCTTTCGGGTCCAAGTCCATTTTATTTCCTGCTAGGATGGCAATGGTTCCAGTGCCATGGCCTGGATCAAACCATTCATGGTTTGTGTCAATTATATTTGTGGGGTTATTGGGGTCGTAGAAATTATGGCCTTCGTTTGTCGCCAAATTACGTGGAGCCGATTTATGGCTAGGGTCACACCCAGTATCTAGATGCGCTATCCGCACTCCATTACCTGTAAAGCCATTCTGGTGTGCATCTGGAAATCCTGCGCGATCTAGATACCAGACCGGAGAGAAATTGTCATCCACTCCTTTCTGAGGGCCCCACTTAGATGGTTCGTGGGGCTCATCTTTTGTAGCGTTGGAAAATAGGAATTCTTTTTGCCCGGCCCCCTGCGTAGCTATTTTTTGCAACTGCTCATCAGTGAAACGGGTTTGGTAACAGTTAGGTTCGGCATATACGGCCCCACCCGATAATACTTGGTGGTGGGCGGCATCCCATGGGTGATCAGAAGTAATAGCCCAGTGCTCTGCCCCAAAAGCTCTGAGTGGAATCGGATTAATATTAGTAGGACGTGTCGGAGTAAACTGTATCGCTGATTTTGGGGAGGCATCATGCATGACAATCAGTTGCCCAGTCCAACGCGCTGAATATTGTTTTATCGACATCATAACCTCCCCGAGAGTAACTGTGTGCTTCATTTGACTTTTCTTAGCCGGGGAACTCTGTACAGTCAAGAATTATTATGCAGCATACGTTTCTACTAGTTTTGAGGGTATTGTCAACTTAAGGATGAGAGGCCGAACGAAAATGCGGTGCTTGAGGAAAGCGGACTCATGCGGCGAGGCGTCCCAGCATCGGGGCGCAACTTACCCTTTCCCAAGCCTCGAAGGCTCGGGTGCGCACCTCGCGCTGGTGCTGCGCATTCGTGTTATAGCGGCAGTGCATGAACAGGTTGCTTACTTGATCATGGACCGACGTGAATCGTTGTAGATGGCGAGCTGATTTGAAACGGCGCATCACTTTCTCGCGCACTCGCGTTGGCTGGTGCGAGTTCTCCGCCCGGTTGTTCAATCCTTTGTGATGACGGTGCTTAACATTCAGCCCCAGACCCTGTTTGCTGCGGCGTAGGTACTGTCAACTTGCTGAACGCCGGCCGCAGAGAAGGCGGCGAACGAGGATGGGCTAACTCACCCAGCAAGGCATTCCGGCATCATCGGAACGCACGTCACCCTTTC
>NZ_JAUEDK010000087.1 GCF_030385785.1 Crenobacter oryzisoli
GGCGCAGACTGTGTCCCTGCGCGGTCATTTGCATGATGCAGGCACGTTCTTCTGGGCAAAGCTGATGGTAGTGGGAGGGCATGGCAACACCTTATCAGGGTGTTGCACTTGGGGTTGGAAACCGCCCATCTATTATCCGAGCCGGCGCCAGTCCTCGCCGGCGTTCTCGCTGTTGGTGGACGCACTGCGCTATCGCGGTTGAGGCGGATTAGGCCGACGTTTCCGCCCGCGGAAAGCGGCTCTTAATGGCTGCTTTTGTCGCTGAAGCAGTCATTGTTTCCCTTAGAACCTGCTCACGATATCGCGAACGAAGGGTCAGCCAAGGCGAAATGACGCGAAAAAGCGTAATGTTCTTATCGAGTAGATCAGCATGTTGAGCGCCATTTCAACGCAGGATCACCCAAGTCCTAGAAGATAGAGCGCAGCAAATCGTGAACAGGTTCTTAGGTGTTCAGTCTCGGCAGTTGGGGGGAAGTCTGCAATTGACTGATGAAGTTCTTCGCTCAGACCAGCACTCGTTAGGTGTGCCAGCCCAGCTGGCACATCCGTAGATAGCATTGAACGGCTGTAAAGAAAAACAGCGGCCACATTCGGCCGCTGTTCGGGTTTCTGGCAAGACACGCCGCCAGCCATCGTTACTCCACCGGGCGGGCTAGCGGGTTAGGCGGGGCGTCAGCCACCTTGTAGAGAGTATTGCGGTCGGTATGGTGGAACGGCTCGTCCTGCCCCTGAATCTGCAGCACCGTGTCCTGGTCATAGCTCCAGCTGCCGTCCTCATTGAAGGAGATGCGAATGCGGTACTCCAGTGTCTTGAAGGCATGCTCGAGAAACGGGGCTGCACAAATGCCGAAGGTGTCGGAACCATGGGTGGCGACCAGCTCGAAGCTGTCGGCCCCCGACTCTGCCTGGCCCGCCGCCATCGCGGTCAGACCGCGCGGTATGGTCAGAGTCTGAATCACCGTGCCGGTGGCTGGCTCCCACAACCAGTAGCCAACCTGATCGTGGTAGGTCTTCACCTGTTCTGGCTTGGTGACGTGCAGATGGTAGCGCAGGCCGTAGTAGAGCTGTGGTCCGTTGGTCTGCGGATCGATAGGCTGTAGCTCGATGCGCTCCACATAGGCCTGCTTCTTCGGCCCAGCCGCCTTGGGTTTCACGTCCAGCCCGCGCCGGCCTTCCCAGATGCCAGCCAGCCGGGCCAGAGGGCCAAGATTGTTCAGCGTGTTGGCGTCGAAATCGGGTTCGGTATAGATGTCCTCCGGAAAATCACTCACCTACTTACCCCTTTCTTTCATTCATCTCGTCCCGGCATACCCGCAAATGCCGGTGATGCCGGGGCAGGTTCAGTCCTATTTGTGGACGGCAATATGGGCGGCTGATCAGTGCACTCCTATGGCATGACATGTCAGACATCGCCATGCCCTTTGCCACTATACGCCTCGACGCGCCGGATGCGGCCCCGTCTGCGCTCAGCTGGACGGTGCGGTCTGATTGTCACCCTGTGGTTTGGCCTTGGAGGTCAGCCAGTCGACCGGCAGCGGAAACACGATGGTGTTGCTCTTGTCTCCAGCGATGTTGGTCAGCGTCTGCAGATAGCGCAGCTGCATCGCCTGCGGCTCCTTGGCCAGCGTCTGTGCCGCCTGCAGCAATCGTTCGGCCGCCTGCATCTCACCTTCGGCATGAATGATCTTGGCGCGCCGTTCGCGCTCGGCCTCGGCCTGTTTGGCAATGGCGGTAACCATCGACTCCCTCAGATCCACCTGCTTGATCTCAACATTGGACACCTTCAGCCCCCAAGCCTCGGTCTGCGCATCGAGAACCTTCTGGATGTCGAGATTCAGCCGCTCGCGTTCGGCCAATAGCTCGTCCAGTTCGTGCTTGCCCAGTACCGAACGCAGCATGGTCTGCGACAGCTGGCTGGTTGCTTCGAGGAACTGCGCCACCTGGATGATTGCCTTCTCGGGGTCGATCACGCGGAAGTACACCACCGCGCTGACTGTTACCGACACGTTGTCGCGGGTGATCAGGTCCTGCGGCGGCACAGCGAACACCACGGTACGCAGGTCGACCCGTACCACTTGCTGCACCACCGGGATTATGATCACCAGCCCTGGCCCCTTCACCCTCCAGAAGCGGCCGAGCATAAACACCACGCCGCGCTCGTACTCGCGAAAGATGCGGATGGCCGAAGCCAGCAACATAAACAGCAGCAGCACCAATAGGCCGCCGAATCCCAGGGTGAACTCCATCATCGCCGCGCTCCTTCGTTAGTTTTTGTCATCCGGCACCACTATCAACACCAAGCCATCCCGCCCTACCACCCGCACCCGGCTACCGCGCGGCAGCGGCATGGCACTACGCACCCGCCAGCGTTCGCCCTGCACCAGCGCCCAGCCTTCGGCCGCGCCGCCGGGCAGATCATCGAGCAATTCGCCGCCCTGATGCGCCAACTGCTCGCCACCGCTGACCACCGGCCGCCGCCGCGACTTGAGCACCATGCCCGACACGCCGAACACGAACAGGCCGGTCACCGCCGCCAGCGCTGCGATCAGGCCGGGAGGAATGCCAAGGCCCGGCACATCCGTATTGATCAGCATCAGCGCCCCTATCGAGAACGCCACAATGCCGCCAACACCGAGCGTGCCAAAAGTCGGAAGGAAGGCTTCGGCCAACAGGCAGCCCAGCCCCAACAACACCAGCGCGAGGCCGGTGTAGTTGATCGGCAGCATCTGCAGGGCGTACAGGCCGACCAGCAGGCAAATTGCACCAGCCAGGCCCGGTAACACATAACCCGGGCTGGAGAACTCGAAGAATAGACCGTACATGCCGATCATCATCAGGATCAGCGCCACGCTCGGATCGGTGACGGCGGCGAGGAAGCGGTCGCGCCAGCTCGGTTCTATCGTCACGACCATGGCACCGGCGGTGTGCAGCACACGTTCCCCGGCGGCGGTGCTCACCTTGCGGCCGTCGAGTTTTTGCAGCAGATCTGGCAGGTCGCGAGCGGTCAGGTCGATCACCCTCTGTGCCAATGCCTCGTTGGCCGACAAACTGACCGCCTCGCGTACCGCGTGCTCGGCCCATTGCTCATTGCGTCCGCGCAGTTGAGCGAGACCGCGGATATATGCCGCCGCGTCGTTCACCTGCTTGCGCTCCATCGTGCTTTGCGACTCGGCGCCCCCCGATGCCGCCTTGGTAGACTTGTCCTCGTTCGGCGCCTTGCCGGGCGACGGCTCGGCGCCGCCCATTCCAATCTGCACCGGCGTGGCCGCGCCCAGATTGGTACCGGGCGCCATCGCGGCGATATGGCTGGCGTAGAGGATGTAAGTGCCGGCGCTGGCGGCGCGCGCGCCGCTCGGGGCGATAAACGAAGCGACCGGTACCGGCGATGCAAGAATCGCCTGGATGATCTGGCGCATCGACACGTCGAGCCCGCCTGGCGTGTCCATTTCCAGCACCACCAACTGTGCCTGGTCCTTTTGCGCCTGCGCCAGGCTGCGGGAGAAAAAGTCAGCCCGAGCCGGCCCGATCGCCCCGGTCAGCGGGATAACCTCGACGCGCGGCAGCGCGGCGTTGGTGCCGAGCATGACCAATCCCAGACAAACGACGGCCATGAGGCGCAGGCATCTCAACATACCCACGCCCAGCACCCGCCCACACCGACACAAAAGGGAGTCTGACTTCATCGCTGAAAGCTATCTAACGGTCTACATCAGGGGCCGCCAGCCCCCGAATCCGCCAGTACCAAAACAAGATACTTCCAGCTTATGTCGGCTTTGCGTTAATCGCTTGAATGGATAAAGATTTTTAGAAAACCCGGCTTGCCACAATCATGAAACCGGTCCACCGACACATAGCGCCTCCGCGGCTGGCAGCACACTTGCGTGATCAGCCAGGACGCTGGCGGCAGCGGTAACGTTGGACGAGCACAGAGGGCGAAGCCGCTCAGCGCCTTCGCCCTCTGTCTTTCCACCGCTAGACCCGATTTACAGGGTGAACTGCCTCACCACCCCACCTAGCGCCTTGGCGCGGTCGAGGAGGCTCGCCGCGCCCTGCAGTGAGTTCTCGGCCGCCTGGCGGTTGCTGTCGGCGGCGTTGCTCACCGACTCGACGTTGCCGGCCAGTTGCTGCGAGGCGTTGGCCTGCTCGCGCACTGCCGATGAGATTTCACCCATACCGCGCACCACGTCTTCGATCTGGCGAGTGAAGCCGTGCAGTGTGGCTTGCGCGTCACCTGCATGGTGGACGCTGGCATCGACACGCTCCAACGCGCCACGCATGCCGGAGGTCGCCTGGGCCGAATCCTGCTGGATCGAATCGATCATGCCGCCGATCTCCACCGTGGCGCTGGCAGTGCGCTCGGACAGCTTGCGCACCTCGTCGGCCACCACCGCGAAGCCACGGCCCTGTTCGCCGGCACGAGCCGCCTCAATCGCCGCGTTCAGCGCCAGCAGGTTGGTCTGGTCGGCGATATCCTTGATCACGCCGACGATCTTGTTGATCTCGTTGGCTCGCGCGTCGAGCTGGTCCAGCTGGGTCGCCAATTGTGTGACCTCCTGCTGCACCGAGTGCAAACCGCCAACCGCGGTTTCGATGTGGGTCACCGTGGCCTGGGTCTGCCCCTCGAACGAGTCCATCAACCGGCTGGCGTCGTCGGCCACGTTGGACACATGCGACACGCTGGTCGCCAGTTCTTCGAGCGCAGCAGCACTGCCATGCACATCTTCAGCCTGGGTACGCGAACGCTGCACTACCCCGCCGACCAGTTCACTAAGCTGATGCGAGACGTTCTCCACCTCGCGCGACTCGTGCTGGATTTCCAGCAAGCGCTTGCGCAGTGCGGCCATAAAGGTGTTGAACGACTCGGCAATTCGGCCAACCTCGTCGCGGCTGTGCACCGGCATCGTCCGCACTAGGTTCCAGTCGCCCCCCGCCAAGCGTTTCAGCGCCTCGTTCAATTCGTTCACCGGCTTTACCGTGCGCGCAGCCACCAGCGATGCGACCAGCACGGACAGCACCAGCAGCACCAGTCCGAAGCCGAGCACCTGCCACAGCACGGTCGAACGCAGCGCCTCGACTTTGGACAACGACACATCGACGCCGACCACGTAACGTACCCCGTTGGCCGAGGTGAACGGCGCGAACACCGAGCGGAACAACCCGTATTCACCGCGGTATTCCTCGAAGTGTACCTTGCCGTCGTTCAACGCAGCGGACAACCCCTGGGGCACCTGCTTGTATTCCGCCAGATACCAGTGCTCAAACTTGCCCGCCCTCACCTCATCTGGGCTGCCTGACGAGGTGGTGTACAGTACTCGGCCGTTGCGCTCGATGGTGGTGTAGACGTAGGCGAGATCCGACACGTGGGTGAAGTCGGTCAGCTTGGCGGTCTGCACAAGGTCGTTCGGGTCGGACGCGGGCAATTGATCGTGATAACCGATGCCAACCAGCCGCTGGGTTGCGTAGGCCGCCGTCATCAAGCGCTGGTCCACCCCGCGCATTTCCGCTCCGACGATGGCGTCGTAGGCGTAGATCGAATAGACCACCACAATCAGCAAACTGACCAAGCCGAAAGTTGCCGACAGCTTGGCCCTAAGACCCCAGCCCCGGTTCTGCATAATGTCCCTTTATCTTGAATATGGTCGATGAAGCAGGCGGGTAATGAGAGGCATTACCCAAAAGAAATCGTGCGGACACGAGACAAGACATGTCTCCCGCAGACAGCCCCTCCGCAGGAGAGACGCTAGCGAGGCATTGGCGGTTTTATTGGCGGCTCTAGCTCACGAGGCCTGCATCGACGCCACGCTCTTGCTCGCCTTGCGCTGCAGCAACAGAGTGTCGACTGTATACCCTTGCTTTAAGACGAAGACAAGTCAATGCAACTGCGTTTATGCCATTAAGGAAAGTATTCTTACCAATATGTCTCATATTTGATAGTCATCAAACAAATACGCCATTGGCAATATCGATGCCGACAAATTTTAGCCGGCGCTTACAAACCTGCAATCCTTGCACTATCGAGGGTTCTTCATAGTCCCAGGTAAGGCGGTCCAGGTATTTCAGCTGCAGACTACCGCCGCCTGCTGCTGCACCGCCTCCTGACCACCAACATGCACAACGGCCGGCCCCAATGCCTCGGGAGCCGGCCGTTTTCATTACACCCCGGTTACTCAACCATGCCCCATCAATCCGACGATGCCGACGATGATTAGGTATAGCGCGACAATGAAGTTGAGCAGGCGCGGCATCGTGAGGATCAAGATGCCAGCGATCAGAGAGATCAGTGGAGTTAGTCTCATATGGACATCCATCGTGCCATCCTTTCGCCGGGAGCTACACTCGTTCTATTTGACAGTGCAGACCTCATCGCCGACTTCCTATTCGCTCGAACGAGGACAGGGTCAGGAGGTGCACGACAACAATGCACTCCTGAGCAGTAAGGCCTGTTTTCTGAAAAAGGCCCGGGCCTGCCCCAGTCGCCAACCAAGAACGGCGGCACAACCCGAGGTCGGGACGCACCGCCGTTGATCGACCGTACTGGCTGCAAGCCTTCTTTGAGCACGGCAACCACGTCGCTGTATTGCTCAGGTCATTTATGCATGGGCATCGGAGGCTGTCGATCACATGGGGTCTGCCACGCCGTCAACGCAACCAGTGCACCCTCAACAGCTTCTGGGCCTCGTTGTAATGAAACTCCAGGTCGCCCTGGTAGGCGTGGTGCAGCGCCTCGCCCAAGTCGCGCGCGAGATGGATGTCGGTGGTGGTGATGAGCACCCCCTCCCCGTCCTGCTCGATGTCGATGATGCGGGCCTGCGGATGTTCCGCCTTGGCCCTGTCTTCGTGGTGGCGGATCAGCGCGGTCAGCTCATCGCGGTGGTCGCCGAAAAACTTGCCGCCAATATGGACAAAGCCGGCGGGAAAATGATCGCGGATACGGTGGCAGGCAGCACAGACCACTTCCGAAGCGCCATTCGGTCGGTCGCCCCATTGCCAACGGCCGGCGTGAAAGACGGCTCCGCAATCGGGGCAGACGGCGGGCTCGGGCAGCTTGTGCTGAAGCTTGTAACTATCGTGCTCACGTTCCTGGCGAAGCTGGTCGCGGCGGATGGTCTGAAAACCAGCGGGTGGTGTCCGAGAGGTCATTTTTGCTCCTCCTCAATAGTAAAACACATCGCATGACCGAAAGCCCAGAGGACGTCCGGAGCGGTTGCGCCAGGATGACCACAGTCACCCCTTGCGCAGATCAACCTCATTGACGAGCTGACGAGCGGCGCCGAAGAGCCGAAACACCGGTCTGCGGCCCAGGCGGCTTGTTTCACGAAGGGGCGAGGATGGACCGCACAGGCGGTCTCTCCAAATCGTCACTATCGATCGGCTTAGCCTGCGGATAAGGATCTCCACCACGCAGAGCCCCCTGCACGTGGTAGAGATGAGGACATCTCTCGCCTGCAATCGAGCTTCCTAAACCGCCGACACCGAGACCTCGCTGTTGGGAGCCACTCTATGCTCATGGTAGTCAAACGCCGAGCGCAAGTTTGCAACGAAATGCGTGAAGTGGTCGGCAGTAAAGATCGCTAATGGTCACAACGCGACCTGCTCGAGCCCCATTGGATGTGGGCTGCCCCACATACCCGTATAGCGGTGCCCTGCAATCTCCTGTAGGCATTGAGTTTGCAAAAAACGCCCCCACCTGCCGAATCATCAGCGTGTGCCGTACATGGCAGCGCCCCTCAACCAAACAGGATTCCTCATGGCCATTACCGTCAACGGCGTTGAAATTACCGAAGCCCAAATCCAAGCCGAACAGGCCAATCACGGCCAAGCGCCGGACCCGCGTGACGCAGCCATCCAGCAACTGGTACTGCACGCCCTGTTGCTGGAAAAAGCCAAGGAAAGCGGCATCGACACCAGCGCCAACGAAGGCCAGGCGATCGGCACCCTGCTCGACCGTGAACTGAAGTTCCCCCCGGCCGACGAAGCTGCTGCCCAGGACTACTACAACGCTTACCCGGAACAGTTCACCCAGGGTGACAGCGCCATGGCAAGCCACATCCTGCTGCCGGCAGGCAACGGCGACGAGCTGTCCAACGCATTGGCCAAGGCCAAGGCCGAAGGCGTGCTGGCCGAAGTGCAGGCCGACCCGTCGCGTTTCGCCGATCTGGCGTGCGAACACTCCACCTGCCCGTCCGGCAAGCAAGGCGGCGACCTCGGCCAGTTCGGCCGCGGCCAGATGGTGCCGGAATTCGAGCAAGCGGTATTCAGCACCGACGCCGGCGACATCACCCCGAATCTGGTAGAGACCCAGTTCGGCTACCACATTATCCAGGTGAATGCCCGTCAGGAAGGCGGCAAGGTCAGCTTCGACGAGATCAAGGAGCGCCTGCAGCAGCACCTGAACCAACTGGCCGCCCGCCAGGCGATGCACGAATACCTGTCGGCTCTGGTGAAGGCCGCCAAGATCGAAGGCTACACGATGTCAGGGCTGTAATTCGGCAAGCCAGACACAATAAAAAACCGGGCCAACTGCCTAATGCCGTTCACTTAAGCAAGTGAACGGCATTTTTCATGGTGCGAATCTGGCTCATATTCCGGCCAAGTTGACTCCCTCACGTTGGTCAAGATGGTAAGCAAGGCTCATAAACACCCTGATTTCTC
>NZ_JAUEDK010000088.1 GCF_030385785.1 Crenobacter oryzisoli
GGCTATGTCACCGTTAGGTGTGGAAACTTGCCAAGAGCACCATCCAGGAGGGCTGCCGGCGTGCTGATACGGTGGGCGTCAAGGTGTCGGCGCCAGCCCAAGTAGTTGGGTAAGTACTTAGTCGCCACGCCGTGGAAGCGGTTGAGCCACGCGCGTAGGCGACTGTGGTAGGCATTGACGTTCTGAACGTGGTAAGCCCCCCGAACACGGCGACCTGCCTTGAGATTGACCGCCTCATGCGAGATGTTAGCCTCGCGGGCGAAGTACCGGTAGGTGGCATTCCCATCGCTCACCAACAGCACGTCTTTGTCGAGAACAGCCGGCAAGACCGCTTTGAGTTGTGCCTTGGTCACTTGCCCTTTCCCCGTCACAAAGTCGAGGGTTTGCCCACTGCGGTCGCGGGCGACCAGCACACAGACTTGCTGTTTGGACAAGCCACGCAAACTCGCGACGCCCCCGCGCCGACGCGAGGAGCGCTGCAGGTGGTGGGCGCCTTTTTCCGATTCGAGCAGATAGGTTTCGTCGGCCTCGGTAATGCCGAACAGGCGGGCCGGACGGTCGTCTTTCAGCCAGGCCAGGAAACGGTGACGCCAGCGAAATGTCGTGTTCCGATGCAGGCCCAGCATCCCGGCTGAGCGGCGCACCGTCAGCGAATCCAGCATCGCCTGGCTGTAGCCGAGCCACTTCTCCCTCCGGCGGAGCCGGGCTAGTGGGGTGTTCGTCAGCGCGTTGAAAGTTCTCTGGCAGCGCCGGCAGCGATACCGCTGCAAACCATGAGCCGTTCCATGCCGGTAGGCCGCGGTGGTCCCGCAATGTGGGCAAGCCTTATCGGCTAGCCGTGACTCAATGAGGGCTCTGCAGCGTTCGGTGTCATCGTGTTCCCGCAATGCATCAGCAAGCCGCTCTCGCTGACGCCTCGTCAGACGGGACACATGGCTCAGCCACCGTTCAAACTCAGTCGCTTTCATCATCTCCCCCGTCGTGATGACCATCAATCTGGAAGATTAGGTCGCTGAGGAGGCAATTCCACACCTAACGGTGACATAGCCTTTTTTTATGGGTCTATCAGGAAGGGATCAGGCGGTCGTATCGATGTTCTGACCGAGGTGTGCCGGATTGTTGCGGTTCATCTGATCGGTGGTGGCGGTAAGCAACGAGCCGATGGTCTGGGCGGCCGCATCGCGCTGTTTCTTCATTGCGAAGATCGCCGTCTGGTCGAGTACGCTGCCGCCGCTGTTTACTGCTGTGGTATCCATGGACCTCCTCTCGGGTTTCCCATTGCGGGTAACGTTGTATCGGCCGCTTTGGCGGCTTTTATAGCCGCCGCAGGCAAATGGCCGCTCAGTAGAAGCGCGCCTCGCCTTCCGGCCGGGTCTTGAAGCGCTTGTGCAGCCAGAAATACTGTTCGGGACACTCGCGGATGCGCTCCTCGAGGAAGGCGTTCATCCGCCGGGTGTCCGCGGTGATGTCGTCGGTCGGGTAGTCGGTCCAGGCAGGGTAGAACTCCACCTCGAAGCGGTTACCGACGCGGCGCGCGATCGCCGGCACCACTTTGGCATTGGCGAGTTTGCTGATGCGCGACAGGCCCGGGATGGTGGCGGCGTTGGTGTGGAAGAACTTGACGAAGATCGAATCGCGCGGGCCGAAGTCCTGGTCGGGCAGGTAGAGGAAGGGCGTGTGGTCGGTGCGCATCGCCTTGATGATGCTGCGCAGGCTCTCCTGGCGCGACACGATCTTGACGTTGTCGTAGCGCTGGCGGCCCTTGTAGATCTGCTCGTCCATCGCTTTGTTCTTCTGGTGCGAGTAGACGCTGACCAGCGGGATGTCCTGGTTGAGCCGGTAGCAGCCCATCTCGAAGGCGGTGAAGTGCGGGTAGAAGATGATCACGTCGTGACCGGCTTCGCGCAGCTCGGTGACATAGTGCAGGTTCTTCAGGTCGACCAGCCGGCGCAGCCGTTCGGCCGAGCTGTACCAGCACACCCCGTATTCGAGCAGCAGCCGGGTCATGTGCTGGAAGTTGGCACGGATGATGCGCTTGTGCTCGGAGACCGGCAGTTCCGGGAAGCACAGCCGCATATTGGTCAGGCCGACGTTGCGGCGCTCGCGCGCGAGCAGGTAGGTGAGCTGGCTGAGCGGCCAGGCAAGGGCACGAATTGCGGCGATCGGCAGCAGGTGGATCAGCCACAGGATGGCAAAGGCGAGTCTCATTCGGGGTTCCGTAGGGCCGGCGGCGGTTCGACACCGGCCGGGCATTTGTAGCGGTTGTAGCTCCACAGGTACTGCTCGGGGAAGCGGCGGATCAGCGACTCGACGGCACGGTTGAGCAGCGCGACGTCGGCGTCCTTGTCGCCGGAGAACGGCTCGGGCAGCGGTTCGATGTGCACCGCGAAGCCCTGGCCGTCGGCGAGGCGTTCGCCGGCGAACATGAGGGTGGTGACGCCCTTGACGGTGCCGAGGCGCGGCACCAGCGTCATCGTGTACGCCGGCCGGCCGAAGAACGGCGCCCAGACACCCTCGCCGTTGCCGGGCACCTGGTCGGGCAGGATGATCGTCGCTTCGCCCTGTTTGAGCGCCTTGACCACGGTGCGCACGCCAGAGGCGTTGGCCGGGGCGGTCTTGCCCTTGCCGCGCACCCGGCCGGCGTTCATTACCGGTTCGAGCCAGGCGAGTTTCGGCGGGCGGTACATCGCGGTGAGCGGGAAGGGCAGGCGGTTGCTGACGTAGCGGCCGGCAATATCGTAGCTGCCGACATGTGGCGTGACGAACACGATGCCGTCGCCGCGCGCCAGCGCGGCTTCGACGTGTTGCCAGCCGTCGCAACGCTTGACAAGCCGGTCGATCGCGGCCGGCTCGCGGCACCAGGCGATCGCCAGTTCCAGCGCACCTTTGCCGGTTTCGTCGGCCACGCGTTTGACGAAGTGTGTAAAGTCCTGATAGTTTCGGACGATTTTACTGGATGCCAGATTGTCCTTCAGTCGCTGACGAAAGCGGGGGGAGGCATGATAGGTCAGCCGACCGGCGACGGCTCCCAGGCTCTGCAGCCATCGTAGCGGCAGGTGGGACAGCCAGGTCAGCAATAGCTGTACGAAGCGGGCCATTGAACGGTCACGTGGTCGTAAAGCGACTTATTTTATCACCCAACTGGGACACAGGCTTCACGCGGGAATACACAAGACAATGAGCGAATATCTGTTTACCTCCGAGTCGGTCTCGGAAGGCCACCCGGACAAGGTCGCTGACCAGATCTCCGATGCGATCCTCGACGCGATCTTTACCCAGGATCCGAAGGCGCGCGTCGCCGCTGAAACGCTGGTGAATACCGGCCTGGTGGTGCTGGCTGGCGAGATCACCACCACGGCCAATATCGACTATATCAAGATCGCGCGCGACACCATCAAGCGCATCGGCTACGACAGCTCGGAGCTGGGCTTCGACTACCACGGCTGCGCGGTGCTGGTCGGCTACGACAAGCAGTCGCCGGACATCGCGCAGGGCGTGAACGAAGGCGAGGGCTTGGACCTCGACCAAGGCGCCGGCGACCAGGGCCTGATGTTCGGCTACGCCTGCGACGAGACCCCGACGCTGATGCCGTTCCCGATCTACTACGCGCATCGCCTGATGCAGCGCCAGAGCGAGCTGCGCAAGGACGGCCGTCTGCCGTGGCTGCGTCCGGATGCCAAGGCCCAGCTGACCGTGGTGTACGACAGCGAGACCGGCCTGCCCAAGCGCATCGATACCGTGGTGCTGTCGACCCAGCACGCGCCGGAAATCGACCACGCGACGCTGACCGAGGCGGTGATCGAGGACATCATCAAGCCGGTGCTGCCGGCAGACATGCTGACTCCGGAAACCAAGTACCTGATCAACCCGACCGGCCGCTTCGTTATCGGCGGCCCGATGGGCGACTGCGGCCTGACCGGCCGCAAGATCATCGTCGACACCTACGGCGGCGCCGCACCGCACGGCGGTGGTGCGTTCTCGGGCAAGGACCCGTCCAAGGTGGACCGTTCGGCTGCCTACGCTGGCCGTTACGTGGCGAAGAACATCGTCGCCGCGGGCCTGGCGCGTCAGTGCCAGATCCAGGTGTCGTACGCAATCGGCGTCGCCAAGCCGACCTCGATCTCGATCGATACCTTCGGCACCGGCAAGATCCCGAACGAGAAGATCGCTGAGCTGGTTGCCAAGCACTTCGACCTGCGTCCGAAGGGCATCGTGCGTATGCTCGACCTGCTGCGCCCGATCTACACCAAGACCGCCGCTTATGGCCACTTCGGCCGTGAAGAGCCGGAGTTCACCTGGGAACGTACCGACAAGGCTGCCGCGCTGCGCGCCGACGCCGGGCTGTAATTCTCGGGAACAGACCGCAAAACGGGCCGCATGGCCCGTTTTTTTATTGTCCGGTCTTCGGGCAGCGTTGGTCGAACACCGCCCAGCATTCCACCTCTGTCGGAGTCGGCCCAGCTGCCGTATAATCGCCGCGTTTCCGGGGAGCGCTGCAAGGCCGTTCGGCCCCAGGCCCGGAGATCCCAACGGCGCTCACCCAACCAACCCTTGCCGGATACCGGGGTGGCGGGTGAGCCGTCTTCCTGATCCGGCCGCATCGTGGAGTTACGCTGTGGCTGACCAATTCACCGATTTTCATGTCGCCGACCTGGGCCTGGCCGCCTGGGGCCGTAAGGAACTGGCGATTGCCGAAACCGAAATGCCGGGCCTGATGGCGCTGCGCGCCGAGTACGGCGAATCCAAGCCGCTGAAGGGAGCGCGTATCGCTGGCTCCCTGCACATGACCATCCAGACCGGCGTGCTGATCGAGACGCTGGTGGCGCTGGGCGCCGAAGTGCGCTGGGCCTCGTGCAACATCTTCTCGACCCAGGACCAGGCCGCCGCCGCGATTGCCGCCGCCAACATCCCGGTGTTCGCATTCAAGGGCGAGTCGCTGGACGAGTACTGGGAATTCAGCCACAAGATCTTCGAATGGCCGGAAGGCAAGCCTGCCAACATGATCCTCGACGATGGCGGTGACGCTACTCTGCTGCTGCTGTTGGGCAGCAAGGCCGAGAAGGACCGCTCGGTGATCGCCAAGCCGACCAACGAGGAAGAAGTGGCGCTGTACGCCGCGATCGCTCGCTACCTCGACCAGGATGCCAACTGGTACTCGAAGCGCCTGGCGCACATCCAGGGCGTGACCGAGGAAACCACCACCGGCGTGCATCGCCTGTACCAGCTGCAGAAGGATGGCTTGCTGCCGTTCCCGGCGTTCAACGTCAACGACTCGGTGACCAAGTCCAAGTTCGACAACCTGTACGGCTGCCGCGAATCGCTGGTCGACGGCATCAAGCGTGCCACCGACGTCATGGTGGCCGGCAAGATCGCCGTGGTGCTCGGCTACGGCGACGTGGGCAAGGGATGCGCGCAATCGCTGCGCGGCCTCGGCGCCACCGTGTGGGTGACCGAGATCGACCCGATCTGCGCGCTGCAGGCAGCGATGGAAGGCTACCGCGTGGTGACCATGGACGACGTGTGCGACCAGGGCGACATCTTCGTTACGACTACCGGCAACGTCGGTGTGATCACCCACGAGCACATGGCCAAGATGCGCAACAACGCCATCGTCTGCAACATCGGCCACTTCGACTCGGAAATCGAAGTTGCCTCGCTGCGTCAGTACCAGTGGGACAACATCAAGCCGCAGGTCGACCACATCATCTTCCCGGACGGCCGTCGCATCATCCTGTTGGCCGAAGGTCGCCTGGTGAACCTCGGCTGCGCCACCGGCCACCCGTCGTTCGTGATGTCGAACAGCTTCACCAACCAGGTGCTGGCGCAGATCGAGATCTTCCAGCACGGCGAGAAGTACGGTAAGGAAGTGTACGTGCTGCCGAAGCACCTGGACGAGAAGGTGGCCCGCCTGCACCTGGAACGCATCGGCGCCAAGCTGACCGTGCTGTCCGACGCACAGGCCGCCTACATCAGCGTGCCGAAAGAAGGCCCTTATAAGCCGGCTCACTATCGCTATTAAGCGCTAGGTATAAAGAGCGACGGACAGGGCAGGGTAGAATGCCTTGTCCGTTTTTTTTCGGCCAACGTTGGCCGAATGCACCAGAGGAGAAGCGCCGCGCCGGCAAGGGCAGCGGCGCCGCAGAGATCAAAAGATCATGAGCGAACCGAAAAAAACCTTCAGTTTCGAATTTTTCCCCCCGAAGACCCCGGAGGGCGTTGCCAAGCTGCGCACCACCCGCCAGCAGCTTGCCCAGTTCAACCCCGAGTTCTTCTCGGTAACCTTCGGTGCCGGCGGTACCACCCGTGACGGCACGCTGGCTGCGGTGCTGGAGATCCGCGGCGAAGGGTACGCCGCCGCGCCGCACCTGTCCTGCATCGGCTCCACCCGCGAGAGCATCCGCGACATCCTGCAGGAGTACCGTAACCATGGCATCCGCCACATCGTGGCGCTGCGTGGTGACATCCCGTCCGGTATGGTTGGCATCGGTGAGCTGCGTTATGCCAACGAGCTGGTCGAGTTCATCCGTGCTGAGCACGGCGACTGGTTCCACATCGAGGTGGCGGCTTATCCGGAATACCACCCACAGGCGCGCTCGGCCGAGGACGACCTGAACAACTTCGTGCGCAAGGTGAAGGCCGGTGCCGATTCGGCGATCACCCAGTATTTCTACAATGCCGATGCGTACTTCCACTTCGTCGACGAGGTGCGCGCGCGCGGCGTCGACATTCCTATCGTGCCGGGGCTGATGCCGATTGCTGGCTTTACCCAGCTGGCGCGCTTCTCCGATGCCTGCGGCGCCGAGATCCCGCGCTGGCTACGCCTGAAGCTGCAGGCCTATGGCGACGACACCGCGTCGATCCGCGCGCTCGGCCTCGATGTGGTGACCGAACTCGCGGATCGGCTGCTGTCCAACGGGGCGCCGGGGTTGCACTTCTACACCTTGAATCAGGCGGGGCTTGTCTCGACAGTCTGGCAGCGTCTGGGGCTGTAAGCACTTTGCATTAAGGAAATGCACCGGCCTGGAGGTCTCGAAGGCTTTGCCTCGCGTAATGCATCGACGAAGGGCTGCCCCGGCCAGGTGATTTTCTGGGGCCGCTAGCGGCAACTGCCGATTTACCTCGGCCTGATCGTGGTGCCGGGCGTGTACGCGTGCACGTGCACGTGCCTCTCCTCGTTGCGGGGCCTGCTGACGCTGACCGACGTGGTGATGATCGCCAACCTGCTGCTGATGGTGACGATAGGCGGCTACGAGGCCTTCGTATCGCGGCTGAAGATCGACGACTATCCCGGTTAGCCGGAATGGCTCGACCATGTGAACGCGTCGGAGCTGAGGGTGAAGCTGTCGACGGCGATCATCAGCGTCTCGTCTATTCGCCTGCTGCTGACCTTCATCAACGACAGCCGCCTGCCGGAGCAGACGATGAAGTGGCAGTTCTTGATCGATCTGGGCCTCCTGATCTCGACCGCGGCGATCGCGCCCACCGACAGGCTGCTAACCTCGACGCTGCAGCATCAGCCGCACTGAGTCTCTGACCGTGCCGCACGCAAAAGGCCGCCCTTCGGGGCTAATGCCGTTCACTTAAGCAAGTGAACGGCATTTTTCATGGTGCGAATCTTGCTCATACTCCGGCCAAGTTGACTCCCTCACGTTGGTCCAGATGGTAGGCAAGGCTCATAAACACCCTGATTTCTCTGCACTTTCTCAGCAAATTGACCCGGCATGGATCGCCCACGCGCTTGCAGTGACCGGCAAAGCCAGCGTGCGCCGGCGTAGATTGCCGGCCGAACAGGTCGTCTGGCTGGTCATTGCGTTGGCGATGGACCGGCATCAGCCCATCCCGGAAGTCGTCGCTCATCTCGATCTGGTGCTGCCTGACGAGGTCAATCCAGAGATTGCCAAGAGCGCCTTGACCCAGGCGCGGCAGCGCCTCGGCGAGGAACCGTTGGCCCAACTCTTCGGGCTCAGCGCGCTGGTTTGGGATGAGCGGCATCAGCGGGGAAGAAGCTGGCGCGGATTGGCCCGCTACGCGATTGATGGCAGCACCCTGCGTACCTCGGATACCCCAGAGAATCGTCAGCAGTTCGGTGCACAGGCTTATGCCTCCGGCGTAGCCGCCAGCTATCCGCAGTTGCGGCTGCTGACGTTGACTTCGCTGGCGACGCATCTGGTGCGAGAGGCTGTCTTTGGCGAATACGCCAAGAATGAAATGCGCTATGCCCGTGACCTGCTCCAGGCGATCC
>NZ_JAUEDK010000089.1 GCF_030385785.1 Crenobacter oryzisoli
ACCTCGAACAGTGCCATGCCGAACAGCATGGCCAGCACAAACAGCACGCCCTTGCCTTCACCCGCACCGACCAAGACGAGGGCCGGGCCCGGGCAAATGCCGGCCAGTCCCCAGCCGATACCGAACAGCACGCTGCCCAGCATTAGGCGGCGGTCGATCTTGCGGTTGCTTGGCAGTTGCATCGGCAGGCCAAGCAGTGAACGCGTGCGCCGCTTGGCCAGCGTGAAGGCACCGAGTCCAAGCGCAATTGCGCCTCCCATCACCAGCGCCAGCGACGGGTCCCAGGCGCCAGCCAGATCGAGAAATCCAAGCACCTTGGCTGGGTTGGCCATGCCGGCCAGGATCAACCCCACGCCGAACAGCAGTCCGGCCAGCCAGGAAAACAGTACGGCCATCATTTTCTCTCCTTAGGCAATCAGATGACGCACGATAAAGACCGTCGCAAAGCCGCTCGCCATGAACGCGAGCGTCGCGACCAGCGAGCGTGGCGACAGCCGCGACAGGCCACACACGCCATGGCCGCTGGTACAGCCGGCACCGTAGCGGGTGCCAAGCCCCACCAGCACCCCGGCCACGATCAGTAGCGTGATGCTGGCGTCGATTCGGCGTGCAGGCAGAACGGCAACCAGCGAGTACGCCAGTGGTGCCAGCACGAGGCCGAACACAAAAGCAAGGCGCCAACCCACCTCGCCCCGACTGGGGCGCAGCAAGCCGCCGACAATGCCGCTGATGCCGGCAATGCGGCCGTTACACAGCACAAACAACGCTGCGGCCAGGCCAATCAGCAATCCGCCGGCGAGCGACGTCCACGGGGTGAAATGACTCCAGTCGATATGCATAGTGGGTTCCTTAATCTTTCGGGCAAAACAGCGCGTACAAGGTGCCAAGCAGGGCGAGCACCTTGTCGTCGGCGACCGCATAGAAGATACGCTTGCCCTCGCGCCGGGTGCTGACCAGCCCTTCGTTGCGCAACACGCCAAGCTGCTGCGACAGCGTCGGCTGATGAATCCCCAGTAATGCTTCCAGCTCGCTGACCGAGCGCTCGCCCTGACTGAGCTGGCAGAGCAACAACAGGCGGTCCGCGTGGGCGAGGGTTCGCAGCAATGCGGTCGCATCACCGGCCGCGGCACGCAGCCGGTCGATGGCAATGACTGGGGCGGTAGGGGTCATTGGTGCGTCCTGTTGATCGAGATCAATTTCATTATATTTGCAGACATTATGTTTATCAATATAATGAAATCACCCCATCAGGAGAGCAGAGCATGCAAGGCCAGATCGAAAGCTTCTACGACCCGACTACCGGAACCGTGACTCACATTGTGTTCGACCAGCGCGGCGGGCATGCCGCCGTGATTGACCCGGTGCTCGACTATGACCCCAAGTCAGGACGTACGCGCACCGCTTCGGCCGACCAAGTGCTCTCCTATCTGCAAGCCAATGCGCTGTCTTTGGCATGGATCCTCGAGACGCATGCCCATGCCGATCATTTGTCGGCGGCGCGTTACCTGAAACAGCAGGCCGGGGGGCACATCGCCATCGGCGCACATATCCGTGAGGTCCAGCAGGTATTCAAGCAGCTGTTCAATCTCGAGGCCGGTTTTCTGCCGGACGGTTCACAGTTTGACCATCTGTTCGAAAACGGAGAGACATTTGCCATTGGCGCCCTGGAAGCTAAGGCCTGGTACGTTCCCGGCCATACCCCGGCCGATATGGCCTATCAGCTTGGTGACGCGGTGTTTGTCGGCGATACCCTGTTCATGCCCGATGTCGGCACCGCGCGCTGCGATTTTCCCGGCGGCGATGCACACCTCCTCTATCGTTCGATCCGCGCCCTGCTGAATTTGCCCGAGCAGACACGGCTGTTCATGTGCCACGACTATCCGCCGAACGGACGGGCGCCGGCCTGGGTCAGCACGGTGGCAGAGCAGCGCCGCAATAACATTCACATCCATGATGGGATCACTGAAGCCATGTTTGTGGGCATGCGTCAGGCGCGCGACGCTACGCTCGACATGCCGGCACTGATCCTGCCTTCGGTGCAGATCAATATCCGTGCCGGAGCCCTGCCGCCGGCCGAAGCCAACGGGGTGTCCTATTTGAAGATTCCGCTCAACGCCCTATGAGGGCAGTAAGGAGGTGGTGATGCAGGCGAATATTGGTGGCGTGGACCGCGTGGTCCGCATCGTGGCCGGCTTGGCGCTGGTTGGCGCCGCGCTCGGCGGGTTGATTGGCGCCTGGGGCTGGTTCGGCATCGTGCCACTGGCTACCGGAGCGATCGGCTATTGCCCGGCGTACAAGCTGTTCGGCTTCCGTTCCTGCCCGTTACAGAAACAAGAGGGATCCAAATGAGTGAGTATCTCGACTACCTTGCCCATACCCAAGGCATCAGCAAGCAACTGGCGGTATTGCGCAATGACCAGCCCGAGCTAATGAATAGCTTCAATGACATGGCCAAGGCGGCCACCAAGGACGGCGCCCTTAACCGCAAGACCAAAGAATTGATCGCCTTGGCGCTTGGGGTGGCGGCTCGCTGCGATGGCTGTATCGGTTTTCATGTGCAGGCGCTGGTGCGGCTCGGTGTCACCAAGGCCGAGCTGGAAGAGGCGCTCGGCATGGCGGTGTACATGGGGGGCGGACCGTCGCTGATGTATGCGGCCAATGCGATGGCGGCTTTCGAGGAGTTTTCGGCCTGACCGTCGAATGACAACTCAGTCCAGTACACCACGCTGCTCGTGATCGTTAGACACCACCTGCAATTTTCCTTTCGCAACCACGAACGGGTTGACGTGGTTGCCCGATGCCTCACCCGTCAACCCAGCAAAGGACCGTGAACGATGAAAGTCAGAAAGGCATGTATGGTGGCCGTGTTGGCCAGCGTAGCCGGGCTGTATGCCGGTTCAGTCCTGGCGGCGGATGCGCCCTCCAAGACCAAGACGCAGGAACCTATCTATGGTCGGCAGCTGATGACGCCAAAAGAGCGCACCGAGTATCACAACCGCATGCATTCGGCCAAGACTGAAAAGGAACGCGAAAAAATCCGCAAGGAACACCATGAAGAGATGCAGAAGCGGGCAAAGGAACAAGGTGTCAAGCTGCCCGACATGCCACCGGCCAAGGGCCATGGCATGGGTCCTGGTGGTGGCATGGGGCCAGGGGGTGGGATGGGACCCGGAGGCAGGATGGGCCCGGACGATGGCAAGGGCTATGGGGGCGGCAAGGGCGAGTAACCCCTAACCGACAAGCACGTGCGCTGGGGAGCGGTGAAATGCACTCCGACGCGCACGTGACCTACTCAATACCAACCTGCAACATGCTCTCAAGAAACAGAAATAAAGATGGTCGCATTCATGCGGTTGCTTCCACGGGATTGATCTGGAAGCCGAGTGCGGCGGCGCGACGCTTGAGCGCAGCGATACTGCGCTTGCGTTGCTGTTCTTAGTAGTGCTGCTGGCCTTGATCGACAAAGGCTTCACCACGCGTCAGCATGAAGTAGACCATGCGGGCGAGCTTGTGCGCCGTCGCGGTGTTGGCCCGGGGCTTGTCCATTCTGCGGCAAAGTCGTCGATAGAAAGCGCCCAAGGCGGAGTCGCTGCGCGAGAGTGCCATCGCGACCATCTTCAGCACCGACGGATCCGGTTGGCGGAGCGCTTGGTGCCCGCCGAGAGGACCTTGCCGCCGCTAATCTTGGTGCCCGGGCATAAGCCCAGCCAAGAGCAAAAGTGCTTTACGTTGGCAAACCGGCTCAGGTCCGGGCCGATCTCGGTCAGAATCTTCATGACTGCGGTAACGTTCAGGCCATTGATGCGAGTCAGATCGACCCCCGCCCAAGCGGCCAGCCGCTGCCTCATGTCGAAGGCGACGCGTGCCTTGCTGTCGACGCGCGGAACAGGCCCGACGTTGATCGCGTGCCGCGCCCGCTCGCCCAGCAGGCGCTGCAGCTTGGCATCGCACTCCGCCAGATGGCGGCCAATGTCATCGAACATCGCCAGGGCTTGGCCGAGCACGAACAGGTGTTCATCACGCCAGTTGCCGGTCAGCGCCCGCACGACTTCCTCGCGACTGGCCTTGACCTGCCGGTGGCGGTGACGAGCCAGCGCTTCAGGATTGCGTTCGCCGGCGACGATGTCGCGAATGATCGCCTGACCGCCCATGCCCATGACGTCGGTGAGCACCTCAGTGAGCTGAATATTCATCTGCACGAGAGCCTTTTGCATGCGCTGCACCCAACTGGCCTGCTCGCTCAACAAGGTCTCGCGCAGCCGCGCCACCGCCCGCAACTGACAGATCTCCCTGGCGGGCCGCAACAGGCCATAGCCCATCAGCCGCTGCAGCCACTGGCAATCCTGCACGTCGCTCTTGCGGCCCGGAACGTATTTCATCTGCCGGGCATCGACCAGCCAGACCTGCAATCCCCTCTGCTCCAGGATTTCGAACAACGGGATCCAGTAAACACCGGTCGATTCGATGGCGACGATGTCCACATCGCACTCGAGCAGCCAGTCGGCCAGCACCTGCAGATCATCCGTCATCACGCCAAATTCACGCACTGGCTCCTCCGCGGCACCGGCCGGTACCGCTACCCAATGACTCGATCCCCCCACATCAATGCCGGCCGCGTTGGGAAACACCACATTTTCGCGCTTGCGCATCGCCATGATCTGCCCCCATCCTCGTCAATGAACGGCAGCGCCATGGGAAGCGTCGATTTCGACTCGATCTCTCAAACGGGATGCGCATCTCTGCGCTCACCACTGTCGCCGACGATTCCCGGACCACGCTCAAAAGCGGGCTCGCAACAGCTTGCACCAATGATGTGTCGGTCATCTCGGCGCCGCCGTTCTCCTTGTACCGCATTTCCGTTTCTTCGCGAACGCCTGGCCCGCGCGGCGGGGGTGGGAGGCTCAAAAGACTTTGAAGAGGTTCTTAGCTTCCAGGCTGGCGTCGGCAACGAAGCCGGAACGGCTCCTCTACAGGAGGACTACCCTTCCGCCTTGTTTATGTCGAAGCAATTGGAATTCACCTTCGAGCACGCAAAAGATGATGCGTGGGACGTCATCCCAGATGAAATAACGTTGCGCCGGATTTGAATTCGCGTTGTTCGGATTATGCCTGTAATGCTTTGGGGAGCTTGACCAACCAAGGGGGAAAGCTTTGGCTCCAGATGAGCGAGCCATGGGAAACCACATGTTTGAAAGGATATGATTCAAATCATACAGTGCTGACTGGCAAGTCTCTAACATAGGACCTGTTCTGTGTCCCTTGAGGACCATGCAATGAAATCAATTCCCGTTATTCAGTACGCCATGCTCTGTGGCCTGCTATCTATTCTCGCTGTTCCCGTTGCCAAAGCCGCCGATCCAGGGCGACAAGCGGAAGTGTCTGCTCGGGGAGCGCTGGTCATGCCCTTTGAGCTAAAAGCCACCACACACATCTTCACCAAGACCCAAGATGGCGGAGTCCAGCAAGTTGTGACCAAGAAAGCTGGAGATGAGCACCAGATTCATCTGATTCGCGAGCACTTGGCTTTAATAGCCGACCATTTCAGCAAAGGCAATTTTGCCGAGCCGGCCAACATCCACGGAGCAAACATGCCAGGACTCGCAGAGTTACGACAGGCTAAAGCAGGAGAGCTCACCGTGAGCTATCAAGACATGCCCAATGGCGGGCAGATTCAATTCTCCGCCCATGATCCACTGCTGGTGCAGGCGCTGCACAAGTGGTTCGATGCCCAGATATCCGATCATGGCGCAGATGCCATGAGGGGGCATAAACATGCCAACATGATGCACATGCAGTAATCAAACTAGCCCTACATTATATGGCTGCCGCGCACTCCTGCGTACATGGACGCTAGCATCTTGACGCCGGTGCTGTCGACCAGCAGATACAGGCCCGCCTGGCTCGGACGATTGCAGATGGTGATCGACAACCTCATCTGCCGCCGGCACACCGTGCTGTAGTCCGGCGCATCCCAGTCAAGCCCGGCCAATTTCAACAGACTCTCGACAAAGCCCAACGTCTGTCGGAGGGCCAGCCCGAACACTTGATGGTGAGGCAGAACTCGATGGCGCCATCGCTGAAAGACGGCGGTCGGCCTGGTCTGTCCCCGCCACGGCAGATCCTAGTCGAGCCAGATCATCAGTGAGCCTCGGCGCTTGAGGGAGGCGTTGTCGCTCTTCCAGTTCGTCGTGCAGCACTTGGCGTGTAGTGGCTTATCCTGCGGCAAACCTACCGGAGGCTATGCCGGACTGCTGTTTGGAGCGAGTTCTGCAACAGCGCCATGCGAAGGGGCCGCGCTCACAGTTGCGGCCCGAAATGAAATTTGTATCAGGGCCCCATGTCACCTATGGCCCCTCCATGGAGGAAGGTTGATGATGTGCTCCAGGCCGATCGCAGCCTGGCTATGGCACGCATAATCAGAGGAGCAAACATGGCAAAGAGCAAGAAGAAGCAAAAGGGCCAACAGTGGGATGAACAAGGTTCTGGTAAGCAATCTGCAAGTGCGGGCACCGACACAGATGCTTCTGTAGTGAGTTACGAGGATTACAAGATACAGTTGCACCTGCTGCAGATTGAACTTGTGAAGCTTCAGCGCCATTTCATCGAATGTGGCGACCGCATACTAATCCTGATGGAAGGCCGCGACACGGCCGGCAAAGACGGCAGCATCAAGCGCATTGTCGAGTTTCTCAGCCCCCGCGAAACGCGAGTTGTGGCGTTGAGCAAACCGTCAGATCGTGAGCGCACCGGTTGGTACTTTCAGCGTTACGTGCCACACCTGCCTGTTGCCGAAGAGCTCGTCCTTTTTAACCGTAGTTGGTACAACCGGGCAGGCGTGGAGCGCGTGATGGATTTCTGCACTGCAAATGAGTATGAAGAATTCATGTACTCCGTGACCCACTTTGAGGAGATGCTCGTCAACTCCGGCATCAAGCTGCTCAAGTATTACCTCGACATTAGCAAGGCCGAACAAGCCCGTCGGCTTGCCGAACGGCGCCGCGATCCACTCAAGCAATGGAAGACTAGTCCCATCGACGCCGTCGCGTTGAAGCACTGGGACGATTACACGATGGCGCGCAACGAGATGCTGATGCGAACACACACCGCCGCAGCACCGTGGCACGTTGTACTCGCCGACGACAAGCGGACGGCCAGACTCAATTTGATACGCGACATCCTGTCGCGACTGCACTACGCGGGCAAAGACAACCAGTTGGTGGCTCCCGATCCCAAGATCGTGTTCGAGTTTTCGAAGGATTGCCTCGATGCCAACCGCCTCGCACACTGATCTCCAGCAAACATAACCGACGAGAGAAAAATGCATGAAGACTGTCACTATCGAAGTCGGATGGCTGGTTTCGAGCCTCAGCGCCAGGGGCGTTCGCCGGCAATTGCGCTATGAGGTAGCTTGTGCCCAATAGCCAACTCGACGGTTAGTTCTAGGTGGTGTCGTCACGAGTCGTAGCGCTGAGGCCGGCCCCGTTACACATGCGAGCATGAACGACCTTGCCATGCCCACGACCCTGGCTCATTGCCGGCATGACCTCTCCGACACGACTTGGTGTTTGCTGGAACCACACCTCCCCGGCCGACAAGGCTGCTGGGAAGGTGTCGCGCGCGACAATCGCCACTTCATCAACGCTGTGTGCTGGACGACGCCCACCTTTGCCCCAAGAGCTAACAACTGTTACTTGAAATTTGCTCATAGTTGTTTCTAACTGCTCACTATGAGCAAGCAATATCGAATCAATGAGTTCGCCAAGCGCATCGGTCGAGCGACCAGCACGGTTCGCCGCTGGGAACGAGAAGGCAAACTGACGGCTAAACGGATGCCGTCGGGACACCGTTATTTTGACGAGTCGGATGTTCGCACCATCCTAGGTGGTGCACCGGAACGTCGGCTGACGGTGGTGTATTGCCGGGTGTCCCGCGCCGGTCAAAAGGATGATCTGGAATCTCAGATCAAGGCGATGGAAGCGTATTGTCTGGCCGGGGCCATTGCT
>NZ_JAUEDK010000009.1 GCF_030385785.1 Crenobacter oryzisoli
GTTTGTGATCGTCGATGGCCATCCGATCCACAAGGCGAAGCTGGTCAGGGACTATGTGGAGAGCTTGGAAGGCAAGCTCAACCTGTTCTACTTGCCGCCTTACTCGCCGCAACTGAATCCGGACGAGCAGGTCTGGGCGCACGTGAAGCGCCAGGTATCAAAGCGTCTGGTGCAAAACCATGAGGAAATGAAGCGGCTAGCAATCGGCGCCTTGCGTCGAATCCAAAAGCTACCCGGGCTGGTGAAATCGTTCTTCCGCCAGCCTGAGTGCCAATATGCCTGCCAGTGACAATACTTTTGCAAAGCTTAGTATATTCATTAAATGGCTTATTACCTCGCCTCGTGACAGGCTTTATTGTTTCCGATTGATGAATGGCAAAAATGTCCGCACTATGCATTTATGAAAAATCAATAGGTTGCGGCAACTACTCATCCTCGGTAAGTTTGCACTCTCTGGGGACAGATGCACTTCACAGTTACAAATTTGTTTGCACTCAGCATTTCTTCTCTCCCCTCCCGAGCCCGCCAACATACCAAAGACATATTATCAACACATAGCCAATCGCCCGAGATCCGACACTTAGCTTCCCTCTGCGCCAAACAGGCTGTTGAGAGGCACGACCATCTGCCTCCTCCTTGCCGAATACTTCTGTGCCACCAAGACAAACCGCCCCCCGGTCTGGACCGGCAGGGCGGTGACATGAATCAACCAGAAGCGCCGCGTGGCATCAGGCCGGCTTTGGCTCACCCACTTGAATTTCAGCCAGATCCTGCTGAAAACGCTGGTAGCTGGCCGGCGAGAAACGTATTGCTAGTACCAGCATGCCCAGACTGGCAATGGTCATCAGCAACCAGATGTAGGACAGATCATTGAATGCATCACGCAGGCTACCGGCGGTCAGCGGGACCAAGCTGGCAATGATGAAGCCCCCCCCTTGTACGAAGGCAGTAAAGTTTCCGGCCAGGGTCGGGTCTTTCAGGTGGTCCATGGCGACGATGATGGATAGTGGGAACAAGAGACCTATGCTGACGCCCAGCAGCGATACGGCAATGTAAGGTGCCTGCAGTGGCGCAACAATCAACATCACGTAGCTCGCGGCGACTAGCAGCAGCGAGGTAGCCAGCAAGCCACGACGATCGGGGAAGCGGCCAATGACAAGCGACAGCCACAGCGCGGTCAACGCCTCGACAATGGTCAGCACCGACAGCAGTAGCCCGGCCGTACCCTTGGCCAGTCCCAGACCGATGTAGAACGGCGAGATCCACGCCATGGCCAGCATGAAGGCGCCGGTGCCGATGCCGAAGAAAAGTAGCAACGACCAGCAGCGACCAATGCGCCAGAACGGTGCGCTTCGGGCGGTTACTTGTACGCTGCTGCGGCCCTCGTACTGGCTTCGGCGCGATGCCAGCAGCCAGTACACGGTGGCGGCTACGGCCGGCAGCGACCAGCTGGCCAGGGTGGACAACCAGCCGAACTGGTCTTCGAGCCAGGAAGCGGTACCGGAACCAATGGCGGCTCCCACCACGATGCTGTTGGAGTACAGTGCGATGACGCTGCTGGTACTGGCGCCGAAATTGCGCTTGATGAAGCCCGGCAGTAGCGCCTGGATCACGGCGATGCCCAGCCCTACCAGGGCGGCGCTGGTGAACAGACCATAACTGTTATCGGTCCACAAACGCATCAGGCAAGCGATGGCGATGACGGCGCCACCAATGGCAATACCGCCTCCCTCACCCAGTGCCTGGCGGATACGCCCGGCATAGATGGCACCCAACCCCATCATCAAGACCGGGATGGAAGTCAGCAGGCTGATTCCTACCGATTTGACCCCGGCAAATTGGCTGATGGACTGAACCAGAGGACCAATGGCGGCGATGGCCGGTCTTAGGTTAAGCGACAGTAGCAGGATAGCAAGCAAGAGGAGGATGCCTGCCGGCTTGGCATGTTGACTCATGACAATTCCTGTTCAAGCAGTGGGTGATCGGCCCGGCTGCTGCAAGGCGACCGGGCGAGGGTGAATCAATAGGTGTAATCGGGCCGTCTCAGCAGATCCGTCATGCGCGGGACGATCAGCGCCTGGTAGACCTGCTGCTGCCACAGCGCCGGTTCAACCGGCTGCAGATCGACCGACACGGCCCCGGTAGGGCATGACAGTTCCTGTTGCAGCAACTGCGTGAGCGATTGCTGGATGCGCTCCAGGTTGGCCGCAGGGATGTCGGCCTTGAAGCAATGGATGACGACATGTGGCATGAGGAGCTCCAGGGTTCAGCTCAGTCCAGCGGACTGCATGGCGGCAATGCCTTCCGGCTTCAGCACGTTGTAATGGCCCACCGCCAGATCGTGCCAGCAGATGTCGAGACCGGCCCGGATGCCCTCCGCGATGAAGGACTCGCCATCACCACGAGCCCGCCAAACCAAGATGGCGCAGCGCAGGGGCTTGTCGGCCAGGGTAATCTGGTAATCCGGTGAGTAGATCACGTGGCCTCGATCAGAATGCGACCAGCCAAGCCAAAAATGCCAAATGGGTTGACCGCAAATGAGCGGCATCATACAGTGACTGGAATGATCATTCCAAATTAATTATTCATTTTGCATTTTTGCTCGCAAAACCACAGAGCATGGACTCATGGTCTGAAACGATCGGAATGATCAGGAATAAAGACATGCCAGCTCCGGCTGGCCTATCAGGCCGCGGATGCACTCACAAAAGCGTCGGTTCATCACCGGCAAGACAGATCAAGGACATCACAATGAACAGCACAATCCCCACCACCGTTGCAGTGTTGGGTACGGGCCTGATTGGCGCGCCAGTAGCGCGCAATCTGGCAAACAAGGGATTCAAGGTGAAGGTATGGAACCGCACGGCGGCCAAGGCGCAGGCGATCGAGCAGGACAATCTGCAGGCCTGCGCCAGCGTGGCTGAGGCCGTCAGCGATGCCAGCTACATCGTGACTGTGCTGAAAGACGGCGACAGCGTCGCTTCGGCCATGGCGGCCGGCAGTGGGCATTTTCTGCCGGGTGCCAAATGGATACAGCTCAGTACGGTGGGGATCGACGCCAGCGTCAGCCTGGCCAGCCTGGCCCTGCAGCAGCAACTGGTGTACTTCGATGCGCCGGTGCAAGGGACACGTCAACCTGCCGAGCAAGGCCAGCTGATCATTCTGGCAGCCGGACCGCTGACTGAGCGGGAAGCGGTGCAGCCCTTGTTTGACGCCATCGGCAAACGCACACTTTGGGTAGCCGACAATGCCGGTCAGGCGAGCCGGTTGAAGCTGGCCCTGAACAACTGGGCATTTGCCCTGACGCATGGGCTGGCAGAGAGCCTGGCTCTGGCCAAAGGTCTGGGAGTAGACCCGGCACTGGTCGTCGACGTGGTCAGCAACGGGCCAATGGATTGTGCCTATTTCCAGCTCAAGAGCGCAGCCATTCTGGCAGACAACTACACTCCAAGCTTTACGGTTGCCAACGCGGTGAAGGACGGCAAACTCATCGTCGAGGCTGCTCGCCAGGCAGGTGTGCAGGCCAATGTGGCTGCCGCCGGATTACAACGCTTTGAACGAGCCCTTGCCGCCGGCCATGGTGACAAAGACATGGCCGCCAGCTTCCTAGCGTCAGACTCCCCTATCTGACCATCGCCTGCTAGTGTCAGGGAGTCCACCACCCACGGCCACGCAGATCGACCGAGGTGTATACGCTGCCCGCTGCAAAGGCAAAATTCACCTCGAACGGCTGAACCCGGTGTTGCCATTCACTGCGAGATGCCGGTGCCAGCCATAGGCGGCCTGCATCCCGTTCCAGCAGGCAGACTTCGAATTCGGTGAAATCAACGACGCGGCCCAGGCGGTAAGACATGGCCTTGTAGCCGGCCTCTTTGGCCGAAAAGATCAGCGTGGCTACGGCGGACAGCGCCTCCCGAGGCAAGTACGCACGATCTGCGGCGGTACAGCAGACAGCCAGAATACTGTCCAGCTGATCACCGGTGGCCAGCGGTTCGCAATCCAGCCCCAGCTCGCCAGGTTCCGCACTGAATGCCACCACTGCTGCAGCTAGATCAGGGCTATGGGTAATGGCCCCCGTGACACCGTCAGGCCACCGGGGCATACCAGCTGCATCGCGTCCAACCACCGCGCCATGCATATGCAGGCTGGCCAACGCCTGTTCAGCACACAAACGACCGGCCAGGAAAGATACCTGCCGGGACCGGACTACCCTTGCGGGAATCGCAGGGTGCAGGCTGGCGGGCGTAATATCCCCCAGCAAAGCATCCAGCGCCGGCAGCGACAAGGCCGCGATCGCCACCTTGCCCATCTGCAGTGGCCACGGTCGCCACAATGCGGCCAGGCTGTTGGTCGCCTCTATGCCCCGGATAGACAGCCCATGCAGCAGCGCGGGCAGCACGCCCGCCTGCTCAACATCGCTTAACATGCTGTGATAGCCTTTAGCGCTTGCAGACATGCCGGGCATACTAACAGAGCATCAGCCAGCTCTCCCGTGGCCGAACGGACCAGCGATGATGTCAACGCCACCCTCTCTCATTTGCCGATTACTATGCATACCCCTCATTTTCATCCCGACGACGCAGCCGACGCGGCCATGCGCATTTTCTGGCAAAAAGGCTATGCTGCCACGTCGATCCAGGATTTGGTCGAGGGAACCGGCCTGTCGCGCAGCAGCCTATACAACACCTTTGAGAGCAAACACGGCCTGTTTCAGCACGCCTTGCGCCGTTACCACGGGCAGACTGCGGCCAACGTCGCCCTGCTGGCTGAAGATGGCTCTGCCGTAGCTCGCGTGCGCGCTCTGTTGCAGCAGATCGTCACGAATGAACTGACCGACACATCCTGTTGCGGCTGCCTGGTGGCTAATACTGCACTGGAACTGGGTGGGCGCGACAGCATAGTGACCAGCTTGCTGGGCGAGCACTTCACTATCCTGGAGACCGCCCTTATCGCCCTGATGCAACGAGGGCAGCAACAGGGGGAAATCGCCTCAGAGAAATCGCCCATCGCCTTGGCGCGTTTCATCGTGGCTACCATTCAGGGCCTGCGCGTGCTGGGCCGGGGCTATAGCGGAGCCGAACAGCCGCAGCGCCTGAACGACGTCATCGATATCGCCCTTGCCTCCCTGTAAACCGAAGGCATACAGAAATTTGGACTGCCCCTAGAACGATGGACACTCCACTTCTTGGAGAGAAAGTAGCCTTTTTCTGCCCAAGGCAGAAATGGTGAGTTTGGCCAATACATTGCCTGAAGGATAGAAAGGCGGCAGTAACTCATATATGAAGCGAAAAGAGGCCCTAGGGCCTCTTCGCTTTTCTAGCATGACTAGCGGATGACAGACTTCATTGTCTCGTAACAGACTTTATTGTTTCCGATCACAAGTCATGAACCTAGCCGGTGCTTACTCGACCGTCACCGATTTAGCCAAGTTGCGCGGCTTGTCCACGTCGGTACCGCGCGCCAGTGCGGCGTGGTAGGCGAGAATCTGTACCGGGATCGCGTGTACCACCGGGCTCAGCACACCAACGTGGCGCGGAGTGCGGATCACGTGCACCCCTTCCGACTCGCTGAAGTGGCTGTCGGCATCGGCGAACACGAACAGCTCGCCGCCGCGCGCACGCACTTCTTGCATGTTCGACTTCACCTTTTCCAGCAGGCTGTCGTTCGGTGCGATCACTACCACCGGCATCGCACTGTCGACCAGCGCCAACGGACCGTGCTTCAGTTCGCCGGCCGGGTACGCCTCGGCGTGGATATAGCTGATTTCCTTCAGCTTCAGCGCGCCCTCCAGCGCGATCGGATAGTGCAGGCCGCGACCGAGGAACAGCGCGTGGTCCTTGGCGGCAAACTTGTCGGCCCAAGCCTTGATCTGCGGCTCCAGGTTCAGCGCATGCTGCACGCTGCCCGGCAGGTGGCGCAGGTCGTCGAGATAGCCGGCCTCCTGTTCGGCCGACACACGGCCGCGTACCTTACCCAGCGTCACCGCCAGCGTGAACAGCGCCACCAGTTGGGTGGTGAACGCCTTGGTCGAGGCAACGCCGATTTCGGCGCCGGCACGAGTGTAGAACACCAGTTCCGATGCACGTGGAATCGCCGACTCACGCACGTTGCAGATCGACAGCGCGTACTGGTGGCCGCGCTCCTTGGCGTACTTTAGCGCCTCCATGGTGTCGAGCGTCTCGCCCGACTGCGAGATGGTCACCACCAAGTGCTGTGGGTCGGCCCAGGCGTTGCGGTAGCGGTATTCACTGGCGATCTCGACATCGCACTGCACGCCGGCGATGCTCTCGATCCAGTACTTGGCAGTCAGGCCGGCGTAGTAGCTGGTGCCGCAGGCAATGATTTTCACGCCGGTCAGCTTGGGCAGCAGCGCCTCGGCGTTCTCTCCGAACAGCTGCATCGCGAAGCCGGCGTCGAGCACCGCCTCGATGGTGTCGGACAGCGCCTTCGGCTGCTCGTAGATTTCCTTCTGCATGAAGTGGCTGTACGGACCCAGCTCCAGCGATGCGAGCGACACGTCGGACAGGTGCACCTCGCGCTCGACGACCGCGTCATGCTTGTCGACGATAACGACGCTGTCGCGACGCAGATGACCGATGTCGCCCTCTTCCAGGAAGATCACCTTGCGGGTGGCCGACAGAATCGCCGACACGTCCGAGGCGATGAAATTCTCGCCCTCGCCCAGGCCGATCAAGAGCGGACAGCCCATGCGCGCGCAGACCAGCTCGTCCGGACGGTCCAGCGCGATCACGCCGATCGCGTAAGCGCCGGTCAGCTCGCGCACCGCACGGCGCACCGCCTCGAACAGGTCGGGGGCATTCTGGTAATGGTGGTGAACGAGATGCGCGATCACTTCGGTATCGGTCTGCGACTCGAAGGTGTAGCCGAGCCCCCTCAGATGCTCGCGCTGTTCCTCGTGGTTCTCGATGATGCCGTTGTGCACCACCGCAATCAGGCCGTGCGACACGTGCGGGTGGGCGTTCGGCTCGGTCACGCCGCCGTGCGTCGCCCAGCGGGTGTGGCCGATGCCGAGCTGGCCGTGCAGCTGCTCGGCGGCCGCCGCCTGCTCCATTTCGGCGACGCGACCGACCCTGCGCACCCGGCGGATCTTGTCGCCGTCCAGCACGGCCACACCGGCCGAATCATAACCCCGGTACTCGAGGCGCTTGAGGCCGTCTACCAGAACCGGAACGATATCGCGCTTGGCGATGGCGCCAACGATGCCGCACATTATTTTCTCCTTGAACTGTCGGTTGGCGAAGGCGCGCAAATCAGCGTAATGCCCTTCGCTTGAATCTTTTCCCTCGCGTCCACAGCGAGGGCGTCGTCGGTCACCAGGGTGTGGATCTTGTCCCACGGCAACTCGAGGTTGGGAATGCGTCGGCCGATCTTGTCCGATTCGACCATAACGATCACCTCGCGCGCGACGTCGGCCATGACCCTTGAGAGGCCCACCAGCTCGTTAAAGGTGGTGGTGCCACGCTCCAGGTCGATGCCGTCCGCGCCGATGAACAGCTGGTCGAAGTCATAAGAACGCAGCACCTGCTCCGCTACCTGCCCCTGGAAAGACTCGGAATGCGGGTCCCATGTTCCGCCCGTCATCAGAAGGGTCGGCTCGTTCTCCAGCTCGCGCAACGCGCTGGCCACATTGAGCGAGTTGGTCATCACCACCAGACCACGCTTGTTGCCCAGCAAAGGAATCATTGCGCTGGTGGTGGTGCCGCTATCGATGATGATGCGGTTGTGGTCCCGGATCCGTTCGGCGGCAGCTCGAGCGATGGCAAACTTTCGGTTTGAAACCTGCTCGACATCCCCTTCGACCACCATCTCGCTGGGTAGCGACACCGCACCGCCGTAGCGGCGCAGCAACAGCCCCCCCGTCTCCAGCAGGGCAAGATCCTTGCGGATGGTGACCTCGGAAGTCGCGAAACGCCGGGTCAGCTCGTCGACGCTCACCTCGCCCCGTTCCTGCACCAGTGCCGCGATGGCATGGCGACGCTGCTGGGTATTTCGTTTCGTCATGCATTTGTTTCGTTTCGAAAGTTTATAGATGGTAGCAGCGAATGGTCGGGGGAGGCAAGACGGCTACCGAGCACGCTGCTACACGAGGGTTCGGCTCAGAAGCAAAACGCGCACATACAACAAAAAGCGCCCATTTCCCCATCAGGAAACGGACGCCGTTGAATGAGCCTTGCCGACGACAGCCAGGTCGCGAAATCAGCCTTTCTTTTGCGGACGCTGCCAGCCGGTCAGCGTCACCTGGCGTGCACGCGCCACCGTCAGTGTCTCGGCCGGTGCAGTCTTGCTGATCACCGAGCCCGCCCCGATCGTCGCCCCGTTCTCCACCGTCACCGGCGCAACCAGCATGGTGCCGGAGCCTATGAAGGCGTTATCGCCGATCACCGTCTTAAACTTGTTCACACCGTCGTAGTTGCAGGTGATGGTGCCGGCCCCGATATTGCTGCCGGAGCCGATCGCCGCGTCGCCGATATAGGTCAAGTGGTTCACCTTGCTACCGACACCGATCTCACTTTTCTTCACCTCGACGAAGTTGCCGATGTGCACCTTTTCGGCCAAGGTGGCGCCCGGACGCAGCCGCGCGTATGGACCGATCCTGCAGTCGGCGCCGACCACCGCGTCTTCCAGGTGCGAGAACGGCGCGATCTTGGTACCTGCAGCGATACGCACATTCTTCAGCACGCAGTGGGCGCCGATCGACACGCCGTCACCCAGCTCGACGGTGCCTTCGAACACGCAGTTCACATCGATCGTCACGTCCTGACCATGACTCAGCGTGCCGCGCACGTCGATGCGAGCCGGATCGGCCAATGTCACGCCGGCCAGCAACAGTTCGCGCGCCTGATTCTGCTGCAGCACGCGCTCCAGCTCGGCCAGCTGCAACTTGTTGTTGACGCCGGCAGCCTGCCAGCTGTCGGCCACACGCACACCGTGCACGGTGATGCCGTCGCGAACTGACAGCGCAATCACGTCGGTCAGGTAGTACTCGCCTTGTGCATTGCCATTGTTCAACTCGCCCAGCCAGCCGGCCAGCCGCGCAGTCGGCAGCACCAACATGCCGGTATTGATCTCAGTGATCGCACGCTGCTCCGGATTACAGTCCTTGTCCTCGACGATCGCCTCGATGCCGTGTGCACCGCGCACGATGCGGCCATAGCCGGCCGGATTGGCCACCACATCGGTCAACAGCGACGACTCGCTGCCGGCGGCGGCGACCAGGTCAGTCAGCGTCTCGACCCGAGTCAGCGGCACGTCTCCGTACAGCACCAGCGTCTTGCCGGCCTGTGGCAACAACGGCAACGCCATCTTCAGTGCATGACCGGTACCCAACTGTTCGGCCTGCTCGGCCCACTCGATGTCCGGATCGGTGATCGTCGCGCGCACCTGCTCACCGCCGTGGCCGTACACCACCACGATGCGCGCCGGATTCAACGCCCGGGCAGTATGGATCACCCGCGCGAGCATCGGTTCACCACCGATCGGATGCAGCACCTTGGGCAGGGAGGAATACATGCGCTTGCCTTTACCGGCAGCGAGGATGACGATACTGAGTTGGTCCATGGATCAGGCAAACAACCGGAAAAAATAAAAGAAATGGGCTACCCCGAGGGGTAGCCCATTATAAACCACGAATCGAGTCGTGCTTTTAACGCGTACGGCGGCGGAGGTAGTCCAGCGTCTTCAGCTCGGCGATCGCCACAGCCAACGCGGCATGCGCTGCCGCCGTTGCCTTGTCGTCGACCGCCTTCAGCAGAGCCTCTTCGGCTGCCCGCTTGGCTTCGTTGGCCCTCGCCTCATCAAGGTCTGCCCCGCGAATGGCGGTATCAGCCAGCACAGTGACCAGGCTCGGCTGCACTTCCATCATGCCGCCGGACACGGCGACCAGGACTTCCTTGTCCTGACCCGGCACCGTCAGGCGCAGCACGCCCGGTTTGATGCGGGTCAACAGCGGCACGTGACGCGGGTAGACACCGATTTCGCCTTCTTCAGCCGGAGCCACCAGAAACTCGGCTTCGCCCGAATAGATCTGCTCTTCGGAGCTAACCACTTCCACCTGCATCTTGGCCATGAGCCGTCTCCTTAAAGGGTCTTGGCCTTCTCGGCAGCTTCTTCGATGCTACCCACCATGTAGAACGCTTGTTCCGGCAGATGGTCGTACTCACCGCTGAGAATTGCCTTGAAGCCCTTGATCGTTTCGCGCAGCGGCACGTATTTGCCCGGCGAACCGGTAAACACTTCGGCCACGTGGAACGGCTGAGACAGGAAGCGCTGGATCTTACGAGCGCGCGCCACGGTCAGCTTGTCTTCCGGCGACAGTTCGTCCATGCCCAGAATCGCGATGATGTCGCGCAGTTCCTTGTATTTCTGCAAGGTGGTCTGCACGCCACGCGCTACCGAGTAGTGCTCATCGCCAACGACCAGCGGATCGAGCTGACGCGAGGTCGAGTCGAGCGGGTCCACGGCCGGGTAGATACCCAGCGAGGCGATGTCACGGGACAGTACCACGGTCGCGTCCAAGTGGGCGAAGGTGGTAGCCGGCGACGGGTCGGTCAAGTCATCCGCAGGCACGTATACGGCCTGGATCGAGGTGATCGAACCATCCTTGGTCGAGGTAATGCGTTCCTGCAGGCGGCCCATTTCTTCGGCCAGCGTCGGCTGGTAACCCACCGCGGACGGCATACGACCCAGCAGCGCGGACACTTCGGTACCGGCCAGGGTGTAACGGTAGATGTTGTCGACGAAGAACAGCACGTCACGACCCTTGCCCGACTCATCCTTCTCATCGCGGAAATGTTCCGCCATGGTCAGACCGGTCAGGGCCACGCGCAGACGGTTGCCCGGCGGCTCGTTCATCTGGCCGTAGACCATCGCCACTTTATCAAGGACGTTGGAGTCCTTCATTTCGTGGTAGAAGTCGTTACCTTCACGGGTACGCTCACCCACGCCGGCGAACACGGACAGACCCGAGTGCGCCTTGGCGATGTTGTTGATGAGCTCCATCATGTTCACGGTCTTGCCCACACCGGCACCACCGAACAGACCCACCTTACCGCCCTTGGCGAACGGGCACAGCAGGTCGATCACCTTGATGCCGGTTTCCAGCAGCGAGGTGGCGGACGACAGTTCGTCGAACTTCGGTGCAACCTGGTGAATGGCGCGACGGTCTTCGGTCGCTACCGGGCCGGCTTCATCAACCGGGTTGCCCAGCACGTCCATGATGCGACCCAGCGTGGCCTTGCCGACCGGCACCGAGATCGGTGCGCCGGTGTTGGCTACGGTCAAGCCGCGCTTCAGGCCGTCCGAGCTGCCCATCGCGATGGTACGGACCACGCCGTCGCCCAGCTGCTGCTGGACTTCGAACGTCAGGTCGCCATCGACCAGCTTCAGGGCATCATAAATCTTTGGCATGGCATCGCGCGGAAACTCCACGTCGACGACCGGGCCAATGATTTGTACGATTTTGCCTTGGCTCATTATCGGTTCCTAAACTCAATAAACTTTTACAGGCTGTCGCGACGGTCAGACCGCTGCGGCACCGGCCACGATTTCGGACAGCTCGGTGGTAATCGCCGCCTGGCGCGACTTGTTGTACACAAGCCGCAGCTGCTTGATGGCGTTACCCGCGTTGTCGGTGGCGGCTTTCATCGCCACCATCCGGGCTGCCTGCTCCGAGGCCATGTTTTCGGCCAGTGCCTGATAAACCACCGATTCCAGATAGCGGCGCACCAGGAACTCCAGAACCGCGAGCGGATTCGGCTCGTACAGATAGTCCCAGGAGTGGGTGTGCTCGACCACCATGTGTTGCGGGGTCAACGGCAGCAGTTGCTCGATAGCCGGTTCCTGCTTCATCGTGTTGATGAAGCCGGAGTACACGATGTAAATCGCATCCAGCTCGCCGTCGGCAAACTTCTTGAACAGCACCGTAAGCGGGCCAATCAGTTTTTCCATCTTCGGCACATCGCCGAGCTGGATCGCGCTGGCCACGACATTCATCTTGGCGCGCTGGCAGGCCGAGAGGCCCTTCGCGCCCAGGCAGCACACGTCGATGTCGACGTTGGCGTCCTTGAGCTCCTGCACCTTGCCGAAGAAGCGCTTGAGCGAGTTGGCATTGAGGCCGCCGCACAAGCCCTTGTCGGTGGTGATCAGGATGATGCCAGCACGTTTGATGGTCTCAGGCGTTGCCAGCAGAGGGTGTTCCACGTCCGTATTGGCCTGAGCAAGGTGCGCCATAACCGTGCGCACCTTCTCGGCGTAAGGACGGGCAGTGCGCATACGCTCTTGCGTCTTGCGCATCTTCGAGGTCGACACCATCTGCATTGCGCGAGTGATCTTCTGCGTGTTCTGCACGCTTCGGATCTTGGTGAGAATCTCTTTACCGACTGCCATGTCCTGAACCTTTCTCTTTGGCTAACTAGTAGTGTCTACGTTGGCCGAAAGACTCAGTTGTAGCTGAAGCCGGCTTTGAACGATTCCATCGCCTTGACCAGCACTTGCTCGTTGTCGCCCGAGAGGTCACCCTTCTCGTTGACGGCCTTGAGCAGGTCGGCGTTGTTGGCGCGCACGAAAGCCAGGAAGGCTGCTTCGAAGTCCAGCGCCTTTTTCACCGGCACGTCTTCGTAGTAACCCTTGTTCACCGCCCACAGGGTCAGCGCCATTTCGGCGGTCGACAGCGTGGCGTACTGCTTCTGCTTCATCAGTTCGGTAACGATTTCGCCGTGCAGCAGCTGCTTGCGGGTCGCTTCGTCCAGGTCCGAGGCAAACTGCGAGAACGCAGCCAGTTCGCGGTACTGGGCCAGCGCCAGACGGATACCACCGCCGAGCTTCTTGATCACCTTGGTCTGAGCCGCACCACCCACGCGGGATACCGAGATACCGGCGTTAATAGCCGGACGGATACCCGAGTTGAACAGGTCGGTTTCCAGGAAGATCTGGCCGTCGGTAATCGAAATCACGTTGGTCGGCACGAACGCGGACACGTCGCCGGCCTGGGTTTCGATGATCGGCAGCGCGGTCAGCGAACCGGTCTTGCCCTTCACTTCGCCGTTGGTCAGCTTCTCCACTTCGTCGGCGTTGATGCGCGAAGCACGCTCGAGCAGACGGGAGTGCAGGTAGAACACGTCGCCCGGGTAGGCTTCACGGCCCGGCGGACGGCGCAGCAACAGCGAAATCTGACGGTAAGCCACGGCCTGTTTGGACAGGTCGTCGTATACGATCAGCGCGTCTTCGCCACGGTCGCGGAAGTATTCACCCATCGCGCAACCCGAGTACGGGGCGATGAACTGCAGAGCGGCAGCTTCGGAAGCGGTAGCCGCGACAATGATGGTGTGACCCATCGCGCCGTGCTCTTCCAGCTTGCGTACTACGTTGGCGATCGACGAAGCCTTCTGGCCGACTGCGACGTAGATACAAATAACGCCGGTGCCCTTCTGGTTGATGATCGCATCCAGAGCCACGGCGGTCTTGCCGGTCTGGCGGTCGCCGATGATCAGCTCACGCTGACCACGGCCGATCGGCACCATCGAGTCGATCGACTTCAGACCGGTCTGCATCGGCTGATCTACCGACTGACGCGCGATCACGCCCGGGGCGATCTTTTCGATCGGCGAGCTGAATTTGGCGTCAACCGGACCCTTGCCGTCGATCGGCTGACCCAGCGCGTTCACCACGCGGCCAACCAGTTCCGGACCAACCGGCACTTCCAGAATGCGGCCGGTGCAGGTGACTTCGTCACCTTCGGAAATGTGCTCGTATTCGCCCAGTACCACGGCACCTACGGAGTCGCGCTCCAGGTTCATGGCCAGGCCAAAGGTGTTGCCCGGGAATTCGAGCATTTCACCCTGCATCACGTCTGCAAGGCCATGGATACGAACGATACCGTCGGTCACCGAGATTACCGTACCTTTGGTACGGACATCGGCGCCTTCGGCCAGGTTCTGAATCTTGGCCTTGATCAGATCGCTGATTTCAGAGGGGTTCAACTGCATGATCTCTCCTAATTCTTGAGGCTAGCCGCCATGTCCTGCAGTTTGCCGCGAATCGACGCATCGATCACGTCGTCGCCGACCAATACTCGGACCCCGCCAATCAGCTCGGGGGTGACGCGCACATCAAGACGCACGGTCTTACCGTACTTCTTGGAAAGCGTGTCGATGAGTTCGGTCTTCTGCTCATCGGTCATCGGGAAGGCGGTTTCTGCCAGAGCATCCAGCACACCCTCCGCTTCAGCCTTGAGGAGCTCAAACTGTTCGGCAATTTCCGGCAGCAGCAACAGACGGCCATTGGCGATGAGCGTGACCACCAGGTTCTTCACCTCGGCATTCACCTGCTCTGCGCCCAGCACGTTCAGCACCAACGCCTCAATCTCTTGAGCGGTATGTTTCGGCTCGGTGACGAACTTGGTCACCACCGGGTTTTGCACCATGGCAGCGAGCCACGCGAGCGCCTCGGACCAGGCGCCGAGGCGTTGTTGCTCGTTGGCCAGGCTAAATACCGCTTCGGCGTAGGGCCTTGCTACGGTAGTAAGTTCTGCCATGAATTGATTACAACTCCGCTTTGATGGAGGCCAACAGATCGGCGTGCTTGGTCGCGTCGATTTCCTTGCGCAGGATCTTCTCCGCGCCGGCCACGGCCAGGGTAGCAACCTGTTCGCGCAGAGTTTCCTTCGCGCGCAGGACTTCCTGATCGATCTCGGCCTTGGCATCTGCTACCAGACGTGCGCCTTCTTGGCGAGCGGTCTCGCGAGCCTCTTCCACGATCTGGTTGGCACGCTTTTCAGCGCCCAGCATGATCTCGGTCGATTGCTGACGGGCCTTGTTGAGCTCGTCGGCTACGCGCTTCTCGGCAGCCAGGAGATCCTGTTTGCCTCTTTCCGCTGCGGCCAAGCCATCGGCGATGCGCTTGGCGCGCTCATCCATCATGTTGGTAAGCGGAGGCCAAACAAACTTCATGGTGAACCACACCAGGATGGCGAAGGTAATCGCCTGCCCCAGTAGTGTTGCGTTGAATTCCACGCTTGTTTTCCTCCAGTGTGATTACAACAACCGTCCCACTTGGGGAATTAGGCGCCAGCGCCAGCCTTCAGAGCGGCCAGAGCAGCGGTCAGGAACGGGTTGTTGAAGGTGAACAGCATAGCCACACCCACACCGATCATGGAGATCGCGTCCAGCAGACCAGCGATAATGAACAGCTTGGTTTGCAGAACCGGAACCATTTCAGGCTGACGCACCGAGCTCTCCAGGAACTTGCCACCGAGGATGGCGAAGCCCAGCGCGGTACCGATGGCGCCCAGGCCAATGATCAGGGCAGCTGCCAGTACGGTCATCGACTGGATCTGAGAAACGAGTGCTTCCATTTAAATCTCCTAAGATTTTAAAGCAAGGATGGTTGGTAAAAAGGTGAAACGTAAAACGGGTACGACTTAGTGTGCTTCTACTGCCAGGCTCAGGTACACGATGGTCAGCATCATGAACACGAAGGCCTGCAGCGTGATGATCAGGATGTGGAAGATCGCCCACGGCGCGCCCAGCACCCACTGCGCCCCGATCGGCAGCAGCGCGATCAGGATGAAGATCAGTTCGCCCGAGTACATGTTGCCGAACAGACGAAGCGACAGCGAAATCGGCTTGGCGACCAGTTCGACCATCTGGAACACGAAGTTCACCGGGGCCAGAATGATCGCGCCAATCGGGTGGCTGGCGTGGAACGGTGCGGTCAGGAGTTCCTTGGTGTAGCCGCCAACGCCCTTGGCCTTGATCGAGAAGGCGATGATCAGGATCATCACCGACAGCGACATGGCGAAGGTAGCGTTTACGTCAGCCGACGGCACGACGCGCAGGAAGACGTGGTGCGGCTCCATGCCGAAGAAGGTGAAACCGATCCACTGGGCGATCATCGGGAACAAATCAACCGGGAACAGGTCCATGAAGTTCATCAGGAACACCCAGCAGAAAATGGTCAGCGCCAGCGGGCCGACCACTTTGCTCTTGGCATGAAACACTTCCTTGACCTGGGTATTGACCATGTCGATGACGATTTCGACAAACAACTGCAGGCGACCCGGCTTGTCCAGGCTGGCACCACGGGCTACACCGGCGAATACCGCCAGGAAGATAAAGCCCAGCAGCAGCGAGATCGAGAAGGTATCGATGTGGAGGCTCCAGAAGCCGCCGGTCTCATGCGCGGAGTTCCAGAACGTTAGGTGGTGCTTGATATAGTCAGTCGCGTTGCTTGCCATGCTTATGTTCTCAATTTTTGACTAAAAGCTTGAACCAGTAGGCCGATACGGCGGCGATATATCCACCGAACAAGGCAGCTACCGATAAATCCTTGAAAAACGCGAAGGCTGCCCCAAACATTGAAATCGTGAGCAAAAACTTCACCGCCTCGGCGGCGAAGTGGGCCTTCAGCAGTTCCGCCGGTGCGGCACGGCGGCGCTTGTAAGCAATTCTTGCGTAGACGAGAGCCGGGATTATCACGCTGCTTCCGCCGATCAGCGCGGACAGCACTGCGCTCAGTCTGTTATGGCTCAATACTGCACTGACCAGCACGGCGCACGCCGTCAGCATGCCTTGCAGGCGCACTAAGCGCCTGATTTCGGGATTAATCATGCCCTACCAGTCAGAAAAATCACGCGATTATAGGCAGACAGATTGATAAGCGTCAAATCGACGCCTACGCACTTTTAATACCAAATGAAATAGTCACTCCATTGATTTCAATTGGAGTTTTTCCAGTAGCGTCTCGAATTGATCGAGCGATCCGTACTCGATCGTCACCTTGCCTTTGCCCTGATTGCCATGGCGAATCTGCACCCGGGTGCCAAGTCGCTCGGACAGGCTTTCCGCAAGGCGCGCGATGTCGGGGTCGAGCCGGCGCAGAGGGGTGGGGATACTGGCCGGCTCGGTCAGCGCCTGCACGCGTCGTTCCATTTCTCGCACCGACCAACCCTGCTCAGCCGCCTGTTGCGCCAATGCAACTTGCTGCAATACAGGCAAAGTCACCAGCGCCCGTGCATGCCCCATTTCCAGCCGTTTGTCATGAAGCAATTCCTGCACTGGATCCGGCAGTTGCAACAGCCGCAATAAGTTGGATACGGCGCTGCGCGAACGACCGACTGCCTGGGCGGTCGCGTCATGGGTAAGGCCGAACTCGTCGATCAGGCGCTTGAGCCCCTTGGCCTCCTCGATCGGGTCGAGATCTTGGCGCTGGATATTCTCGATCAGCGCCATCGCGAGCGCGGCATCGTCGCTGACCACCTTGATCACCGCCGGGATGTCGGTAAGACCGGCCAGTTGGCTGGCACGCCAGCGACGCTCGCCGGCGATCAGTTCGTAATCTCCGAGGCCGATGTCGCGCACCACGACAGGCTGGATCACGCCCTGCGCGCGGATCGAATCGGCCAACTCGGCGAGGGCCTCATCGCTGATGCGGGTACGGGGTTGATATTTGCCGGGGCGGATTGCCGTGACCGGCAACGAGGTCAGGCGGTCGTCCGCGGCGTCGGTCGAGCCGAACAGCGCGTCCAGGCCGCGACCGAGTCCTTTGGTTTTGGCCATGGGATCAGTGGGCTGCAGAAAGAGTTGCGGGTTCGACGCGGGCGATCAGTTCGTCCGCCAGCGCGAGATAGGCTTGCGAGCCGCGCGCAGCGCGGTCGTAGATGATGGCGGGCAGGCCGTGACTCGGCGCCTCGGCAACGCGCACATTGCGCGGGATCACCGTCTCGAACACTTTGTCCTTGAAATGGCTGAACAGCTGCGCCGACACGTCCTGTGACAGGTTGTTGCGCGCGCCAAACATGGTGCGTAGCACGCCGATAATGTCGATCCTCGGATTGATCGCGATGCGCACCTTGCGTAGCGTGGCCATCAGATCGGAAATGCCTTCGAGTGCGTAGTATTCGCAGATCACTGGCACCAGCACACTGTCGGCAGCGACCAGCCCGTTCAGCGTCAACAGCGTCAGCGACGGCGGACAATCGATCAGCACGTAGTCGTAGTCGTCGAGCACCTCGGATAGCGCATTTTTGAGCCGTGCCTCGCGGGCCAGTTCGTTGACCAGTTCGACTTCGGCGCCGCCGAGTTCACGGTTGGCGGGCAGCACGTGGTAGCCGCCCTCCTTCGCTTCGTGACGTGCCTCGGCGACGCTGGCGTCGCCCAACAGCACCTGATAGATACCGGCCGCAAGCCGGCTCTTGTCGATGCCGCTGCCAGTGGTGGCGTTGGCCTGTGGGTCGAGGTCGACGATCAGCACGCGGCGCCCGCGTTCGGCCAACCCGGCTGCCAGGTTGACCACAGTGGTGGTCTTGCCGACCCCGCCCTTCTGATTCGCTACCGCGATCACCCGTGCACTCATGCGTTCACCACTCTCACCAGATGTCGTTCGGCGTCCAGCCCCGGTACGGTCAGCGGCAGCACTTCGGCCACGCGCACATCCGCCGGCAGCAGGGCGATTTCTTCGTAAGGATACACGCCCTTCATTGCCACCCACTGGCCACCGTCGGCCAGCAGATGCCGGGTCAGCTTGACGAACTCGGCCAGCTCGGAAAAAGCGCGCGATGTGATGCGGTCGAACTTCTGTTCCGGCTGGTAATGCTCGACCCGCTCGGTCACCACGGTGACATTAGTCAGGCCCAGTTCGATCACCGCCTGACGCAGGAAGGTGGTCTTCTTGTGATTGGCGTCGAGCACCACCACGGTCAGGTCGGGACGCGCGATCGCCGCCGGGATGCCCGGCATACCGCCGCCGGAGCCGACGTCGAGCAGGCGCGTGCCACCATCGAGCTTGGGCATCAGGCTCAGACTGTCGAGCAGGTGGTAGCTGACCATGCGCTCAGCTTCGCGCACCGCAGTCAGGTTATAGGTCTGGTTCCACTTGCCGAGCAGGGTCAGGTAGCCCTGCAGCTTGTCGATCTGGGCGGCGTCGAGCTCGAGGCCCAGCGCCGCGATCCCTTGTTGCAATTCTTGTGTCGTCGTCATGCTGTTTTTTTCGCGTCGGCAAAGCCACGTTTCAGGTGCACCACCAACAGCGCCACTGCGGCCGGCGTGATGCCAGAGATGCGCGACGCCTGCCCGAGGTTTTCCGGGCGGTGCTGATTGAGTTTCTGCTGGACCTCCTTGGAGAGACCCTTGACTAGGCTGTAGTCGATGTCGGCCGGCAGCGCGACATCGTCGAGTTGGTCGCGACGCGCCAGCTCTTCGTTCTGGCGGTCGATATAGCCTTGATATTTGACCTGAATTTCGACCTGCTCGGCAACCGCCGGATCCTCGACCGCGCCGCCGGCTTCCGGCAGCGTCATCAGGTCCAGATAGCGCACGTCAGGGCGCTTGAGCAGGTCGGCGAGCGTGTATTCGCGCTCGATCGTCTTGCCGAGCAAGGTTTCCAGCCGCGCCATGTCGCTTACCTTGTTCGGGTGCAGCCAGGTGCTCTTCAGTCGTGCCTTCTCGGCTTCGACTGCGTCGCGCTTACGACAGTAGCTGTCCCACTGCACGTCACCGATCAGGCCAAGTTCGCGGCCGATCTCAGTCAGGCGCAGGTCGGCGTTGTCTTCGCGCAACTGCAGACGGTATTCGGCGCGGCTGGTGAACATGCGGTACGGCTCGGACACGCCGCGGGTGGTCAGGTCATCGACCAGCACGCCAAGATAGGCCTCGTCGCGGCGCGGCGCCCAGCCTTCTTCCTCGAAGGCGTAGCGGGCCGCATTCAGGCCGGCGAGCAGGCCCTGCGCAGCGGCCTCTTCATAACCGGTAGTGCCGTTGATCTGGCCAGCGAAGAACAGGCCGGCAATCGCCTTGCTCTCCAGCGTGGTCTTCAGCGCACGCGGATCGAAGTAGTCGTACTCGATCGCGTAACCCGGACGCAGGATGTGGGCGTTCTCCATGCCGCGGATCGAACGCACTGCGGCGAGCTGGATGTCGAACGGCAGGCTGGTGGAGATCCCGTTCGGGTAGAACTCGTGGGTATCCAGGCCTTCCGGCTCCAGGAACACCTGGTGGCTGTCCTTGTCGGCGAAGCGGTTGATCTTGTCCTCGATCGACGGGCAGTAGCGCGGGCCGACCCCTTCGATCACGCCGGTGAACATCGGGCTGCGGTCGAAGCCGGAGCGGATGATCTCGTGGGTGCGCCCGTTGGTGTGGGTGATCCAGCACGGCAGCTGCTTCGGGTGCATCGCCACATTGCCGCGATAGGAGAACACCGGCTCCGGCGTGTCGCCCGGCTGTTCTTCCATCACCGAGAAATCGACGCTGCGGCCGTCGATCCGCGGCGGGGTGCCGGTCTTGAGTCGACCGACCGGCAGCGCCAAATCGCGCAGCCGCGCGCCCAGCGTCAGCGCGGCCGGGTCGCCGGCACGGCCGCCAGTGTAGTTTTCCAGGCCGACGTGGATCTTGCCGGACAGGAAGGTGCCGGCAGTCAGCACCACCGCACGGGCGACGAAGCGGATGCCGATGGTGGTGATGGCGCCGGTAACGCGGTCGCCCTCGACGATCAGGTCGTCGACCTGCTGCTGGAACAGATCGAGGTTGGGCTGGTTCTCCAGCATGTGGCGGATCGCCGCCTTGTAGCGCACGCGGTCGGCTTGGGCGCGGGTGGCGCGCACCGCCGGGCCCTTGCTGGCGTTGAGAGTACGGAACTGGATGCCGCCGATGTCGGTGGCGAGCGCCATCGCGCCGCCGAGCGCATCCACCTCTTTGACCAGGTGCCCCTTGCCGATGCCGCCGATCGACGGGTTGCACGACATCTGACCGAGTGTCTCGATGTTGTGCGTCAGCAGCAGTGTCTTGCGGCCCATGCGCGCACTGGCGAGGGCCGCTTCGGTGCCGGCGTGGCCGCCGCCCACCACTATCACGTCGTATGTCGTCGGGTAAATCATGGCTATTCAGCAAAGAGCGCGTATTGAGGTAACCCGCCATTGTACGCCAATTCGGCGCACCGGGGTAAGTAACTGATTTGACGGCGCTTATCTTGTCATATTCCGGTTACTATTCCGTCATCATTGCGTCATCGGAGCGACACGGCTGCGTCAAACGGGCCGCCTAGCATGAGTCCAACACCATGAGGAGGACCAAGCCATGCTGTTAAACGAACAACAGTCCCCGCGCAAACGCCCCCGGCTGACCGTGCGACTCGCCGACGGCGCCGACGATGTTCGCCGCGCGCAGAAGCTGCGCTACAACGTGTTCGGCGAAGAAATGGGTGCCAAGCTTGCGTCGGCCCACCTCGGCCTCGATGTCGACGATTACGATGCGTTGTGCGATCACCTGATCGTCGAGGACCCGGCCAGTGGCATGGTGGTCGGTACCTATCGGATGCTGCCGCCGGCCGCGGCACGCCGGGCGCCGAGCCTGTACTCGGAACATGAATTCGATCTGTCGCGCCTCGCCAACATCCGCGAGCACCTGATCGAGTGCGGCCGTTCCTGCGTACACAAGGACTTCCGCACCGGAGCGGTGATCACGCTGCTGTGGTCGGGCCTCGCCGACTACGTACAACAGCAGGGCGGCGCGTACCTGGCCGGCTGCGCCAGCGTCAGCCTGGTCGACGGCGGTCATCAGGCGGTGAGCCTGTACCGTCAGATCGAGGCCCAGCACCTGGCGCCGGCAGAATGGCGGGTATTCCCGCACCTGGCGCTGCCGCTTGATCAGGTACAGGACGATGCCACCCCGGCGCCGATGCCGCCGCTGATCAAGGGCTATTTGCGCGCCGGCGCCTTCGTCGGTGGCGAGCCGGCCTGGGACCCGGACTTCAATTGCGCCGACTTCTTCATGCTGCTGCCGATGGCCAAGCTGAACCAGCGCTACAACCAGCACTTCGTAGCCTGAGCCCCCTCCCCTGCCCCAAGGTTGGCCGAATCGCGTCGGCCGACCTTGCCGGTCGCCCCAGGCTGCTACAATGCCCGTCATGCAGCCCGTCACTTTCGCGCCGATCGGCGTCATCCACTCCCCTTATAAAGAGAAGTTCGGCATCCCTCGCCAACCCTCGCTGGTGCCGGCAGCGCGGATCACCCTGGAACTCGTACCCCCGTTCGACCAACCTGACGCGGTGCGAGGCCTTGAGGCATTCTCTCACGTGTGGATCCATTTCGTGTTCCATGAGACCGCTGCGCGCGGCTGGACTCCGTTGGTACGCCCCCCCAGACTCGGTGGCAACGCCCGGGTCGGCGTATTCGCCAGCCGCTCGACGCATCGCCCCAATCCGCTCGGCCTGTCGCTGGTCGAACTGCTTGGCGTCGACACCACGAACGGGGTGAGGCTGCTGCTCGGTGGTGCAGACCTGCTCGACGGCACCCCGGTGCTCGACATCAAACCCTACATCCCGTTCGTCGAGGCTCGCCTCGAGGCCCGCGGCGGTTTCGTCGACGGCCCGCCCCCGGTGCTGCGGGTGGAATGGAGCGAACGGGCACGCGCCGATCTTGCCGCGGCCGCCGATGTTCCGACGGGTTTTGCCGAACTGATCGAGCAGGTCCTGCAACAGGATCCGCGACCGGCGTACCAGGACGACCCAGAGCGGGTATACGGCGTACGGCTTGATCGCTTCGATGTACGCTTCCGGGTGGCCGGCAACGACGTGCAAGTGCTTGAAATCTGCGGCTGATACCCCGAACTTATGTATGGGCCACGGGTCTATCCGGGGCTTATCCATAATTCATAGAAAGAATACCGTCATGACAACTCGCGCCAAGACCACCATTCTGGCCTTGTCCCTGGTGTCGCTGCTGGCCGCGCCGTTCGCCGACGCGGCCCGCCTGGGCAAAGGCAAGAGCTATGGGATGCGCCGCGCCGCGCCGACCCAGAGCTACCAGCAACCGTACGCAGCACCGGCCCAGCCTGCCACTCCAGCCCCCGCACCTGCCCAGGCCGCACCGCAGCGCAAGGGACCGGGCGTCGGCACCGCCATCGCAGCCGGAGCCGCCGGTGCAGTAGGCGGCTACATGCTCGGCAAGGCGATGAGCGGCAATGCCTCCGGCAACGCCGCCGGCCACCCGGCCGAGCAAGGGCTACCGTGGGGCACCATTGCGCTGTTCGGCCTGCTGATCGTCGGTGGGGTGATGTTCCTGCGCCGCCGCACCGCGCAGGCCATGGCCACCCCGCCCGCTAGCGGCTATGGCCAGCAGCCCCAGCCGGCCAATGGTTCGTTCCACTACGAACCACAGCAGCCAGCCCAGCCGAGCAGCTACGGCACCATCCCGAAGATCGGTTCCGGCCTGGGTGCCGGCAGCGGCATCGGCGGCGGTGTGCCCGGCTATTCGCCGGCCAACCAGGGCCGTCTGCCGGATGGCACCGAGGTGCCGAACTTCCTGCGCCAGGCCAAGGCGACCTTCCTGCACCTGCAGAGCCTGAACTCGCCCGACGCGGTCGAGGAGGTACGCAAGTACATGACGCCGGAGCTGTTCGCCGCACTGCGCGACGATATCGCCAGCAATAACGAGCTGGCTGACTTCCCGTCGCTCGACTGCCAAGTGATCGAAGCGGTCGAGGAGGCCGGCCGCTATATTGCCAGCGTGCGCTTCTCCGGGACGGTGAGCGAAAGCGTCAACGCACCGGCCGAACCATTCGCCGAAACCTGGCATTACATCAAGGACGCCAGCACGCAAGGCAAGTGGCTGGTGGCGGGCATTCAGCAGGGCTAAGCGCATCGCCTTGCCCCATGCACATCAACGGACGCCTGTGGCGTCCGTTTTTTGTTGGACAGTTAATTTGACACTTAACTGGGCTACACTGGAATGCATTTTGCTGGAAATAACAATAAAACACAGGATGTGAGGACTGAATCAATGAGCACCCCGCCCCCCGAGCACGGCTCGCCCGCCACGGCGAACTGCCGTTTCCAGCCTATCTATAGCCTGTCGCACCGGCGCAGCGTGGCACTGGAGGCACTGAGCGCCAGTGTCGACCAGGATCCGACCTCCTGCCTGCTTTCCAGCTACTGCCGCGAGTTCGCCCTGCTCGAGCGCACGCCGCGCTGGCTGATGATCAAGCCTGCTCCGGTGAGCTTTGCCAGCGCAGAGGCCCGCGCCGCGCTACTGGAGACGCTGGAGGCGCACCAGCTGCCGTCGCATCGCATCGTCATCGCAGTCAGCGATGCGGCGCTGGAACAGTCGCCGGAGCTGATCGATGCGCTCGTTGCGCTGAAGCAAGCAGGCTTCCTGCTGGCGATCGACGATTTCGGGGTCGGCCCGACCCAACTGGCCCGGTTGAGCCAGCTTGAACCGGACCTGGTGAAGTTCGACCATGCACTACTGGAGAACGCCGCCGAGCCGGGGCGTAACCGCAATCTACTCACCAGGCTGGTGCATCTGATGCACGAAATGGGGGCACTGGTGGTGCTGACCGGGGTGCACAACGAGGACAATCTACTGATCGCGCTCGAGTCCGGCGGCGATCTGGTCCAGGGTGACTATGTCGCCGAACCGGCCGCCACGCCCGAGGACGACGCCGCGATCACCCCGCGCATCGACGCGCGCTGGGACCAACTGATGAACCGCGAGCTTCTGACCCGCAAGCTGACCCGTCGCCATCTCGAACTGGCGCGCCAGGCCTTCGTACAGTCGGCAATCGCGCTGATGCAGGGCACGCCGTTCACCCAGGCCGCCACGCCGATGCTGGCGCTGCCCGATGTGACCCGCGCCTTCCTGCTCGACCAGGAAGGTCGCCAGCTCGGCGGCAACCTGAACCGCCAGCGCAACGGCAACGGCAACCGCGACGACAAGTTCTCGCCGCTGACCGATACCACCGGCGCCATCTGGTCGCGCCGCGCCTATTTCCAGCACGCGATCGACCAGCCGGGCGTGCTGTACATGAGCGAACCGTATCTGTCGATGACCGACACGCGACGCTGCATAACGCTGTCGATGGCCATCGAGATCGACGAGACGCTGCACGTGCTGTGTACCGACCTGTTGGTCCGACACTAAAGGGCCGGCAACGACAAAGGGCAGCCCAAGGGCTGCCCTTTGTCGTTGCCATTCCGGCTGAAGGCGAAACCGCTTACTTCGGCTGGATCTCGCTGATCGGCTCGAACAGCGTCACCACCTTCTGCACTCCGGCGGTCTGGCTGACCACCTGGGCGGCGGCGTCGCCTTCGGCCTGGGTCAAGAGCCCCATCACATAGACCACGCCGCGCTCGGTCACCACCTTCACCTGGCTGGAGGGGAAGCCGTTGCCGTTGAGCAGGTTGGTGCGCACCTTGGTGGTGATCCAGGTATCGTTGTTGCGCTGGGACAGGCTGGAAGCGGGTGCGACCACAGTGTAGTTGTATACCTTGCGCACATTCGGCTGCGCCCGCACCAAGGTCTCGGCCACCTGGCGGGCTTCCTCGGACGGCACCTCGCCGGTCATCAGCGCAGCGCGGTTGAAGCTGGCGACATTGACATGGGCCGACGGCAAGCGGTCGCTGATCTGGCTCTGCGCCTTCACCTCGATCGCCTGGTCGTCGACATAGGCGCCACTGGTGCGACGGTCGGTAGCGACCAGCGCGCCGCCGGCAGCCCCGCCGGCGATCAGCGGCAGGCAACCGCTCAAGGTGGTGGCCAGCACGGCGCCAAACAGCAGTGCGTAGTGACGTCGCGCCATTCTCATTCCCCCCCGAGCAACATGCAGTCGATCGCGTCGCACAGCGCGTGGATCAGCAGGATGTGAACCTCCTGGATCCGAGCGGTGCGGTCGGCCGGCACGTTCAGGTGCAGGTCGTCCGGCGACAGCAACTCGCCGATCTTGCCGCCATCCTTGCCGGTCAGCGCGACCACGCTCATGCCGCGTTCGTGCGCGGCGTAGATCGCCTCGATCACGTTAGCCGAATTACCCGAGGTGGAAATCGCCAACAGGATGTCGCCCTGATGGCCGAGCGCACGCACCTGCTTCGAAAACACCATGTCGAAGTCGTAGTCGTTGCCGATCGCAGTCAGCGCAGAGCTGTCGGTGGCGAGCGAAATCGCTGCCAGGCCCGGACGCTCCTTCTCGAAGCGGCCGACCATCTCGGCGGCAAAGTGCTGGGCATCGGCGGCCGAGCCGCCGTTGCCGCAGGCGAGGATCTTGCCCTCGTTCATCAGGCAAGCCACCATCTGCTCGGCGGCAACGGCCACCGCCGGCGACAGCAACTCCATCGACGCCTGCTTGGCGGCGATGCTTTCCAGAAAATGTCCGTTGACGCGTTCGATCAGATCCATGCGTATCCCTTGTGCATCGCTACGCGATGATGTTCTTGAGCCAGACAGGCGAACCCTGCCCTTCGCTCAGGACGGCATCGATGCGACACGGCGCGTCGATGCCCTTGCTAGTTAGGTAGACTTGGGCGGCGTGCACGAGTTTCCGGCACTTGGCTGGCGTGATGCTGGCGGCCGCCCCACCGAAGTTGGCCGAAGCCCGGTGACGTACCTCGACAAACACCCAAGCGGCGCCGTCACGCATCACCAGATCAAGCTCGCCGCCGGCGCAATGCCAGTTGCGCTCGACCAGTTTCAGACCCTGCCCTGTCAGGAACTCCAACGCGCGTTGCTCAGCGGCCTGACCGGTCTTGTTCACTGCAGCGCCTCGCTGCCGATCACCGCTAGCGGCTGGCGGCGGACGAACTGGCGATCACGGCCGAGGCGCAGATCACCGGTGACGCCATCGAGACGCATCCCGGGCGTGGCCCCCTTGCCGGCCAGTTGCACTGCCAGTCGGTAGGCATCGATGCCCAGCGCGTACAGGCGTTCGGTCTGCCGGGTCAGCGGTTGCGCCGGCCGAGCGTAGCGCTGCACCGCCGGGTGCTGCGGCATCAGGAACCACGGCATGTCGATTACCCGCATGCCGCGCAAAGCCGGGTCTGGGCTTCGCACATTGATCTGCGAACCGGCGTAGGCCGGTTCGTCCGGGCTGGTCAGTGCGCGCGCCTGCGCGGTCTCGGTCGCGCCCATCGTGAAGACCAGCGCGTCATGCTGCGCCGCCAGCGCGGTCAGCTGCTCCGGCGCCGCGCGGCTGAGGTCGAACTGCGCTGCGGGCTGTCCGGTCAGCCGTTGCCACTCGGCTCCGAACGCCTGGCCGAGGCGCTGCGACAGCGGGTCGGCGTTGCCGACCACCAAGGGACTGCTTCGCCCATCGTCGCGAAGCTGGTCGGCGAGCTGCCGAGCCTCGCCTTCCACCGTCAGCGACAGGCTGTATAGTTTCGGATTGGCCTTGATGCCGGCATCGAGGCTGTTCAACGCCAGTGTCGGCACGCTCACCAGCGGCGCCACCGCGGCAATCCCCGGCCGGGTCAGCGGCCCGACGATCACGTTAGCGCCCTGCGCCAGCGCCGCGCGGTACTGGGCCACCACGGTATTCTCTTCACTGGGGATGAATACCACATTGGCCGCTCGATCGGCTGCCGCGGCTGCGTCGAAACCGCTCTTCACCACCTGAGCCGCCTCGCCGAGTAGCTTCGACTCGGTCGGCAGCATCAGCACAATCTTTGGCAACTTGGCACTCGGCACTGGCGCGACAGGGGGTAGCGCCTGGCTAGTCGGTGAAAAGCCGGGGTCGACGGTCTTCGGTGCCGGTGCAGCCGCTTGCAACGGCGCGGCATGGCCGAACGTCTGCAGCGGCATCTGGTTCTGTTGGATGATATAGTCGGGCGTTTGTGCCACGGCGGCGGTCAGCCACGTCATCGTCACCCCAACCAGCAGTGGAGCCAGCTTTTGCATACCTCGTTTGCTCACTTGATTGACTCGACCCGGGATAGTTTCACTCGCGGCACATTATATGTGGTGGCCACGCCCATTGGAAATCTGGCCGACATCAGCGCCCGCGCCCTGGCCGCCTTCCAGGTTGCAGATGTGGTGTGCGCCGAGGATACCCGGGTCACCGGCCAGCTGTTGTCCGCCTACGGCATCTCGACCAAGCTGGTCAGCGTGCGCGAGCACAACGAGCGCAGCATGGCGGAACAGGTAATCCGCTGGCTCGCCGACGACAAGATCGTGGTGCAGGTGTCCGATGCCGGCACGCCGGCGGTGTCCGACCCAGGGGCCCGCTTGGCCGAAGCGGTGTGGCAGGCCGGCTACCGGGTCAGCCCGGTGCCGGGCGCCAGCGCCGTGATCGCCACCCTGTCGGCCAGCGGCCTGACCACGCCGCGCTTCCTGTTCGCCGGCTTTCTGTCGGCCAAACCTGGCGAACGCCGCCGCCAGCTGGGTGAATGGCGCGAAGCCGACTACGCGGTGGTGCTGTACGAGGCGCCGCACCGTATCCTCGACCTGCTCGCCGACATCGTCACCGAGTTGGGCGAGTCGCGCGTGCTGCTGCTCGGCCGGGAGCTGACCAAGACCTTCGAGACGCTGAAGCGGCTGCCGGCCGCCGAGCTGCTGTCCTGGGTCGAAGCCGACAGCAACCAGCAGCGCGGCGAAATCGTGCTGGTGATCGATGCGGCACCGCCGATGGCCCAGGATCATGGCCTCGACGCCGAGGCGCAGCGCGTCATCGCGCTATTGGCCGCCGAGCTGCCGACCAAGCAAGCAGCACAGCTGGCTGCACAGATCACCGGTGCACCAAAGAAGCTGCTGTACGACCACGCGCTCAGCCTGAAGAATTAAAAGCCCAGCTACTCGTTTACAAGCCCACCCTGTTTGGGTAGAATCGCCCCCTCTTGCCCAGGTGGCGAAATTGGTAGACGCAGGGGACTCAAAATCCCCCGCCGCAAGGTGTGCCGGTTCGAGTCCGGCCCTGGGCACCAGAATTCGCCAAAAAACCCGTCAAGCTCGCGCTTGACGGGTTTTTTGTTGCTGCCGTGACAAAAACGCGGCCGTGGCGCTGGCATTTCGGCGCTCTGCTTGCTACTCTGCGCCCATCGTTAGGAAGGAACTCGATTCATGAGCAAGGAAACGGCCCTGGGCGCGGCGCTGAAAGCGGCAGTTCAGACCATGAGCAAGAAGAAACAAACCGACATGATCGCCGATCATGTCTATGGTAAGTACGACGTATTCCGCCGCTTCCGTCCTCTGGCGATCGGCATTGACCAGGCACTGGTCGCCGAGCTGCCGCAGTTCGACCCGGCACTGATCGCACGCGTGCTCGCCAACCACTGCCGCCGTCCGCGCTACATCAAGGCGCTGGCACAAGGCGGCAAGCGCTTCGGCCTGGACGGCAAGCCGGTCGGACAGGTGACCGCCGAAGAACAGGAAGTCGCCCGCCAGAACCCGGCCCTGCAGCCGCAGGCCAAGCCCGCCGCTACCGATGTGCCGGCTGCGGACGCGACCCCGGCCAACGACGCCGAATAAGCGTTTGCGCCCCCCCTCCACGGGTCGGTTATGCTGAAGCATAACCGACCCGTTGTCCTTTCTATCCCCCATGTTCTCGGCCAACCCTGACCCTGCCCTGCTGATCGACAGCCACTGCCACCTCGACGCAGCCGAATTCGACGGAGAACGCGACGCGGTGGTCGCTGCCGCACACGCCGCTGGCGTCGGGCAGATCGTGGTGCCGGCGGTGCACGTCGCCAACTTCGAAAGCACCTTGGCGATGCGCGAACGCTACGGTTGCTGGATTGCGTTCGGCCTGCATCCGATCTACGTCGACCAGCACCTCGACGAACACCTCGAGCAGCTCGACGACTGGTTGACCCGGCACCGTCCGGTTGCGCTTGGCGAGATCGGCCTCGATTTCTATCTGCCCGAACTCGACCCGGCCCGCCAGGAATGGCTGTTTGTCGAACAGCTCAAGCTCGCACGACGCCACGACCTGCCGGTTTTGCTGCATGTGCGTCGCTCGCAGGACCGTCTGCTGAAATACCTGCGCCAGTACCCGGTGGTCGGCGGCATTGCACATGCGTTCAACGGCAGTACCGAGCAGGCCGAAGCCTTCCTCCGTCTGGGCCTCAAGCTCGGCTTCGGCGGCGCGATGACGTTTCGCGGCTCGCAGCGCATCCGTCGCCTGGCGGCCAGCCTGCCGGACAGCGCACTGGTCCTGGAAACCGACGCGCCGGACATCCGTCCGGAATGGGCGCAGGACGTTCCGAACCAGCCGGCCAACGTGGCGCGCTTCGCCACGGTGTTGGCCGAATTGCGCAACAGCACGCCTCTGGAAATCGCTCGGCTTTCGAGTGCCAATGTCCTCGCCACCCTCAAGCTCTCATTCTGAAGATCGCTTATACCAATTGAAATACCAATTAAAACGTCACTAAAATCTGGTTTAATACCGGCGTTTGCTTATGAATCACCAGGTATTTAAGCCGCCAACATGCGTAATCTCACCATCGCCAGCCGCATCGGCCTCGGCTTCTTCCTATTGCTCGTTATGCTTGCCGGCGCCGGCCTGGTCAGCCATCTCGGCTTGAACCGAGTCGAACAACGCGTCGACGGCGTGGTATCGCAGGATCTGCGCTTCTACAACGCGCTGGTCGATGCTCGCTATCACATGGGCAATCTGCGCCGTTTCGAAAAGGACAGCTTTATCAACCTGGCCGTCACGGCCAAGCGCGATAGTTACGAGCAAAAATGGCAGGCCAGCCTGAAGAGCGCCAACGACGCGATCGACCGCGCTGCCACGCTGCCTTTGCCCCCCGAGCGGGCCGATCAGGTCGCGGAAGTACGCCGTCGGCTGGCCGCCTACGCCGATGGAGCCAACAGCGTGTTCGCGCGCGTTAACAATGGCGCCATCACCACGACCGCCGACGCCAACATGGCCATCGACCAGTACAAGGTCCAGGTCCACGCGATGGAAGACTCGCTCAACCAGCTGACCGACCAAGCCCGCCAAAGCGCCGACCGGCTCGAAGCAAACATCATCGACAGCACCAGCCAGGTACGCATGCTGTTGCTGACGCTGGTCGCAATCGGCATCGTCGCAGGCACCCTGCTCGCCTTCGCCATTGTGCGGTCGATTCGTGCCCCGCTTGACCGCATCGCCACGATCAGCCAGGAGTTGGCCGAACGCCGTGACCTGAACACGCAGCTGCCACAGCTCGGCAACAACGAGGTGGGCCGTACCGCCGAGGCGTTCAACGCGGTACTTGGGACGATGCGCGCCTTGATCCAGGAATCACACCTGCACTCGGCACAGTTGGTCGATGCCGCCCAACAACTGGACGGCGTCGGCAGCCAACTGAGCAACTCGGTCGACTCACAGGCACAGGCCGCCTCGGTCAGCGCCGCCGCGGTCAAGCAGATGACAGTCAGCATCAACCATGTCGCCGGCAGCACCCACGGCGTCGAGAGCAAGGCACGCGAGGCCAATGAGATGGCGACCCGTGGTAGCGAACTGGCCGAACGCGCCACCGGCCAGATCTACCAGATCGCGCAAAGCATCGGCGACACCACCGACCGGATCGACCAGCTCGAGCGACGCTCCGGCGAGATCGGCACCATCGTCCAGGTGATTCGCGACATCGCCGAGCAGACCAATCTGTTGGCGCTGAACGCGGCGATCGAGGCTGCTCGAGCCGGCGAGACCGGCCGCGGCTTCGCCGTGGTGGCGGACGAGGTGCGCAAGCTGGCCGAACGCACCAGCGCGGCGACCAGCGAGATCGCGGCGCGCATCGATGGCGTGCAGGACGACACCCGCTCGGCGGTCGCCAGCATGCACGAAGCGCGCCGACGCATCGACAGCGGCGTAGAAGGGACCGAGCAGGTGCAGCAGGCACTGACGGCGATCCGTACCCTATGCGGCCAATCGGTCGACAGCATCGCCGACATCGCCACGGCGATCCAGGAGCAGAGCCAGGCCAGCCACGATATTGCCCGCAACGTCGAACAGATCGCGCAGATGAACAGCGGCAGCAGCCACTCGGCGCAACAGGCTCATCAACTGGTACTAGAGTTGACCCGGCTTGCGCAGGCGCTCGACGGTGGCCTGAACCGCTTCAAGGTCTGATCTTCCGAGCGCCCAGAAACGACAACGCCGCCCGATCGGGCGGCGTTTTTCATGGTCGGAAGCGCTGAACGGTTTAACCGGCAGCCAGTTCGCGGCGCTTCTCGCGCACGTAGCCGACCACGCCGACGAAGAACAGCACGGTCAGCGCCACTTCGGCGAGTGCCAGCTGCTGCGCGAGACCGCGGTCGGCCCAGCCACGCATCACCCCCTCCATGAAGAAGGCCAAGATGAACATGCTTGACCACTGGTAGGTGTAGACCCGCTCCTTCAGGATCCCCATCAAGGGCAGCAACAGCAGCGCCGCTTTCAACGCCAGGAACGAACCGCCCGGGCGTAACGGCGCGAGCCACAGCTCCCAAGCCAGCGACAGGAAAATCAGCGCGAGCAGCGCCAGCACCGCAAGCCAGTGAAACGGCCGGGAACTCATGCCTGTTCCGCCTCGCTATCGTCGCGCTTGATCGGCTTGCCGAGGAACACCGACATCACGATGCCCGCCTCGTAGAGCAGCCACAACGGCACCGCCAACATGGTCTGCGATAACACATCCGGCGGGGTTACGATCGCTGCGATCACGAAGGAAGCGACGATCACGTAGGGCCGCCCCTGGCGCAGCGTTGCGACCGACACCACTCCCATCTTGGTCAGCAAGATCACGACCACCGGCACCTCGAAGGTGACACCGAACGCGATGAACATGCCGAGCACGAACGACAAGTACTTGTCGATGTCGGTCATCATCGACACCCCGCTCGGGGTCACCGAGCTCATGAAGTGGAACACGATCGGGAACACGAGGAAGTATGCAAAAGACATACCCACGAAGAACAGTACCACGCTCGCCACCACCAACGGCAGCACCAGACGCTTCTCGTGGGTGTACAGCGCCGGCGCGACAAAGGCCCAGACCTGGTACAGCGTGTGCGGCAGCGAGATCAGGAACGCCACCAGCATGGTGACCTTCAGTGGCACGAAGAACGGCGCGGTCACATCGGTGGCGATCATGCGGCTACCGGCTGGCAGCACGTCCATCAACGGTTTGGCGAGCAGATGATAGATGTCGCCCGACCAGTGGAACAGGCCGAGAAACACGATCAATAGGCCGAGCAACGCCCGTACCAGACGGGTGCGCAGCTCGATCAGGTGGGCAAGGAGCGGTTGTTCGTTCATGAATGAGACGGAGGGGCCGGAGGAACGGCCGGCTGCGGGGTGGACGGCGTGTCGGAGGACGGCGACGTGACGGCCGATGTAGGCATCACGTAAGCGGACGGGTCGATCAATGGCGCAGCCATTGCCATCGACGGTGCGACCACAGTCGGTACCGTTGGCGTGGCAACGGGCACATCGGCGGTCTGAATCTCGCCAGCCGCACCATGCAGGTTGGTATCGGCCGCGTGCACGGCATCGGCGACGCTGTCTTTCACCTCACCGAGCGCCTGCTCGGCCGTGGCTAGCTCGCCGCGCAACGTATCGGCGCTCGCCTTGACCTCGGCCAGCTCGGACTCGATGCGCCGCTGAAAGGTCTGGGCGGCGTCCTGGATGTCGCTTTGCAGCTCAGCCAGACCGGACAGGTTGGTTTCGCGCTGGATGTCGGACTTGACGCTAGTGACAAAACGCTGCAACCGCGCCACCAGTGCACCGACCGTACGGGCCACCGTCGGCAGACGCTCGGGGCCGAGCACCACCAACGCCACCACCCCGATCAGCAGCAGTTCGCCAAAACTGATATCGAACACAGCAGTGGCTTACTTCTTCTCGGCTTCGCCGTCGATCACGCGGCCGCTGTTTTGCTGCTCGGCAGCGTCGGCCTTCTCGTTCTCGCCCTTCATGCCTTCCTTGAAGCCACGCACCGCGCTGCCCAGGTCTTCGCCGACATTGCGCAGCTTCTTGGTGCCGAACACCATCACAACCACCAGCAGCACAATCAGCCAATGCCAAATGCTAAACGAACCCATGGTACTTCCTTCCTCAATATTACCGGGCCCCCGGCACCCTGCCCGACCCGTTCAATCTTCTGCCTCAGCCCTTGTGCCCGAAGACGTGGATGTGCAGATGGAACACTTCCTGGCCGCCGCCGCGCCCGGTGTTGATGCCGGTCTTGAAGCCATGCCCGAGGCCTTGCTCGCTCGCGAGTTTCGGCGCCAGCGCCAGCATCTTGCCGAGCAGTGCTTCGTCGGCCGCTTCGGTCGTCGCGAGCGAGGTGATATGCCGCTTCGGGATGATCATGAAATGCACCGGTGCGATCGGACGGATGTCGTGGAAGGCAAACACTTCGTCGTCCTCGTACACCTTGCTGGCCGGCAGTTCGCCCGCCGCGATGCGGCAGAACAGGCAGTCGCTCATCGTGATCCCCTCAATCAGTTCTTGGGACGCGACGCTTTTTCGTCGAGCCCGGAAATGCCTTCGCGGCGCCTCAGTTCGGCCAGCACGTCGTCCGGACGCAGGCCGTGATAGGTCAGCAGCACCATCGTATGGAACCACAGGTCAGCCACCTCGCGCACCAACGGCAGTTTTTCGCCGTCCTTCGATGCCATCAGAACTTCGGCGGCCTCCTCGGCCACTTTTTTCAGGATCGCGTCCTCGCCCTTGTGAAACAGCGAGGCAACGTACGAACTCTGTGGGCTGGCTTCGCGGCGCGCCTCCAGCGTGTCCGCGATCGATGCGAGAATCTCGGCGGAGACCATGCTTATCCTTTCCTGGCACCGGCCCACGCCGATGCGTCTCAGTCTGTTCGTTACAAATATCTGATGATCTAAAACAATTCTACCCGGCAACGCAGAGGACGTCTCGTCCCGACTCAGTGGCCGTGGCCGTGCGCGTAGATCGACTTCGGGTCCTTCAACACCTCGTCGACGACGACCCACTCACCATCCTCGAAACGACGGTAGAAGCAGCTCTCGCGACCGGTATGGCAGGCGATACCCCCTTGCTGCTCGATCTGCATGACCACCACGTCACCGTCGCAGTCGAGGCGCAGTTCCTTGACCGCCTGCAGGTGGCCTGACTCTTCACCCTTCTTCCACAAGCGGCTGCGCGAGCGGCTCCAGTAATGGGCGATCTTGGTATCGGCGGTCAACGCCAGCGACTCGCGGTTCATCCACGCCACCATCAGCACCCGGCCGGTCTCGGCGTCCTGCGCAATCGCCGGCACCAGACCATCCTGGTCCCACTTCACTTCATCAAGCCAATTCATCCGCAAAAACCTTTTTAGCCACAGAACCCACAAAATCCCCAGACCAGAAAAGAAGCCTGCTTCGGCAGCACCACAGACACGGGGTTTGCTTCTCTTTACCGCAGTTCAGTGGCCCCTGTGACACAACCTCTTTTTAAAGCCGTACTTCGATCCCGGCTGCCTGCATCGCCAGCTTCGCTTCGCGCACGGTGTACTCGCCGAAGTGGAAAATGCTCGCCGCCAACACCGCGTCGGCGTGGCCTTGCTTCACGCCGTCGACCAGATGCTGAAGATTACCGACGCCACCCGACGCAATCACCGGGATGTCGACCGCATCGGACACCGCGCGGGTCAGCGACAGGTTGAAGCCGATCTTGGTGCCGTCGCGGTCCATGCTGGTCAACAGAATCTCGCCTGCGCCGTACGCCTGCATCTTTCTTGCCCATTCGACCGCATCGAGGCCGGTCCGGTTTCGTCCGCCGTGCGTGAAAACCTCCCAGCGGTCGTTGTCCGGCGTCACGGCCTTGGCGTCGATCGCCACCACGATGCACTGGCTGCCGAAGCGGTCGGACGCCTCGCGCACCAAGTCGGGGTTGGTCACTGCCGAGGTATTGATGCTGACCTTGTCCGCGCCGGCGTTGAGCAGGCGACGGATATCATCGACACGGCGCACGCCGCCGCCAACGGTCAGCGGGATGAACACTTGCGAGGCGACCGACTCGATCACGTGCAAGATCAGGTCGCGGTCGTCGCTACTGGCGGTGATGTCGAGGAAGGTCAGCTCGTCGGCGCCTTCATCGTTGTAGCGTCGCGCGATGTCGACCGGGTCGCCGGCGTCTCGCAGCCCCTCGAAGTTGACGCCCTTGACCACGCGACCGGCGGTGACATCGAGGCAAGGGATGATGCGTTTGGCTAGGGCCATGATGGGATACTCACAGTGCAGGGGCGCAGGGTTGGCCGAACACCGGCCCTCCCTGCGCCCCGATCGGGTGATGCTTGAATCAGGCTTCGGACAGCTCGTCGGCCAGGGCCTGGGCCTGCGCGAAATCGATGCTGCCTTCGTAGATGGCACGACCGGTGATCGCGCCCTCGATGCCCTCGCCCTCGACCGCGCACAGACCGCGCACGTCGTCGAGATTGGTCAGACCGCCCGAGGCGATCACCGGCACGGTCAGCGCCTGCGCCAGCTTCACGGTGGCGTCGATGTTGACACCATTCATCATGCCGTCGCGACCAATGTCGGTGTAGATCACCGAGGCCACGCCGTAATCCTGGAAGCGCTTGGCCATCTCGATCACGTCATGGTTGGTGACCTTGGCCCACCCGTCGATCGCCACTTTGCCGTCCTTGGCATCGAGGCCGACGATCACCTGGCCCGGGAAGGCGTCGCAGGCGTCGTGCAGGAAGCCCGGGGTCTTCACCGCCGCGGTGCCGATGATCACGTATTCGAGGCCCAGATCGAGGTACTTTTCGATGGTGTCGAGGTCGCGGATGCCACCGCCGAGTTGCACCGGCATGTCGTTACCGACGGCGGCCAGGATCTCGCGGATCACCGACAGATTCTTCGGCTTACCGGCGAACGCGCCGTTCAGATCCACCAGATGCAGCCGGCGTGCGCCCTGATCGCGCCAATGCAGCGCGACCTTGACCGGGTCGTCGGAGAATACGGTGGCGTCGTCCATCACGCCTTGTTTGAGGCGGACACACTGACCGTCTTTCAGGTCGATAGCGGGGATGAGCAGCATGATGCGTTGCGTCGTTCTAGAAGTTAAACAGTGCCGTCCCAGGCGAGGAAATTCTTCATCAGCTGAAGACCCGCGCGGTGGCTCTTTTCGGTGTGAAACTGGGTCGCGAACACATTATCGCGTCCGATGATGCATGAGAAGCGCTCAGGGTACTCGCTCTCGGCGAGGCTCAGGTCGGCCTCGGCCGGCGCAAAATAGTAGCTGTGCACGAAATAGAAGCGCTCGCCGTCTGCCACGCCGGCAAACAGCGGGTGCGGCCGGGTCTGATACACCCGGTTCCAGCCCATGTGCGGCACCTTCAACCGTTCACCCTGGGCGTCGGTCAGGCCGCGGGCAAAGCGCTTCACCTCGCCGCGGAACAGGCCGAGGCCGGGTGTATCGCCCTCCTCGCTGTGCTCGAGGAGCAGCTGAGCGCCGACGCAGATGCCGAAGAACGGCTTCGTCGCCGCACTCTCGCGCACGGCCTCGGCCAAGCCATGGGCGTTCAGCTCGCGCATGCAGTCGGGCATCGCACCCTGGCCGGGAAACACCACCTTATCGGCACGAATCACTACGTCCGGGTCGCTGGTCAGCAAGACCTCAGCACCGACTTCGTTGACGGCTTCGATCGACTTGAGCACCGAATGCAGGTTGCCCATGCCGTAATCAATAACGGCGACTTTCATGTTCAATGTGTCAGGTTCGAGGTGTAGCAAAACTCCAGCGCAATCCCGCTGGGGTCGGTAAAAAACACCGCGTCATAGCTGTCGCTGTAACGCGGACACTCGGCCGGCGACTCGGTCGCCGTTGCGCCCTGCACCAGCAAGACCACCGCATACCGCGCATCGCGCGGCGACCAGCCCATAGCGACATCAGCCGGTCGTTGCACGTCAAGCTCTCGTTCAGATCGCGCACGCGCAGGCAAAGATGGTTCAGCCCCGGCGCGATCGTGCTCATGCGGTCAGCGTGCCCTTGGTCGACGGGGTGATGCCCGCCATGCGGTCGTCGAACTCGCAAGCCATGCGCAGCGCGCGGCCGAAGGCCTTGAATGCGGTTTCGGCCTGGTGATGGCTGTTCACCCCGCGCAGGTTGTCGATATGCAGCGTCACCATGCTGTGGTTGACGAAGCCGTGGAAGAACTCGCTGAACAGGTCGACGTCGAAACCGCCGATCGCGGCACGGGTGAAATCGATGTGGTATTGCAGCCCCGGCCGGCCGGACAGGTCGATCACAACGCGGCTCAGCGCCTCGTCGAGCGGCACGTAGGCGTGGCCGTAACGGCGGATGCCCTTCTTGTCGCCGATCGCCTTGGCAAAGGCCTGGCCGAAGGTAATGCCGATATCTTCGACGGTATGGTGCGCATCGATGTGCAGGTCGCCCTTCGCGACGATGTCGATATCGATCAGGCCGTGACGAGCGATCTGGTCGATCATGTGGTCGAGAAAGGGCACGCCGGTGTCGAAACGGCCGACGCCGGTACCATCGAGGTTGATCGAAACGGTGATCTGGGTTTCCAGCGTGTTGCGGGTTACGGTAGCGGTACGCATTTCAAAGGCCAAAATAGTCGTTCAGCACGGCCAGCACCGCACTGTTCTCGTCGGGCGTGCCGACGGTGAAGCGCAGGCAATGCGCCAGCAGTGGGTGGGAACCGTGCAAGGTCTTGATCAGAATCTTGCGCTGTTTCAGTGCATCGAACAGCGCGGGGGCGTCCGGTACTCGGGCGGTGACGAAGTTGGCCTCGGACGGGAACACCGTCACACCGGCAAAGCCGGCCAGCGCATCGGCCAACTTGGCCCGCTCGCTGCGCAGTGTCTCAGCCTGGCCATCGAACACCGCCCGCTGTTCAAGCGCAAAGCGCGCGGCAGCCAGCGTCAGCACGTTGACGTTATAGGGTGGGCGCAGCTTGTCGAGCTCGGCAATCCACGCCGCGCTGCCGGCGGCATAACCGAGCCGGATGCCCGCGAGCCCAAGCTTCGACAGCGTGCGCATCACCAGCAGCTTGTCGACCGAGCCGGCAAGGCTCATAAAGCTGTCGTCGGCGAAGGCCTGATACGCTTCGTCGATCACAACCAGTCCTGGCGCAGCGTCGAGGATAGCCTCGACATCGCTGCGCGCGAATCGGTTGCCAGTCGGATTGTTCGGATATGCCAGGTAGACCACCGCCGGCCGGTGCTCGGCGATGGCGGCGAGCATCGCCGGCAGATCGAGGCTGAAGTCGGCCTTCAGCGGCACGCCGACGTAGTCGAGGCCGGAGAACAGCGCGTTCATCCTGTACATCACGAAAGACGGCTCCGGGGCGACCACGCTCGCGCCGGGACGCGCCACGGCCTGGCTGATCAGCGTGATGATCTCGTCCGACCCGTTGCCGAGCAACACTGCAGCGGAATCGGGAATGCCGAAGGCACGCTTCAGTTCGTCCTTCAGGCCCGCGCCGCTCGGGTCAGGGTAGCGGTTGATCGCGACCTCGGCCAAGCGCCGGCCCAGTTCGGCTGCCAGCGAGTCCGGCAGGCGATAGGGATTCTCCATCGCGTCGAGCTTGATATAGCCCGTCGCATCGGCGACATGATAGGCGCCGATGGCGAGGATTTCCGGGCGAACCCAAGCAGCTACAGACTGTTTCATTTCCCTGTCCGCGGGCCATCTTGGCGGCACCGCTGTCTATACATCGTTGACTTGTCTAGGTTTTCATCCTACCGCGTTCAAGGCAACGCCGCCAAGGCATTCAATCTTTCAGGCGCAGCTCGGCGGCGCGGGCGTGCGCAGTCAGCCCTTCGCCATGTGCGAGCAGGCTGGCGATACGACCGAGCGGCTGTGCTCCGGCCTCGGACACGCGGATCAGGCTGGTGCGCTTCTGGAAGTCATACACGCCCAGCGGACTGGCGAAGCGCGCAGTGCGGCTGGTCGGCAGGACGTGGTTCGGGCCGGCACAGTAATCGCCCAGACTCTCCGAGGTGAAACGCCCCATGAAGATGGCGCCGGCATGCTTCAGCTTCGGCAGCCAAGCATCCGGATCAGCCACCGACAGCTCCAAGTGTTCTGGCGCGATGTAGTTGGCGATCTCGCAGGCTTCGTCCAGGTCGGCCACCTCGATCAGCGCACCGCGGTTGCCCAGCGATGCCTCGATGATGGTCCGGCGCGGCATCGTCGGCAGCAGCTTGGCGATGCTGGCCTCGACCCGGTTGAGGAATTCGGCCGACGGCGCCAGCAAGATGGCCTGGGCGATCTCGTCGTGCTCGGCCTGGCTGAACAAGTCCATCGCGATCCAGTCCGGATCGGTCTCGCCGTCGCACACCACTAGGATTTCCGACGGGCCGGCCACCATGTCGATGCCGACCACGCCGAACACGCGGCGCTTGGCCGCGGCCACGTAGGCGTTGCCCGGGCCGGTGATCTTGTCGACCTGCGGAATCGTCTCTGTGCCGTAGGCGAGTGCGGCCACGGCCTGCGCCCCGCCGGCGGTGAACACCTTGTCGACGCCGGCGATGTACGCGGCAGCCAGCACCAGGTCGTTCCTCTCGCCGTTCGGCGTCGGCACCACCATGATGATCTCGCCGACACCGGCTACCTTGGCCGGCAGCGCGTTCATCAGCACCGACGAAGGATAAGCGGCCTTGCCCCCCGGCACGTAGATGCCGACGCGGTCAAGCGCGGTGACCTGCTGTCCGAGCAGCGTACCGTCCTCGTCCTCGTAGCTCCACGACGCCATCCGCTGTTTCTCATGGTAGCGAGTAACTCGCGCCGCGGCGGCCTCCAGTGCCTCGCGCAGTGCCGCCGGCAGACGCTCGTGGGCCGCCTTCAGCTCGTCGCGGCTCAGCGTCAGGTCGGCGATGCTCTCGGCGTGCATGCGGTCGAAGCGGTTGGTGTACTCGACCACCGCCGCATCGCCGCGAGCCTTCACGTCGTCGCAGATCGCGGCCACTGCCGCATCCACGGCCGGGTCCTGTGCGGTTTCGAACGCCAGTAGCGCCTTCAGGCGCTCGGCAAAGTCGGACTGGGATGAAGCTAGACGCAGCATGGCATTACCTTCAGGCCGGCACCGCCGACGCGAAGGCGTCGAGCACCGGCTGGATCGTGTCGTATTTCAGTTTCAGCGCGGCCTGGTTCACCACCAGACGCGAGCTGATGTCGGCGATGTGTTCCACCGCTTCCAGGTTGTTCGCCTTCAGCGTGCCGCCGGTCGACACCAGGTCGACGATGGCGTCGGCCAAACCCACCAGCGGCGCCAGCTCCATCGAGCCGTACAGCTTGATGATGTCGACGTGGACGCCCTTGGCCGCGAAGTGCTCGCGGGCGATCTGCGGGTATTTGGTCGCCACCTTCAGGCGGGCGCCCTGTGTCACCGCCGCGTGGTAGTCGAAGCCCTTCTTCACCGCCACCATCATCCGGCACTTGGCGATATTGAGGTCGATTGGCTGGTAGAGGCCGGCACCGCCGTGCTCGATCAGCACATCGCGGCCGGCGATGCCGAGATCGGCCGCGCCGTACTGCACATAGGTCGGCACGTCCGAGGCGCGCACGATCACCAGCTGCACGTCCTCACGGTTGGTGCCGATGATCAGCTTGCGCGAGGACTCCGGGTTCTCCGCCGGTACAATGCCGGCGGCCGCCAGCAGCGGCAGCGTTTCGTCAAAAATCCGCCCCTTGGAAAGGGCAATGGTCAAAGTCATGAGGCGTTCAATCAAAAACAGTAATTAACCCACCAGGCTGCGTCGCTCTCGGTCGAGCTGGGCAACGAAGCGTTGTACCAGCGACTCCGTCGCATTGGACAGGGAGACGAAGGCACAGCCCAGGCGCAACACCTGCTTGCCGTTGCGTTGCAGCACCGGCTGGTGGTGGCGGATTTCCAGGTCGACTCGCAGCACACCCAGCGGCTTGAGGTCGATCTGACAGCCGGAGAAGACGGTACCGATCTCGTAGCCGGCATCGCTGGTATCGGGTAGCCACAGGCCGACCCCGCCCAGACTGATATCGAACAGCGGCAGCACCACCGGCCCGGCGGCATGATCGGCGATCTGGCACTCGATCGGCGCGCTGACCCGGGTCGGGACACGGAAGAATTCGCGACGCTGCAACTTGATCACTTCGGGGGGCAGTGCTACTTCAAACGCTGGGCGGCCATCGAAGTTGACCTCGCGAACCCGGCCGGTCGAGAACTGGGTCTTTACCCCTTCCGGCGCGCAGACAAATATTTGGCGATCGCTCGCCAGCAACTGCCGGTTGGCTTCGGCGTCGCCCCCCCAGTCGAAGACCAGCGTGCCGTTGCGCTGGTCAACTTCGAGCAGTCGGGTCAGGATGAAGGTTTTGCCGTGGTTGGAGAACACGGTCAGCATTTGCCCCGCGTTGACGATGCTCTTCAGATGATGGGCCACGCTAACCGGCGTGCTCAGCGTGAAGCGGGCAAGATCGAGCTGCTCGTCACTATCGGCGGTCAGCAATTGGGAAACAGTTTCTTCGGTCACTTGAGTCATCCAGGCTCGTCAGACAATCGGCGGCGAACAGTTTAGCGCAACAGCAGCTGAATATCATTGGCGAGTTGCCCGGCGGGCGCGCCATACGGCTCATAAGCCCGCAACCGGCCCTCCCGGTCGAACAGGTAGCTGCCCGCACTGTGATCGACGGTGTAGCCCCCTCCTTCGGTCGGCTGTTTCTGCGCCACGATCTTGAACTGGCTGGTAACCTTTTCGATCTGACCCGGATTACCGGTCAGCCCGACAAAGCTCGGGTCGAAATGCGGTACGTAGCTAGCCAGCACTGCCGGAGTGTCCCGCTCGGGGTCCACGGTCACGAACAGCACCTGCACATTCTTGGCCCCCGCCCCCAACTGCTTCATCGCATTGGCAAATTCGAACATCGTGGTCGGGCACACATCGGGGCAATGGGTATAGCCGAAGAACAGCGCTACCACCTTGCCCTTGTAGTCGGACAACGAACGCGATTTGCCGGTCTGATCGGTCAGCGTGAAATCGCCGCCGAAGTCCACGCCGGCGATGTCCGTGCCCTTGAACGGCAGGGCGGGCGGTTTGCTCGGGCCACAGGCGACAAGACCGGCCAATAACAGGCCGGCCACAAGAAAACGGAAAACAGTACGCATCAACTGACGGGAATAAAGAGGTAATGGTCAAGCAGTAACGCTGCGAACAACCAGGTCAGATACCAGATCGACCACAAGAAAGTGAGCCGCGCCAAAGCATCAGCATACTGGCGATGCAGACGACCAGCAAGGTAAAGGAAGCGTGCGTTCAGGCCCAGCGCCAGTACCAGATATAGGCAGCCGGCCTCGCCGAGGGCCACCGGCAGCAGGGTTACCGCCGCGAGCAGCCAGGTATAAAGCAGCACCGACAGCGTGGTGAAGCGCTCGCCATGAGTGACAGGCAGCATCGGCAGCCCGGCCGCTCGGTAATCGTCGCGACGGTACAGCGCCAACGCCCAGAAGTGCGGCGGTGTCCAGGTATAGATGATCAGGAACAACACCAGCGCGGTCGCACCGATTTCGCCGTTGACGGCCGCCCAGCCGAGCACCGGCGGCATCGCGCCGCTGGCACCGCCGATCACGATATTTTGGGGTGTGTTCGGTTTTAGCAGCAGCGTATAGACAATCGCGTAGCCAACGAAGGTGCCGAACGTCAGCCAAGCTGTCAGCGGATTTACCAACGCGACCAGGAGCGCCATGCCTAGACCGCCGGCGGTCAGTGCAACGACCAGGATCTCAACAGGGTCCAGTTCGCCACGTGCACTGGCACGCCAGGCGGTGCGACGCATACTGGCATCGATGGTGCGTTCAACCAGGCAGTTGACCATCGCCGCCGAACCTGCCACCAGTGCGATGCCGAGCGTCGCCGGCAATACCACGCGCCAGTCGGGCAGCCCGGACGACGCGAGGAACATGCCGATCACCGCGCAAAATACGATCAGGCTCACCACCCGCGGCTTGGTCAGATGCCAAAGCGCGCGAGCATGTTGTTGAGCCTGCTGTAGGACCAGAGTGCTCATCAGCCTTCCTTCCCGTGCGTCCATCGCCCAAGTCCTGCCCAGCGAGCCCAGCCATGGTGCCCCTCTACTCCCCGGCCTTGCCCATGGAAGGCCCGGACCTCGTCCAACCGACTTTTCGATCGACCGGCAACGAGCATGGTGACAGTCAGCAACAGCATCGCACCCGCATTGTGCGCCACAGCCACTGGCAGCGGCAGATAGGCGAGCACATTGGTGACTCCCAACACGATCTGCACAGCCCACACCAGAATCAATAGCAGCAGGCGCGGCCTAAGTTCGGCCAGCCGCCAGCCCAGCCAGACATAGCGCCAGAGTGCCAGCGACACCACGAGGGCACCGAGCCGGTGCATCCAATGGATTGTGACGAGATTGGCAGGATCGAGTGGCGCGCCGTCAGGTGTCTCGCCCAGCTCGCGGAAGAGATGGAAGGCGTGGTCAAAGCGCAAAGCGGGTACCAGCTCGCCATTGCAGGACGGAAAGCCCTGACAGGCCAGCGCAGCATAATTGGCCGACGTCCAACCGCCGAGCAGAATCTGGCCCAACACCAGCGCCACCAACAGCCAGCCGGCGTGCAGGACGACGCGCGACACCTCGACCCGGTCCAATCGGGAGGACAGGGCCAACCAGCCGAGCATCGCGACGATGGTCATGCCAACCAGCAGATGCGAGGTGACGATCGCCGGCTTGAGCAGCAACGTCACCGTCCACATCCCGAGCATGCCCTGCAGCAGCACCGCACCGAGCAGGAAACCGGCAGCAAGCCGCTGCTGTCGTCGCCGTAAAGCGAGCAGTGCGATCACCACGATCAAGAGCCCCAGCGTACTGGCTGCGTAACGGTGGATCATTTCCTTCCACGCCTTGGCAAAGCTGACCGGCCCGCCAGGGTCGGTGCTCATCGCCTCGCTGATCGGAACGGCAGCATGGGCCGGCGACAACTGCCCATAGCAACCCGGCCAATCCGGGCAACCAAGGCCGGCGTGCGACAGACGGACATAGGCGCCGAGCGGTACCACCAGCAGCGCCAGCAGAAAAGCCAACCAGATCCAGCGTTTCATACCCACCCCCTTTGCCCAACGCCGCGACCTAATACCGATCGCAGGCTCAACCCAGCCCGTTGTTGGTCTTCAGCACCCGCGCCAGTTCGTGTATCACCCGGGTCGGGTCGGCCGAATCCGGATAGAACATCACTTGGTTGCCGAGCGGATCGACCAGGTAGTAACCGGGCCGACCCGCCAGCCGACCCAGACCATTGTTAGCCACCAGAGTCACCACCCCGTTCTCGTCGGAGCGGGGAGCCACGACGGATGGCTGCTGCAACCTCACCCGCACCAGCCGGTCGGCCGCCTCGCCCTGTGCGGCCTGGATTTGTTTCAGGACGAAACGACGCCTTTGACAGATCGAATCGCACGCAGCCGGCTCGACGCTGACCAGCGCCCATCGTTGTCTCGGCCAGCCGGACTCCCGGCTGGCCACAAACGGCTCGGTCGGCAACAACTGGCCGTAGCTGCGCCCTCCTTCGACCCAGCCACTGCGATACAGCCCCCAGGACGCCAGCACCGGGCTTATGCATAGCAGTGTCATCATCGTGAGCTTGAGGCGGGCGCGGCGTTGATTAGGCATGGCGACGTCTCCACAGGGTGATGGCGGCCGCGCACAGGCAGAGCCCGAGCAACAGCCATTGCAGCGCATAGGCATAATGGCGCTGTGGACTGAACTGGGGTCGACTGGGCAGGGCCGCCAGCGGCGGCTCGACTTGGCTCAGCGCCACCAGCCCCTGACGCAACGGTACGCCGAGCCGGGTGGCAAGCTCCACGGTGTCGAGTACATCGACCCGGCCCGCTACGCCATGTACCGCGCCCGGCAAGGTGAAATGCTGCGGCATCGGTAGCCAGCGTCCGGTCTGCTCTCCAGACAATGGCGGCAACGACTCACCGGCCCGAGCGACCGGCAGCCAGCCACGCTCGACCAGAACGGCGCTGTTGTCCGCCAGTTTCATGACCTGAATGACCCGCACTCCGGGCTGGTCGTCACGGTAGACGTTGTTGAGCAGAATGACCGGTCCCACCGCTTGACCGCGCAACCAGACCGGCTGCCAACCGGGGTAGGCATCCAGCGGCAACTCGGCCAAAGCCAGGACACCATGACGGGTGAGCTGATCGAATTGAACCAGCGTCGCAGCGCGCTCTTGCCCACGCTGCCACTGCCATACCGCCAGGGCAAACGGCAACAACGCGATCAGCGATAACAGCCAAACCAACCAAGAAGAACGCCTCGGTCTAGACTGGGACAAGGCCCCATTGGGAGAAGTCATGAAACTGTTCGTCATGCTCATGCTGTTTGCCATCGTGCTCACGTTGTTCTGGGGCCTGACCGGAGTCCTGAAAGGCACCCCGGGCTCTACCCGCGCGGTACGGTCACTGACATTGCGCATTGGCTTGTCGCTTGGCTTATTCCTACTGCTGCTCATTGGCGGCTGGCTGGGCTGGTGGCACCCTCACGCCCTATAAACGAGCCGCCTACAGCCAGTACACGAACACGAACAGCAGCAACCAGACCACGTCGACAAAGTGCCAGTACCAGGCCGCCGCTTCGAAGGCAAAGTGATTGTGTTCGTCGAAGTGGCCGCGCAACACCCGCAGCAGCACCACGAACAGGATGATGGTGCCAAGCAGCACGTGCAGGCCATGGAAGCCGGTCAGCATGAAGAACGTCATGCCGTAAGCACCGGCGGCCAGGGTCAGGTTGAGCTCGGTGAAAGCGTGGTGATATTCGACGAACTGCAGGGTTAGGAAGCTCGCCCCGAGCAGCACGGTCAACGCCAGCCCGGCTGCCAGCTGCTTGCGCTTGCCCTGAATCAGTCCCCAGTGCGCCCAAGTCACCGTGGCGCCCGAGGTGAGCAGCAGCAGGGTGTTGATCGCCGGCAATCCCCATGCGGCGACGGCTTCATAGTGCTGGGTGATGCCCGGCCCGGTAGACAGCGGCCAGGCCGCAGTAAAGTCCGGATAGAGCAGCTTGTGGGCCATGTCACCCAGTTCCGGCACCGAGATGGTCCGCACATAGAACAGCGCGCCGAAGAAGGCGGCGAAGAACATCACCTCGGAAAAGATGAACCAGCCCATCCCCCAGCGGAACGACATGTCCTCTTTGCCGTGATAGGCGCCGTTGAGACTTTCTCGGATCACATCGCCGAACCAGCCGAACAGCATCCAGAGCAGGATCGCGAAGCCGAGCGCCAGCAACACCTTGCCGACGCCCAGGCTGTTGACGGTCAGCGCCGCTCCCAGCCCCAGGCAGAACAGCGCGGCCGAGCCGACCAAGGGCCAGCGCGACGGCGACGGTACGAAATAGTGGGTTTGTTCGGTGGTTTCCATCATCGCCCGGTCCTTTTCAAGGAACACGATCCCGGCCCTGCCGGCCGGCTCCGTTTGCTCACGCCTGCCTGATGACACTGCTGCCTGTCGACGCGCCCCGCTACGGTTCGGCCAGGCTGCTGGCGAGCCAATACAGCACCCCGAGCAGGCACAGCGCGACCACGATCGCCGTGATGATCAGCTGCGGCACCGACAGCCCGCTGTCCTGTTCTTCCGCATTGCGTCTGCGACGCACGCCGAAAAAAGCCGCCAACACGGCCCGGACTCCTGCCAGCAGTTTCATAATCCGCCCTGCCCCGGCACCTCAAAGATCGAGTACGCCAGCGTAATCGTGCTGATATCGCGCGGCATCTTGGGATCGACCACGAACACCACCGGGAAGCGCTTGGTCTGTCCTGGCTCGAAGCTCTGTTGCTTGAAACAGAAGCAGTCGAGCTTTTTCACATACTCTCCGGCCGCGGCCGGCAGGTAACGGGGGACGGCTTGACCGACCATGCGCCGATCCGATGCGTTGGTGATTTCATAATCGACGCGGATGAACTCCCCGGTCTTCACTTTCAAGTGCGAGGTCAGCGGCCGCACTCGCCAGGGAAGCCCAGCCTGCACCATCGAGTCGAAGGTCATCTCAATCTGTGCTCCTGCTGCGCCGGCTTGCATTGGCGCCGCATCGGCGACCGCTATCTGATTGAGCCCGGTTGCCTCGCAGATCACTCGGTACATCGGCACCAATGCCCAGGCGAAACCAAACATCACGAGCGCGATGATTGCGAGCTTCTTCAGCAGAACCAGGTTGACCGAATGCTGGCTGCTTTCCATGATCATGCCCTCAGTGGTGCTTGCCACCCTTCATCGCGCGGATCGCACCGTTCTCAGCGACCTCCAGCTCCGGCGCCTCTGCGAAGCTGTGGTACGGCGCCGGCGTCGGAATCTGCCACTCCAGCGTGTCGGCTCCCTCCCACGGTTTCTGCGGCGCAGGTTCTCCGCGCCTGATCGACACCAGCATGTTGTAGAGGAAGATCAGCTGGCCAAGACCGAAGAAGAAAGCGCCAACGCTGGCGATCTCGTTGAAGGTGGTGAACTGCAGCGCGTAGTCGGGAATCCGGCGCGGCATGCCGGCCAAGCCCAGGAAATGCATCGGGAAGAAGGTGACGTTGAACCAGATCAGCGACCACCAGAAGTGCACCTTGCCGAGCCGCTCGTTGTACATCTTGCCGGTCATCTTCGGAAACCAGTAGTAGATCGCCGCGAACAGGCTAAACAAGGCACCGGCCACCAACACATAGTGGAAGTGCGCCACCACGTAGTAACTGGCATGCAGTGCGATATCGACCGCCGCCACCGACAGGGTCACGCCGGACAAGCCGCCGATGGTGAACAGCATGATGAAACCGATCGCGAACAGCATCGGCGTCTCAAAGGTCATTGAGCCTTCCCACATGGTGGCGATCCAGTTGAACACCTTCACCCCGGTCGGCACCGCGATCAGCATGGTCGCGTACATGAAGAACAACTGGGCGGTTGCCGGCATGCCAGTGGCGAACATATGGTGCGCCCAGACCATGAAGGACAGGATGCCGATCGAGCTGGTGGCGTACACCATCGAGGTATAGCCGAACAGCGGCTTGCGGGCGAAGGTCGGGATCACGTGGCTGATGATGCCGAAGGCCGGCAGCGCCATGATGTAGACCTCGGGATGGCCGAAGAACCAGAACACGTGCTGGTAGAGGATCGGATCGCCGCCGCCGGCCGCGTTGAAGAAGTGGGTGCCAAAGTGGCGGTCGGTCAGCACCATAGTGACGGCACCGGCGAGCACCGGCATCACCGCGATGATCAGGTAGGCGGTGATCAGCGTCGCCCAGGCGAACATCGGCATCTTCATCAGCGTCATGCCCGGCGCGCGCAAGTTGAGGATGGTAACGATGATGTTGATCGAGCCCATGATCGAGCTGATCCCCATGATGTGGATGGCGAAGATAGTCATGTCCATGCCCATGCCCATCTGCGTCGACAGCGGCGCATACAGCGTCCAGCCGGCAGCAGCCGCACCGCCCGGTACCGCGAACGACGCCAACAGCAATAACGCCGCAGGCGGCAGCAACCAGAAGCTCCAGTTGTTCATGCGCGCAAACGCCATGTCCGGCGCGCCGATCATCAAGGGCAGCAACCAGTTGGCCAGGCCCGTGAACGCCGGCATGATCGCGCCGAACACCATGATCAGGCCATGCAGCGTGGTGAACTGGTTGAACAGCTCGGGCTGGAAGAACTGCAGGCCGGGATGGAATAGCTCGGCGCGGATACACAGCGCCATCACCCCGCCCGACAGAAACATGGCGAAACTGAACCACAGGTACAAGGTGCCAATGTCCTTGTGGTTGGTCGCGGTCAGCCAACGCGACAGCCCGGACGGTTTGCCGTGCGAATGCGGGGCGTGCTGGGTATCGGTAACGGTTGCCATCTGGGTCGCTCCTTTAAACCTTGCCGCCACGGGCCGCCTTGACGTCCTTGGGTTGGATCACATCGCCGGTGTGGTTGCTCCAGGCATTACGCTCGTAGGTAATCACCGCTGCGATATCGGTATCGGACAGCTGCTTACCCCACGCCGCCATCGCCGGGTTCTTCTGGCTACCGTTCAGCACGATGTGGATATGCGCTGCCTTGTCGGTGGTGACAATCTTGGAGCCGTCGAGTGCCGGGAAGGAGCCCGGGATACCCTTACCTGTCGCCTGGTGACAGGGCACGCAGTTCTGCTGGTAGACCTTCTCGCCGCGCGCCTTCAGATCCTCGAGCTTCCAGATCTTGTTCGGGTCGTCGGCCATGGCTGCGACCGCCTTTTTCTTGTCGGCCAGCCATTTGTCGTAGTCGGCAGGGCTCTTGGCGATCACGACGATAGGCATGTAGCCGTGGTCTTTGCCGCACAGCTCAGAACACTGGCCGCGATAGGTGCCGGGAGTGTCAACCTTGAACCAGGTGTCACGCACGAAGCCGGGAATCGCGTCCTGCTTCACGCCCAGCGCGGGCATCCACCAGGAATGGATCACGTCGTTGGCGGTCAACAGCAGCCTTACCTTCTTGCCAGTCGGCACCACCAACGGTTCGTCGACCTCCAAGAGATAGTTGACCGGCTTGGCGGAGACACCCTGGATCGCGCTCTGCGGCGTGGCAAGATGGCTGACGAAACCGAAGTTGTCGTCGAGGTAGTCATAGCGCCACTTCCACTGGTAGCCGGTGACCTTGATCGTCATGTCCTCGCCGCGGGTACTCTTCTGGGCAAGCACGGTACGGGTCGCCGGCCACGCCATGCCGACCAGGATCAGGAAAGGGACGACGGTCCAGATGACCTCGACCGTGGTGTTTTCGTGGAACAGCTTAGCGGTGCGCCCGGCCACCTTGCGATGGCGGATAATGGCATAGAACATCACCCCGAACACCACCAGCGCAATCGTGCCGGTGATGATCAAGAGCAACGTATGCAGTCCGTAGATGTCGCGGGCAATCGAGGTGACCGGCGACTGCAGATTGACCTCGGCCGCCTCGGCCGAGGTCGCCAGCATACCGAGCATTACCGTGAAAAATCGCAGAAAAGACATGGGTTCCCCCTGCTTTGCGGGCCCAAGGGGGCCCAAGCCGACCACCGTCCGAACCACCGGCACATCGTGAAATGATGTTAATGGTGGCTCTTAATCCGCTCATTAATGACGTCGAGCTTTTCTGATACTAGGCTGTAAGTTCGATAAAACAAGCTGCAATGATGTTGCCATCCCACAGCGGCTTCGCCGGGCGCGTTTGCCGGCCGGCGTGAGGCGGCCGTACACTGCTCCTCCGTCCCGCTCAGGAGAAAGCGATGAACGCACGCCTTTTGGCGATAGCCGGCATCAGCACCGGCCTGTTGGCCGGTTGCGCCAACATGATGTCCGGCACCAATGCCACCTACGCTGGCGCTTACGGCGCCAAATGGTTCGAGCAGGCGGGCTATCCGCTCAATGGGCTACTGCAGTGTCAGGTGATCGACCCCAAGGCCGGCAGCGTCAACTGTAGCGGGGTGACTCTGCGCGGCGAGCAGGCGGTGATGACTGGCGATCTCAACAAGCCGACTGGCGGCGGTTCCCCATTTGTCGGTACCGTCGGCGGACGCGAAGTGTTCCGCGAGATCATGCACTGACAGCGCGTTTGCATGCGCAAACAAAAACGGCACCCGCAGGTGCCGTTTTTGTTTGGCCTGATCGATGTACTCAGGCGAATTCGATCTTGCCGTCGGCGATCGACTTGAGCACCGCCAGCGACTCGAGGCGTACCCCGGCGTCGCGGATCAGCTTGCCGCCGCCCTGGAAGCCCTTCTCGATCACAATGCCGACGCCGGCCGGTTCCGCCCCTGCCTGCTTGACGATATCGATCAGGCCACGGGTGGCATGGCCGTGCGCGAGAAAGTCGTCGATGATCAGCACCCGCTCACCCGGTTTCAGGTAGCGGCGCGACACACGTACCTTGTAGACCTGCTGCTTGGTGAACGAGTACACCTCGGTCTCGAACGCGTCGGCATCGAGGTTAAGACTCTGGGTCTTTTTCGCGAACACCACCGGTGGGTAACCAAAATGGCGAGCTGCCATCGCCGCCACCGCAATGCCGGATGCTTCGATGGTCAGGATCTTGTCGATCTTCACACCGGCGAAGCGGCGGGCGAACTCCGCCCCCATCGCATCGAGCAGCTCGACATCGAGCTGATGATTGAGAAAGTTGTCGACCTTCAGAACGAAACCATCCAGGAGTCGGCCTTCGGTCAGGATCTTGTGCTTGAGCTGTTCCATGCTGGGTGCGGCAAAATTCAGAATTGAATCATGAAATTGTAACGCATGCACCCCGGCCCTGTCGGACGACAAATCTTCTTATTAAGATTTTTGCTCGAAAGGAATTTCCAGCAGCAGTGGAGCATGGATATGCGCCTTTAAGGTTGCCAGATTGTCCTCGTAGGCCGGTTGATCGGGCACAATCCGATTGGCGACCCAGCCGGCCAGCGGCAGACCTGACGCCTCAATGGCCTGCGCAGTCAAGAGCGCATGGTTGATGCAGCCAAGCCGCATCCCGACCACCAAGATGATCGGCAGGTCCAGCGCCCACGCGAGATCGCGCATGAACAGCGTGTCGGACAGTGGCGCGAACCAGCCGCCTGCGCCCTCTACCAGCACCAGGTCGGCCTGTTCAGCCAATGCTAGGTAGTGCGCCTTGATCGTGTCGAGCGAGATGGCTACGCCGGCCTCGCGCGCGGCGATATGCGGGGAGACCGGCGGCAGGAAGCGATACGGGTTCATCAGTTCACGGTCGGTCTGCCCGCTGGCGGCGACCAAGCGCTCGACGTCGTCGTTGACCCAACGACCGTCCGGCAGAACCTCGCAGCCGGCAGCGATCGGCTTCATCGCCATCACTCGCTTGCCCTCGCTCCGCCACTGCTCAATCAGCCGCACCGCCGCGTGTGTCTTGCCGATTTCGGTATCGGTGCCGGTGATGAAATAGCCTTGGGCCATGGCGGAAGCACTCCTGCGGAGACAGAAAGGCCGTCAGCTTGAGCCAAACCCGCCCCGCTGGCAAGCCGTCAAACGGACGCACGAAAGCAGGCCCTTGTGGAGCCTGCTTTGACCAGCGAACGGCGGATCACGCGGTCCCGGCAATGTTCAGGTGTCGCGGATTGCGCTTACACCGAGGTTTGCGGATTCGGACGTTCTGCCCGGCTATGCAATTTGTTCAGTGCCGACAGGTAGGCCTTGGCGCCGGCGACGATCACGTCGGTGTCGGCCCCCTGACCGGACACGATGCGGCCATCGCGTGACAGGCGTACCGTCACCTCGCCCTGCGATTCGGTGCCCTTGGTCACCGCGTTGACCGAATAGAGTTCCAGTTCGGCCGCGCTGTGGACCACGCTCTCGATGGCCTTGAAGGTGGCATCGACCGGGCCGGAGCCAACCGACTCGGCGCGCTTCTCTTCACCCTGCGCGATGAACACGATCTCGGCGTGCGGCGCTTCACCGGTCTCGGTGTGGATCTTCAACGACACGAAGTTGAAGTCCTCCTGGCCGAGCGACACCATCTCGTCCGACACCAGCGCGTGCAGGTCCTCGTCGAAGATCTCGCGCTTCTTGTCGGCCAGCTCCTTGAAGCGAGCGAACGCGGCATTCAGCGCCTCCTCGCTGTCGAGATGAATGCCCAGTTCGGCGAGCTTGGTGCGGAACGCGTTGCGGCCGGACAGCTTGCCGAGGGTCAGGCGGTTGGTGCTCCAGCCAACACTCTCGGCCGACATGATCTCGTAGGTTTCACGGTGCTTGAGCACGCCGTCCTGGTGAATGCCCGACTCGTGGGCGAAGGCATTGGCACCGACGATGGCCTTGTTCGGCTGCACCGGGTAGCCGGTGACGGTGGACACCAGCTTGGAAGCCGGCACGATCTGGGTGGTGTCGATACGGGTATCCACGTTGAAGATGTCACGACGGGTCTTCACCGCCATCACGATTTCTTCCATCGCCGCGTTGCCGGCACGCTCGCCAAGGCCGTTAATGGTGCACTCCACCTGGCGGGCGCCGCCGAGCACCGCAGCCAGGCTGTTGGCCACCGCCATGCCCAGGTCGTTGTGGCAGTGCGCCGACCAGATCACCTTGTCGCCGCCCGGAGTCTTGGCGATCAGCTCGCGGAAGAACGCTTCAGTCTTCTGCGGCACCGCGTAGCCGACCGTATCCGGCACGTTCAAGGTGGTGGCACCGGCCTTGATCACCTCGCCGAAGATGCGGGCGAGAAAATCGATATCGGAACGCAACGCATCTTCGGCCGAGAATTCGACGTCGTCGGTGTATTCGCGCGCCAAGGTCACCGCCTTCACCGCCGCCTCGACCACCTGATCCGGGCTCATGCGCAGCTTATGCTCCATGTGGATCGGGCTGGTAGCGATGAAGGTGTGGATGCGGCCACGCGCGGCCGGCTTGATCGCCTCGCCGGCGGCACGGATGTCGCGCTCGTTGGCACGGGCCAGGCTACAGACGGTCGACTCCTTGATCACCTCGGCGATCGCACGGATTGCGTCGGCATCGCCTGGGCTCGCCGCAGCGAAACCGGCCTCGATGATGTCGACGCCGAGCCGCTCCAGCTGGCGCGCGATGCGGATCTTTTCTTCCTTGGTCATCGACGCGCCCGGGCTCTGCTCGCCGTCGCGCAAGGTGGTGTCGAAGATGTACAAGCGATCGCTCATGATAGGTGACTCTCCCTGTCCCGATCGGGTCCCACCGATCAGATAATCGTTGAAGTTGAACGATTTACCGACTCCCGCCGCGAGCAGGGCCAGTTTATTTAATTGCGCCAAGGGCAGACTGCCGCGTTCGCGCCACTTGTAAACAGCGGCACGCGACACCGGATCGTCGGGGAAGGCCCGATTGAGCTCGTCGGCCAGCTTGCCCGGGCCGCCGAAGTCTGCGATCAGTCGTTCGATGTCGAGTTGCATGTCACACCCTTGCGTTGTCATTGAGATCGAGAATAGGGAAAAGTTGGACATCTGGTCAACCAGTTTTCAGAATTTTTCCATAAAAACCGTAAAACACCGTGTCTAACACGCAAATATTGGACATATGGTCCAATTTATTTCCCAAGAGGGCGCCCTGCGGACCTCCAGACGCAAAAAAAGGGCGGCTCACGCCGCCCTTTCGGGAAATTAAATACACCGCTTCACACCGCCGGACGCCCGGGCGTCTGCTTGCCATTGCGCCCCATGCCGAGCAGCGCCATCACATAACCGGACAGGCCGTAACCGACGAAGAAGCCGAACAGCACCAGCGGCGGCTCGGACACGATCAGCAGGATACCGATCACCACCACCAGCAATGCCATGAACGGCACCTTACGGCGCACGTGGATCTCCTTGAAGCTCCAGAAGCGCACATTCACCACCATCGAAATGCCGGCGAACGCGGTGAAGCCCAGCGTGACCCAATTTAGGTACGGCAGATCGGTGTACTGATAGGCATGGCAGATCCACACCAGCCCCGCTACCAGCGCCGCTGCCGCCGGACTCGGCAGACCGGTGAACCAGCGCTTGTCGGCCGTGCCGAGCATCGTGTTGAAGCGCGCCAGGCGCAGCGCAGCGCATGCGCAATAGATGAACGCGACCATCCAGCCTAGCTTGCCCAGATCCTTGAGCATCCACTCGTAGGCGATCAGCGCCGGTGCCACGCCGAAGCTAACCATATCGGAAAGACTGTCGAACTCGGCGCCGAAGGCGCTCTGGCTATGCGTCAGCCGCGCCACCCGACCGTCCAGGCCGTCCAGGATCATCGCGAGGAACACCGCCACCGCCGCCACCTCAAACTTGGTGTTCATCGCCTGCACGACGCCGTAGAAGCCGGCGAACAGCGCCGCCAGCGTAAACAGGTTGGGGAGAAGATAAATGCCCTGGCGCCGGAGCGTTGGCTTTTCCGGTCTGAGGGAGTCAGGAGTCTGCATCTTCACTTTCCGCAGAAGACAACGGCGCCACGGCACCGTTGCGGTTGGTATCAATAACTTACTATTGTAACGCGAGCAGCGCGCCGAGCGCGACCGGCAGGCGGATAGGCTATACTTTGCTGCTTTGACCGAATTCTTGGGAATCTACCCTTGTCCGAGCGCCTTTTCGTCCAGCTGCAGCACCTGCTGCCCAAGCTTCTCATCACACGCCTGTTCGGCTTTGTCGCGCGTCGGCGCGCCGGTGCGCTGACGCAGTGGATGATACGCCGCTTCATCGCCAAATACGGCGTTGACATGTCGGAGGCGGCCGAGCCCAATCCGCACGGCTACACCCGCTTCAACGATTTCTTCACCCGGGCACTGAAGCCGGGTTTGCGTCCGCTGGCGGCGACGCAGCTGGTCTGTCCGGTGGACGGCGCGATCAGCCAGTTCGGCCGCATCGAGCGCGATCAAATCTTCCAGGCCAAAGGCAAGTCCTATAGCAGCGGCGCCCTACTGGCCAGCGATGCCGCGCAAGCCCGCCAGTTCGACGACGGCCTGTTCGCCACCATCTACCTGAGTCCGCGCGACTATCACCGCATCCACATGCCGTGTGACGGCCGCCTGCTCTCGATGAGTTATGTGCCGGGCGAACTGTACTCGGTCAACCCGGCCACCGCACGTGGCGTCGACGGCCTGTTCGCCCGCAACGAACGCGTGGTCTGCCACTTCGACTCCCCACACGGCCCGTTCGCCCTGGTGCTGGTCGGCGCCACCATCGTCGGCAGCATGGAGACGGTGTGGCACGGCGTAATCAACCCGCCGCGCAGCGCCAATGTGCGGCGCTGGGACTATCGCGACCAGAACATCACTCTGAAGAAGGGCGAGGAGATGGGGCGTTTCCTGCTAGGCTCGACCGTGGTGCTGCTATTCCCGAAGGGTCCGCTCACTTTCAATGCCGACTGGGCGCCGGCACGCGCAGTGCGAATGGGCGAGGCGATGGCCGACTGAACGGCCCGCCACCCGACTCGCACCTGAGGCGCTCTTACAAAAAAAAGCCGGGATCGCTCCCGGCTTTTTTACTTGCTTTGAATCAGGCTTAGTTCTTCGACTGGTCGACCAGCTTGTTCTTGGCGATCCACGGCATCATCGCGCGCAGTTCGTTACCCACCTTCTCGATCGGGTGCTCGGCGTTCAGACGACGACGGGCGGTCATCGACGGGTAGTTGGTCTTGCCTTCCAGGATGAACATCTTGGCGTACTCACCCGACTGGATGCGGTACAGCGCTTTCTTCATCGCTTCCTTGGTAGCCGAGGTCACCACTTCCGGGCCGGTCACGTACTCGCCGTATTCGGCGTTGTTCGAGATCGAGTAGTTCATGTTAGCGATGCCGCCTTCGTACATCAGGTCGACGATCAGCTTCAATTCGTGCAGGCACTCGAAGTAAGCCATTTCCGGCGCGTAGCCGGCTTCGGTCAGGGTTTCGAAACCGGCCTTCACCAACTCGACCGCACCGCCACACAGCACGGCTTGCTCACCGAACAGGTCGGTCTCGGTCTCTTCGCGGAAGTTGGTCTCGATCACACCACCCTTGGTGCCGCCGTTGGCTGCAGCGTAAGACAGCGCCACGTCACGTGCGCGGCCCGACTTGTCCTGGTACACGGCGATCAGCGTCGGCACGCCGCCACCCTTCAGGTATTCGGAGCGCACGGTGTGGCCCGGGCCCTTCGGGGCGATCATGATCACGTCGAGGTCGGCACGCGGCACGATCTGGTTGTAGTGCACGTTGAAGCCGTGCGCGAACGCCAGTGCAGCACCCTGCTTGATGTTCGGCTCGATTTCGCTCTTGTACACGTCCGGCTGCGACTCGTCCGGCAGCAGGATCATCACTACGTCAGCGCCTTTTACTGCCTCGGCCACTTCCTTCACCTGGTGGCCGGCGCCTTCCGCCTTCTTCCACGAAGCGCCGTCCTTGCGCAGACCGACTACGACGTCGACGCCGGACTCTTTCAGGTTCTGCGCGTGAGCATGGCCTTGCGAGCCGTAACCGATGATGGCGACCTTCTTACCCTTGATGATCGAGAGGTCAGCGTCTTTGTCGTAAAAAACCTTCATGATGTTTCCCTATATATTTCGGGGCACCGCCGTCGGGCGGCGCCCAAGTTTGCTAATGCGTTACGGCTATCCGGCGGGAACCAGCCCCGCCGCCGACGACTCAGATTTTCAGAATCCGCTCGCCGCGACCGATCCCCGATGCACCAGTACGGACCGTTTCCAGGATCACTGTACGGTCGACCGCCTCGATAAAGGCGTTGAGCTTGTCGCTGGTGCCGGTGAGCTCGAGGGTGTAGGTCTTCTCGGTCACGTCGATGATGCGGCCGCGGAAGATGTCCGCCATCCGCTTCATCTCTTCACGATCCTTGCCTGTCGCGCGCACCTTGATCAGCATCAGTTCGCGCTCGATATGCTCGGACTCGTTCAGGTCGATCACCTTGACCACCTCGATCAGCTTGTTGAGCTGCTTGGTGATCTGTTCGATCACATCGTCGGAGCCGTGGGTGACGATGGTCATACGTGACAGTGTCGCATCCTCGGTGGTGGACACGGTCAGCGAATCGATGTTGTAACCGCGGGCCGAAAACAGGCCCACGACGCGGGACAAGGCGCCCGCTTCGTTTTCAAGCAAAATGGAAAGAATATGTCGCATGTTCAGGCCGTCCTCGATCAGCACAGGTTGCCGTAGTCACGTTCGGACTCGGCCGCTTGCGCATCGCGCATGTGCGGCGGCAGGTCCATCTCGTCCAGGCCCTTGCCGTTACCGACCATCGGGTAGACGTTTTCCGACTGATCGGTCAGGAAGTCGAGGAATACCAAACGCTCTTTCAGCTTCGGCCCGAACGCTTCGCGCAGCACCGGCTCGACGTCGGACGGCTTTTCCACCTTGAAGCCGACGTGGCCATACGCTTCGGCCAGTTTCACGAAGTCCGGCAGCGCATCCATGTACGACTCGGAATAGCGGTTGCCGTAGAAGATCTCCTGCCACTGGCGCACCATGCCCAGGTAGCGGTTGTTCAGGTTCACCAGCTTGACCGGGATGTGGTACTGGTGACAGGTCGACAGCTCCTGGATGTTCATCTGGATCGACGCTTCGCCGGTGATGCAGGCGACTTGCGCGTCCGGATTGGCCAACTGGGCGCCCATCGCGTACGGCAGGCCGACGCCCATGGTGCCGAGGCCGCCGGAGTTGAGCCACTGCTTCGGACGGTCGAACTTGTAGTACTGCGCCGCCCACATCTGGTGCTGGCCGACGTCGGAGGTGATGATCGCGTTGCCGCCGGTCACCTCGAACAGCGTCTCCACCACGTACTGCGGCTTGATGATCTCGTTGCTGGTCGCGTAGCGCAGCGAGTTCGGCGCGCGCCAGGCGTCGATCTGGCGCCACCAGGCGGCCAGCGGCTCGGCGGCCGGCTTGGCGCCGGTGGCCTTCAGCACGTCGAGCATCTCGCGCAGCACCAGCTTCACGTCGCCGACGATCGGGATGTCGACCTTGACGCGCTTGGCGATCGAGGACGGGTCGACGTCGATGTGGACGATCTTTTTCGGCACGGCGGTGAACTTGGACGGCACGCTGATCACGCGGTCGTCGAAACGCGCGCCGATCGCGATCAGCACGTCGCAGTTCTGCATCGCCATATTGGCTTCGTAGGTGCCGTGCATGCCGAGCATGCCGAGGAACTGCGGGTCGGTACCCGGATAGGCGCCCAGGCCCATCAGCGTGTTGGTACAAGGCAGGCCCAGCGAGCGCACCAGTTCGCGCACCTCGTCGGCAGCGTTGCCCAGCACCGCGCCGCCACCCACGTAGATGAACGGGCGCTTGGCTTCGGCCAGCAGGCTGACCGCCTTCTTGATCTGGCCCGGGTGACCGCGGGTCACCGGGGTATAGGAACGAATGTTGACGCTATCCGGCCAGTGGAACTCGGCCAGAGTCTGCTGCACATCCTTCGGGATGTCGACCACCACCGGGCCGGGACGGCCGGTCTTGGCGATGTAGAATGCCTTCTTGATGGTGGACGCCAGCTCGGCGATGTCCTTGACCAGGAAGTTGTGCTTCACACACGGCCGCGACATGCCGATCATGTCGACTTCCTGGAAGGCATCCAGGCCGATGGCCGGGGTGCCGACCTGGCCGGAGATCACCACCAGCGGGATCGAGTCGAGATAGGCGGTGGCAATGCCGGTGAGGGCATTGGTCGCGCCGGGACCGGAGGTCACCAGCGCCACGCCGACCTTGTCGCTGGAGCGCGAATAAGCATCGGCGGCATGCACCGCTGCCTGCTCGTGCCGCACCAGCACGTGTTTGAATGCATCTTGCTTGAAGATGGCATCGTATATTTCGAGTACCGCACCACCAGGGTAGCCGAAGACGAATTCAACGCCTTCTTCCTGGAGACTGCGGACGACGATTTCCGCGCCCGAGATCTGCATCATTGCCTCTTGATTTAATATGAGATTAATCCCAATGTTATGAGTTCGAACTTAGCTTATCTGTGAAAGTTCGGTCAAGCGCTTTTGCGCACCTGCAAATCCCCGCCAACGCTTAAAAATCAGTGCTTTCAAGCAGCGCTACCCGACTGCCAACGGGTTTGTTAAGATGGTCCGTTGGCATTGAAATTGCTAGTCAAATGGCATCTCGCAAGGAAATGGCCGACTTTCTTCAGTCGGTAGAACGTCGTGCCTTCAAACAGGCGCTGTACGCGGTCCAGGACGAGAATAATGCTCTTGACATTGTTCAGGACTCGATGATGAAACTGGCCGACCGTTACGCGCACGCGCCGGCGGCAGAGTTGCCATTGCTGTTTCAACGCATCCTGCAGAACACCATCCGCGACTTCTACCGGCGCAGCAAGGTGCGACGCTTCTTTATCACGCTGTTCTCCGCACTGGTCCCGGCCCGCCAGGAAGATGAGGGCCTCGACCCGCTCGAGGTGCTGAACGTCGAATCGGACGAGACGCAGACCAATCCCGAGACCTGGCTGGCACGCAAGGAAGTGAGCCAGCTGATCGAGGGCGCGATCTCACTGCTGCCCAATCGTCAACGTGAGGCGTTCCTGCTGCGTTACTGGGAAGGACTGGACGTGGCGGAAACAGCCGAAGTGATGGGCTGCTCACAGGGCAGCGTGAAGACCCACTGCTCTCGCGCTACCCATACGCTGGCCACCATCCTGCAGCAGAAGGGAGTCACGCTATGAATCATGATGCCCACGATGACCGTTTGCCAAACCAGCTGACCCGCGCGCTCGATGCGCCAACCGACGCGCTGACGCTGCGTCAGCTAGAACGCTTGAAGCGCGCCCGCCAAGCGGCGCTGGCACGTTATGACATGCGCGCCGAAGAACCGGTCCGCCTGGCCGAGACCGCCGGCCTCTGGCTGAGCCACCACGCCCGGCTGGTACGCCGCGGCGGCGCCGCTCTGCTCGGCCTACTAGCACTGGCCAGCTCGCTGTGGTTGGCCGAAAGCCAGCTCACCGTCGACGAGAGCCCGACCGAAGCCTCGCTACTGTCCCATGAGCTCCCTCTGGAGGCATTCCTTGAGCCGACGTTCAGCCGTGCCGTCGAGCAGTAAGCCCGGCCTCTTTGCCGCCCTCCTCCTGGCCGGGCTCTTCGCTATGCCGCTGACCGGCTGGGGCACACCCCCCGCGTCGCCGAGCTGGATGCAGCTGTCGGCCGAGCAGCGCGCTGCGCTGACACCGCTGGCGCACGACTGGGATCGCTACTCGCCGGCCAAGAAACAGCAGATGCTCAACCTGGTCGACGACTATCAGGGTCTCGACGCCGTGCAGCGCCAACGCATGCAGCAGCGGCTGAAAAGCTGGTCAGAGCTTACCCCGCAGCAGCAGGAAGAGGCGCGCAACAACTGGAAGCACCTGCAGGAGCTACCACCGGCCGAGCGCGCCGCCGCCATCGACCGCCTGAAGGCGCACTCCGCCACCACCCCCTGACCCGCGACGAGCCTCATGAGCGAAACCTATCTGTTCCCCGGCTGGTGGCGGCGTCTGGCCAGCCTACTCTACGAACTACTGCTGATCACCGCCGTGCTACTCGGTGCCAGCGCCGCATACACCCCGCTAATCACCTGGCTCGGCCACTCGCCGCTGCTCGACCTGGGCCAGCAGCTATGGCAGGTGCTGCTGCTGTTCGGCTATTTCGGCTATGCCTGGACTCGCTCCGGCCAGACGGTGGCGATGAAGACCTGGCGATTGAAGCTGATCGGAGCGCACGGCGCACCGCTTGACTGGCCCCGCGCCGCGCTGCGCTACCTGATCGCGCTGGCTCTGTTCGCCGGCATGCCGCTGATCGCCTACAAGGGCTTGGCCGTAGAGCTTGGCGCCGGCAAGCATGCGCTGACCGCTGCGCTCTTGTGGTGGATCGTACCGCTCGGCTTCGCCTATTTCGACCCGGAAAAGCAGTTCCTGCACGACCGCCTCGCCGGCACCCGGCTGGTGCGCGTCAAGCCGACACGCTAAGAGCCCCCATGCCGCCGCCATTCGGGCAGCATCGCCTTCGGCGCGATCGGCTACATGCCGATCAGGCTGTTGATCGGATCGCGCCGACTGCCGACGCTGCTCCCTGAGCGCGACCTGCTCCTGTAAGCCGATTCGATCAACGAAAAACGGGCGCGCCTTGGCGTGCCCGTTTCGTCACCCCACAGCTACGGCGGGACTCAGGTTCACTCAGTCGCGGCCGTACACCTTGTTGCCGGCGACGTAGGTGGCGGCGATCGCGCGGTCGTCGCCCATCGTCATCTGGATGAACAGCGCCTCTTCGATGTCTTTGCAGTACTTCATCCGGTAGTCGATGATCGGCGTGCTGTGCAGATCGATCACCGCAAGATCGGCCTCGAAGCCCGGAGCGATGGTGCCGATCTTGTCGGCAAGACCGAGTGCCTCGGCGGTGCCGCGGCTGGCCAGGTAGAACGCATGGCCAGCCGACAGCGCATTGCCGTTCAGTTGGGCGGCCTTGTACGCCTCGTTCAGCGTCTGCAGCATCGAGAAGCTGGTGCCGGCGCCCAGGTCGGTCGCGAGACCCACGCGGATCGGACGGCTCGGGTCCTTGGCCTTCTTGACGTTGAACGCGCCGGAGCCCAGGAAGAAGTTGGACGTCGGGCAGTGCGCGACGGCCGCCTTGGTGTCGGCGAAGATGTCTAGCTCTTCGTCGGTCAGGTGGATGCCGTGGCCGTAGATCGCGCGCTCACGCATCAGGCCGTACTTGTGGTACACGCTGGTGTAGCTGCCGCATTCCGGATACAACGACTTCACCCACTCGACTTCGTTGACGTTCTCGGACACGTGCGACTGGATCAGCGCGGTCGGGAAGTCGCGGGCCAGCTGGCCGACCATCTCGAGCTGTTCCGGGGTCGAGGTCGGCGCGAAGCGCGGGGTGATCACGTATTCGTTACGGCCGTTGCCATGCCATTTCTTGGCGAGCGCGGCCGATTCGTCGTAGGCGCGCTGCGGGGTGTCGAGCAGCGCTTCCGGCGCGAAACGGTCCATGCAGATCTTGCCGGCCTGCACGCGCATATTGTAGCGGCTGGCCACCTCGAAGAACGCGTCGACCGACTGCGGGTAGACGGTACAGTAGACGGTGGCGCTGGTGACGCCGTTCTTCAGCTGTTCGCGCAGGAACACCTCGGCCACCTCGGTGGCGTGCTCCTTCTGGGCGAACTGCTGCTCGGCGATGAAGGTGTAATTGTTGAGCCAGTCGAGCAGCTGCTCGCCGTAGGCGCCGATGATCTGGGTCTGCGGGTAGTGCACGTGGCTGTCGATGAAGCCAGGCACGATGATGCTGTTCTTGTATTCGGTAACCTCTACGCCGGCCGGCAGCGCTGCAATCAGGTCACTCGCCTTGCCCACCGCGGTGATCTTGCCACCGTCCATTACGATCAGCGCGTCGGACTCGTAGACCATACAGTCCTTGAGGTCGCGCTGGAATGGATCGTCCTTGAAGGTCAGCATTGCGCCACGAATCGCAGTCTGCATTTCTTGCTCCTTGTATAATATTGTCATTACTCGCATGGAATTTACTTCCCATCCAGGTTTCCATGCCATTCGGCCCCGATCCAGCTTTCCACTATTCCTTTGATATCACGGCGAATTTCACGTCGAAGTGGTTGAGCCGGGGGTAGAAGTCGTCTCCACCCGAAGCATGCCACGAATTATTGCTTCATATCAAAATTCTTTGTGTTGATTTATACCTATATAAGTTGCTTTCGATTGAATAATTTATCTGTTGCTAAAGTGTTCCAATCTGCTTTAAATAGCGCTTTCCCACCCAAGAACCATAAGCAGTCAGAGAGCCATGTCCAATAAAACAGACCACGTTGACCACATCGTCGCCCGCTGGCGTGAGGTCCGCCCGGATCTGGACCCTTCCAGTACCGAAGTCATCGGACGCATCGTCCGTCTCGAATATTTCATCACTCGTCGCGTCCTCACCGATCTGGCCCGCCATCTGCTGAACGTCGGCGAATTCAACGTGATCGCCGCGCTCCGTCGCGCCGGCGAGCCCTATGAGCTGTCGCCTAACCAGCTGCAGGGCATGGTCTTGATCTCGTCCGGTGGCCTGACCAACCGGATCAACCGCCTCGAAGCGGCCGGCCTGGTCACCCGCCACCCCGACCCGAACGATCGCCGCGGCGTGATCGTGCGCCTGACCGAGCGCGGCCTGGCGGTCGTCGACGACGCCGCCGAGCATCACTTGGCCGCCGAGGACGAGCTACTGTCTCCGCTAAATACCGAAGAGCGCGAGCAGCTGGCCTCGCTGCTGCGCAAGCTGCTGATCAGCCACGACGAGGGCTAAGCGACAACCTCAAAGCCGGGTTTGCCTCGCAGGGCAACCCGGCTTTGTCGTGTTCGGAGGGTGGCAAGGGAAAGAAAGTGAAAACGCGGCCGTGCCGGGGGAAGGCGGGGCGGCCAGCGCCGGCAACGAATGGTCGACGGCAGGATCAAGGCCTTGCGGGGAGCGAGACGACCTGTTGGTCAGGGGTAACCCGCTGCGGTCCAGCCACCGGCCGGCGATCACAAGACTGGTCGACGATGCTTCGCCACCGGCGGCGCCAAGCCGAACATTACGCTGGACTTGGCCATGAAGGGAAAGCGGTCGGCTGGGACGGGCTAGCGTATTGGATAGGGCTGCGGCATCCGTCTCCCGAAAACGCCGCCGACGCTGCACCACACCAAACATCGCTGTGTTGAAGATCCAATCTACAAGCCGCAACGATGCGGCCGACCAAGCAGAAAGTGCAAGATGTTCCTCGACGACAACCCCTCGGCACCGGACGAGGCCACCGACATGGTCGACGAGCCGATCGTCGGCGGACACCACGAGTTGCCCGGCCCCAACGGCAGCGGTACCGAAGTGATCGGCCGGCTGGCGCGGCTGGAGTACTTCTTGAGCCGCCGGCTGCTGGCGCAGCTGGAGGGGTTCGGTCTGTCGGTTGGCGAGTTCGGCGTAATCGCCGCACTGCGCCGCAGCGGCCCGCCGTTCCGGCAGAGCCCTCAGCAGCTGCGCACCCAGGTGCTGATCACCGCCGGCGGGCTGTCCAACCGCATCTCGCGGCTCGAAGCAGCCGCTCTGGTCGTACGTCGCCCCGACCCGGACGATCGGCGCGGGGTGCTCATCGAGCTGACCGAGAAGGGACTGACAGTGGTCGAGGCCGCCGCTGAGCGGCACATTGCCACCGAACACGCGCTGCTCACGCCGCTATCGGCCGCCGAGCGCCGGCAGCTTGCTGCCCTGCTCAGGAAACTGATGCTGTTGCACGAGCCAGCGGTGGCTGGGCGCTGAGCGCCTGGGTATACCCTCTTTACGCTGGCATTGACTCTGGTCTAAAACACCCATTAAGCAATGACCAAAGTCGGCCCCGCAATGAGATATGGACACATCCGTCGCGCCGCTGTTGCGACCATGCTAATGGGCCTCGCCACCGGCACCCACGCCGACGAATTTACACTCTCGGCCGGGGCGATGGACAGCAAGGAGCCGGAAGGTCATTCCTATGCGTGGATGCTGTCCTACCAGACACCGCTGACCGAGCACATCGCCGCCAGCGTCACCTGGAGCAACGAGGGCCATGTGCCAGGCCACCACCGCGACGGCCACAGCGCTCAACTATGGTGGCGCTCGTCCCCGCTGTGGGACAGGCTGGTGCTGTCGGCCGGCGTCGGCCCCTACCACTACTTCGACACAACCATGGCGGCCAACGGCGTCGGCTACAGCGACGACCACGGCGTGGCGGTGCTGTACAGCGCCGCCGCTACCTACTACCCCGACAGCAAGTGGCTGTACCAGTTGCGCCTGAACCGGGTACAGGGCGGTGGCGGCATCACCACCAACTCGATCCAGCTAGGTCTCGGCTATCAGCTGACGCCGGATGGCCTTGACAGCGGCTCCTGGCAGAGCGGTAAGAGCAACAACGAGGTCACGTTGCTGGCCGGCCAGACCATCGTCAACAGCTTCAAGTCGGAAACCGGCGTCGCCAAGAGCCTGGAGTACCGCTACTCGTTGAGCCCGGTGGTGAAATTGTCCGGCGCGTGGATCAACGAGGGTGACACCCGCCTGACTCGTCGCAATGGCGGGGCGCTGCAGGCGTGGCTGGAGCCGGAATTCTTCGACAAGAAGCTCACTCTCGGCGTCGGCGGCGGTATCTATGCTGCATTCGACCGCTATCAGACCGATCAGGTCAGCGGCAGCAGCGGCCGCGAGATCTCCGGCATCGTCACGCTGACCGCCAGCTACGGGATCACCGACCATCTGCGTGCCCGCATCCACTGGCACCGCATCGTCACCGACTACAGCCGCGACAGCGACATCATCCTCCTCGGCCTCGGCTACCAGTTCTGATCGCACCAAGCAAAACACCCCGCCTAAGCGGTAATGCCGTTCACTTAAGCCGTTCAGTCCGGATTTTAGCTTCGAAGAACGCTTGGAAGTAACAAAAAAGCACCGTTTTTCCGCCTTGGTGGGCGGTGCTTTTTCCTTAAGTGAACGGCATTACCGCCTGAGCGGGGTGTTTTTTCAGGATGGCCGGCCAAATTACCTAGTTCTGCGCCAGCGTGGCCATCGGTGGCGCCCACTGCCAGCTACTGCGCAGTGTGCCGAGCACCGCGTCCGGGTACTGCGGCTGGCCGAGGCTGCCGTTGTAGCGTCCGAGCGCGCGACTGAGGTTGCCGCGCTCTATGTCGAGGTAGTGGCGCAGGATGGCGCAGCCGTAGCGCAGATTGGTCGTCAGATCGAACAGGTCGTGGTCGGGCGAACCGATGCTGCGCTGCCAGAACGGCATTACCTGCATCAGCCCGCGCGCGCCGACCGACGAGATCGCATACTTGCGGAAATTGCTCTCCACCTGGATCAGCGCCAGCACCAGTTGCGGGTCGAGCCCGGCGCGGCTGGCCTCGTACTGCACCGCGACGAGCAGGCGCTCGCGCACCCAGGGGTCGGGCACGCGCTTCTCGAGCCGCCGCGACATCTCGGACAGCCACGCTATGCCGTCCTGCGGCCGGGCGAACACCAGCCGCGGTGCGTTGACGTCGCTGACCGAGCGGTGCATCGCCGACGCCACCGTCGCCGACAGCGCCTCCTCACGCTGCGCGCCGGCCCAGACGGCCGGCAGGCTCAGCGCGCAGAGGATGGCCGCCAGCGCCGGCGTCAGCCGCATTACTTGGCCAGGCGCTGCAACAGTTCGGCGGCGATCGCATCGACCGCAATGGCGGTAGCGGCGCTGTCGCGGCGGTGCTGGTACTCGACCTTGCCGTCCTTCAGGCCGCGGTCGCCGATGGTGACGCGGTGCGGCACGCCGATCAGCTCCCAGTCGGCGAACATCGCGCCGGGGCGCTCGCCGCGGTCGTCGAGGATCACGTCGACGCCGGCGGCGGCCAGCTCACCGTACAGCTGGTCGGCGGCAGCCTTCACGCCCTCGTTGCGGTCGTAGCCGACCGGGCACAGCACCACGGCGAACGGCGCGATGCTGTCCGGCCAGATGATGCCGCGCTCGTCGTTGTTCTGCTCGATCGCCGCGCCGAGGATACGGGTCACGCCGATGCCGTAGCAGCCCATCTCGAAGAAGCGCGGCTTGCCGTCCTCGTCGAGGAAGGTGGCGTCCATCGCTTCGGAGTACTTGGTGCCGAGGTAGAACACGTGGCCGACCTCGATGCCGCGCTGGATCGCCAGCACGCCCTTGCCGTCCGGCGACGCGTCACCGACCACCACGTTGCGGATGTCGACCACTTCCGGCTCGGCGCAGTCGCGGCCGAAGTTGGCGCCGGTGTAGTGCTGGTCGTCCTCGTTGGCTCCGATCACGAAGTCGGCCATCGCGGCGACGGTGCGGTCGGCGATCATGCGGCCCTTGAAGCCGACCGGGCCGAGCGAGCCCGGTTGTGCGCCGAAGGCGGCGCGGATCAGCGTCGGGGAGGCGAAGGTCAGCGGCTTCTTGATGCCGGCGAGCTTCTCGGCCTTGACCTCGTTGAGCTCGTGGTCGCCGCGCACCAGCATCAGCACCGCGTCGCCCTCTTCGCCTTCGACCACTATCGCCTTGACGGTTTGCTTGATGTCGACCTTGAGGAAGTCGACCAGCTCGGCGATGGTCTTGACGTTCGGGGTGTGCACCTTGGCAAGCTGGGCGACCGCCGCCGGGCGGGCTTCGGCCGGAGCCACCGCTTCGGCCAACTCGATGTTGGCGGCGTAGTCGGAGGCCGGGCAGTAGACGATGGCGTCCTCGCCGGTGTCGGCGATCACTTGGAATTCGTGCGAGCGGTCGCCGCCGATCGCGCCGGTGTCGGCCGCCACCGCGCGGTAGGTCAGGCCAAGGCGGTCGAAGATCTTGCAGTAGGCCGCGTACATATTGTCGTAGCTCTTGCCGGCCGCTTCGGCGTCACGGTCGAAGGAGTAGGCGTCCTTCATCGTGAATTCGCGGCCACGCATCACGCCGAAGCGCGGACGGCGCTCGTCGCGGAACTTGGTTTGGATCTGGTAGAAGTTCTTCGGCAGCGCGCGATAGCTCTTCAGCTCGCTGCGGGCGATGTCGGTGACGACCTCTTCCGAGGTCGGCTGGATCACGAAGTCGCGCTCGTGACGGTCCTTGAAGCGCAACAGCTCGTCGCCCATCTTGTCCCAGCGGCCAGTTTCCTGCCACAGGCCGGCCGGTTGCACCACCGGCATGGTCAGCTCGATCGCGCCGGCGCGGTTCATCTCTTCGCGGACGATGTTCTCGACCTTGCGCAGCGACTTCAGGCCCATCGGCATCCAGGTGTAGACGCCGGCGGCGACCTTGCGGATAAAGCCGGCGCGCAGCATCAGTTTCTGGCTGATGATGTCGGCGTCGGCGGGAGCTTCTTTCAGGGTGGAGATGAAAAACTGCGAGGCACGCATGTTCGGACGGCTTTCTCTGGATTGATAGCGGTAAATGCATCGATTGTAGCGTCAAGCCGCGCCGAACGAAAACGCCACGCCACGCCGCTGATCGGCCGAAAAAATGTCATTAAAATATCAATGACATGTTGCTGGCGTACGGCAGACCGGGCAATGCTGTCAAGCCGCGCCACGCCTATGTCGTATTCCACCGACACCCGGTGCAGCGCGAAACGAGGGCAAAGGTTGGCCGCGGTGTCCGACCGCGTTAAGCTTCGCGCTCCGAGGCCCTTGCGCGCTGCAGCATGCCCGCTGCCCCCTGGGCCGTGAAACCCAACAAGCAACCGAATCGATTTTCATGAGCCATTCTGCATCCGGCAAGTCCGCCATGGCGGGCATCACGCTGGCCGCCCTCGGCGTGGTGTACGGCGATATCGGCACCAGCCCGCTCTATACGTTGAAGACCTGCTTCTCGGCTGAGCATCTGCCGATCTCCGAGGTCAACATCCTCGGCATCCTGTCGCTGATCTTCTGGTCCATCATGCTGGTGGTCACGCTCAAGTACGTCACCTTCATCCTGAGGGCCGACAACAAGGGCGAAGGCGGCATCATGGTGCTGATGGGACTGGCTCGCCGCCTGGTGGAAGGGCGTGCCAGCTGGCGCATCGTGCTGTTCGGCCTGTTCGGCGCCGCGCTGTTCTACGGCGACGCGATCATCACCCCCGCGATGTCGGTGCTGTCCGCCGCCGAGGGCCTGGAAGTGATCAGCCCCACCCTCACGCCGTACGTGCTGCCGATGTCGGTGGTGGTGCTGGCCGGCCTGTTCCTGATCCAGCGCCACGGCACCGACACGGTCGGCAAGCTGTTCGGCCCGGTGATGCTGGTCTGGTTCTTCATGCTCGGCGTGCTCGGCGCGATCAACATCGCCAAGGCCCCGCTGGTGATCGCCGCGATCAACCCGATGAACGCGCTGGCCTTCCTGATCCACCACGGCTGGGGTTCGTTCCTGGTGCTCGGCGCGGTGGTGCTGGCGCTGACCGGAGCCGAGGCGTTGTACGCCGACATGGGCCACTTCGGCCGCCGCCCCATCCATATCGCCTGGTTCAGCGTGGTGCTGCCGGGCCTGGTGCTGAACTACTTCGGCCAAGGCGCGCTGCTGCTGCACGACCCGAAGACCATTGAGAACCCGTTCTTCTACATGGCACCGCAATGGGCGGTGCTACCGCTGATCATCCTGGCCACGCTGGCGACCGTGATCGCCTCGCAGGCGGTGATCTCCGGCGCCTACTCGCTGACCCGCTCGGCGATCCAGCTGGGCTACTGCCCGCGGATGAAGATCACCCACACCTCGGAGCGTGAAATCGGCCAGATCTACCTGCCGTTCGTGAACTGGGCGCTGTTGGTGGCCGTGATGGTGGTGGTGCTGACCTTCCGCTCGTCGGACAATCTGGCCGCGGCGTACGGCATCGCGGTGACTGGTACGATGGCGATCACTTCGATCCTGTTTTACGTGGTGGCGCGCCACCAGTGGAACTGGTCGCTGCCGGTGGCCGGCGGGCTCACCGGCCTGTTCCTCGCCTTCGACCTGACGTTCTTTTCGGCCAACCTGCTCAAGGTCACCCACGGCGGCTGGCTGCCGCTGGCAATCGGCCTGGTGATCTTCACCCTGCTGAGTACGTGGAAACGCGGTCGCGAGCTGCTGTTCGATCGTATCCAGGAGCATGCGCTGCCGATCGACAGCTTCGTCGAAAACATCGAGGCATACCCCCCGACCCGGGTGGAAGGCACCGCGGTGTTCCTGACCGGTACCACGCACGGCGTGCCACACGCGCTGCTGCACAACCTCAAGCACAATAAGGTGCTGCACGAGCGTGTGGTGTTCCTGACCGTGCGCACCGAGGACCTGTCCTACGTCGACGACGCCGAACGGGTTCAGGTCGAACAGATGTCGCCAAGCTTCTGGCGGGTGATTGCCCGCTACGGCTTCATGGAGACGCCGGACCAGCAGGACATCCTCAAGCACTGCGAGCAGGCCGGCTTGAAGCTCGAACTGATGGAGACCTCGTTCTTCTTGTCGCGCGAGACGCTGATCACGACCGACCATCCGGGCATGGCGCGCTGGCGCGAGAAAATATTCGTGTGGATGAGCAAGAACGCGCTGCGCGCGACCGACTTCTTCCAGATCCCGACCAACCGCGCGGTGGAGCTGGGTACGCAGGTCGAACTGTAAACGCCGCCACCAAGCGATCAGGGCCGTCCCGAGGGGCGGCCCTTGTTTTGGCCCAATTCGGTCGTCATTGGCCGAACGGTTGTGTCCCAAACCGGTTCGGCCTCTGTCACGAGCGGCCCTCAGCAGGGTGAGGAGCAGCGCAGAAGCCGGAATGGACTCGGTGTCCATGAGGATTTCTGATCGCTGAGTGAATCTGTGCGTGCGTATCTGCGATACGCCCTGCGATAGATTCGCACGCCAAGCGCATGAGCCCCGATCAGGGCCGCGCAGCAAGAGGATGAATAGATTGTCAGCCCGGCAGGCCGGTCGCCGCCCTGACCCGCGCCCAGTCGAAGAACGCGCCAGGATCGGTCTTGCGCCCCGGGGCGATGTCCTGGTGGCCGACCAGCGCGGTCAGCGGCAGGGAATCGGACAGCGCCGCGGTCAGCCCGATCAGGCTGCGGTACTGCGCCTCGCTGAACGGCTCGAAATCGCAGCCCTCCAGCTCGACGCCGACCGAGAAGTCGTTGCAGCGTTCGCGCCCGTCGTAGTGCGACACGCCGGCATGCCAGGCACGATCGAACACCGACACGAACTGCATGAGCTCGCCGTCGCGGCGGATCAGGAAGTGCGACGACACCCTCAGCTGCGCGATGGACGCGAAGAACGGGCTGGCGCTCGGATCGATCCGGTTGGTGAACAGCCGCTCGATCGCATCGCCGCCGTATTCGAAAGGCGGTAGGCTGATGTTGTGCACCACGAGCAGCGTGGGTGGCTCGCCGCCGGGGCGGGCGTCGCAGTTGGGCGAGACACACTGGGTCACGCCGACCAGCCTCCCGTCGCCGCCGAGTGCCAATCGATGGTCAAAACGCACCAGCTCCAGCCCGTCCGGGGTCGACCAGCGACGCTGCTCGACGAAGCCCATGTGCCGATAGAGCGAGCAGGCGGCCAGGTTCGCCGTTGCGGTGTCGATGCTGAGCGCCGGCTCACGCGCCAAGAGGTGCGCGAGCAGCCGCCGCCCCCAGCCGCGTCGCTGCTGCGCCGGGTCGACCGCCACCCGGTCGATATGCCCTCCGCCGTCGGCGCGCCGGCTGATGACGGCGAGGCCCACCAGCGTCGTGCCGTCGAACGCGCCGAGCACCTGCTGCGCGTCACCGCCGACATCGCCTGCCGCCTGCCACAGCCGCGGCAGTGCCGGATAGTTCAACCAGCCGATCTCCTGTCGGGTGGCGGCCTCCTCCAGTGCGAACGCGGCGATCAGCTCAGCGGGGCGAACAGGGTCGAGCGGCCGAATCGTTTCAGTCATCGGCCGACTCCGCCGCGTGCGCGGCGAGTGCGTCGGCACGGCGCGCTGCACGCTGCTCGGCGGTGAACTGCGCGAGATACAACAGCGACTGGCCAATCCGCTCGGCGCGCTCCAGCCAGCCCAGCAACAGCTCGTCGGCCAGCGGCTCTTCGGCCAATGTTGCACGAAACAGGCCGAGCCAGTCGGCCAGCAGCGCAGGCGTGACACCGACGTCCATATGGGCGCGTCCGACCGCCAGCTCCTCGTCGCGGTAGCGCGCGCCGCCGAGCGTGGTCCACCAGAAGTGGGTCAGCTTCGCCTCGTGCTCAGTCCAGTCGGTGACGCGGGCGAACGGCTCGGCCAGCGTCGGATGCGCGCGCACCCTCCGGTAAAAGCGCGCTACCACCGCGGCGACCCGCTCGCGGCCGATCTCATCTGCGATCGGTGTCATCGTTTCTCCACAACAGCTATCACATAATGTAGGGAGGGATTGTAACGCGGCCCGATCCCGCAGGCCCGTCGGCGTTCGCTTGAACGCGGAGAGGGTCTTCTTCCGCCACAAGCGGCAGACTTGCGCCTTGGGTTTTCTTGCTTCAGGAGTTCCATCATGATCAATCTCGACACACTGGGTAGGGAGCCGGGGCCGTCGTTCGATGAACCGCTGGCGATGTTGCTGGCCTGCCACGACAAGATCCGCCGCTTCTGCGATCAGCTCGAGGCCCTGCCCGGCCACATCGCGTCGCGCGGCGTTGACGAAGCGGTGCAAGGCTCGATCGACGGCGTGATGCGCTATTTCGACCAGGCCGGTCCGCAGCACCACAGCGACGAGGAAGAGGAGCTGTTCCCCATCCTGCTCGAGCGGGTGCCGGAGGCGGCGCCACGGCTCGAGCGACTGGCCAGCGAGCACGGCTACCTGCAGTCATGCTGGAACGAAATCCGCGACGACCTGCTGGCGCTGAAGAAGGGCGAGCTCGAAGCGGTCAATCCGACCGAGATCGGCGAGTTCGTGCGGATGTACCGCGAACACGCCGAGATCGAGGAACAATGGCTGATTCCAACCGCGGAACGCACGCTCAGTGCCGACGAGCAGCGCGCCGCCGGGGAACGGATGGCGGCGCGGCGGCAGCGCTAGCCCCTGCAGGCCAGAACATGCCAACGGGGCGGCAGATCATGTCGCCCTATTCGTTTGTCCGTCATGGCGGAGTACACTGCCGCCTTTCGCGTTTTCCATTCGGCCACTATGTTGCTCACCCTCGGTGAACTCCTTCTGATGCTGGTGGTGATCCTGATCGCCGCCGAAGTCTTCACCAACGCGCTCGAACACCTCGGACAGAAGCTGCGCATCTCCGAAGGCGTGACGGGCTCGCTGTTCGCCGCAGTCGGCACCGCGATGCCCGAGACCCTGGTCCCGATACTCGCGATCATGGGCGGCACTGCCAACGGCGAGGTCAACCAGGAGATCGGCGTCGGCGCCATCCTCGGCGCACCGCTGATGCTGTCGACGCTGTCGGTCTGCCTGATGGGCTTGTCAGTGTGGCGCCAGCGCGGCCCGCGCGGCCTGATCAGCCCCGAGCCGGGCGGCCTGAAACGCGACCTGCTGTTCTTCCTCGGCGGCTATACCTTCGCCGCCCTGGCGATGTTCTTCCCGCAGAGCGGCCCGTTCGAATTCCTGCGCGCCGTCACCAGTGTGGTGCTGGTGATGCTGTATTTCGTCTACGTCATGGTGACGCTGCGCGCGTCGAGCGACCTGGTCGACCAGGGCTACGGCACCGAGGCGGACAAGCCGATGTTCCTGGAAAAGCTCGGTCTGCCGGTCGGCTGGACGACCATCCTCGCACAACTGGCACTCGGCGTCGCCCTGCTGGTCGGCGGCGCAAAAGGCTTCATCGCCGGCGTCCAATCGGCGTCGGACATCCTGCATGTCTCGCCGCTGCTGTTGTCGCTGATGATCATCCCGATCGCCACCGAGCTGCCGGAGAAGGTTAACTCTATCCTGTGGGTGCGCAAGGGCAAGGACACGCTGGCGTTCGGCAACATCACCGGCGCGATGGTGTTCCAGGGCACGCTACTGCCGGCGATCGGCATCGCGCTGACGCCGTGGATGCCGCGCACCGAGGTGCTGGCGGGGCTGACGATCACGCTCGCCGCCGCCGTCTGGCTGTACGTGGCGACGCGGCGTCACGGCGGCATCCGCGTCTGGCAGCTGGGCGTGAACGGCCTGATGTACCTGCTCTATCTGTACATCGGCCTGTCGGCGCATTAAGACTCCCCGCTCACCCCCGCCTCGACCGTGAAGCGCACATAGAACAGCGCCAGCTGCTCGCGGGCCAGGCTCGCGAGCAGCGCATCGGCCTGCTCATCACTGACGACGAACTCGAGCTTCACCGGTAGATCGCCCTGTAGCTCGATGAAGCGCGCCTCGTGCAGCACGCCGTGCCGACCATAGCCGGCCAGCGCCCGAAACGCCGAGCCGCCGGGAATGCCGAGCCGCTTCGCCTCCTCGAGCAGCCACTCGTAAGCAAGCCGGCCATGGTGGCGGCGGTTCTCCGCCACGAAGAAGCGCAGATAGGTCGCGTTGCCCATCGCGTCGCCCTCAGTACGACTGCCGGGTCGGGATCACCCCGCGCACCCCGCCACGCGGCGCGGCGACGTCGCCGGTATAGCGCGGGATCAGGTGCAGGTGCACATGCGGGATCGACTGTCCGGCCGCCGCCCCGATGTTGATGCCGACGTTGTAGCCGTCCGGCCGGTATTCGCGCTCGAGCAACGCGTACGCCTCGTCGAGCAGGCTCAATAGCGCCAGCTTCTCGGCATCGCTGGTCTCGAAATAGCTGGCGACGTGGCGGTTCGGAATGATCAGTAGATGACCCGGCGTCACCGGGTGGCGGTCGTAGCGCGCGTGCGCGAGGTCGTTGGACAGCACCGCACCGTCCGGGTGACAGAACGGGCAGGACAGGGAGGGATCGCTCATCGTCAGGACCCTTCATCAACGTGTCACAGGCAGTCTTAGCCGCCGATCAGTTTGCGCACGGTCACCATCCCGAGCGCGGTCATGCTCAGCGAGCCGCCCAGATGCAGCGCCGCGGCGCCGAGCGCCCACAGGTACTGCTGGCGCCCCAGCAGGCCGACCACCTCGGCCGAGAAGGTCGAGAAGGTGGTCAGTCCTCCCAGAAAGCCGGTGATCAGCAACAGCCGCAGCTCCGGCGGCAGCGCGCTGTTGTGCTCGAAGAACGCCACCGCCACGCCGACCAGGTAACCGCCGAGCAGATTGGCAGCCAGGGTGCCGAGCGGCACGGTCGGGAACACCGGGTTGAACAGCAGGCTCAGCCCCCAGCGCAGCCAGGCACCCAACGTGGCGCCGACCGCGATGGCGGCGAGGGAAAGAGTGGGCCCCATGGCCGGTCCTTTGTTATCCAGATGAGACCTTCTCGCTGCGACTATAGGCAGCACTCCCGGACACCACAAGCCGGGCGGAGATGCAAAACGGGACGGCCGTGGCCGTCCCGTCGGGTGATGCAGGCAATCGCTTACGCGGTCAGTTCGAGCAGCGAGGCAAACGCATCGTCGAACAGCTTCAGACCATCGTGCTGCAGCTGCTCACCGACCTCCACCAGATCGATGCCGGCGTCGGCCACCTCGAGCAGGCGCTCCTGCGCGGCCAGCAGGTCCTGGCCGAGCGTGGCGGCGGCGGCGCCGTGGTCGCGGAACGCGGCGAGCGTCGCGTCCGGCACGGTGTTGACCGTCTCGTCTCCGATCAGGCTCTCGACGTAGAGCACGTCCGAATAGGCCTTGTTCTTGGTGCCGGTCGACGCCCACAACAGGTATTGCGGGCGGGCGCCAACCGCGTTCAGCGCGGCGAACTCGGCGCCGTGGAAGCGCTGCTGGTAGCGCGCGTAGGCGGTCTTGGCCAGCGCGATCGCCGCCTTGCCCTGCAGGCCATCCGGCAGCTGCGGATCGAGCAGGCTGTCGACGCGCGACAGGAAGAAGCTGGCCACCGCCTTGATGCCGGCGATGTTGTGGCCGGCGGCGTGGCGCGCGGTCAGGCCGGCGATGTACGCGTCCCACACCGCGTCGACCTGCTTGAGCGAGAACAGCAGCGTGATGTTGACGTTGATGCCTTCGCTGGTCAGCTGGCGGAACGCCTCAATGCCGGCGGCGGTCGCCGGGATCTTCACCATCAGATTGGGACGGGCCACCGCCTGCCACAGCCGGCGCGCCGCGTCCAAGGTGCCCGCGGCGTCGTGAGCGAGCTGCGGCGACACTTCCAGGCTGACGTAGCCGTCGTTCAGGTCGCTGGCCTGGTACACTGGGGCCAGCAGGTCGCAGGCGGCCTGCACGTCGGGAATCACCAGCGCCTCGTAGCGCGCCTCGGCCGACAGGGGTTGCTGCTTCAGGCTGGCCAGGTCGTCCTGGTAGCGGACATCGCCGCTGATCGCCTTGTAGAAGATCGCCGGGTTGGAGGTGACGCCGGCAATGCCGTCTTCATGGACCAGGCGGGCGAGCTCGCCGCTCTCGATCAGTTCGCGCGACAGATTGTCGAGCCACACACGTTGGCCGAACGGCCGGATGGCTTGCAGACGGTTCATGGCGTGTTTCCAGATTCGGTTGGTGGACATGTCAAAGCACTATCCTAGCGCCGGCGCCGCGCCGCGCCAAGGAGCGCAGAGGTCCAAATGGCAAAGACCCGGCCTGAGCCGGGTCTGAGAGCCTGTTCAAAGTCTTTTTGCGGCTGCGGCCGGCTCCTGCCGGATGCAGCGCTAGGAGAGAGTTCCGCCGCAGTGTCATTCACTGCCAGGAGCGAACGACAACGCGATGCGCCGGCAGGAGCCGGCCCCGGAGGGCTGACCCGGCAAACGGTCAGCTGCGTTGTTGGTCGGCTTGACCTTAGAACGACTAAGGCCTGCGCCGCCCGCCTAGCATCTGGCCGTTTGCCGGGCCAGCGCAGTCCGTAAAAAGACTCTGAACAGGCTCTGATCAACGCTCGGAGAGCTGCTCGCCGGCGAAGCTGACGCTGAAGCAGCTGCCCTTGTCCGGTTCGCTGCTGATCTCAAGCCGGGCATGGTGGCGCGCGATCACATGCTTGACGATGGCAAGGCCCAGGCCGGTGCCGCCGTTGTTGCGCGAGCGACCGCGATCGACCCGGTAGAAGCGCTCGGTCAAGCGCGGGATGTGCTCGCGCGGGATGCCGATGCCGGTGTCTCGCACCGAGAACACCGAGCGCTCGCCGTCGTCGCGCCATTGCAGCGTGACGGTCCCCCCTTCCGGCGTATAGCGCACCGCGTTGGACACCAGATTGCCGAACGCCGAGTGCAGCTCCTTCTCGCTGCCCCACAGGCCGTGGCGGCTGTTCTTCTCGAGCACGATGGTATGGCGGCCCTGAGACAGCCCCTCGGCCTCGACCACCAAGGTGTCGAGCAGCGCGTCGATGTCGACCGGGTCCAGCGGCACGTTCTTCGGGCTGTTCTCCAACCGCGACAGCGTCAACAAGTCCTCGACCAGGCTCTGCATGCGCCGGGTCTGCTCGAGCATCATCGGCATGAACTGCTTGAGCATCGCCGGGTCCGGCTCGGGCATGTCGGCGAAGGTCTCGAGGAAGCCGCCGACCACGGTCAGCGGAGTACGCAGCTCGTGCGAGACGTTAGCGACGAAATCGCGGTGCACCGTCTGCACCCGCTCCAGTTGGGTGATGTCGCGCGACAGCAGCAGCTTGCGAGTCGAATCGAACGGCACCAACTGGATCGACAGCACCTTCTCGTTCGGCGCGCCGGTGCGCAGGATCAGCGGCTGGCTGTGGCTGTCCTCGGCCATATAGGCGTGGAAGCTCGGCTGACGCACCAGGTTCAACAGCTGATTGCCCACGTCTGTCTTGCGATCGAGGCCAAGGTGTTCCTCGGCGCTCGGGTTGATCCACTCGATCCGCTCGTGCTCGTCGAGCACCACCACGCCATCCGGCATCGCCTCGCCGGCGTTGATGAAACGCTCGAGCACATTGGTGAGCTTCTGCTTGCTCTGGCGCTGGGTGCGCGCCTGACGGTACAAGGCGGTGAACACCACCCGCCACGCGCCGAAGCCGTCCGGTACCCGCTCGGGCGAGGGATGACGCAGCCAGCGCAGCAGCAGCGCGACGTGAAACAGATGAAAGCTCAGCCAGGCGCCGAGCAGCACCACCACCACGATCAGCGCGTCCTGCGGACTGTCCAAGCGCCAGAGCGCCAGGCTCAACAGGGCGATGGCAGCCAACCAAACCAGCGTGCGTTGCAGGAAATCGCGCAAAATGAATCAGCCTTGGGTGGAGAAACGGTAACCGGTGCCGCGCACGGTCTGGATCAGCGCATCGTGGCCGGACGGCTCGAGCGCGCTGCGCAGGCGACGGATATGCACGTCGACGGTGCGCTCCTCGACGAACACATGGTCACCCCATACCTGGTCGAGCAGCTGCGAGCGCGAGTGTACACGCTCGGGGTGCGTCATGAAGAAATGCAGCAAACGGAACTCGGTCGGGCCGAGGTCGATCGGCGACTCGGCGCCGCTGACGCGGTGGGTGACCGGGTCGAGCTTCAGGCCGCGAATTTCCACCGTGTCGTCGGTCATCTGCGGCGCACGGCGACGCAACACCGCCTTGATGCGTGCGAGCAGCTCGCGCGGCGAGAACGGCTTGGTGATGTAGTCGTCGGCACCGGTCTCGAGGCCGGCGATCTTGTCCTGCTCGTCTGAGCGCGCGGTCAGCATGATGATAGGCACATGGCGGGTACGCTCGTCGGCGCGCAGTCGCTTGGCGACCTCGATGCCGGATATGCCCGGCAGCATCCAGTCGAGCAGAACCAGATCGGGCAAGGCGTTCTTGACCAGCGTCAGCGCGGCCTCGGCGGTGCTGGCGCGCAGCACATGATGGCCGGCCTGGGTCAGGTTGAATGCGATCAGTTCCTGGATCGCCGGCTCGTCTTCCACCAGTAGGATATTGGCAGGCATGGTCTTTCCCCGTTTAGTCACTGACGCAAGGATAAGAACGGGCCATTACAGAAATATGACATGTCTTGATCGGACATGCACTGTCTGTGTAACAAACGGTAACACCTTGATCACAGACAAAAAAAGAGGCCTGCACAGAGGGCAGGCCTGCAAGGGTCGTTGTCTGAATTCGGACTGTCGACCAGGGACAAAGAGATCACCAGAACCATGAGCCGCCCCGAGGGGCACCCGTTGATCCTGCCGGCACGGTGGAGACAAGAGGCATCAAGCACCACCACGACCGGAACGGGGCGAATTGTACGGGTGTCGCCGGTTGACAGGCCTGCAGAAACCGGGGATTTTCTGGGCAACGAGCTTCGATTCATAGTTTGTATACAATATTTGCTTTAGAATAAAAGCCATGGACAAATACGATCGCAAGATCATCGCCTGCCTTGGCGAAAATGCCCGGATCAGTTACGCGGAACTCGCACGTCGGGTGAACCTGTCGGCACCGGCGGTCGCCGAACGAATCGACAAACTCGAACGCGCCGGGGTGATCACCGGCTACCGCGTCGGCGTCGATCCGGCCAAGATCGGCCGGCCCATCGTGTGCCTGATCGAGCTGACGGTAAAGCACCTGGAGTTCTACGCGACGGTGGCCCAGCTGCGCGCAATGCCCGAGGTAGTCGAGTGCTACGCCATCACCGGCACCGGCGGGCTGCTGATCAAGGTCGCGATGGAGTCGATGGCCGAACTGCAGGCACTGATCGCGCGGCTGATGGAGTTCGGCGACACGCGCACCTCTATCGTCATCGACACGCCGGTGCCGCCACGACTGCCCTCGCTGCCCAGCGACGAGGCGGGCGAAGACTGACCGCCCCCTTCGATGCAAGCGCCCAAAACAAAGCCCCTCTCTTCGGAGAGGGGCTGTTGCTTTGCCGGGCTCGGAACCTGTTCACGATCTCGCGAACGAAGGGTCAGCCAAGGCGAAATGACGCGAAACAGCGGAATGGACATGGAGTCCATGAGCATGTTGAGCGGCATTTCAACGCAGGATCACCCGAGTGCAGCAGATCGTGAACAGGTTCTCAGTGCCCACCACCACCGCCGGCAGTAAACGGCGGCCGGGCGAACCACAACACCGCGATCAACAGGATGAACAGGATGCCGAAGCCCCTGAACATCTCGCTGGTGGCGATCTGCACCGCCTGCGAATGCATCACCTGCTGCATATAGGCGTAGGCGCCGCTGCCGCTGATGCCGTGCTGGCCGAGCTGGGCGATGTAGTCCTGCGTCGCCTGCCCGCTCGCCACCGTGTGCTCGCTCAGCACCGCCTCGTGCATCTGCGCGCGCCGGTCCCACATGGTCACGACGATCGCGGTGGCGAAACTGCCGGCCAGCGTCCGGAAGAAGTTCGACAGGCCGGACGCCGCCGCCAGCCGCGAGGTCGGCAGGCCGGACACGATGATCGAGTTCACCGGCACGAAGAAGCACGCCACGCCCAGACCCTGCAGAAAGCGCGGCCAGAGCAGCATCGAGAACTCGGTTTCCAGGTTGAACGTCGACAGCCAGTACGAGGTGGCGGCGAACACCACGAAGGCGAACGAAGCAACGAGGCGCAGGTCGGTACGGTGCAGATTCTTGCCGACAATGGGCGAGAACACCAGCGCCAGGATACCCACCGGCGCGGTCGCCATGCCGGCCCAGGTCGGCGTGTAGTCGAGCACCGTCTGCAGCCACAGCGGCAACAGCACCGTCGAACCGAAGAACGCGAAATACGCCAGGCACAGCGAGATCACCCCGGCACGGAAGTTGACACTCTTGAACAGCGACAGGTCGACGACCGGGTGCTCGTCGGTCAGCTCCCACGCGATCAGGAAGGTCAGCGCCACCGCCGCGACGACGGCCAGCGTGACGATGAAGGACGAGTTGAACCAGTCGTAGTCGTTGCCGTTGTCGAGCATCACCTGCAGGCTGCCCACCCCGAGCACCAGGAGGAAGATGCCCACCTTGTCGATCGGCAGCTTGGCGGTCGGCGTCTCGCGGTGACCGAGCAGGTTCCAGGTCACCCAGGCCGCCAGCAGGCCGACCGGCACGTTGATGTAGAAAATCCACGGCCAGCTCATATTGTCGGTGATGTAGCCGCCCAGCAGCGGGCCGAAGATCGGCGCCACCACCACCGTCATCGCCCACACCGCCATCGCCATGCCGCGCTTGGCCGGCGGGTAGTTCGACAGCAGCAGGGTCTGCGACAGCGGCACCATCGGACCGGAGAAGAAGCCCTGCATCAGACGGAACGCCACCAGCATCGGCATGCTCTGCGCCAGGCCGCACAGCATCGACGTGACGGTGAACAGCAGGATGGAGGCGATGAACACCCTCACCTCGCCGAAGCGCTTGGCGATCCAGCCGGTCAGCGGCACCGCGATGGCGCTGGCGAGACCGTAGGACGAGATCACCCAGGTGCCTTGGCTCGCGCTCACCGCCAGGTTGCCGGCGATGGTCGGCACGGCAACGTTGGCGATCGAGGTGTCGAGCACCTCCATGAAGGTGGCGAACGCCAGCGCGATGGTCAGCAGCGCCAGCGGCGTCCCGACGATGGGCGGGTGCCCGCCGTGCGGCAGGCCTTCAGCAGCGGCCGCGCTCATGGCTGTACGGGCTTACCCGCCTCGCGTTGGATGATCGCCTGCGCCGACGCGCGCGCCGCCTTCAGCTGGTCGTCATACACCGGGGTCGCCAACGCCCGGTTCACCGCGAGCGCGGTCAGCGCCGAGCCGCTGCGGTCGTGGGTGTCGACGTTGACCACGGTAGACAGGCCGATGCGCAGCGGATGCTGCTCCAGATCCTTCGGATCGAGCGCGATACGCACCGGCACGCGCTGCACCACCTTGATCCAGTTGCCGGTGGCGTTCTGCGCCGGCAGCAGCGAGAACGCGCTACCGGTGCCGGCGCCGATGCCGGCCACCTTGCCGTGATAGGTAACGCGGCTGCCGTACACGTCGGTGGTCACCTCCGCCGGCTGGCCGATGCGGATATCGGTCAGCTGTGACTCCTTCATATTCGCGTCGACCCACAGATTGTTCAGCGGCACGATCGCCATCAGCGTGGTACCCGGCGACACGCGCTGGCCGACCTGCACCGATCGCTTGGCGACGAAGCCGGTGATCGGTGCCGGCACGCTGCCGCGCACATTGTTGATGTACGCCTGCTCGTAGTTGGCGCGCGCCTGGCGCACGCTCGGGCTGTCGGTCAGCGTGGTGCGATCGGTCAGCGCGCGCGATACCTCGAGCTGGCGCTGCGCCACCACCAGCGCGGCCTTGGCCGAGTCGAGCGCCGCCTGTGCGTTCTGCACCGCGGCCTTGGCGTGTGCGATGTCCTCGCCGGCCACCGCATCGGTGCCGGACAGCTGCAGGCGGCGCGCCAGGTCTTCCTTCGCCTTGGCAAGATCCGCCTCGCGCTGCGCGATGTCGCTCTTCTTCTGTTCCAGTACCGCGGTGTTCTGGTCGACGTTGCTGAACGACTGGCGCATCTGGCGGATCGAGCTGGCCAGCGCCGCCTCGGCCTGCGCCAGCGCCACGGCGGTGTCGGCGCCGTCGAAGCGCACCAGCGAGGACCCGACCTTGACCAGCTGCGTATCGTCCGCGCCGATCGATACCACCGTGCCGGCCACCTGGGCGTTCACGTACACCAGGTTGCCGTTGACGTAGGCGTCGTCGGTCTCTTCGTGAAAGCGCTGATAGAACAGGTAGTAGGCACCGTAGGCGATCGCGGCCAGCGCGAACACGCCGCCGATCTTCATCATCAGCTGTTTGCGCTTGCCATTGCCGTTGCCCTTGCTTGGCTTCTCTGGGGTTTGTTGAGCTTGTTCCGACATGATGTTCTCCGAAGGCTCAGCGCGCCGCTGCGGCGGTCGCCGGGCTGGCCGCAGCGTCGCGATAGCCGCCGCCGAGAGCCTTGTACAAATCGACACGGGCGATCAGCGCCCTGGTTTGCAATTGCAATTGTTGGTCCTGCAGGCTCAGCGCCACCGCCCTCGCCCTCAGCGAGTTGCGGCCATCGGCGAGCCCGGCGCGCGCCTGCTGGCCGAACAGCGCGGCGTCGCGCTGCCGTGCCGCCAGCGCATTGTTGAGCGGTGTGGCTTCGTCGGCCGTGCCCTTCAGGCGCAGCGCGGCGTCGTTCACTTCCTGCACCGCCTGCTGCAGCGTCTGGTTGTATTGCGCCACCGCGAGCGTGACGTTGGCCTCGGCGCCCCGCAGGTTGGCCTGCAGCGCACCGCTGTGGAAGATCGGCAGGCTCAGCGCCGGGGTGACACCGAGAATGTGGCTGCCGTTCTTGAACATGGTGCCCAGATCCAGGCTGTCCACACCGACAAAGGCCGCCAGGTTGATGTCCGGGTAGAACTCGGCCTTGGCCTGCTTCACCTCTTCACCGGCGGCATAAATCTGCTCGCGCGCGGCGGCGATGTCGGCGCGGCGCCCCACCAGGTTCAAGGGCAGGTTGGCCGGCAGGCCGCCGTTGGCCTGCGGCAGCGGGCGCGCTGCGAGCGCCGGGAAGGCGTCACCCCGCACGCCGACGAGGCCGCGCAACTGGTTGAGCGTGGTGGCGGCGTCGTTCTCAAGCGCGAGCACCTGCTGGTGCGCGCTCTCCAGATCGGCCGTCAGCGGCTCCGCCGTCTCGCCGGCCTCGAGCCCCGCCCGCACCCGCTGCTGCTGCAGCGTCACCAGCTGCTGGCGGACGCCCTCGTCCTGCTTGGCGAGCGCCAGGCGTGCCAGATCGGCCTGGTACTGGAAGTAGGTTTCCGACACCGCCGCGATCAGCGTCTGCGCGGCCCCTGCGGTCTCGGCCTCGGCGGCGCGGTGGCGACCCAACGCGGCCTCAAGCGCGGCCTTCTGCTTGCCCCACCAGTCGAAGTCATAGTGGAAGTCCAGCGTCATGCGGCCTTCGTTGAAGATGTTGCCGCCGAACGGGGGCGGATAGATCGTGTTGGCCGAGAAGCGCTGGCGCGATACCGAGGTGTTCAGATCCAGCGTGGCGCCGGCCTGGGCGCGGGTCAGGTCGACCGAGGCACGTGCCGTGTCGATGCGCGCCTTCACCGTCTCGAGCGACGGCGAATTCTGCAGCGCCAGCGTCACCAGCTGGTCGAGCTGCGAATCGCTGAACTGTTGCCACCAGTTGGCCTCCGGCCACGGGTCGCTGCCCGGCATCACGAAGTCGGCCTGGACCGGCGCGCGCATGGTCGATTGCGCCTGCTGATGCGGCAGCGCCGCGCAACCGGCGAGAACCAGCGCCGCCAACAGTGGCGCGATACGCAGGCCGCTGCGGGCAAAACCTGAATAGATGCGTTTCATTTCGTACTTAACCTTCAATGGCGACGGTCAGCGACCCCGGATCAGCCATGCTGCTCGAATCCGAGCAAGAGCTTCTTGAGCAGGCTTTCGAGCGTGTCCTTCTCGGTGTCGGACAGCACCTGGAATGCGGTCTCGCTGCGGGCGCGCAGTTTCGGCAGCAGACCGTCCATCAGCTCGGCCCCGCGCTCGCTCAGCGCCAGATCGACACGGCGGCGGTCGGTCGGACAGGGAGCCCGGCAGATCAGCCCCAGCTGTTCCAGCTCGTTGCAGATGCGGGTCATGTTGGTTCGCGTCTCGCCGGTGCACTGAGACAGCTCGGAAGGGTTCACCGACGAGCCCGGCGCGCTATAGAGCATCAGCAGAGTCGAGAAGCTCACGATGTTGAGGCCGCTGTCGCCCAGCTCGGCGTTGGCCCCCTCGGCCAACCACTTCCACAGATGCTTGATCAGGGTAAGCAGTGCCGTGTTCTGCTCGCCGCTACCGGGCAGGCGCTGGTAGACGCGGGCAATGCGTTCTTCGGCCTCTTGGTAGGAGCGCGGGGCGATGATGGAATCACTGTTCATTTTTCAATAGTACATAATTCAACTATCTCTTGCAAAATATTTCCCATGGAAACTACTTACACCGATAACAAGGCTCCCTCCGTGCGCAGTCACTGAGAGAAAGGTGAGCGGGCAGAGAAAAGGAATCGCGCTGTGCGCATTGGATCGGGCGTGGCAGGCGCCGAGTGACAAAGCGGGGTGGAGAGCGGCGCGCGGCATCCTGTGTCGTCGCGTTGTCCCCAATGCTTCCCCTGACCATCCACCGCTTATCCCCAGCCTTATCCCCAACTCCGCCAGTCGCGCGGCACGGGCAGGCCGACAAGGAAGCGGAGTGGCCCGGTGGTGAGCGAGGGGCGGCCAGCGACATGAAAAATGGCACCGCATGCGGTGCCATTGTTGCGACGCCGGAAGCCGCTCAGCGCGCGACCAGCGCTCCGGCCAAGGAGTCCGCCGGGCCGTTCAGCACCACGTGTGCCAGCTCCGCCGAGAAGCGCTGCACGCCAAATGCGCCGAGCGACACCAGCGCCGTCTCGTCGAGCCGGGCGGCATCGACCAGCGACAGGCGCAGGCGGTTGCCGGCCACCGCGCTGACCGAGCGCAGGTTGGCCGAACCGCCCAGCGCGGCGAGCCAGCGCTCGCGTTCGGCCAGTGGGGGCGCTGCATTTGCGGCGGCCGCGACGGGGACCGCACTGGTCGGGACGCTGGCGGTGGCAGCCGGCGTGGCCGCCCAGGCGGCGCGCACCTCGTCGGCGATCAGGTCGGCCTCGGGGCCGATCACCACCTGCACGCTGCCGGCAGCCGGGCGGATCATCCCGCGCGCGCCGAGCGCCTTCAGCGCCGGCTCGTCGACCGCGTCGTTGCTGACCACCTGCAGGCGCAGGCGGGTGGTGCAAGCGTCGACCGCCTTCAGGTTGGCCGAGCCGCCCAGCGCCGCGAGATAAGCGAGTCCGCGCTCGCTGCCGCTGGCTGCGACGACCACGGCGGCCGGGGTCGCTTCGCGACCGAGCGTCGGCAGGTCGAAACGGCGGATGCAGAAGCTGAACAGGCCGTAGTAGACGGCGAAGTACACCACGCCGACCGCCAACATCGTCAGGCCGTTCTCGCCCTTGCCCATCGACAACAGGAAGTCGAACAGACCGGCCGAAAAGGTGAAGCCAAGGCGCACGTGCATGAGGTGCATCAGGGCCATCGACACGCCGGTCAGCATCGCGTGCACCGCGTACAGCATAGGTGCGAGGAACATGAAGGCGAACTCGACCGGCTCAGTGACGCCGGTGAGCATCGCGGTCAGCGCCATCGACAGGAGCACGCCGCCGACCGCCTTCTTGTTCTCCGGACGGGCGTGGCGGTACATCGCAAGGCATGCCGCCGGCAGACCGAACATCATCACCGGGAAGAAGCCGGTCATGAACGATCCGGCGGAAGGGTCCCCCGCGAAGAAACGGTTCAGGTCGCCGGTGGCCAACTTGCCGGCCGCGTCGGTGAAGCTGCCGAACACGAACCAGGCGAAGGAATTGAGGATGTGGTGCAGGCCGGTGACGATCAGCAGGCGGTTGAGCACACCGTAGACAAACAAGCCGAACTCGCCGGCATTGATCAGCCAATGGCCGACCGCGTCGATACCCGACTGGATAGGCGGCCAGATCAGGCCGAACAGCAGCGCCAGCAAGAGGCAGGCGAAGCCGGTGGCGATAGGCACGAAGCGTTTGCCGCCGAAGAACGCCAGATACGGCGGCAGTTGGATGTCCTTGTAGCGGTTGTACAGGTTGCCGGCGACGATGCCGCTGACGATGCCGGCGAGCACGCCCATATTGATCGCCACCGGCTTGCCGGCGTCGTCCAGGTGCACGAACAATGCCCAGAAGCCGCCGCCGGCCGCGTGCGCCTGCAGCGTGTCCGGCATCACCTTCAGCACTGCGGTCAGCACCAGGTAGCCGATCACGCCGGCGAGGCCGGCCGTGCCGTTGTTGTCCTTGGCGAAGCCCACCGCCACGCCGATCGCGAAGATCAGCGCCAGATTGCCGAAGATCGCGTCGCCGGCCTGCGCCAGCAGCTTGATGTCCAGCAGGTCCGGCTGGCCGAGGCGCAGCATCAGGCCGGCCACCGGCAGCACCGCGATCGGCAGCATCAGCGCGCGGCCCAGCTGCTGGATCTTGGCGAACTTGTCGTTGTTGCCACTCATTGTTTATCTCCTCCCCTGTGTAGATTGATGCGCATCACGGCTGCGGCCACACGGCCGCCACCCGTTCGCGCACCGCCTGCGCCGACGGCAGGCCGAGCATCGCCCGCGCTTCTTGACGGCACTGATCGACACTCAGCTCGCGCACCTGCGCCTTGATCTGCGGCACCAAGGCCGCGCCCACCGACAGCTCGGCGACGCCGAGGCCCACCAGCACCGGCACCGCGGCCGGCTCGGACGCCAATGCGCCGCACACGCCGACCCAGCGGCCGTGCTTGGCCGCGCCGTCCACCGTCAGCTTCACCAGGCGCAGCAGCGCCGGGTGCAACCCGTCGATCTGCGCCGCGAGGCCCGGATGGCAGCGGTCCATCGCCAGCGCGTACTGGGTCAGGTCGTTGGTACCGATCGACAGGAAGTCGGCGTGCTCGGCCAACTGGTCGGCCAGCACCGCCGCCGACGGCACCTCGATCATCACGCCGACCTCGGGACGCTCGGTCACGCCGAGCTGCGCTGCGATCTGGTCGATCAGCGCGCGCACCGCGATCAGCTCGGCCACATCGGTGATCATCGGCAGCAGGATGCGGCAGCGCGCCAGCGGCTTCACTGACAGCAGCCCTTCGAGCTGCGCTTCCAGTACCTCGGGGCGGGCGAAGCCGCTGCGGATGCCGCGCAGGCCCAGCGCCGGGTTCGGCTCGGGCGGCAGCGGCAGGTAGGGCAGCGACTTGTCGCCGCCGACGTCGAGGGTGCGGATGATCGCGGTCTTGCCTGCGAGCGCGTCGACGATGGCCTGATAGCTGTCGCGCTGCTCGGCGGCGTTCGGCAGGCTGTCGCGCTCGAGAAACAGGAACTCGGTGCGCAGCAGGCCGACCCCGTCGGCGCCGCAGCGCACCGCCTCCTCGGCGTCGGCGAGGCTGCCGATATTGGCGGCGACCTCGACGCGCACGCCGTCGCGGCTCAGTGCCGGGTCGTGGGCGGCGGCGAAGCGGCGGGCGCTCTGCTCCCGCAACAGCGCTAGGCGCTGACGCGCTTCGGACAACGTGGCTGCCTCAGGTTCGGCGTCGAGCAGGCCGGCGGCCGCGTCGAGCACCACCTCGCGGCCGGCCGGCAAGGACAGCACGCCATCGCCCGCGGCGACCAGCGCCGGGATGCCCATCGCCCGGGCGATGATTGCCACATGGCTGGTGGCGCCGCCCTGGGCGGTGACGAAGCCCGCCACCCGCTCGCGCGGCAGCCGGGTCAGCTCGGACGGTGCCAGGTCGTCGGCGAGCAGGATGCTCTGTTCGTCCAACTCGGGCTCGGGCAGCTTGCCGCCGGCCAGCTGGGTCAGCACCTGGCGGGCGATGTCGTTCAGGTCGCTGACCCGCTCGCGCAACAAGGGGTTGTCGAGCGCGCGCAATTCGTCGGTCTGCACCTGCACTGCCTGGCGGAACGCCGCGCCGGCGGCCATGCCGTTGGCGACGCTATTCTCGGCGGTGGCAGCGAGCTCCGGGTCGTCGAGCAGCGCGAGGTGGGCGCTGTAGATGTCGGCCTGCTGGGTCAAAGCCTTGGCTCTCGCGCCGTGCACCATCGCGTCGATCTGCTCGCGCACGCTGGCGAGCGCACTGGCAAGCCGGGTGAACTCGGCGTCCGCACCGGCCGGGGTCTCGGCAAGCTCGGGCAGGCCGTGGTCGAGCCGCACCAGGGTGCCGACCGCCAGGCCCGGTGCTGCGCAGACGCCGGCGAAGCGCGGGCCTTGCTGGGCGCTCGGCAGCGGTACCGGAACGGCAGCTGGTGCATGCGCCGCCTCGCTCACCGTCTCGATCGCCGCCACCACCGCGGCGAGCGCCGCCGCCGCGTCGGGGCCCTGCGCACTCACCTCGACCGTATCGCCCTCGTCGGTGCCGAGCCGCATCAGCCCGACCACGCTGGCCGCCTTGGCCGAGCGCCCACCGAAGCGCACCTCGACCCGGGCGGCGAACGGCTTGGCCGCAGCCTGCACCAGCGCCGACGGACGCGCGTGCAGGCCGCCGCCGTGGCGTACCGTGGCCTGCGCGAAAAGCACCTCGCCAGAGGCCGACAGGGTCGCCTCGTCGCTAGCCTGGCCGCACGGGCTCACACTCATCAGCACCGTCTCCCCGCCCTCGACCCGGCCCAGGCCCAGCGATGCCGGCACGAACGCGTCGCCGTTCACCACCAGCACTACGGTCTGTAGGCTCTTTGCGCCCTGCGCGACCCGGTCGGCGTCGAACTCGATCAGCGTCTCGCCGGCGGCGACGCGCTGCCCTTCACGGACCCGGGCGGTGAAACCCGCGCCGTTCAACAGCACGGTGTCGATGCCGACGTGGATCAGGATGTCGGCCCCGGCGTCGCTGCTCAGCGTCAGCGCGTGGCCGGTCTTCGCGAGCTGGCTGATCGTGCCGGCGCAGGGCGCGTACACCCGGCCGTCGGCCGGCTCGATCGCCACGCCCTCGCCCATCATGCCGCCGGCGAACACCGGGTCGGGCACCTCGGACAACGGAACCACCCAGCCGGTCAGCGGGGCGAGCAGGGTCAGTGCATCAGTCGACATCGGTTCCTCTCTCTCATTCATCTGTTTTTACCGGGGGCCGCTCTGCGGCGGCCCTGTTCTACCCTGCCGCCGCTCAGAGGGTGCAGGTGACCTTCTGCAGATGGCGCGGCGCGTCCGGGTTCAGGCCACGCGCCTCGGCCAGGTGCGCCGCCATCACGTAGAAGCTCTGGATCGCGGTGAGCGGGTCGAGCACCGCGTCGTCGGCGGTGGCGAGCGTCAGGTCGCGCCCGGCCACGTCGGCCGGGGCCGCCAACAGCACCCGCGCGCCGCGCCCGCGCATCTCGTCGGCCAGCGCCAGGATGCCGGCCTGCTCCGGACCGCGCGGCGCGAACACCAGCAGCGGGTAGCCTTCGTCGATCAGCGCCATCGGACCGTGCTTGATCTCAGCACTGCTGAACGCCTCGGCCTGGATCGCGCAGGTTTCCTTGAACTTCAGCGCCGCCTCCAGCGCCACCGCGAAGCCGAGGCCGCGGCCGACCACCATGATGCGTTCGGCGTCCTTGAGCACCGGCAGCGCGGCGCTCCAGTCCTGCTGTGCCGCGTCGGCGAGCCGCTCCGGCAGCGTCTCCAGCGCGGCAAGCAGCGCGCGGTCGTTGCCCCAGTGCGCGACCAACCGCGCGACTGCGGCGAGCGTCGCGATATAGCTCTTGGTCGCGGCGACGCTCCGCTCGGCGCCGGCGGCGAGCGGCACCGCCCATTCGCACGCCTCGGACAGCGGGCTGTCCGGCTTGTTGACCAGCGCCACCGTGGTCGCGCCGGCGGCGCCGAGCGCCGCCATCGTGTCGACCAGGTCGGGGCTCTGGCCCGACTGCGACAGCGCCACCGCCAGCGCACCGTCGACCGCCAGCGGCGCACGGTGCAGCGTCATCAGCGACATCGGCAGCGACACCACCGGCACGCCGAGGCGCTGCATCGTCAGGTAGGCGAAGTAGCTAGCCGCGTGGTCGGAACTGCCGCGGGCGACGGTCAGCGCGAGTTTTGGCGGACGCTGCGCCAGCTGGCGCGCCAGCACCGACAGGCGCTCGTCCGAATACATATGCTGGGCGGCAACCGCTTCCGGGGCCGACAGCGCTTCCTCAAGCATCAGCGAGGCCAAGGCATTCTCCTTCGACAAAGACTTCGTTCAGGTTCAGTTGGGTATCGAGCAGCACCAGGTCGGCGTAGCCCCCCTCTTCCAGGCGGCCGCGGTCGGTGACGCCCAGGTAGTCGGCTGGGTAGCGCGACAGCCGGTTCGATGCATCGGCCAACGTCAGGCCGATGCCCACCAGGTTCTTCAGCGCGACGTTCATCGTCAGCGTGCTGCCGGCCAGGGTGCCATCGGCCAGGCGCACCCCGCCCAGGCACTTGGTGACCGGCTGCGAGCCGAGCTTGTAATCGCCGTCCGGCATGCCGGCCGCCGCGGTCGAGTCGGTGACGCAGAACAGGTGCGGGATCGCGCGCAAGGCGGTATGGATTGCACCCGGATGCACGTGCAGCAGGTCGGGGATCAGCTCTGCATACTCGGCGTGCGCGAGCGCGGCACCGACCATGCCCGGCTCGCGGTGGTGCAGGCCGGTCATCGCGTTGAACAGGTGGGTGAAGCCGCTGGCGCCGTGTTCGAGCGCGGCGACGCCGTCCTCGTAGCGACCCAGCGTGTGGCCGAGTTGCACGCGCACGCCGCGGTCGGCCAAGCTCCGGATCAGGTCGAGATGGCCGGACACCTCCGGCGCGACGGTGATCAGCTTCAGCGGCGCCAGGCACATGAACGCCTCGACCTCGTCGAGCACGCCGGCCTTGGCCTGCGCCGGCTGCGCGCCGAGCTTGCCCGGATTGATGTAGGGGCCCTCCAGGTGCACGCCGAGGATGCGCGCACTGCCGGGCGCACGCTCTCGGCAGGCCGCGCCGATCGCACTGAGCGCCGCCTCGATGTCGGCGCGCGGCGCGGTCATCGTAGTGGCGAGCAGCGAGGTGGTGCCGAAGCGGGCATGCTGGCGCGCGATGGTGACCGCCGCCTCGCCGCCTTCCATCACATCGGCGCCGCCGCCGCCGTGCACATGGGTGTCGATGAAACCGGGCAGGATGTAGCGGCAGGCTTTGCCATCGTCGTCGACCGGCGTGCCGCAGATCGCGGCTATCCGCTCGCCACGGACTGTCAGCTCGCCGTCGAGCCAGCCCTGTGAGGTCAGGATGCGGCCGGCAAGGATGCGGGAGGTGGCACTCATCGGGTCAGCTCCACCACGAAGTCGTAGTAGTCGTTGCGACAATAGGTGACGGTCAGCTCGACCGCGCGGTCGTCGGCGGTGTAGCCGACCCGGGTGACCAGCATCATCGCGTCGCCGACCGGCACCTGCGCGAGGCGGGCGATGTGCTCGGGCGCGTTCACCGCGCGGATATGCTGTCGGGCGCGCACTACCGCGTGGCCGAGCGCGTCGAGGTGGGCGTACAGCGAGTCGCCGACCTCGGCCGGCTCGGGCAGGCAGTCGAGCGGCAGCGTGCTGTGCTCGATCGCCATCACCACGCCGTCGGCCAGGCGCTGGCGCTTGAGCCGCGCCACCGGGGCGAGCGGCTCGATGCCCAGGCGCACCGCCTCCTCGTGGTTGGCGACGCCGGCTTCGCGGCTCAGCCACATCGTCGACGGGGTGTAGCCCTTTTCGGTCAGCGTCTCGGTGAAGCCGGTCAGTCGCGACAGCGGCTGTTCCATGCGCTGCGAGATGAAGGTGCCAGACCCCTGGCGGCGGCGGATCAGGCCCTGCTCGAACAAGAGGTCCAGCGCCTTGCGCGCGGTGACGCGCGACACACCGATCTCGTCGGACAGATTGCGCTCGGACGGCAGCGCCTCGTTCGGGCGCCACCAGCCGGCGCTGATCGCGAGGCTCAGGCTGCGCGCCAGTTGCAGGTACAGCGGCGTCGCCAGCGATTCGTCGGGTTTGAGCGTGATGAGGCGGTTATCCATGCGGTCGGTCTCCTCGGCCCGGTATGGGCAGTCGGCTCGCACACTAGCGGGCGGGGCCGCGCCGTGTCAATACCACTTTAAGACCATTTTGCCGGCTTTGTGGGCGTGATTTGACAAGGCGATGCAAAAATCGCCGATTGCTGCGCCGCATCCTGAATACAAAACACAACAGACCACTTTTCCGGGGAAAAGTGGTCTGCATGGAAACCGAGAAAACATCGGGAAATGAACAACTTGGTATCAGATCAGCCCCAAGCCTGACCGAATCGCCGCCGTTCGTCGGATCGGCCGCCGAATCAGGCAAAAAGGGGGGTCATCACCCCCGTGCGGGGGCTCAACGACTCTTGAAACCGAGCAAGGCGACCGAGCCGATGATCACCGCCATCGCCATCAGCTCCGGCGTGCCGATGTGCTCGCCGGCGAACATCACGCCCAACCCCACCGCGATCGCCGGGTTGACGTAGGCGTAGCTGGTCGCCGCAGCCGGACGCACATGGCCGAGCAGATACTGGTAGGCGCTGTACGCGATGATCGAGCCGAACACAATCAGGTAGCCGAGCGCCAGCCAGCCGGACAGGCTCGGCGCTGCGGTGAGCGTCTCGCCCATCGCGCGGCTGCCGACGAGCAGCGCCACGCCGCCGGCGAGCATCTCGCAGGCGCTGGCCATCGGTCCTGCCGGCAGCGGCAGGCGGCGGCTCCACGCCGAGCCGAACGCCCAGCTCGCCGCCGCAGTCACGAGCAGCAAGGCCCCGGCCGGGCTGGCCGACAGGTTGGCCCCCTGGTTGAGCAGGGCGATGCCAACGAGGCCCAGCGCGATGCTTAGCCACTCGACGCCGCGCACCTTGTGGCCGAACGCGCGCGAGAACAGGACGGTGAACAGCGGCACGGTGGCGATCACCAGCGCGGCGACGCCGGACGACACGTCCTTCTCGGCCACCGTCACAAGGCCGTTGCCCAGCGCCGGCATCAGTACGCCGAGGATCGCCGCCCCGCCCCACTCGCGCCGGGTCGGCCACGGATAGCCCATCAAACGCAGCACGGCGAACAGGATGCTACCGGCGATGACGAAGCGCAACCCGGCCATCATCAACGGTGGCCAGCTCGCCACGCCGATGCGGATGCCGAGATAGGTCGAGCCCCAGATCACGTAGACCGCAAAGAAGGCGGCAAAGGTCAGGGGCGTGAGCGAGGAACGGAGGCTGGGGGCGGTGGCAGACATGATCGGTATCCAATCGGCAAAGTGCGACTTTGCCCGATCAGCCGCAACGGTACAAGGAGCAGAACCTCACCGTTTCGACCGGTGCAGCTGCCGTCCCAGCCCAACGAAAACGGCGCCCCTCAGGGCGCCGTTCGGCAAACCTTACAAGCGCTTAGCGCGATGCCTGGCGCTGCAGGATGTTCGAAAACTCTTCCATGAAGGTGTCGAAGCGGGTCGCCAGACGGTCGACGTCGGCGGCGAATCGATTGTAGCCGATCACCGCCGGAATCGCCGCGAACAGGCCGATCGCAGTGGCGATCAGCGCCTCGGCGATGCCCGGCGCCACCGTCTGCAGCGTCGCCTGCGTGGCGTTACCGAGGCCGATGAACGCATGCATGATGCCCCACACGGTGCCGAACAGGCCCACATACGGGCTGACCGAACCGACGGTAGCGAGGAAGGCGTTGTGGTTCTCCAGCGCGTCGAGCTCACGCTGTGCGGCGGCGCGCATCGCGCGACGGCTGCCGTCCATGATGTCCGACAGCTCGCCGTGGTTCTTGCTGCGCAGCTTCAGGAACTCGCCGAAGCCGGACTGGAAGATCCGCTCCATCGCCGAGCCGTCCTGGCGCCGGTTGCCGTCCTCATACAATCGGTTCAGGTCGGCGCCCCCCCAGAAGGTTCGCTCGAAGTCTTCGCTGTCGCGGCGAGCGCCCTTCAGCAGCAGCGACTTCTGGATAATCAGCGCCCAGGACAGCACCGACAGCGCCAGGAGGCCGGCCATGACCAATTGCACGACCAGGCTGGCGTTGGCGATCAGACTGAATACAGACATCTGTTGCACGTTGGTTTCCTCAAAGGAGTGCCCGGCTAGCGTAACACGCGGCCGGTTTCAAAATCGATAATGGTCGACGGCTTGCGGCGCTTGCCGATCCGCCCCGGCAGCGCCAACAGCCGTTCGCCGAACGTCTGGCGGCAGCCGCGCGCGCTGCGCTCGGCCTTCTTGCCGGCCGGATTCGCCGACGTCGATACCAGCGCGGTGCCGAGCGCGCGGCACAGCGCCGCCGCTTCGCCGTGGGCGGTGACCCGCACCGCGATCTTGCGATGCCGGCCGCGCAACAGCGGCAACACCCGGCGCGATGCCGGCAGCAGGAAGGTGTACGGGCCCGGCCAGTATTCGGCCAGCTTGGCCTTGTCAGCGGCACTCAACGGCGCGATGAACGGTGCCAGCTGCCCGATATCGGCGGCGAGCAAGATCATGCCTTTGTGGTTGGGGCGCCCCTTCAGCCGGATCACCCGGCGCAACGCCCGCGCGTTGGCGGGGTCGCAACCGAGGCCGAAACAGGATTCGGTGGCGTACGCGAGCACGCCCCCATCGGCCAGCACGCCGCGCGCACGACGCTGCAATGCCCGGCCGGGCAAACGGTAACACTTCTTCACGATAGATACGGATTGTCGACGGCAAAGCGCTAGGCTAGCAGATTGACCGCACGCCGGCGCACGGGTTCCGCAATGGCAAAGAAAAACGGGGCCGCTTACGCGGCCCCGTTGCGTTCGATATGCCAGGTTCAACTGCGTCGGCCGATCGCGCGCGCGCCGATGTCGCGGCGCAGCTGCTTGCCGGCGAAGTGGATCTGGTCGGCCACCTGGTAGGCGCGGGTCTGCGCCATCTTGACGCTGTCACCCAGGCCGACCGCGCACAGCACCCGACCGCCGCTGGTCACCAGCTCGCCTGCGGCGTTGTCGGTAGAGCCGGCGTGGAACACCACCGCGTCGTCGCTCTCGTCCGGAATGCCGGTGATCAGATCACCCTTGCGCGGCGCCTCCGGATAGCCCTCGGCCGCCAGCACCACGCCCAGCGCGACGCGGCGGTCCCACTCGGCCTCGGCCTTGTCCAGCGTGCCGTTGACACCATGCTCGAGCAGCACGGTGAAGTCGGACTTCAGCCGCGCCATGATTGGCTGCGTTTCCGGGTCGCCGAAGCGGCAGTTGAACTCGATCGTGAACGGGTTGCCCTGCGCGTCGATCATCAGGCCGGCGTACAGGAAACCGGTGTACGGGTGGCCGTCGGCCTTCATGCCGCGCACCGTCGGCATGATGATGTCGCGCATCACCCGCGCGTGCACCTGCGGCGTCACCACCGGTGCCGGGCTGTAAGCGCCCATGCCGCCGGTGTTCGGCCCCTGGTCGTGGTCCTTCAGGCGCTTGTGGTCCTGGCTGGTGGCCATCGGCAGCACGTGCTCGCCATCGACCATCACGATGAAGCTCGCTTCTTCGCCGGCGAGGAAGTCCTCGATCACCACCCGCGCGCCGGCGTCGCCCATCTTGTTGCCGACCAGCATGTCGTCGATCGCGGCATGCGCTTCGTCCAGCGTCATCGCCACCACCACGCCCTTGCCGGCGGCCAGGCCGTCGGCCTTGATCACGATCGGCGCACCGCGGCCATCCACATAGGCATGTGCGGCCGCAGCGTCGCTGAACGTCTCGTAACCGGCGGTCGGGATACCGTGGCGCTTCATGAACGCCTTGGCGAAGTCCTTCGAGCTCTCCAGCTGCGCGGCGAACTGGGTCGGGCCGAAGATCTTCAGCCCGGCATCGCGGAACGCATCAACCACGCCAGCGGCCAGCGGCGCCTCGGGACCGACCACGGTCAGATCGACCTTTTCCTGCTTCACGAACTCGATCAGCTCGGGAATGGCGGTGATCGCCACATTGGTCAGATGCGCGTCGCGTGCGGTGCCGGCGTTGCCCGGTGCCACGAATACCTTGGAGACACGGCCCGACTTGGCGATGCGCCAGGCCAGTGCGTGCTCACGCCCGCCCGAGCCGATAACCAGTACTTTCATGTGGAATACTCCAATAATCCTCCACGACGCGTCAGCGCGCCGGGATGCTTCATCCAATCACAGCTGCCAGCGCAGCCAGGCGAACAGCACATTGCCGTTGTTGTGGCCGCCGGGAATATAGGTGGCCTGCAGCGCCAGCTTGCGGTATTCGACCGACACCAGCGGCAACACCGCCGGGATGGGCACATAACCGGAGTCCGAACGGGCAGTCACGCCGACGGCGAAGCCGGCACCGAGCCGCAGATTGCTGATCGGCCGCCACAGCGTCTGGAAGGCGTAGCCGCCGAACGGCTCGACATCGCGATGCGAGTCGAGGAACGCCATCGCGTACACCGCGTGCCAGTCGCCGTCGGCATCGTAACGGTAGCGCCCGATGCCCAGGCCCCATGGCCGCTCGTTGAACCTGTCGATCTTCTCTTTATCGTAGAAGGCGCGGTTGTGCCAAGCCTCGACCGGCACGTACAGCTCGTACTGATCGGAGCGCCAGGTGTCAGCGATATTGACCCAGCTGTACTGCCAGAAGCCGGGCTTGGCGACAACGGTATCGCTTGCAGGGGACGGCACGGTCGGAGCGGCCGGCCCGGCTGTCGCCGGAACGCTGCCATCGTCGGCCAGCGCAGGCAGACAGGCCAACACCATGAGACCGGCGCCCAAATACGACACAAGCGGCTTTTTCAACAGTCAATGGTTTCAATAACGCGGGCCGGCATGCCGGCCCGCGTTGCGTACGGACTTAGTGGCGGAAGTGTCGCACGCCGGTCAGCACCATGGCGATACCGTGCTCATCGGCCGCCGCGAACACTTCCTCGTCGCGCATCGAGCCGCCCGGGTGGATGATCGCCTTGATGCCCTGCTCGGCGATCACGTCGATGCCGTCGCGGAACGGGAAGAACGCGTCCGACGCGGCCACCGCGCCGTCCAGCGACAGGCCGGCGTCCTGCGCCTTGCGGGCCGCGATGCGGGTCGAGTCGACGCGCGACATCTGGCCGGCGCCGATACCGGCGGTCTGGCCGTTCTTGCAGAACACGATGGCGTTGGACTTCACGTACTTGGCGACGCGCCATGCGAACAAGAGGTCGGTCATTTCCTGCGCGGTCGGGGCGCGCTTGGTCACTACGCGCAGTTCGTCCAGGCCGACGTTGCGGATGTCCGGGGTCTGCACCAGCAGGCCGCCGCCGACGCGCTTCAGGTCAAAGGCGTTGGCACCGGCGGTCAGCGGTACTTCCAGCACGCGCACGTTCTTCTTCGCGGCGATCACCGCCTTGGCGCTGTCGGTGAACGCCGGGGCGATCAGCACTTCCAGGAACTGACCGGTCACCGCCTCGACGGTGGCCGCATCCACTTCGCGGTTGAACGCGATGATGCCGCCGAAGGCGCTGGTGGTGTCGGTGGCGAAGGCCAGACGGTAGGCGGTCAGCGGGTCGGCCGCCACGGCCACGCCGCACGGGTTGGCGTGCTTGACGATCACGCAGGCCGGTTCGGCGAAGGTCTTCACCGCTTCCCAGGCCGCGTCGGCGTCGGCGATGTTGTTGTACGACAGCTCCTTGCCCTGCAGCTGCTGGTAGTGGGCGATGCTGCCCGGCGCCGGGTCGAGGTCGCGGTAGAACGCGGCGCTCTGGTGCGGGTTCTCGCCGTAGCGCATGTCCTGCACCTTGACGAACTGGGCGTTCAGGCGGTTCGGGAACGCGGTGCGCTCCGGCACGCCGGTCACGGTGCCGGCCGCCAGGCTGGTCAGGTAGTTGGAGATCGCGCCGTCGTAGGCGGCGGTGTGGGTGAACGCCTTCTTGGCCAGCTCGAAGCGGGTAATCTTGGCCAGTGCGCCGCCGTGCGCCTTCATCTCGTCGAGCAGCGCCGAGTAGTCGGCTGCATCGGTGACGATGGCAACGTGCGCCCAGTTCTTCGCCGCCGAGCGGACCATGGTCGGGCCGCCGATGTCGATGTTCTCGATCGCGTCCTCGAGCGTGCAGTCTGCCTTGGCGATGGTCGCCTCGAACGGGTACAGGTTCACGCAGACCAGGTCGATGTTGCCGATGCCGTGCTCGGCCATCTTGGCCACATGCTCCGGCAGGTCACGGCGACCGAGGATGCCGCCGTGCACTTTCGGGTGCAGCGTTTTCACGCGACCGTCGAGCATTTCCGGGAAACCGGTGTAATCGGACACCTCGGTCACCGCGATGCCCTGCTCGGCCAGCAGCTTGGCGGTGCCGCCGGTGGAGAGGATCTCCACGCCCTGCTCGGCCAGGCCGCGGGCAAATTCAACAATGCCGGTTTTGTCGGAAACGCTCAGCAGCGCTCGTTGGATCTTGGTCATGATTGCAGTACCGCCATGGTTTAATGTAAAGAAACTCAATAGCCAGATAGGGCGAAGGCCGCTTGCAGGGCGGCCTTCGTTCATCTTGATATCAAATCAAATCGTAACTCTTCATCTTCTTGCGCAGGGTGTTGCGGTTGAGCCCGAGCAGCTCGGCCGCACGCGTCTGATTGCCCTGGGTGTGCGCCAGCACCACCTCGATCAGCGGTTTCTCGACCCGTGCCAATACCATATCGTAGATGGCCGCCGGCGTTTCGCCGTCGAGGTCGCGGAAATACTGTTCCATCGCATGGCGAATGGTCTGTCCGATGTGATCGCTGGTCTGCATGGCTATTGTTGTGTTGTTCACCGGGGGTTGATCAAACCGCCGCGTCGTCGTGGGCGACGTCGGCAACGTATTCCAGCCGCTCGGACTGCGCCGACAGCTGGTCGAAGTAATCGCTGACCGCGAGGCGCTGCTCGGCGGTCGATTCAAGCCGGTACATGGTCTGGCGGAACTCGTTGGAACCGGCCAGGCCCTTGGTGTACCAGGCGATATGCTTGCGGGCGACCCGGCAGCCCGAGTACTCGCCGTAGAAACCGTACAGCTCGTCGAGGTGCTCGAGCAGCACGCTGCTGATCTCGGCCACGCGCGGCGGAGGCAGCGTCTCGCCGGTCTCCAGGTAATGCTGGATCTCGCGGAACAGCCAGGGCCGCCCCTGCGCGGCGCGGCCGATCATGATCGCGTCAGCACCGGTGGTTTCAAGCACGAAGCGTGCCTTTGCCGGGCTGTCGATGTCGCCGTTGGCGATCAGCGGGATCGAGATCGCCTGCTTCACCGCGCGGATCGTGTCGTACTCGGCGTCGCCCTTGTACATGTCCTCGCGGGTGCGGCCGTGCAAGGCCAGCGCGGCGATGCCGGCGTCTTCGGCCAGCTTCGCGATCTTGAGCGCGTTCTTGTGCTCGCGGCGCCAGCCGGTGCGGGTCTTCAGCGTCACCGGCACGTCGACCGCCTTCACCACTGCCTCGAGGATGCGCGCGACCAGGTCCTCGTGCTGCAGCAGCGCCGAGCCGGCCGCGACATTGCACACCTTCTTGGCCGGGCAGCCCATGTTGATGTCGATGATCTGCGCGCCGTGCTCCACATTGAGGCGCGCCGCCTCGGCCATCTGCACCGGATCGGCGCCGGCGATCTGCACCGAGATCGGCGCGACCTCGCCCTCGTGGTTGGCGCGGCGCAGCGTCTTCGGCGTGGTCCACAGCGCTTTGTTCGAGGTGATCATCTCCGACACCGCCAGCCCCGCCCCGAAGCGCTTGCACAGCATCCGGAACGGCCGGTCGGTGACGCCGGCCATCGGCGCGACGATCAGGCGATTGGGCAGCGTGTACGGGCCGATGCGCATGGGTTTCAAGGGTGTCTCGGGTCGGGAAGGGGGGCAATTGTAGCGGGTTTCGCCCGGCCGGTAAAAACCTTTTTGCTTATTTTTTAAGCGCCGTCCATAGCCAATCGAAATCACCCCACACCCTCTAGGGGTAACTCTGCCCGCCGACACCAGCCCTTGTGATCGGCGATGAAAAAACCCTTCTGCAACATGCAGAAGGGTTCGCGATCGGGGGAAGTCAGCCGATAAGCCGGGTTCTGTCGTTGGACAGTCATTCCTCTAGGCCTGCCGTTACCGACAGGCTCAAGCAACCTACCCGGGGACAACGCGAGCCACGTTAGCGCCCCCCTATTTGGTCTTGCTCCGGATGGGGTTTAGCCTGCCGTCCGTGTTGCCACGTCCGCGGTGCGCTCTTACCGCAGCGGGTTTCCCCGCTCCCCGGTCGCGGCTTACGCCTTGTCCGGGCACCTTTTCACCCTTGCCTGTGCCGTCCAGCCAGGTTTCCCTGTCTGGATACTCCAAACAGGTCACCCTGTCTGGATGAAGACTTTGTCGCCCTTGCGGGCGACCAGTCCAGCCATCGGCGGTTCAGCTCTCTGTTCCACTTTCCGTCGCCTCACGGCGCCCGGCCGTTAGCCGGCATCCTGCTCTACGGAGCCCGGACTTTCCTCCCCGCCCCGAAGGGCGCGGCGACTGTCTGTCTGACTTCCGGCGCGAATTGTAGCGCATTTGCGCGCACCGTGCCCGGCCGCACGACCGGTGTCAGTCAAAGCGCAGCGTATAGCGCGATTCGGCCGACGACGACTGCTGGCCGGCGCGCAGCACCATCGACCACCCCTTGGTCAGCTGGTAGACCATCTTGACTGTCTGGTCGGCGCTGGTGATGCCGTATTCGTAGCCCAGATACAGCTCGCGGGTCAGCTGCTTGCCGACCGTCACCACCTGCTCGGCCGGGCTGATGCTGCCGTCGGCGGCGGTGCGCGCCTTGCGGCTGGTCATGCCTAGATCGTCGAACAGCCCGATGTGTTCGTTCACCGCACCGGCGAGCAAGGCGCCGGCCGCCGCGCCGAGCGCCGCATTGTCCTTGGCGTCGCCGCTCGAGGCACGGCCCAGCACCAGCCAGGACAGCTTGTCCCTCTCGCTCATCGCTTCGTCAGCGACCAGGTTGATATGCGGGTTCGACACCGAACCGGTCACCTCGACGCCGGCATTCACCGGCGACAGCCGGCGCACCGCACGCACCTTCAGCCCCGGGTTGTCGATCGGCCCGGCGAACGAGATCACCCCGGACTCGATGTCGAGATCCTGGCCGTACGCCTTGTAGCGCCCCTTCTCGACGTGCACCTGGCCATTGGCGGTCGGCGGGTAGCCGGGCTTGGCGTCGACGCGGATCAGGCCCGATAGCGTCACGTCCAGGCCCTGGCCGACGAAGCGGAAGCGGTCGCCGAGGTCGAGTTCCAGGTTCACCGTGATCGGCAGCTTGCCGAGCGACGAGGGCTCGGGCGGCTTACGGCCGACCACCACCACATCGTCGGACAGAGTGGGTGCGCCCGCCTTGGGCAGATCGATGCGGCCGCGGTCGACGCGCAGCTTGCCGGTCAGCACCACCCCCTTGGTCTGCGACAGCCCCAGTTCGCTGGTGCCGGAGACCACCAGCACGCGTCCCGGCTTGTCGAACACGCCGAACTTGTTGAATACCACCTTCGCCTGGGCGTTCGGCCCGGTATCGCGCGCGTCCATCACGCCGGACGCCACCACCTCCCCCTTGCCGCCGGCAAAGCGCAGCCGCTCCAGCACCACGCGCTGGCCATCGAGTTGAGCGGCCAGCTGGCCGTCGGACAGGCGAATGCCGGTGGCGCGGTCGAAGAACGCCAGCTGCTCGCCGGTGAGCCGACCGCGCAGCTGGGGCTGCGCCAGTGCGCCGTCGAGCGCAACGTTGGCCGACAGCTTGCCGGCGACGCTGATCGACGGCGGCATCAGCGTGCCGAACGCAGCCAGCGACGGCACCTCGGCGCGCAGCGTGCCAGACAGCGGCGTGCGCGGCGTCGGCAGCGCAGCACCGCTGGCGAGTGCCCCCTGCCCCGACAGCATCGCGTACTTGCTGACCACGTCGAGCGCGAACTGGGTGCTGCCGCCTCCGAGGGTGACGCTCGCCTTCAGCGTCGACAGCCCGGCGGCGAGCTTGCGACTGTCGGAGGGCAGCAGCACGTCGCCGCGCTGGCGCGTCACAGTGATCTGGCCGCGCGGGTTCTTGCCGAGCACCACATCCCAGTCGGCACCGAGCACCAGGTCCTGTTGCACCGGCAGCGTGACGAACGACGACAGCGCCGCCAGCGCCGCCAGCGCGATATTGTCGGCGCGGCCGCTGGTGGCGAGCGTACCGCCGTGGTGCCAGTCGAGCGAGTTGAGCGTCAGGTTGCCGCCGAGCAGGCTCAGCCGCGCGCCGCCGAACGTCACCCGTTCGGCCGACGCGGCAAGCGTCACCGGCGCGAGCAGGCGCAAGCCGGGCTGGCCGTTCAACTCCAGCCGGCTCAGCGTGCCGCGCCAGTTCAGCATCTTGGCATCCAGCCCGCCGGCGGCGGACAGACCCACGCCGTAAGCATGCTTGTCGAACTCGGCACGGCCATCCAGCGTCAGCGTGTGGCGCGAACGGGTGCCGTCGGCCAAGAAACGCAGCGTCGGCACCGCCAAGCCGCCGGCCCGCAACGCTGCCACGTCGAGCGCCACCTTGAACGGGCTATCGGCAGCATCGCGCAAATTGCCGGTGAGCTGTACCCGCTCGGCGGCGATGCCACCAGGCAGACGCAGCCGCTGCGCGGCAAGATCCGCGCTGACCACCGGCTGACGGGTCGAGCCGGACAGCTCGGCGCGGCCGGCGATGCGCCCGGCAAAGCCCGGTCCGATCAGGCCGAGGTTCGGTGCATCGATCGCGAGCCTCAGCCTGTCGCCCGGCTTGCCCCAGGCGCCATTGGCGTCGAGCTTATTGTCGGCCAGTCTCAGCGAGGCCGAGAGCTGGCTGAGCCGCCGGCCGTCGAGGTTCAGCTTGGCCTGGCCGCTCAGCGGTGCGCCCGACAGGGTGCTCGGCGCGAGCTTCAGTTCGGCAGCGAGCTTGGGCCCGGCGCCCAGCTCGCCCTTCGCCGTCAGCGTGGCGCTGAGCTTTCCGTCCGGCCAGCCGGCCATGAAACGGGACGGGTTGGCCGAACGCAGTGCGGCGTGCGCGTCGATCGGCAGCTTGGCACCGAGACCTAACCTGCCCGCGAGCTGCAGCTCGCCGCCGTTCTTGGCGGCCAGCTGCAGGCGGGCGATGTCGAGCCTCGACTGGCCGGTCCCGTCGCGGGCCAGCGCCAGCTGCCCCTTGGCCGTCAGCGCCCCGCTGGCCAGATCCACCGCCAGCTGCGGCGCCCGCCCCGAACCGCCGACGCTCAGCACACCGGACAAGGGCGGCTTCGGCAGCGCGGCGTGGAACTGGGTCATGTCGAGCTTGGCGAGCGTCGCCCGCAGCGCCAGCTGTTGCTGCGAAGCGCTGCCGGTGAGCTGCACCGAGCCGCCGGCGACGTCGGCATTGAGCGTATCGAGCGTCAGCCTGCCGTCGGCAAGATGCAGTGCGCCGGTCATCAGCCGCAGCGGCAGGAAGCCGGCCGGCAGGCTGCCAGGCTTCTGGTTGATCAGCGACACCCCCCCCTTCAGCACGTTGGCGCGGCTCGGTTCGACGATCACCGCCAGGTTCAAGCGCGCCTTCGGCCAGGCCGGATTGAGCGCGCGCGGGTTGATGCCACCGGCGCGCAAGTTGACGCGCTTGAGCTTCTTCAGGAGTTCCGGCGCGAAGGGATCGATCCGGCCGTCGAGCTCGACGACCACGCCCTCGCCGCGGACCTCGGCAGAGAGATGCGTATCGGTCAGGTCGCCCGACAGCCGGCTCTTGGCACTCACATCGACCTCGTCGAGCCGGCCGGCAGCGCCGATCTGGCCGCCGAGCCTGAACGGGCGGCTGTCGGTGAGGCTCAGCTGGCCGTCGGCGCCGCCCCACGGCGTGGTGAGGCGGACCAGCGTCAGCCGGTGCCGGCCGGCGTCGTAACGGTAGCTCGCATCCACGCCGTACAGCACCGGCTCGCCCGGCAGCAGCGTCAGGCTGTCGAGCGACAGCTTGTCGACCCGCACCGACAGCGGCAGTGCCAGCGATGCGGGCAGCGTCGGCGGCGGGGTTGGGGCGGTCGGTTTGCTGATGAGGCGCAGATGGCCAAGCTCCAGCGCGCGCACGTGCAGCGTGCCCTCGAGGAGCTCGCGCGGCGCCCAGTCGAAGCGCACGCGGTCGAGGTCGACGTCGCTGCCGGTGGTGACGACGCGCACGCCGCTCAGCATGAAGCCGTCCCACAGATTGCCGCGGCTCTGTTTGACGCTGAACGCCCCCTGGCTGAACCGCCCCGCGTTATCGAGCAACCAGGCGAAGCCGCGGTCGCTGCCGGCACACCAGCCCAGCAAGCCGGCCAAGGTCAGCACCGTGAGCAGGCCGGCGGCGGCAAGCCAGTAGCCCAAGAAGCGGCGTGACGGCCGTTGAGGCGGTGGGGTCTCGGGTGGTAGAGCCGGGTTCGGGCCGGCGTCCTGTGGATCGTGGATATCGGTCATGCCGCGCTCGTCAGAAGGCCAGGCCCAGGCTCAGGTTCCAGCGCCAGCGCTTGTCGCGCTCGGCCTGGGCGATGTCGAAAGACAGCGGTGCCACCGGGCTGAACCAGCGCGCGCCAATGCCGTAGGAATTCGCGACCGAATAACTCTGCCAGCTGCTGGCGGCATCGCCGGCATCGCGGAACAGTGCCACCGCCCAGCTCGTCGCCACTGGAATCTGGTACTCGATGCTGCCGACCGCCAGCACCCGGCCGCCCAGCACCGAGCCGTTCGGCCCGGCCACGCCCAAACTCTGGTATTCGTAGCCGCGCACGCTATTCGGACCGCCGGTACGGAACAGCAGCGCCTCCGGCACGCTGTCGGTGTCCTTGGCCCATACCTGACCGGCCTCGACGCGGCCGATCAGCGTGCCGTACTTGCTGGCCCACGGCGTGTAGTAGCCGACCGCGTGGGCGTAGCCGCGCACGAACTGGGTATTGGAGCCTATGCCGCCGAGCGTGGTGGATATCTTGGTGTCGACCAGGTAGCCGGAACGCGGGTGCCGCTCGTCGTCGACCGCGCGCTGGGTCCAACCGTAGGAGACGAACAACGCGTTGGAACGGCCGAGTGAGCCGTCGTCGACGATGGAGGAGCGCTCGCTCAGGTACTCCAGGCCGATGCGCGACTCGATGTTGCCGCGCTGGCGGATGCGCCAGGCGCCGCCGCTGAGCGACTCGGTGCGCAACCCCTGGATTTCGCTCTCGTCGTACTTGATGTTGACCGAGTGCGAATAGCCGTCCGCGGTGCGCGGGAAGCCGATCCCGGCCGAATAGGTCTTCTGGTCGCGCTTGACGTCGGCAAGCGCCGAGCCAATCCAGCCGCGGTTGAAGAGGTTGTACTGCTCGTAGCCGACCCGCACGCCGGGCCCTTCCACGCTGTCGTAGGTCAGGCCGAGCTCGAGCTTCTGGCGCGGCTGTTCGACCACCTCGACGTCGACCGGCACCTGGCCGTTCTGCAGCTTGCTGAAATCGGTGGTGACGATCGCGCTCTTGTAGTGGGCGTCCTGCTCGAGCGCCCCCTGGTAGTCGAGCACCTTGGACAGCTGATACGGCGAGCCCTGGTTGAAGTCGGCCATGCCGGTCGCCACCGACTTCGGGTAGCGCTGCACGCCCTTGATGGTGAGCGGGCCGAAGGTGACGCGCTGGCCGCTGTCGAAACGGGCGCTCAGCGTGGCGCGGTGCGACACCGGGTCGATCTCGGCGCGGCTCTCCGCGACCTGAGCGAGTGGAAAGCGGTCGACGGTCAGGCTGCGCAGCGCCAGTTTCTTGCTGCTGGCCCAGTCGTCCTGGCGAAAGCGTGCGCCGATCGGCAGCGCCCATACCTCGATCAGCTTGGCGTAACGGGTCTGGAAATCCGGTTCCTGATGGATGGCGCCGTCGATGCGCAGCGTCACGTCGGTGATGATGACCGGGAGCCCCGGTTCGACCGAGACTAGGTAGCCGCCGTCCACCTTGGCGACCTTCACCTTGGCGTCGAAGTAGCCCTCGGTCTCGAGCAGAGACCGCGCCTGTGCCGGCGCCTCGTCGACCAGCGCAGCGAGCTGCTCGGCGTCGAGGTCGGGGTTGTCACGCTCGTTCGCAAGGTCGAGGTGCTCGGTCAACAGCTTCACCAGATCGCTGTCGGGCGCGTCGACGCGCACCGTGTAGGCGGCCAGCGCGGGCGCACCGTAGCAGGCGAGCGCCAGCACGGCAAACGGGAGAAAACGGCGTGGCAGCATCCGGGTTCGGTCTTGTCTATCTGCTTGAATGGTAAAGAATCGACCGGACGCTGGCGAGCGATAAGCGGCGAATGCGTCCAATTTTCGGAACATTGCGGCCGATCCACCCGTTTTGACCGGCGATGCCCCCCATCCCGCTTACACCGGGGTAATCGCGAGCTCGATGCCCAGCCGCGCCGTCATCTCCCGGAAACCGGCCAAATCGTAGCCGGGCCGCGACGACACCAGCGTGACGAAGGCGCCGCTGCCCGGGCGCACGTGCGGCGCCAGCGCTTCGACCACCGTGTCGGCCGGGTCGAGGCAGGTCAGCGCCGGCGCCGCAGCAGCGAAATAGTTCGCCAGCCACGGCAGGTGGGTCGACGACAGCGTAATGACATCGATATCGGCCGGCAGTTCCGCCAACTTGGCCCGCACTGCGGCAAGCGTGCCGTCCGGGTCGCTGACAAAGGCGCCGCTCTCGACCAACGCGACCAGGTCCGACGCCGCCACCAGCTCGACCCGGCCGCCGCTGGCCTCGCCCGCCACATAGGCGCGGATCTCGGCGCTCTCCACCAGCGAGTCGACGCCGAGCACTGCGACATGGCCGGTACGCGAGGCAGCCAGCGCCTGGCGCACCGGCGGGAACACGCCGATCAGCGGAACGGCGCTCGTCGCACGCAGGTCGTCCAGCACCATCACCGACGGCGCGTTCGACGCCACCACGACTGCAGCGGGACGGTAGTCGGCCAGCCGCGCCAGCGTGCCCTGCAAGGTAGCCAGCAGCTCGGCGCGGCCCTTGCCGCCGTAGGGGAAGCTCGCCCGGTCGGCGAAGTAGACGATGTCCTGGGTGGGATAGCGCTTGGCGATCTTGCGAGCGATCTGGTAGCTGCCGATGCCAGCATCGAACACCGCGATAGGATGGGTGAAGTTCATGGGGGGCTCCGGTTCGGTCAACGTCGCCATGACGTTGGATTAACCGCCGATTATCCGCGCAGCGTCTTCGCCGAGCAAAAAAAGACGGCGACCCCAAGGGGTCGCCGGTCAAGGTGAGAAGGAGGACGGTCACGCCCTCCCAATGGCAAAGCTTATTTCTTGCGCTGCGGCGGCAGGTCGGTGCACGAACCGTTGAACACTTCGGCAGCCATACCGATCGATTCGCCCAGCGTCGGGTGCGGGTGGATGGTCTTGCCGATGTCGTGTGCATCGCAGCCCATCTCGATCGCCAGGCAGATCTCGCCGATCATGTCGCCGGCGTGGGTGCCGACGATGCCGCCACCGATGATCTGGTGGGTCTCGGCGTCGAAGATCAGCTTGGTGAAGCCCTCGTCGCGACCGTTGGCGATCGCGCGGCCGGAAGCGGCCCACGGGAACACCGACTTTTCGATCTTGACGCCGTCCTTCTTGGCCTGCTCTTCGGTCATGCCGACCCAAGCCACTTCCGGATCGGTGTAGGCCACGCCCGGGATCACGCGCGCGTCGAAGTAGGCCTTGTGATCAGCAGCGTTCTCGGCCGCCACGTGGGCCTCATGCACCGCCTTGTGCGCCAGCATCGGCTGGCCGACCAGGTCACCGATCGCGAAGATGTGCGGCACGTTGGTGCGCATTTGCTTGTCGACCGGGATGAAGCCGCGGTCGGTCACCACCACGCCGGCGTTCTCGGCGCCGATCAGCTTGCCGTTCGGCGCGCGGCCGGCAGCCACCAGCACCAGGTCGTAGCGTTGCGGTTCCCTCGGCGCCTTCTCGCCCTCGAAGGTGACGTAGATGCCGTCTTCCTTCGCCTCGACCGCGGTGGTCTTGGTGTTGAGCATGATGTTGTCGAAGCGGTGCTCGTTCATCTTCTGCCACACCTTGACGAGGTCGCGGTCCGGGCCCTGCATCAGGCCGTCCATCATCTCGACCACGTCCAGACGCGCGCCCAGCGTCGAGTACACCGTGCCCATTTCAAGGCCAATGATGCCGCCGCCAATCACCAGCATCTTCTTCGGCACGAACTTCAGCTCCAGCGCGCCGGTCGAGTCGACGATGCGCGGATCTTCCGGGATGAACGGCAGCTTCACCACGCGCGAGCCCGCAGCGATGATCGCCTGGCCGAAGCGCACAACCTTCTTCTCGCCGGTCAGGTCCTTGCCATCGCCGGAGGTCAGCTGCACTTCCAGGTGGTTCGGGTCAAGGAAGGTGCCGACGCCGCGCACGGTTTCCACCTTGCGGGCCTTCGCCATGCCGGCGAGGCCGCCGGTCAGCTTGCCGATCACTTTTTCCTTGTAACCGCGAAGCTGGTCGATATCGATTTCCGGCTTGCCGAACTTGATGCCGTTGGCTTCGAGATGCGCGACCTCATCGATCACCGCCGCGTTGTGCAGCAGCGCCTTCGACGGAATGCAGCCCACGTTCAGGCACACGCCGCCCAGGGTGGCGTAGCGCTCGACGATCACGGTCTTCAGGCCCAGGTCGGCCGAACGGAACGCGGCGGAGTAGCCGCCAGGGCCTGCGCCCAGCACCAGCACGTCGCATTCGATGTCGGCGCCGCCGGCATGGCTGGCAGCCTTCGGCGCTTCAGCCGGAGCGGCCGGCGCTGCAGCCGGGGCCGGAGCGGCGGCCTTGGGCACCTCGGCGGCAGCACCTGCCGCTTCGACGATGGCGATCACGTCGCCTTCGGACACTTTCGCGCCGACGGCAACCTTCAGTTCGACGATCTTGCCGGCGGCACTGGCCGGCACTTCCATGGTGGCTTTGTCGGTTTCCAGCGTGATCAGCGATTCTTCCACGGCCACGGTGTCGCCGACCTTGACGAAGACTTCGATCACGTCGACGCCGCTGTGGCCGCCGATGTCCGGAACCTTGAGTTCGATGGTGTTGCTCATAATCTTCCTTGCGCGGGATAAGGTGCGGGGAGCGCATCGCGCACTCCCCGGTCGTCGGTCAGGCCGTTTCGGCCAACGTCGGACTTACAGCACCAGTCGGCGGATGTCGGTCAGCAGCTTGCCCAGATACACGGTGAACTTGGCAGCGGCGGCACCGTCGATCACGCGGTGGTCGAAGGACAGCGACAGCGGGCACATCAGGCGCGGCGCGAATTCCTTGCCGTTCCATACCGGCTTGATCTGCGACTTGCACACGCCGAGGATCGCCACTTCCGGCGCATTGATGATCGGGGTGAAGCTGGAGCCACCGATGCCACCCAGGCTGGAGATGGTGAAGGTCGCGCCCTGCATGTCGGTCGGCTTGAGCTTGCCTTCGCGAGCCAGGCCGGACAGCGTGGTCAGTTCCTGGGCGATCTGCTTCAGGCCCTTCTGGTCCACGTCCTTGATCACCGGTACCACCAGGCCGTTCGGCGTGTCGGCGGCGAAGCCGATGTGGTAGTACTGCTTGAGCACCAGGTTGTCACCGTCCAGCGAGGAGTTGAAGGTCGGGAACGCCTTCAGCGCCTCGGCGGCGGCCTTGATGATGAACGCCAGCGGCGAAATCTTCAGGCCCGACTTTTCCCATTCCTTGCCGATGTCCTTGCGGAACGCTTCCAGCTCGGTGATGTCGCACTCGTCGTTGAACGTAACGTGCGGGATCACCACCCAGTTGCGGTGCAGGTTGGCACCAGACAGCTTCTGGATGCGGGAGAGCGGCTTGGTCTCGACCGGGCCGAACTTGGCGAAGTCGACCTTCGGCCACGGCAACAGGTCCAGGCCCGTGCCACCACCGGCAGCGGCCACCGACGGGCCGGCCACCGGGGTCGCGCCGGAGAACACGCCCTTCACGAAGGCCTTCAGGTCGGCCTCGGTGATGCGGCCCTTGCGGCCGGTACCCTTGATCTTGGAGATGTCCACGCCCAGTTCGCGCGCCAGGTGGCGCACCGACGGGCCGGCATGCGCCTTGGCGAAGCCGGCCTCGTCGAACTGGCCGAGCACCACGCCACCGGCCGGCGCCGCGACGCTGGCGGCGACCGGGGCCGGAGCGGCCGGAGCGGCAGCCTTCGGCGCTTCGGCAGCAGCCGGGGCGGCAACAGGTGCGGCAGCCGGAGCCGGCGCAGCGGCACCCGCTGCGGCAACGCCTTCGACCACGACGATCAGGTCGCCCTGGCTGATCTTGTCGCCCACCTTGGTCTTCACTTCGACCACGCGACCGGCGGCGGTCGCCGGCACTTCCATGGTGGCCTTGTCGGTTTCCAGCGTGATCAGCGAGTCGTCGACCTTGATCTCGTCGCCGACCTTCACCGACACCTCGATCACGTCCACACCGCTGTGGCCGCCGATGTCCGGCACCACGATGTCGATGCGGCCGGTCGCGGCCGGGGCAGCAGCAGCCACCGGGGCCGGCGCGGCGGCCGGTACGGCTTCGGCCTTCGGCGCTTCAACGGCCGGGGCAGCAGCGGCGGCGCCGGCGGCTTCCACCAGCGCGATCACGGTGCCTTCGGACACCTTGTCGCCGACCTTGACCAGCAGTTCCTTGACCATGCCGGCGACTTCGGCCGGCACTTCCATGGTGGCCTTGTCGGTTTCCAGCGTGATCAGCGAGTCTTCCAGCGAGATCGCTTCGCCGGCCTTGACGAAGACCTCGATCACGTCCACGTTCGCGTGCCCGCCGATATCGGGCACTTTCAATTCGATGAGATTGCTCATGTCTGCGTTCTCTTTATCGGGCGGCGCACCCCGGTCGGGGGCGCCGCCACATGCATCGTGTCACGACCGCGCGGGGCAATCTGTGCCCCGCGCTCACCTGCTACTTAGACCTTCCAGGACGGCTGCTTGTCGGCGTTCAGGCCGTACTTGGCGATCGCCTCGGCCACCTTGGCCGCTTCGATCTTGCCGTCGTCGGCCAGCGCCTTCAGCGCAGCCACGGCGACGTAGTAACGGTTCACCTCGAAGAACTCGCGCAGCTTCTCACGCGAGTCCGAGCGGCCGAAGCCGTCGGTGCCCAGTACCACGTAGCGGCCTGGCACGTATTCGCGCACCTGATCGGCGTAGTTGCGGATGTAGTCGGTCGCGGCGATGGTCGGGCCGGTCGAACCTTCCAGCACCTCGGTGACGTACGGCTTCTTGGCCGCTTCGGTCGGGTGCAGCAGGTTCCAACGGGTGGCTTCCATCCCATCGCGACGCAGCAGGTTGAACGAGGTCGCACTGTAGATGTCGGACGCGATGCCGAAGTCGTTGGCCAGCAGGTCGGCCGCGGCGATCACTTCGTTGAAGATCGTGCCCGAGCCCATCAGGTTGACGCGCAGCTTGCCGTCCCCCACCGACTTGAGCTTGTACAGACCCTTCAGGATGCCGTCTTCCGCGCCAGCCGGGATGGCCGGGTGGGCGTAGTTCTCGTTCATCACCGTCAGGTAGTAGAACACGTCTTCCTGCTGCTCGCCGTACATGCGCTTCAGGCCGTCCTGCACGATCACCGCCACTTCGTAGGCGAAGGTCGGGTCGTAGGAGATGCAGTTCGGGATCAGGCCGGCCTGGATGTGGCTGTGGCCGTCTTCGTGCTGCAGACCCTCGCCGTTCAGCGTGGTGCGGCCGGCGGTACCGCCGAGCAGGAAGCCGCGGGCGCGCAGGTCACCGGCAGCCCAGGCGAGGTCGCCGATACGCTGGAAGCCGAACATCGAGTAGTAGATGTAGAACGGGATCATCGCGATGCCGTGGTTGGCATACGAGGTCGCCGCGGCGATCCAGGAGCTCATCGCGCCCGGCTCGTTGATGCCTTCCTGCAGGATCTGGCCGTCGACCGACTCCTTGTAGAACATCAGCTGGTCGTGGTCCTGCGGCACGTAGTTCTGACCGACGTGCGACCAGATGCCGAGCTGGCGGAACATGCCTTCCATACCGAAGGTACGCGACTCGTCCGGCACGATCGGCACGATCTGCTTGCCGATCTGCTTGTCCTTCACCAGGGTGCCGAGCATGCGCACGAAGGCCATGGTGGTGGAGAACTCGCGATCGCCCGAGTCCTTCAGCAATGCGTCGAAGGCGGACAGTTCCGGGATCGCCAGCGGGGTGGTCACCGGGGTACGCTGCGGCAGGTAGCCGCCCAGCGCCTTGCGGCGGGCGTGCAGATACTGCATTTCCGGGCTGTCGTCGGCCGGCTTGTAGAACGGCACCGACTCCAGTTGCTCGTCGGTCAGCGGGATCTTGAAGCGGTCACGGAAGTGCTTGATGTCCTGCACGTCCATCTTCTTCTGCTGGTGCGAGGTGTTCTGTGCCTCGCCCGACGCGCCCATGCCTTCACCCTTCACGGTCTTGGCGAGAATCACGGTCGGCTTGCCGCCGTTGTTGAAGCTGGCTGCGTGATAGGCCGCGTACACCTTGCTCGCGTCCTGGCCGCCACGGTTCAGCGCCCAGATCTCGTCGTCGGTCATGTCGGCCACGAGTTCGAGCAGTTCCGGGTACTTGCCGAAGAATTCCTTGCGCACGTAGGCGCCGTCTTTGGACTTGAAGGTCTGATAGTCGCCGTCCACGCATTCCATCATGCGCTTCTTCAGGAGACCGGTCTTGTCCTTGGCGAGCAGCGCGTCCCACTTGGCGCCCCACACCACCTTCACGACGTTCCAGCCGGCGCCTTTGAACTCGCCTTCCAGTTCCTGAATGATCTTGCCGTTGCCGCGTACCGGGCCGTCCAGACGCTGCAGGTTGCAGTTGATCACGAACACCAGGTTATCGAGGCCTTCACGGGCGGCGACACCGATCGCGCCCAGCGATTCCGGCTCGTCCATTTCGCCGTCACCGCAGAATACCCATACCTTGCGGCCCTTGGTCTTCGCCAGGCCGCGGTCTTCCAGGTACTTCATGAAGCGCGCCTGGTAGATCGCCATCAGCGGGCCCAGACCCATCGACACGGTCGGGAACTGCCAGAAGTCCTTCATCAGCCACGGGTGCGGGTAGGACGACAGGCCGTGACCGTCCACTTCCTGACGGAAGTTGACCATCTGGTCTTCGGAGAGGCGGCCTTCCAGGAAGGCGCGGGCGTAGATGCCAGGAGCGGAGTGGCCCTGCACGTACACCAGGTCACCGCCGTGCTCGGCGGTCGGTGCGTGCCAGAAGTGGTTGAAGCCGATTTCGTACAGCGTCGAGGCCGACTGGAACGAGGCGATGTGACCGCCCAGGCCCTTGTCGTTGCCCTTGTTGGCGCGTACCACGGTGGCCAGCGCGTTCCAGCGCACCAGGTTCTTCAGGCGCTCTTCGACTTTCGGGTCACCGGCCAGCGGCGCCTGACGGTCGGCCGACACGGTGTTGATGTATTCGGTGGTGGAACCCAGATCGACGTCGGCGCCGCCTTTGCGGGCGCGGTCGACCAGTTGTTCGAGCAGGTAGTGGGCGCGTTCCGGGCCATCGGATTCCAGAACGGCGGCCAGGGAATCCAGCCAGTCGCGGGTTTCTAACGGATCGATATCGCTAGGAAAGGTTGCAGCCATCTCTCATCCTTAACTTTGGAGGCGACGAAGACCGGTGATCGACCGGTTCCATCATTGTTATTGCCACTCGTATCGCTGGGCAGCAGCATCGCCGGGTTTATAAGCGAACAATTTCGCAAAAATTATTTTCGTTTTTGAAAAACTACGCACAGCGCGTCGAGTGTAAAACGACAAAGTTTCACTATGGAATAGCCCGCTAGGGCAAACACTCGAAAAACGGTGTTTTCACATCGATGCTGCGCCGCAATATGTTGTATTTTTGCGAGAGCCCGGCAGAAATCTCGAAAAATCGGAAAATATTTCCATCTCGAGAAAAAGTCCGCCGGACGGGCCTTACAGGCTGCAAAATAACGCGCCGGCGCGTTCAACGCAAGCTTTCACTTTCGCGCTTAAACGTTCGCTTTGAAATAGTCCGCCGGACGGGCGGATCGGGGAGGGTCAGCGTGCCTTCTTGCCGTCGGCCTTGATGCGCGCGGCAAGCTCGCGCTGGCGCGCCTCGAGCGAGGAACGCAGGTAGAAATCGTCGCCGGGCGCCGCTGCGGCGAGCTGATATTGTTCGAGCGCGGCGGTATCACGGTCTTCGAAATAGAACGCGTTGCCGAGCGCGGCGTGGTAACGCAAGGGGTCACGGTCGGCGTACAGGCGGGCTTCGCGCCGGTACAGCTCGGGGTCGTTCGGCCAACGCTGCTGCTGCTCCTTCACCCGCGTCAGCGCCACGCTGCGCTGCCCGGCAGCGATCAGCGTGTCGAGTTCGCCATAGATCAGCGTGCGGGCGCTCGGGTAATTGGCGAGGCCCTGCCGGTAGCGTGCCAGCGCGCCGGCGGTATCGCCGGCGGTACGAGCGATCTCGGCGTCGAGCGACACCAGCATGGCATTGTCCGGCAGCAGCTTCTGCGCCTGGCGAATCGCAGCGCGCGCGCCGGTTACGTCGTGCGCGGCGAGCTTGGCGCGGGCGAGCCCGTAGTACTGTGCGCCCTCGTTGAGGAACTGTCGGTTGGCGAGCGAGATCTGGTAGTGGCGGATCGCCTCGTCGGGCGGCAACTGCTCGGTACGCAGCTTCTCGCGCACCAGCACGTAGTCGGTGCTGTCGGCGCGCATCTTCACCGGGTAATTGGCGGCGCGGTCCTGGCCCTCGCTGATCCGCTCGATGGTCACCGGGTGGGTGCGCAGGAAGGCCAGCGCGTTGTTGTCGTTGTAGCGGTTGGCGCTCTGCAGCCGTTCGAAGAATGCCGGCATCGCGCGCGCATCGAAGCCGGCGTCGGCGAGGTATTGCATGCCAACCCGGTCGGCCTCGCGCTCGAAATCGCGGCTGTACGACAACTGGTTGGATAGCGACAGGCCAATGCCGGCGTTGATCGCGCCGAACGAGGCGTTGCCGTTGCCGGTGCCGGCCGCCAGGGCGGCGGCGGCGATCGCCGCCAGCACCAACAGCTGGTTCGGCGCGCTGGCCGCCTTCATCCGCGCCATATGGTGCTGGGTGACGTGTGCGGTCTCGTGGCCGAGTACCGACGCGAGCTCGGCCTCGCTCTGCGTCGCCAGCACCAGGCCCCGGTTGACGCCGATATAGCCGCCCGGCATCGCGAACGCGTTGATGCCATTGTCGTCAACGGCGAAATAGGTGAACTGCATGCCCGGCATCTGCGCGTCGGCCGACAGCTTGTGACCGATCTGGTTCAGATAGGCGCTTACCTCGACATCGTCGATCACCAGCTCGGACTCGCGCATCGCGCGAAACGCGTCGCGGCCGATCTGCACCTCGTCGGCGCCGGACATCGATGCCGCCGATACGTCGCCGAGGTCCGGCAAGTCAGCGTGGACGGGAGGGATGGCGATCGCCAGCAAGGTGGCGATCAGGGCTGCAGGCAGGAATGGGCGCATGAGTCCTATCATAAGGCCGCCGCCGCGAAGTTGCAGAGATTCCGCACGCCCCCCGTCTAGATCACGTAGTCGCCCGCCTCGACGTGGCCGGCACGCCATGCCTTCAGCGTGGTCAGGTGCAGCCGTCCGGCAAAACGCGCAGCCAACCCGCCGCGCTCCAGCACCGCCAGCACCGGCCCCTTCACCTCGGCGAGCGACAGCTCGACGCCATGCGCCGCCAGCGCCGTATCGAGCCTCTCCAGCATCGCCAGCGCGGTCGCGTCGACCCGGTTCACCGCGCTCATCACCAGCACCAGCCGGCGCGCGTGCGGCCGTTCGGCCAGGCGAGCCCACAGCGCCTCCTCGACCCGCCGCGCGTTGGCGAAGAACAGGCTCTCGTCGACGCGCACTACCACCACCTGGGGCCGCATCTCGACGCTGTAGCGCCGCACATTGCGAAAATGCTCGCTGCCGGGCAGCCGGCCCAGTTCGGCGATATGCGGTCGGCCGGCGCGGGCGAGCCAGCTGCCGAGCGACAACAGCACGCCGGCGACGATGCCGGTGTCGACGCCGAGCAGCAGCACCGCAACGAAGGTCGCAATGAAGCCGGCCGCGTCGGCACGGTCCACCCGCCACGCGCGCCTGAGCGCCGCGAAGTCGACCATGCTGCCGACCGCAATCACGATGGTCGCCGCCAGCACTGACAACGGCAGCCAGGCCAATGCGGCACTGGCCCACACCATCACCACCAGCATCAGCCCCGCGGTGATCAGCGACGCCAGTTGCGTCTGCGCGCCGGCCTCGGCATTGATCACCGAACGCGACAACCCGCCGGTGACCGGCAGACCGGTGAACAGCCCGGCGCCGACGTTACACAGCCCCAGCGCCAACAGCTCGCGGTCCGGATCCACCGGCTCGCCGCGCTGCGCCGCCAGCCACTGCACCACCGACAGGCTCTGCACATAGTTGACCAACGCGATGAAGAACGCCGGCAACACCAGCTCGGGCAGCCGCGCCGCCAGCGCCGGCCAGTGCGGCTGCGGCAGGCCGGCCGGCACCGCGCCGACCAGCGGCAGATCATGCGTCAGATGCAGCACAGGCACCGCCAGCATGGCGCCGAGCACCGCGAACACCGGCGCGGCCTTCGCCGCCAGACGGGCCAGGCTGGCCGCAACGCCGCAGCGGATCAGAGCGCCCGCCAAGTAGCGCCGCGCCAGCCACAGCCAGGCCAGCGTCGCGAGCCCGAACGCCAGCGCGACCGGCCGGGCCGATGCGAACGCACGCCACAGCGCCGGTAGCAGCGTCGTCAGCGTCGAACCGCCGCCATGCCCGCCGGCGAGTGGCACCAGCTGCGACAGCACGATCAACAGCGCCGACGCACTGGCAAACCCCGCCAGCACCGGGGCGGACAAAAAATCGGCGAGAAAGCCGAAACGCAGCGCGCCGAGCAGCACCAGCATCGCGCCGGACAGCAACGCCAGCCGCGCCAACGTCGCGGCGGTCAACAGCGAGGTCACCGCCATCGGCCCGACCGACTGCGCATGGCTCTTGCCGACCAGCGCATAGATGAACAGTGGCACCACGCTGGCGTAGAGGCCGGTCTGCGCCGGCAGGCCGGCCAGCAGCGCGTACGCGAGGCCCTGCGGGATCAATAGCAGCGTCACCACCAGCGCCGCCGACACGTCCCCTCCCAGCCAGTCGCGTCGGTAGCCGGCCAGCCAGGCCGGCAGCCAGCGACTCACGCACGCCTCCGCTCGAGCCATTCGAACAGCGCCTGTACCGGCGTAAATGCGTCCCAGGCGATCGCCATCTCAGGCCCCTTCCGCCGCAGGCGCCGCGCAGAACAAGGCGTGCAGGGTCGCGAGCAGCGCCAGCGCCTCGTCGCTCGCAATCCGGTAATAGATCCACTTGCCGTCACGACGCGTAGCCACCAGTCCCTCGTTGCGCAGCACCCCCAGCTGCTGAGACAGCGAAGGCTGGCGGATGCCGGTCAGTTCCTCGAGCTCGGACACGGTCCGTTCCACCTCGACCAGCTGGCACAGCAACAACAGCCGGTCGGCATTGCCGAGGCTCTTCAACAGCGCCGCCGCCTCGTCGGCGTGGCGACGCAACAACTCCAGTTCCATCGTGTCCTTCCTTCGTCACCCTCTCCGACTACGTCAGAGACATCCGGGACAGAAACAGTAAATGCTTAAACATTATATTTTTTTATATACTATGTTTCAATGGATCACCCTGGGGTACGCCATGACGAACGCAGCGATCCTGTCCTTCTACGATCCGGCCACCGGCAGCTACAGCCACCTGATCTACGATCACCCCGGCGGCCACGCCGCCATCGTCGACCCGGTGCTGGGCTACGATGCCGCGAGCGGCCGCACCGCCGCCACCGGCGCCGACCGGCTGCTCGCCACGCTGGCCGAGCAGCGCTTGACGCTAGCCTGGATCCTCGAGACCCACGCGCACGCCGACCACCTGTCGGCCGCCGCCTACCTGAAGCGTCACGCGGGCGGGCGCACCGGCATCGGCGCACGGATCACCGAGGTGCAGCGCCATTTCGGCCGGGTGTTCGCCATGGAGGCGGCGCTGGCCGAGCAGTCGTTCGACGTGCTGTTCGAGGATGGCGAGCGCTTTCGCATCGGCACGCTCGACGTCGAGGTCATCGCGCTGCCCGGCCATACCACGGCCGACGTCGGCTACCGGGTCGGCGACGCGGTGTTCGTCGGCGACACCCTGTTCATGCCCGATCTCGGCAGCGCACGCTGCGACTTTCCCGGCGGCGACGCCGCCACCCTGTACCGCTCGGCGCAGCGGCTGCTGGCGCTGCCGGACGACACCCGCCTCTTCCTCTGCCACGACTACCCGCCGCCGGAGCGCGCCCCTTGTCCGGTCGTGACGGTCGCCGAGCAGCGGTCGGCCAACCTTCACCTGAACGAGCGTGTCGACGAGGCCGGTTTCGTCGCGCTGCGCCGCGCCCGCGATGCCACGCTCCATACTCCGGCGCTGCTGTGGCCCGCTCTACAGGTGAATATCCGTGCCGGCGAGCTGCCGCCTCCAGACGCCAACGGCGTGTGTTATCTGAAAATCCCGCTGAATCTCATGTAGACTGGCCTGCATGTTCAACCACTTAGGCGTCGCTCCTTCCCCGCAGCGCCTGACGCGAATGGATTCTTCGGTGCTGCCGCCGGCGCCTCGCCAACTCGTCCACAAGCGTGGTATGCCGGCCTTCGGCATGTACCAGGGCGTGGTCGAAACGCTGTCCTGGTCCGACCTGAAAACCCCACCGCTGAAACGGCTGACGCGCAAGCTGCACCACAAGCGTTGGCAGTACGCCGCGTTGGCACACGAGGCATTCTTCGTCGGCGTCGCTATCGTCGATCTCGGCTGGACCAGCACTGCCTTCGCCTACCTGTTCGACCGCGAACAGGGCCGGGTAGTCGCGAGCTTTTCTGCCAACGGCCTGCCTGGCCTGTCGACCCACGTCGAGGACCGCCCGTTCGGCGATGCGGCCTTCCGTACCGGCCGTGAGCGGCTGGCGTTCCGCCGTGCCGCCGAGCGACTGGAGTTGACGATCAACTGCCGTGAGCTGAAGCTCGTTGCACACATCGACCTGTCCGATGCCCCGCCGGTGATGGCGGCAATCGCCCCGGCCAACTGGCTGGCGCACTCCACCCACAAGAGCGGCGGCCTCGCGGTGACCGGCTTCGCCGAGACCGCCGACCGACGTTACTCACTCGACGACGCGGTAGCGAGCCTCGATGCCAGCAACGGCCTCTTGGCCCGCGACACCAGCTGGCGCTGGGCCAGCGCACACAATCGCGAGCTGGGCTTCAACCTGCAGGCGGGCTATATGGGGAGTGCGGAGAACGCGATCTGGTTGAACGGCCGGGTGATCCGGGTCGGTGACGCCCGCTTCGACTATGATGCGGCCGACCCGCTCTCGCCATGGCGTATCGCAAGCTACGACGGGCTGGTCGAGCTCGTGTTCCAGCCGGAGGGCGCGCGGCGCGAGGACCGCGACCTGGTGATCGCCGCCAGTCGCTATGTGCAGCCGATCGGCACCTTCAGCGGCCGGCTGACCGACCCGGCCAGCGGCGCCGCCCACACGATCGACCGATTGACAGGCGTCACCGAGGATCACCACTCGCGCTGGTAAGTAAGCGTTAGCGCCTGTGATACGATGCGCGCCGACTAGAGTTTTGCATCTAAATGACTGTGGAGAAGTTAATGATGGGCGTGTTGACCGAAATGCTCGAGCACAACCGTACCTTCGTGGATAACCGCGAGTACGAGCAATTCGAGACTGACAAATTCCCGGGCAAGAACCTGGCGGTGCTCGCCTGCATGGACGCCCGTCTGGTCGAGCTGCTGCCCAAGGCGATGGGCCTGAAGAACGGCGATGCCAAACTGATCAAGAATGCCGGCGCGCTGGTGACCCACCAGTGGGGATCGGTGATGCGCAGCCTGGTGGTGGCCGTCTACGAGCTCGGCGCCCAGGAAATCTGCGTGGTCGCGCACCGCGACTGCGGCATGAACGCGATCGACCCGGCGCGCATCCTCGCGTCGGCCGAGGCCCGCGGTGTCCGCCACGAGACGATCGAGACGCTGCGCGCCGCCGGCATCGACCTGGAACACTGGCTGAAGGGCTTCGACAAGGTCGAGGACAGCGTGCGCCACACCGTCAGCGTGATCCGCTCCCACCCGCTGATCCCGAAGGACATCCCGATCCACGGTCTGGTGATCCATCCCACCACCGGCCAGCTCGAGCTGATCGTCGACGGCCGCCAGGCGGCTGTGGCTGTGGCCGCGGCCCCCGTCGCCTGAGCATGAGTCGAGGCATCGGCCTGTTCGGCGGCACCTTCGACCCCATCCACACGGCGCATCTGCGCCTGGCGCGCGCGCTGCGCGACGAGCTGGACCTCGCCGAAGTCCGGCTGATCCCGGCGGGCAATCCCTACCACCGCAGCGAACAGCCGGGCGCAGACGCCGCGCACCGGCTGGCGATGGTCGAAGCGGCGATCGCCGGCGAACCGCGCCTGGTTGCCGACGACCGCGAGGTACGGCGAGACAGGCCCGCCTACACGGTCGAGACGCTCGAAGAGCTGCGTGCCGAGCTAGGCAGTACCGTGCCGCTATGGCTGTTGATCGGCGGCGACTCGCTCGCCACCCTCGATCGCTGGCAGCGCTGGGAAGAGCTATTCAAGCTCGCCAACCTGGCGGTCGCACTGCGGCCGGGCTTTTCGGCCGACGCGCTGCCGCCGGCGGTGGCTCAGCACTGGCAGGCACGGCAAGTGTCTGATTTTCCAAATCAAGCCGCCTCGGGTACAATCCGCGCCTTGACTTTGCCGCCGGTGGACGTTTCCGCCACCGCGATCCGCACCCGCCTGCAGGCTGGCGGCCCGGCCGACGGGCAGGTCCCCGACGCCGTGCTCGCCTATATCGCCCGTCACGGACTGTACCGCTGACCGGGCCCACGGGTGCCGACGCGGCGGCAACCACCGACTCTGGAAGACCTATGGAAGACGTAAACGTAATCACCAAACTGGCCATCGAAGCCCTCGAAGACGTGAAGGGCAAGGACATCGTCGAGCTGTCCACCGGTAACCTGACCTCGCTGTTCCAGCGCATGATCATCGCCACCGGCGACTCCAACCGCCAGGTGAAGGCGCTCGGCCGCAGCGTCGAGGCCAAACTGAAGGAAGCCGGTGCCGACATCGTCGGCGCCGAGGGCTTCGAATTCGGCGAATGGGTGCTGGTCGATGCCGGCGACGTGGTGGTGCACGTGATGCTGCCGGCGGTGCGCGATTACTACGACATCGAGGCGCTGTGGGGCGGCGAGAAGCCATCGTTCCACACCAACGCCAAGCCGTGGAACGCCGCGCAGTAAGCGCCGCTTAACCCCCTCGACAGGCCGGCCTAGCCGGCCTGTTTGCATTCGAAAGACAGGCATGCGTATCACCATACTGGCCGTCGGCACCAAGATGCCGCGCTGGGTCGACGAGGCGTTCGCCGACTACGCCAAACGCTTCGGCCGCGATATCACACTGGAGCTGAAGGAGATCAAGCCCGAGAAGCGCGGTGGTGGCGTCACCGCCGAGAAAGGCATCGCCGCCGAGCACGCCCGGCTGATCGCCGCACTGCCACCGCGCGCCAAGCTGATCGTGCTCGACGAGCGCGGCAAGGCGCTGACCTCGATGAAGCTCGCCGCCGAGCTGAAGGACTGGTTGGCCGACGGCCAGGACCTGGCATTGGTGATCGGCGGCGCCGACGGCCTGTCCGACGAGCTGAAGCAGCGCGCTGACCTGCTACTGCAGCTCTCCGCGATGACGCTGCCGCACGGCATGGTGCGGGTGATGCTGGCCGAGCAGCTGTACCGGGCGGTGTCCATCCTCAACAATCACCCCTATCACCGCGAATAGACGGGCCACTGCCCCCTGCGACAATCGGCCGCAGTGCGTCGCGGCGACGCCTCGCTAGAATACCTCTCCTGCATACAAGAATCATTACCATCTTGTTCAGGATATCCTCGATGCGTCGTCTCACCCTGTTCGCCCTCGCCCTGGCCGCCACTACCGCCCATGCCCACATCACGCTGGAAACCCCAGCGGCCGAAGCCGGCAGCACCTACAAGGGCGTGCTGCGCATCGGCCACGGCTGCGACGGCTCGCCGACCACCGGTATCCGGCTGATCGTGCCGGCCGGCGTGCAGCAGCTCAAGCCGATGCCCAAGGCCGGCTGGGCGCTGACGGTGCAGAAGGACAAGCTCGCCCAGCCGTACGACTACTACGGCGAAACGATCCGCGAGGACACCGGCGCGGTAAGCTGGAGCGGCGGCAGCCTGCCGGACGCGTTCTACGACGAGTTCGCGTTCCGCGCCCGGCTGCCGGCCACGCCGGGTGAGACCCTGTACTTCAAGGTCGAGCAGCGCTGCGCCAAGGGCGAGACCCGCTGGGTCGAGGTCCCGGCAGCCGGTCAGGATCCGCACGCCTTGAAGGCCCCGGCCGCGATGCTGAAGCTGACGGCACCGGGCCCGGCACATCAGCACTGAGCCGGGCAGGCACTCCCCCTGGCGCGGAAACGACAAAGGCTGCCGATGGCAGCCTTTGTCGTTGTGAGCCGGCTCTCGTCACTCAACCCTTGTGGAACAGCCCCTTCACCAGATCCAGCCCCTGCGACAGCAGGTCGCCGCCGCCCTCCGGTACCTGGCCGTTCGGCGTCAGCTTGTCGATCACCTGCGGCAGATACTCGGACAGGCCCTGCGACAATTGCTGCGGGTCGAGGCCGAGCTGGCTGGCCAGCGCATTGACCTGCTCGCTACCGAGCACCTGCTGAATCTGGTCGGCCGACACCGGCTGGTTCTCGCCGGTGCCCACCCACGAGGCAACCACGTCGCCCAAGCCGCCCTGCTGAAATTTCTCGACCAGGCCGGCCACACCACCCTGGCTTTCCAGCAGGCTACTGACCGCCCCCGCCACGCCGCCCTGTCCTTCACCGCCGCCACCGGACAGCATCCCGGTCAATTGATCCAGAAGTCCCATCGTGTCACCCGTTAAGTTAGCACTGCACCAAAACGACGACGCACCAAGCAAAAAACTGGCGCATCTCCATAAAAATCAATATGATAGCGAACTTCTGCTCATCGGAGATCCTGATGCGTCGACTCTTCGCCGCCCTGTCCACTGCCCTCGTACTGTTACCGGCTGCCGTTCACGCCGAAGTCTGGGGCTTCGTCGACCCGCACGGCGAAGTGCATCTGGCCGATCGCCAACTCGACAAGCGCTATCAGCTGTTCACCCGTTCCGGGGAGATCGGAGCCACCTTGCCGAGCAAGGGGCTGCCTCAGGTCAGCACGCCGGCCGTCCCGGCCGCGCGCGCCGCTCAGTACCGCCGCCTCGTCGAACAGACCGCCCGCGAATACAACCTCGACCCGGAACTCCTGCACGCGATCATCACCGTCGAGTCCGGCTACACGCCCGGCGCAGTATCGCCCAAGGGCGCGGTCGGCCTGATGCAGGTGATGCCGGCCACCGGCGAGCGCTTCGGCATCACCGCGCTCGACAACCCCAAAGCCAATCTGCGCGCCGGCAGCCGCTATCTGAAGTTCCTGCTGACGCAGTTCAATCAGGAACTGCCACTGGTACTGGCCGCGTACAACGCCGGCGAAGGCGCGGTGCAGCAATATCAAAACAGCATACCGCCATTTCCCGAAACCCGCGACTACGTCGCCAAGGTATTGGCGGTGTATCAACGCACCGGCGTGCCGGTCGGCCATCCGGTCGGCCACCGCCGCGGCGGCCGAGTCAGCGCAACGATCGCACCGGACCAGTCGCTGTGACGCCGGAAACTGGCCCTACTTTGTACCACGGCTCAAAAACTGAAAACGGGATGTCATCCCGCTGGCGAGGCTGTGCTCACCGCTGCTGGCGCAGCAGCTTGCTTAATGCCTCAGCCAATTCCTGATAACTGCAGCGCTCGTCGAACACCCCGAGCACGCCCGGATAGGCGTCCGGCTGTTGCAGCATTTGGTTGGCCTTGCGGCTGATGATGGTATAGACGCGCAATTCCTGCCCGTCCCAACGGACGATTCCGGCCTCGGGCGTCCGTTGTAACGCATCGATGGCACGGTTGATGGACTGCTCAAGCGCGGCCGTGCCGGCTGGTGGATCAGGGGTCGGCGGCATCATGGAGGCTCTTTCAGCTGGGTTGAAGGCAGCTGTTGCATTCTCTGTTTTTAGTTCAGGCCTCCCAACCTGACAAGCTGCTGTTTCCAATGAAAAAATGGCTCGCACTGCGAGCCATTTCCATTGTTCCACCATCCACCCCGTCTAGGCGGCCAGTTCCATTGCGAGCCGACGCAGCGTCGCCCATGCATCGCCGGGATCGGCCCCCTTGATCTGCCGGTCGACCAGCGCGCAATCGCTCAGCGCCTGCATCAATCGACGCGGCCCGACCCGACGCAGCGCCGGTTCGGCCAGGTTCTGCCGCGCGCCCCACAGCCGCAACTCGCGCGCCAGATCACGCAACTGGCGGCCATCCTTCAGACCCTGGCGCAGCTTAAGCAGGGTGCGGACATCTTCGGCCAAAGCCCAGAGCACCAGCACCGGTGCCTCGCCTTCCGCCTCCAGCCCGTCGAGCATACGCGAGAGGCGGGGCGCGTCGCCGGCCAACCACGCCTCGGACAGGCCGAACACGTCGAAACGCGCCACATTCGCGACCGCGGCGCGCACCTCGTCGAGCGACAGCTCGCCGGCAGGATACAGCAGCGCCAGCTTGTCGACTTCCTGGCGGGCGGCAAGCAGATTGCCCTCCACCCGGTCGACAAAAAAGGCCAGCGCCTCATTCGACAGGCTCTGGCGCTGGCGCTTCATCCGACCGGCAATCCAGGCCGGCAGCGCCTGACGGGTCACCGGCTTGGCCTCGATCACCTGCGCCTTGGCCGCCAAGGCGGTGAACCATTTGCCGGACAGCTGCGCCTTCTCGAGCTTGGGCAGCACGATCAGCGTCACCGTGTCGGCCGGCGGCGCCTCGGCTAGGCGCGTCAGCGCCTCGCCGCCGTCGGTGCCGGGCTTGCCGTTCGGGATGCGGATCTCCAACAGCTTCAGGCTAGCGAACAACGACACGCTGCTCATCGCATCGCGCAGCCTCGACCAGTCGAAGCTGCCCTCGACGGTCAGCACCTCGCGCTCCAGGTAGCCTGCGGCGCGCGCGGCGGCGCGGATCGCGTCGGCGGCCTCGAGCGCCAGCAACGCCTCGTCGCCATGGATCAGGTAGAGCGGCGCGAGCTCACGCTCGAGCGCGCCGGGCAATGCCTCAGGGCTGAGTGATGGCATCGGCGGGAACGATACTCTGCGGACCGGCCGGCGGCAGCTTGGGCGAACGCTTCAGGTAGGCCAGACGGCGCACCAGCTGGTCTGCGGCGTCGTTGTACATGTCGTTCCACAGCAGCGCCTCTTCCTGACCCTTGCCGAGCACCGCGTTGTCCGAGTAGCTCATGCTGCGACGCACGACGGTGGTCATGTCCGGACCAATCTGCTCGCCCTTCAGCGTCACCCGCGCGGTCACCCGGTAGATCAGCAGGTATTCGTTGATCTTGCCGCCGGAGTTGATCGTCTGGATGTCCTTGCTGGCGTTCTGGTCGACGACCGTCATCACCGCTTCGGCCGACTTGGCATCCTTGGTCACGGTCAGGTTCGGCGTGCGCTTGAGCGCCAGGCTCAACGGCCCGGCGATGTTGCCCTGCGCATCGAGGAACACGCTGGCAAACGGCAGCGGCCGGTTGTTCGCGCCCAGCCCTTTCAGGTGAAAGCCGCAGGCGCTCAGCACCAGCGACAGCAACAGTACGCCGATCAGGCGCAATGCGTTGGTAGACATGCATTCCCCAAGAAACAAAAGAAAACCTCTAAAAACCTACTGCGCCTTCCGTATGCGTCGCCGGACAGTGCTCGAAACCCTCATGGACATCGAGTCCATTCCGGTTTCTGCTCCCCGTCCGCCTCGCCTGCGGAACGCTCGCGACGGTTTTTAGAGGCCCCCAAGGGCCGGGAAGCCCGGCCCGTAGTCATCGCCGCACTCAGACGACGATGTTGATCAGGCGCCCCGGCACCACAATCACCTTCTTCGCCGGCTTGCCTTCCATGAACTTCTGCACGTTCTCGTTGGCCATCGCCGCCGCCTCGATCGCATCCTTGCCGGCGTCGGCCGGCACGGTGATGCTGCCGCGCAGTTTACCGTTGACCTGGATCACCAGCTCGAGTTCGCTCTTTACCAGCGCACTCTCGTCGACCTTCGGCCACGCTTGGTCGAGCAGCTGGGTGCCCGGGCGCAGCTCGCTCCACAGCGCCTCGGCGATGTGCGGCACGATAGGCGCGAGCACGATCACCACCGCTTCGAGCACTTCCTGCGCCACCGCCCGGCCGGCGGCATCGCCCTTGTCGGCCTTGTCGTAGGCGTTCAGCAGCTCCATCACCGCGGCGATCGCGGTGTTGAACTGCTGACGGCGACCGTAGTCGTCGGCGGCCTTCTGGATGGTGCTGTGCAGCTTGAAGCGCAGCTCCTTGAGGCCCGCCGACAGCTCACCGGCGCTGAACGCCTCGACCACACCGGCCGACACATGCTCGCCGACGGTCTTCCACAGGCGCTTGAGGAAGCGGAACGCGCCCTCAACGCCGGCGTCCGACCACTCCAGGCTCTGGTCCGGCGGCGCCGCGAACATCATGAACAGGCGTGCTGTGTCGGCGCCGTAGTTCTCGATAAACGCCTGCGGATCGACGCCGTTGTTCTTCGACTTCGACATCTTCTCCACGCCGGCGATCTCGACCGGCTGGCCATCTTCGCGGTGCGTCGCCGACAGGATCTTGCCCTTGCCGTCGCGCACGACCTGCACGTCGCCCGGGTTGATCCAGTCCTTCGCGCCGTTCGGCAGCTCGCGGTAGAAGGTCTCGCACACCACCATGCCCTGCGTCAGCAGGCTCTTGAACGGCTCGTCCGACGACACCAGGCCCTCGTCGCGCATCAGCTTATGGAAGAAACGTGCATACAACAGGTGCAGGATCGCGTGCTCGATGCCGCCCACGTACTGGTCGACCTGCAGCCAGTAGTCGGCCGCCTTCTTGTCGACCATTGCGGTGTCGCAGTTCGGGCTGGCGTAGCGGGCGTAGTACCAGCTCGACTCGACGAAGGTGTCCATCGTGTCGGTCTCGCGACGCGCCGCGCCACCGCACTTCGGGCAGCTGGTCTCGTAGAATTCCGGCATCTTGGCGAGCGGGCTGCCTGCGCCGTCCGGCACCACGTTTTCCGGCAGCACCACTGGCAGCTGCGCTGCCGGCACCGGCACGTCGCCGCAGTCCGGGCAGTGGATGATCGGGATCGGGCAGCCCCAGTAGCGCTGGCGCGAGATGCCCCAGTCGCGCAGGCGGTACTGGGTCTTCTTGGCGCCCTGGGACTTGGCCGCCAGATCGGCGACGATCGCATCGAACGCCGCCTCGTAGCCGAGGCCGTCGTACTTGCCGCTGTTGACGGTCTTGACGCTGTCGTCCTTCGCGCCGTACCACTCCTTCCACTCGACCGGGTCGAAGTCGTTGTCGCCGTCGGCCTTGCCGATCACCTGACGGATCGGCAGACCGTACTTGTTGGCGAACGCGAAGTCGCGCTCGTCGTGGCCCGGCACCGCCATCACCGCGCCCTCGCCGTAGCCCCACAGCACGTAGTTGGCGACCCACACCGGCAGCTTCTCGCCGGAGAGCGGATGGACGACGAACAGGCCGGTCGGCATGCCCTTCTTCTCCATCGTCGCCATGTCGGCCTCGGCGACCGAGCCGGCCTTGCACTCGGCGATGAACGCCTGCAGCTCGGCGTTGCCCTCGGCCGCCTGCGTCGCGAGCGGGTGCTCGGCAGCGACGGCCACATAGGTCGCGCCCATCAGCGTGTCCGGACGCGTCGTATAGACCTTCAACTCGCCGCCATGATGGATGCTGCCCTGATCGTACGGAAACACGATCTCGGCGCCGTAGCTCTTGCCGATCCAGTTGCGCTGCATCGTCTTGACCTGCTCCGGCCAGCCGTCGAGCGTATCGAGGCTGTCGAGCAGTTCTTCGGCGTACTTCGTGATCGCGAAGTAGTACATCGGGATTTCACGCTTCTCGACCAGCGCGCCGGAACGCCAGCCGCGGCCGTCGATCACCTGCTCGTTCGCGAGCACGGTCTGGTCGACCGGGTCCCAGTTCACCACACCGTGCTTCTTGTAGATGATGCCCTTCTCGAACAGACGGGTGAACAGCCACTGTTCCCAGCGATAGTAGTCGGGCTTGCAGGTGGCGACCTCGCGGTCCCAGTCGAGCGCGAAGCCCAGGCTGTCGAGCTGGCTCTTCATGTACTCGATGTTGGCGTAGGTCCACGCCGCCGGTGCGCCGCCGCTCTTCATCGCGGCGTTCTCGGCCGGAAGGCCGAAGGCGTCCCAGCCCATCGGCTGCAGGACGTTGTAGCCCTGGAAGCGCATGAAGCGCGCCAGCGCGTCGGTGATGGTGTAGTTGCGCACATGGCCCATGTGCAGCTTGCCCGACGGGTACGGGAACATCGACAGCGCGTAGTACTTCGGCCGGCTGGCGTCCTCGACGGCCTTGAAGACCTGGTTCTTGGCCCAATGCGCTTGCGCGGCGGCTTCCACCTCGCGCGGGGAATAGTGTTCGTGCATGTCCGAATCCGGCAGTTATTCAGGAAATTCAAATCATTGGGCGATTATATCGGCAAACGGCGCGCGGCGGGACGCCGGACGGTTCGGCGCACCAACATGTCAATTGCGTGAAAAACAACTCGTCTACTATTTTTAGGGCGCACTGCCGAGCGATGTCGCGCTGCGGCAGCCATAATCAACATGGGTTGTAACGTCAGAAAGGATGTCGACCATGCTCTTCAAGACGGCATTGCATACCTTGTTTGGCTCGTTACAAGGGGAAACCTTCCAGGTCCACTATTGGGACGGCGAGGATCGCCGTTATGGCGATGGAATCGACTCGGCGTTCACGCTGCGCTTTCACCGCGAACCGCCGGTACATCTGGAAAACCCGCTGGTCTACCTCGGCGAATGCTATAGCGACGGCGTCTACGACATCGATGGCGACTGGAACGCACTGTTCCGGCTGATCAACGCCAACAAGGTGCGGCTGATCCCGGACGCGGTCAGCCGCACGCTGCAGCGGGTCGGCGGCACGCTAGGCAAGCTCAAGCGTCACCAGAAAGACAACATCGCCCACCACTACGACTTGGGCAATGCCTTTTACCGGCTGTGGCTCGACGACACGATGTGCTACTCGTGCGCGTTCTTCCGCCACCCCGACGACAGCCTGGAACAGGCTCAACTCAACAAGATCGCGCTGTGTTTGGACAAGCTTGGCATCGAACCGGGAATGCGGCTTTTGGACATCGGCTGCGGCTGGGGACAATTGGCGATCGCCGCCGCCGAGCGCGGCGCGCGGGTGGTCGGACTGACGCTGTCCGAGGAACAGGCTACCGGGGCACGCATCCGCATCGCCGAGTGCGGCTTGTCCGACAGGGTGGAAATCCGTCTGATGGACTACCTGGACCTCAAAGGTGAGGTCGAGCGCTTCGACCGCATCGTCAGCGTCGGCATGTTCGAGCATGTCGGCAGCGCCCATTACACCGACTTCTTCGACCGCGCGGCCGACAGCCTGGAACCGGGCGGGCTGATGCTGCTGCACTCGATCACCTCGCTCAGCAGCGACCCGCCCAATCCCTGGGTCGACAAGCACATCTTTCCAGGCGGACAGATCCCGGCAGTGGCCGAGATCATTGCGCAGCTGGCCGGTCACGACCTGCATCTGCTGCACGTCGAGAGCCTGCGCCTGCACTACGCGCGCACGCTGGAACACTGGCTGGAGCGCTTCAACGGCGAGCACGAGGCGGTACGTGCGCTGTTCGGCGAGCGCTTTATCCGGATGTGGACGCTGTACCTGAAGGGCTCGGCAGCCAGCTTCCGTTCGGCCGACCTCGACATTCACCAGTTCCTGCTGAGCAAGGGGCTCAACAACCATCTGCCTCGCCACTGGGGTCATCTCTACCACGAAGGCGAGGCTCCGCAGCGCTGGTAAGCCCGCGCGAACGCAAAAAAGCCGCCCGATAGGGCTAATGCCGTTCACTTAGCAGATCGAACCTGTTTGATTGGGTAACGGGACGGCAGCTTTTTCACCACGCGGGGGCATTCACGCCCCCGCCGTTGTTTCGGTAGCAACAACTCCCCGAGGCGTTCCCGCAGACGCAGCAAGCGCGCCGGCAAGGTGCCGGGGCTGCTGATCGCCAGCCAGCTCCACTCATAGCGCAAATAATGCAGCGCTGTCGTAAAGCTAAGATCGGTCGGCGCAACCCCCACTTCCCGCGCGATCTCAGCCATCTCCAGTCGGACCAGGTTGTAGGCCAAGAGCGTTCCCCAAACTTCCTGTCGGACGGTCTCCGGAGTGCCACTGCGTAACGTCAATTCGTCCCCCAACATGTCCTGCTTCAGCTCGCGGTAGCTGGTCTCGATGTGCCAGCGTTCCTGGTATTGCGCCGCGATCTCCTTGGCCGGCCACGCCTTGGTATCCAGCAAGGAGGTCAACAAGATGCGCCGGCGCCCATGCCGAGACACCGTTTCGATGGCCCGCGCTTCCCAGT
>NZ_JAUEDK010000090.1 GCF_030385785.1 Crenobacter oryzisoli
GCCAGCGAAAGGATAGGCATCGACGGTGGCAAGAAAACCAAGGGGCGCAAGCGCCATATCGTCGTAGATATCCTGGGAAATCTGCTCCACGTTCAGGTTCATGCCGCCAACGAGCATGATACCAAGGCCGCCCCGTCACTCTTGGCTCGCGCGGTGGAGAAGTGGCCAACGTTGCGAGCCTTTTCTGCCGATGCAGGCTATCGCGGCACGACGGTGCAATTCGTGCAAAAGGTCTTGCAACGCCAGTGCCACATCTCGACCAAGATCAAGGATGGCTTCGTCGTGCTGCCGAAGCGGTGGGTTGTGGAACGAACCTTTGCCTGGTTGGGCCACTTTCGCCGGCTGGCAAAAGATGTCGAGGTTCTGACGGCGACGGCCGAAAATTTCGTGCGCGTCGCCATGCTAAAAATAACGCTTGCCAAACTGCGGTAGGCATTAACCAGACAGCTTCTTAGTCTTGACCTTGGACTATACACCAATGTTTACAGTGTTCTTTCCAACAGCCTTGGCTGACTTCCGCAGCACCCCTTATGGGCTGACGATCAGGAAAAAACATGACGCAAAAGAAAATCGCATTTGTCACCGGTGCTACGGGATTGCTGGGTAACAATCTTGTTCGTTTGCTGCTAGCGGAAGGTTATCGGGTTAAGGCTTTAGCTAGGTCCGAACAGAAAGCCAAGGAGCAGTTCGGGGAGCTAATAGGCAACCGCTTAGAAGTGGTACTGGGCGATCTCACGCGTGTCGAGGGGTTTGTACCAGCATTGCAGGGCTGCGATGTTATGTTTCATACCGCGGCTTACTTCCGTGAAAGCTACAAAGGTGGCCGCCATCTGGCCGCCCTACACAAGACCAACGTCGAGGGCACGCAAAACCTGCTTAACGGGGCATACGCAGCTGGAATTCGACGCATGGTCCATATTAGCTCCATCGCAGTATTGGGCCGCAATGACTCTGGATTGACCGACGAGAGCATGGTGCTGGCAATAGAGGAGGCACCGGATGACTATTACCGTAGCAAGATTGAAACCGACGAGGTGATATTCACTTTTCTCGACAGTCACCCTGATATGCACATTTCCCTTGTCTTGCCTGGCTGGATGCATGGACCGGGCGATCTTGGCCCCACTTCGGCTGGGCAGTTCGTAGAGGATTACCTGCAACAAAAAATTCCGGGAGTGGTCGATGCGGCTTTCTCTGTGGTGGATGCCCGAGATGTGGCGCAAGTCGCTTTGGCATCCAGTAAAACGGGGGAACGGGGCGAGCGCTATTTGGTCGCCGGCCACCCAGTCAGCATGGCCAGTCTTTTGCAGGCGATGGAGTCTGTCAGCGGCGTACCAGCCCCGCGCCGTAAACTGCCGCGCACAATGTTGTATGCCATCGCTTTTTTGCAGGAGGTTTATGCTCGGCTGACTGGTAGACCGGTATTACTCAGCTTGGCCACGGTTAGCAACATGACAAACGACTACGGAAGAAAGTTCTCGGCAGAAAAAATTAGGAGGAGGTTCGGCCTAGGCTTCAGACCCATGGAAGAAACGTTGGCGGACGAAGTTATGTGGACCCAACAGCGAACTATGCGAGAGGATACGCACAAGCCTAGCAAAAAGAACATCCGGTTAGCAAATGGGAGCAGTTGATAATGTCAGATGGGATAGACGCCCGCTTTCGACCCAATACAGACCGTGACAGCAACGATATGAAAGTCCGTTCTGTTTTAGAGAGCGGATTCCATCATTCAAAACGGTGTTCCGGCGACTGAGTATTCTCAGCGCATCCACACCCGAACGGAGAAAACAATGTCCACATCAACAGATTTCCACACTGCGCCCGCCGCACGCGGCCAATGCGAGGCTATTGACCTGGCGGGTAAGATCGCGCTGATCGACGGTTACTGGCAGCCGCGCGTGGTCGCGGAAATGAACGATTACCAATTCAAAGTCGTCAAGCTCGAAGGTTAATTCGTTTGGCATAATCACTGTGATACTGACGAAACCTTTATTGTGCTGGACGGCGAATTACGTATCAATTTTCGAGGCGGGCCATCAGGTGACAGTTCGATAGTAGTACTGCGCGCTGGTCAGATGGCCGTCGTGCCGAAAGGCGTCGAACACAAGCCCTGCGCGCACGCCGAAGTGAAACTGCTGCTGATTGAGCCGCGCGGTGTGGTGAACACCGGCGATGGCGCAACAAGCGAACGAACTGTTGTGAACGACCAATGGATTTAAGGCCCGGCCTGTGAAAAGCCGGCCAAGGGGCTCGGTGTCCCAACTTATCCTTCTGACAGAGCCTTCTGTGATGGCGCGAGGGCCGTTGGGCCTCGGAAATTAGCCATCCGTGTTGTCCTCGCGAACTGCAGGAACTGGTCGAAAATGGCCTTCTATCAATGTCTGCAGACGGCCAGGAGCGGAAGTTCGGGTTGAACGGCACGACCGTCTACAGTTCGGCCAAAGCAACAGGTCGAACCGGCGTCGGAAGAACCCGAGAACTGTCCAAGTGCGAACAGCACGACAAAGCAATAGGGATCTGGCGCGCGGATAGCCCATTATGGCCCGGGCGATTAAGCCCAACTCAGAGGCCGGATATACGTAAGCAGTCGATCCGAACCCCAGAGCTGTGAAATGTGTGCAAACCGGGAGGAGACCATATACGGTCATCTAGGATCATCGGCCTGCTAGCTCGCAACCCCACTTGCAATACAACCATGGAGAACTAACTTGAACAAGTGCTTGCACGGGTGGTTTCACATTTTCGGTGACTTACAAGTAAGACGCGCAAGCCCCACCCCACTCCATCAAGTAGGAGGAATTAAGTATGGCAACTCTTTTTATACGGCACCGCGTTGCGGACTATGCGAAATGGCGCAAGGTTTATAACGACTTCGACACAGAGCGCCGGGGCATGGGGGTCAGTCGCCACGGGGTATACACACTGGATGGCAACCCCAACGACGTGACGGTCTACCACGAATTCGCGAGCATGGAGGCCGCAAAGGCATTTGCGGGGAACCCCAGACTGAAAGAAGTAATGCAGACGGCCGGGGTACAGGACGCACCGGACATCTGGTTCACTAACAAGGACTAAAGGATCACGCACGTCTACAGGTCTGTCCCGAGCTTGGTGGACGGTGGGTTAAGCTTTGAGCAGTGCGTAGCGCTGCTCAAATTCTATCGGGCTCAGGTAGCCAAGCGTTGAATGGCGGCGCTGGTGGTTGTAGAACCAGATGTAGTCAAATATATCCCGCCGGGCTTCGTCGTAGCTCCGGTAACGAGTCAGGTAAACCCGCTCCGCTTTCATGGATAGCCGCGCCTGAATGCAGAAGTCATCAAGAGGCGCCACCTCTGAGCTACAGAGTATTCCCCCGCGTAAGCGGAGGTAAGCCCGTTGCCACGGTCGTACCGTGTTCCACAGCACGATGCTCCTAGATCGGGAGATGGGTTGTCTGCTTGACTCGTTTCAGTGGGATCTCGGTTTCAACGTTGCGTACCCCTTCTATCTTCGTGAGGACCTCCATCTGAAAGCGCTGATAGTCATCGAGATCTCTTGCGATGACGCGCAGGAGGTAGTCATAGCTGCCGGCCATCAAATGGCACTCGAGTACTTCGGGCGCTCTTTCGATTTCCCGTGCGAAGTGTTCTACCGTCGCTTTGTCTTGGCGCTCCAAGGTAACGCGCACAAAGGCCGTAAATCTCAGATCGACAGCGGCAGGATTCAGCAGCGCAATGTACCCCTCGATGATGCCTTGCTCTTCGAGGAGATGAACACGGCGCAGGCAAGGAGTCGGGGAGAGCCCGACTTGCTGCGCCAGCTCGACATTCGTCTGGTTCGAGCTCCGTTGCAGTGCACGCAGAATGCGTCTGTCGATCGCATCTAGTTTGGTTGACATGCTTCACTACGATAGTTGTTGTTGTTAGAGAATAACTCCAATTTCAGCATCAGACGTAGCCAAATACGCATCCAATCTCCACGGAAGGATGGCCATACTTTGACGACCGGCCGCCGGCGAAACGCGTCGTCGTTGCACACGCAGTGCGCGATTCCCATCCGGCCATCCCTTTCAGGAGAGACCTATGCAGCACATCTCGTGGTTGCCATTCATGGCCACTTCCCTTCTCATCATCCTTACTCCGGGCCAGGACATGGTCCTCGTAATGTCCCGTACACTGTCCGGAGGAACCCGCGCGGGTATCATCACCGCAGCAGGAGTCAGCGTCGGGCTGATCGTGCACACGGTGCTCGCGACGCTGGGCCTAGGGGCGCTCCTCCAGGCATCCGAATGGCTGTTTACGGGACTGAAGCTGATCGGCGCCCTGTACCTTCTGTATCTTGGAATCTCGCTGCTTCGTTCATCAGGAAATCTGACGCTCTTGAGTAACCATGGTGCATCGGAATCAGGGCTTCGTACCTTCGCACAGGGTGCACTGTCCAATGTGTCGAATCCAAAGATTGTGCTTTTCTACTTGGCCTTTCTGCCGCAGTTCGTCTCCACTAACGCGACACATCCCATGCTTTCCGTCTTCATGCTAGGCATCGCTTTTGCGTGTTTGACATTCCTTGTCAAAGGTCCAGTGGCGGTGTTTGCGGGTTTGCTTTCGAGCTGGGTCCGCCAAAATCCCCGCTTCCTCACGGGGATGTATCGGACGAGTGGCATAGTGATGATAGGACTCGGGCTGAAGCTAGCCCTTGAGCGGCGGAGCTAAGTGAATCGCCCCTAGTTTGCTAGATGCCTCGGTGGCTGTTTCCGATGTGAAAGCGGCTGTTCGTCATTGAAGGGGACGAATGGCCGCTTCGGTTCATTAAGCGGACGCTGACAGCTTTGTCGGCCTATGTCTTTGGCCGATTCTGTTGAAAAAATCATCCTTACCCTTGCATGAGGCACCTCAAACCCAAGGTCTGCTTAAAATCTGAGCAAAATAGGCATGCTTTGCTTGTTTTCTAGGCAAATTCGGCCCTGCTTTATGCCGGTTTCAGTCTCGAGCAGCCTTGGTCCGAGTTTTTCAACAGAATCGCCGAAGAACCGCCACTTGGGTATGCTGTTTGTCGCCTTCAATCGAGTGACGGGACGAAACAAGACAGTCATCCCCGAAGCCATGGGGCTGATTTGCTGAAACCCCGGCCGGTTCACCTTCATCCATCACGGACAAAGGAATGGCGAATGAAATTGGTCGGCGAGATCGACCGAGGGGAGGGCATTGCGGCAGGAGCCAGGTCAGACACCACGCCCGCGGTTGAAACAACAACGCCCCGCAAGGCGGGGCGTGTCAGCGTCACGGCGCGATTACTTGGCGATTTCCAGGCTTTCCAGCGTCTTGCCGCTGTCCAGGTGTTCCTGCACCCACACCGGCTTGCGACCGCGGCCGGACCAGGTTTGTTCCGGGTTGGCCGGGTTGGCGTATTTGGCTTCGACCGGTTTGCGGGCAGCGCCGCTGGCCTTGGCGAGGACTTCTTCCACCGACAGGCCGTAAGTCTTGGCCAGTTCGCGGATCTGCTGCATGGCCTTGGATTTTTCCTGACCCTGAATTTCGTGAATCCGTTGTTCGACCTGCTTTTTCAGATCGAGCAGTTCGGGATAAGACAGGGTAGCAATGTTCATGTCCAAATTCTCCTTGGGAAGGACTGAGATACGGATGTCGTTGAAGGGGCCTGCTTTCAACGAGAATGATTTTATAGCGGCATTAGCAAAGAGTGTCCAATTAATTTCACATTGGTGATCGGGGAGAGCATCGTGACGAGCGCGCTTCATTCTAACCCTATGGCATGGTGAATGGCGGGAACGAAAAACCAGGAGATACCATGAAGAAATTGGCCCTATCTTTTTCTATTTTACTAAGAATTTCACTAGTAATGGCTCTTTAGGTGTTTGTAACGCATTGATTTTGTTCATTTTGCAAGCATTTCAAATTAACACTACAACCTGAAAGGTTAGTATCTGTTGCTGCGCTTGCGACAGGCAGCACCTCAACGGCTTACTACCCTGCGTCTGCGATGGTGAACCATGAACGACGTATCGATAATGTTGAGCAAAAACCAGCGGGTTTTTTCCATGTTGCAGTCGATGACAGCCTGGGTGCCGAAACGTAGTGCTTTGAGCCGAGGAAGGGGTCGGGTAGCGCTAGCGTTGCTAGATGTCACCTTCCCGCCTAATGACCTGCTGTACGACGTTGGCAAAAAGCGATTGACGAACTCCAACGCGTTTGAGCTTGAGATTCGCATGACCGACTTCAAACCGGACAGTGGACGGCCCCTAGAGCCGTAGCTACGCCCGACCCTCACGCCGAGGCCCGTTCCAAGGCCTTGGGACCGATCCGGTGCATAGGCCCGCCATGAGATGCTGAGGGCCCCCCCACCGTCTTGGCCGACCCGCTGGCAGTGCTGGCGCGATAGCACCGGCATCGCTTGATTGAAACCAACATGGGGTGCTTCAAACGGTTCAGGGAGCGCGCGAGGGACAAGAACTTCGATCGTCAGATGGCCGGATGGTCGGTGCGTGCGCCCCTCTGGAACCGATACATCGCACTTGGCACGCCGAAGATGGTGCGCGTGGCATCCATTCCTCTGGGGAACGGGGGCGTTTGTCCCTCACGCGTTATTCAGCAGTGCCCCTGTTTTGGGCGTTGTGAATGATAGGGATGCCCAAGCCTTTATTGCTGCGACACCGATGAAATGCCTACTGCTAGACATCGGCTAGTTCGTCCCATTTCACTATTGGTCCGAAGTGACTCAGGTGATTTAATAAGTCGTCGATGTGACAGGAGAAACAAATGAAACCTTCCGCATTAATCTTTGTTGTTCCTTTTGGATTTCTGGTCAGCTTGGTGGTCTAGGGTATTATTAAGCTCATTCACGGCTTTCTGTTGGTGGTCTCGGCCGGATTTTGTGCGCCCTTCTGGATGGCGAGTCATTTTTTTAATTTCACAGGGTTCGAGTCAGTTTCTTCAACGTTACTGGTTATGCTGATCGTTTGGGTGGTTTTTGCGGTGAAAGATTATGTCCATCGGCAACATTGCAGCGGGGGGCGACTTGAAACAACGCCAGTAGATCGCCGTGGTTGGTTGTGTGTTTTTATTTCGATTATTTTACGGTTAACCCATTCATTGACGGGAGCTAAAATGCTAATCGCCAAATTCGATGCTGATCTGTTGCTGGGGGAAGGGCCGGAAGCCGTTGGACTGTTGCCTGAAAGCGAGGTAAAAGGATTGCAATTAGCTGCTGGCCAGCAGGGCTATCAGGTGGGTTCTGGCTTGAGGGCTTTTCTGCTCGCGGAGACGCTCAGTTTAGCGCATGCTTTCATTCATAATGAAGAGGTTTCTTATGATTTATTCACTGACCAGGTAGGTCTTGATCTCGAGTTGGATGATGTCCTCGTTGAAGATGGTCTCGTTAAAATGACGTGGCGAAGTTACGGCGCTATTGTCCTAGCGGCTAAATTTGAAGCCAGCCTGCTTGGCTTTACGCTGTGATGGCGTGAAGCATCAGGGCCTGCTTTGTCAGGCTGGGAATGTCGGTGTTGGGTGCAGGATGGGTTTTAGCGGAGGGCAGGGTAAAAGAGCCTGACCTCAGGAACAGGGACATACTGCCTGTTGACTTGAAGAGCCAGCGGGATGGCGTGACCGGACACTATCACTCAAGGAGAAGCAGATGAGAAACGAGATGGGGCGTAAACAGATGGAAATCATGAAGTCCAGAAGACAAGCATTACTAAGCTTTGCAAAAGTATTGTCACTGGCAGGCATATTGGCACTCAGGCTGGCGGAAGAACGATTTCACCAGCCCGGGTAGCTTTTGGATTCGACGCAAGGCGCCGATTGCTAGCCGCTTCATTTCCTCATGGTTTTGCACCAGACGCTTTGATACCTGGCGCTTCACGTGCGCCCAGACCTGCTCGTCCGGATTCAGTTGCGGCGAGTAAGGCGGCAAGTAGAACAGGTTGAGCTTGCCTTCCAAGCTCTCCACATAGTCCCTGACCAGCTTCGCCTTGTGGATCGGATGGCCATCGACGATCACAAAC
>NZ_JAUEDK010000091.1 GCF_030385785.1 Crenobacter oryzisoli
CGGCGCGCGTCAATGTAGTTGTCGCCTGATTCATGCAGCCAAAGGCTGTCTATTCGTGCCTTGGGTGGCCATGGAGACAACAGCTTCGCGCTCGGGATTGAGCGTCACGGTGCTGATGGGCGACCAATTCCGGGTGTTGCCTGCCCAGCGTGCAGGGTGGCGTCGGCGAGCCTCGGCATAGAGCACGTGACGGGCTGCGAGAATCAAATGATCTTCTCCCGCATGGCGCTGGGCGGGGCTCACGTAGCGGATGCCGCTGTGGCGATGCTCGACGTTGTACCAGTGCACGAAGCGGCTGGCCCAGGATCGGGCAGTCTCCAGATCCTCGAAGCCCTTGGCAGGAAACTCGGGGCGGTACTTGGCCGTACGGAAGAGGGCTTCAGCGTAGGCGTTGTCGTCGCTGACCCGGGGCCGCGAGTAGGACGGCTTGATTCCCAGCCAGTGGAGCATGGCCAGCACCGTGGTGGCCTTGAGCGTCGCACCGTTGTCCCCGTGCAGGATGGGTTTGTCAGCCAGGGCGGCAATGCCCTCCGATAGCGCGGTACGACGCACCAGATGTGCCGCGTGTTCGGCCGCATCACTGGCATGTACTTCCCAGCCAACGATCTTGCGGCTGTACAGATCCAGGATCAGGTACAGATGAAACCAACGCCCCGTCACCGTGGCGGGTAGATAGGTCATGTCCCAGCACCACACCTGGCCCGGTGCCGTGGCGACGTGAGTGCTCGGCGGGCGGGATGCCGCAGGGGCTTTGGCGCGACCCCGGCGAGCTGTTTGCCCTGCATCGCGCAGGATCCGCTGAAAGCTCGATTCGCTGGCCAGATAGAGGCCCTCATCGGCCAGCATCGGGACGATGCGGGCCGGCGGCAGCTCGGCAAAGCGGGCCTCGTTGGCCACTTCCAGCACCTGGGCGCGCTCCGCCGCGCTGAGCGCCCGATGGGAGGGGGCTCGCACGGCCTCGGGGCGGCGGTCACCCCGGATGAGGCCGTCTTCGGTCTTCCAGCGCTGCAGGGTACGCAGCGTGATGCCGGCGACTTCGCAGGCCGGGCGTAGCCGTGCCCCGGACTGCTTGGCCACATCGATATCCCGGGCCAGGCATTGGCGATCTTCGAGGCCGATCATTCGTCCTCGTCCCTGCTGAAGATCGCCGCCACTTTTTTTGACAGGACAAGCAGCGCTGCGGCTTCGGCCAGGGCCTTGTCCTTACGGCGCAGCTCCCGTTCGAGTGTCTTGATCCGGCGCTGATCCTGTTTGGTTTGCTGGGGGCTGGCACGGCACTCTTCCGGCTCCGCCAGCGCCTGGGTAGCCGCCTGACGCCATTGGACCAGCTCCTGCGGATAGACCCCGTGCTCGCGGCACCACGCGTTCTTGCCGGCTTCATCGAGGGCTGCCGTGGTGAGCACCGCCTCGAACCGGGCCGCCGCTGTCCATGCCCGCTCGCGAGCGGGCATGGACAGCGCATCACTACGCCAACGCTCCAGTGTCGCCACCCCCACACCGATCTCACGCGCAACCGCTTCCGCCGCCGCGCTCTCCGGCGGCAGCAACCGCGCCACCGCTCTATCTTTGAATTCCTGTCCGTATCGCGCCAAGTCGTTCTCTCATCATCGCCCCCGAGTTATGGATTCTATCGAGGCGACAACTATTTTGACGCGGGGGGGAACCGGGCTGCGCGGCTCGTGAAAGTTGAGTCGCCCCCCCCCTTGTTTAGCACCGGTCTCCTTCACAATGCGTTTCTCTACCCTTTATTGGGCTAAGTCGCATCTTTGCCGGAAAGGTCTTTGTTGCGTGCTTCAAAGAGCTTGACCTGTCGGTCTGCTTCGGTGGTGGTGATATCACCAGTCTCCTGGCCATCCCCCTTACCGCCTTTGTGGGCAATGACATCGAATGCCTCATCAACCAAATGTTCCCACTCTGTTCTGACATCGCTTTTGAGCTGTCGCCAGCTCCCTTTCATAGAATGGCTGTTCATCGCAAACTCCTTCTCTTTTGGCTTGCCTGTCGCAGGTACGGAATGCGACCCAGTTCAATTCAAGGGTTTATACCTGGTGCCGTTCAAGAACGCGAAACAGCAACACGATGACCGCCAGGACCAACATAGCGTGAATAAACCCTTAACCACCAAAACGTCAAAAGCCTCATGCCGTGACTACATGAAGCCCTTAGTGTCCTTACAGATTAAAAACTATTTTCTATTATGCGGCTAATTATGAAAGATGAAAGCCACCTAATAACGATCATTTCTCTGATCGGGATACATATCGTGCCGGCGTTGACCATGGTCATCTTTGTAGTCACGGTGATGTTCTTGGTAACGTGGAGCATATTCTTGGCTGTACCAACTGTCCTGCACAAATAAAACTCTCTCGCCACATGCATTGTACTCACGGCAGTGAGTGCGCCAATGTTCGGCATGATCAAGCGGGACACGCAAATAAATAGGCTGCCGATTCATAGGCACCTGTTCGATGGCTATAGGTTGGCGATAAATAACTTGTGGTGGCGGGTAGCCTTCAATATCGATTCTCCCATAGAAATCAGGTTGACCAATGCGAACTGAAACTCCAGCATCAGCGGCTAGCACTGCTGACCCGCCTGCACTAATTAATAGCGCCATCACCATCACAAGATGTTTCATATAACAACTTCTATTTTAGAGTGCAGGCACCTCTCCCATTAAAAATCTCTTATTAAAATTAAGCCAGCATAGAACCGTCTCTTCTTGGGGTGCCACGACCTTCAACTTCCAAGTTAAAACAAGTTCCTGCAAATAAAAAATTCAATCGCCTTCATGGATTTTGATATAGCTTTTGACTGATGTTACTCCTTTTGTTTCACGGGCAATAGACAAAGCTCTGTCAGCCTCTTTCCGAGAACTGACCTCCCCGCTCAAAATAACTCCCCCTTTGTTGGCGGCATCGACCTTAACATGGATCAGGCTGCTCATTTTTTCCTCGGCCAACTTGGCCTTAATTTTTGTCGTTACTATCGAAATCTTTTGCATATGCTTCGGGATGTGAACGATCCATATCTTGACCGAAAGCATGATCCATCACCGGAGTAAGCAATGACCCTATGACGAAAACAGTTGATGCAAGCTTGAATTTCATCGCTTTTCCTTTTATTCGACAAGATGTAGGGATACGAATGATCCGGCTCTTTTTATCAGTGTCTGTTCGTTAGCACACATACCAAACCGCACTACACTCCTCCCATCACCAGCATAATGATCAAAACCAGTAAGGTGAGTCCAAGTCCTCTACTGGAGGCCATACTCCCATCCTCTACTGTGGGGCCGCGCGGGCATACACTGATCAACAATAAAACCATGATGAACAGTAAAATTATTCCTAACGACATTTCAACCTCCTAAAGCCGAGCCACATCATCGCGTGATGCGGGGACTATTACCCTTATGCTGCCACCACATTGCAGATATTCACGGTTACAATGTCGCTCAGAAGGAGAAAAATGTCTGTACGCTATCGCACGCAAATGTCACAACTGCTCTGTCGCAATCAATAATATGCGCTCATTGGTTTCAATAGGCGTCACAAAATTCTTATGTGTTCCATATGTGAATAACCTTTACGACATGATTAGCCGCACCTCTTATCCCATTCAACTAACAGGGGTGTGCTGCGATTTTTCAATCGACATCTACACGCGTTGCCGTACCAACCTAAGTCTATTTAAGGTGGTTATTTTTAGTGCGGATGTTGAGAGTACTGCTCGACATGCGAATGAAGCATCAGGAGATCAGCATGAACACAGATCAAATCAAAGGAAGAATCAAAAAGGTCTCTGGAAGCCTCAAGGAAGTAACAGGAAAGGATGTTGGCAACAAAATCCAGGAAGAAAAATTAAAACTAGAGTAAAGCCGCATGAAAAATACAAGCGAGCTTTGTCGCTCTAAAGAACGACCTAAAGAGATGGGCGAATTAACTCCCGCAGGAGACTTGCAACCTGACATCTCTCACTACGCAAAGCCTATAGAAACAAACCCTTCATGGCGAGACAAAACAAGGATCTAAGCACCTCAGACTGATCACAAGAGGCGATTGGAACCTGTGTGCGGGCGCACATAAAAAATAACGAGCAGCAAGCTACGCTTTGTCTTGCTTAGCTTGCTACTGGTAAAGTGCCTAGGGAGGCTGGAGGTGGTCAATTAATGAAATCAATATTTTTACAAATAAAATTGATCAGTGCATCCGCACCGCTCAATCTATTTTTGACGACTTATCGTCAATATGAAGCCTGCCGCCCATCACTCCAGTGGAAATTCACATTACGAATTGAGCGGCTTGAGAGTGCAACTGCACGTCGTTCTTCATGACCATTACGACCGATGATGATGAAGTACCGACCAGCCGGCAGTTTAACGTAAACATAAGGCCCCGCCTGGCTCAAAGAAAGCACCGAACCACCCTTCATGGCTTGAATGTCAACATCAATCCCAGCGAGATACTCATTGCTCGCCCCCTCCGAAAAAGTCATGTGCAAATTGTAGCCTTTCGCCTGCTTGAGAGCTTGAGACTCGTCCAAGCCAATACCACCTGACAGATAGGAAATTCCGTTCTGTTGCTGCGGTTCCAGCTGTACTGCAGACCCATCGATAGGCTCGCCATTAGCGACCTGCAGAGCCACAGGGGATACCCCTAACAATATGAAAAAAGCAACTCTTGAAAATGCTAGTGAGTAGATAGATTTCATAATGAACACTCCTTGCTTCGCATGGAATAAAATGAATGGAACCCTATAAGATGGCACCTCGACACAACCGGCAAGAGGTCTTATGCATCGTCACAATTTGGATTAACACCCACTAATGCCTACTGCAGCACCAGCACCAGCACCAGCACCAGCCAAAATAGCAGTGTCATTCTCATTGCATCGACATGCTGACACAACCATTCAGACTGGGAAATAATCAACCGTTTCAGCATTAGTCGCTAATTTTCATCATTCCCATGCAACTATTTCACTAATGTATTCAACTGTCCCAATGCTATCAAAAGCGCACTCCCTGAGATAAATCGCGCGGGCTTTGTGTAAAGAGCTATATTCTTCGACCTTGCAATAGACGAAAAAGTAGCACGATGACGGCCAAGGCCAAGAGAATATGAACAGCCCCACCCATTGTGAAGGATGTCAGCATTCCTAGTGCCCATAGAACCAGTAGAACCACAATGATAGTTTCGAGCATGGTGTTATCTCCCGTTAATGTCTGAGCAATCGACATTTCAATAGAGTAAGCGCAATGACAGATTGGGTCTGTGCGCTAGTACACGCATCCTCATTTGTTTTTCAGTTACAGCGAATAATAGGCTCTAAGCATCCATCGACGCCCCTCATGGTCATCGGGCCGGTCGACATACAACACGGATGAGACTCCGACTATACTGCGACACACGGAAGCCATTTTTTTCACTAGGTGGCAGCTATGTCCGAGTCTCCCTTACCACGACAGAACCATCTACTGGCCGCCCTGCCGGCTGATGTGCTCGAACGCTTACTTCCCTATCTCGAGTTGGTGCCTTTGCCGCTTGGCACGGTGCTGTACGAGTCTGGGGATGCCCTGCACTACGTCTTCTTCCCGACTGACTCCATCGTGTCGCTGCTCTATGTGATGGAGAGTGGGTCTTCGGCTGAGATCTCCGTGGTGGGCAACGAGGGGCTGGTCGGCATTGCGGTGTTCATGGGCGGCGAAAGCACGCCGAGTCGCGCGATCGTGCAAAGCGCCGGCCAAGCTTTTCGCTTGGCCGGGCAACGCTTCAAAGACGAGGTGAGCCGCCACACCGAGTTACTGCAATTGATGCTGCACTACACCCAGGCCTTGATCACGCAGATGGCCCAAACCGCGGTGTGCAATCGCCATCACTCGATCGACCAGCAGCTGTGCCGTTGGCTCCTGCTGTCTCTGGACCGCTTGCCGAGCAACCAATTGACCATGACCCAGGAGCTAATAGCCAACATGCTGGGAGTGCGCCGCGAGGGGGTGACGGATGCGGCCGGCAAATTGCAGAAGCTCGGTGTGATCGAATATAGCCGTGGCCATATCACCGTACTGGACCGGCCCAAACTGGAACAGCTGTGCTGCGAGTGCTACGCAGTGGTCAAGAAAGAGACCGATCGCTTGCTTCCCTACGTGCCTCAATCCCCATTCAAGTGACGAGCCCCCGTGCGATCAGATAACAACATCACGTTCGAAGCCCCCTGTTGTGGTCGGCCCTCTGGACACCGTACGGCTGGCTCATTCCCTTCGGCAGGGTCGCCACACCAGACCGGCCACATCAATGGATCAAGTCAAACCGCTTGTCGGGGGGATGGGCTCACGCTCGGGCTTAGGTAGGGTCGGCTCTCTACCGTTGACTCCTGATCTTCTGGGAGGCTTGACGGCCTTAGTCTTGGCCTTTGTCGGGCTGCTGACCCGGCCTGGTTTGCGGGACTTACCCATGACTGATCTCCGAGTGGCTTCCGAACCATGCGAGCTTTCAAAGGACCGAGTACTACGATGGCATTGAACGGGCCGGGTGTCGGTGCGTTTTCGCACTTATGCCGTACGAAAGGGCTAGGCCCGGCAGAGACTCAAGCACTACCGGCACCCCCTCTTGGCAAAGCCGGTAGTTCGGCGCCTTGGCGGGGACTGCCGCACCTTTACCGCCGATTACACCTGTAACGTAATCCGGTTCAACGTACAGACAGGTGTCGGGCCATCGGCGACCCTGTGGCTGTACTTTCCTGAAGCGGGTTGGCACTTTTTCAGAAGCATAGAGTTCTGCGCTGGGTTGCCCATCAAGCGCGCTGCTCTCGGCCTGAACGGTGTCCCTATCGGGAACAGGTATCGCCCACCGTAAACCACGAGGAGCCCGGATCACCGTGTCCTACCCTTTTCACCTCCTGACGGACTGACGATGAATATCTCCACAGCCGCCCATGACAAAGGAGAGCAAAGAATGCGCCACTTGCTAGTTGCCCTAACAATGCTGCTATTCCCAGCGGCACTAAGAGCCGCTAACAAAACTGGTCGACAAAGCGTAAACAAATCAATGAACAAGCCAGCTTGAGCAGGGCGTAATGGGTATCGAGCCGGCGCTCGAAACGATAGCGTCCGTCAAGGTGGTGTAAATTTCAGGCCAGAACTCCGGTCCGGTTTTCCAGGTTTACACGCCCAGTAGCTGGGCGTTGTCAGGCAAGCCCTCTGCAGGCTCCGCCATGGTGTGCTGCGGCATGTAACGGTGCTGCAGCTGCCATTCTTCGTTCTGTTCCATCAGCACTGCACCGATCAGCCGGCGAATGCTCCCCTCGTTCGGGAAGATCCCGACGACGTTGGCGCGGCGTTTGATTTCCTTGTTCAGTCGTTCCAGCGTATTGGTCGAGTGAATCTTCACCCGATGCGCCGCCGGGAAGTCCAGGTGTGCCAGCACGTCGTGTTCCGCCTCATCCATCACCCCGG
>NZ_JAUEDK010000092.1 GCF_030385785.1 Crenobacter oryzisoli
GTTTGTGATCGTCGATGGCCATCCGATCCACAAGGCGAAGCTGGTCAGGGACTATGTGGAGAGCTTGGAAGGCAAGCTCAACCTGTTCTACTTGCCGCCTTACTCGCCGCAACTGAATCCGGACGAGCAGGTCTGGGCGCACGTGAAGCGCCAGGTATCAAAGCGTCTGGTGCAAAACCATGAGGAAATGAAGCGGCTAGCAATCGGCGCCTTGCGTCGAATCCAAAAGCTACCCGGGCTGGTGAAATCGTTCTTCCGCCAGCCTGAGTGCCAATATGCCTGCCAGTGACAATACTTTTGCAAAGCTTAGTATGAGCTGTCGTCCTCGTATGAGTCGGTTCTTTCCCCGGCTTCACAAACTGGCCTAGTAGTATTTTCCATAACTGGCACTTCATTACGTAATTGCATGCACGTGCTCAGCCAATTGCAGTAGCTTAAACATCCTCTCAGGCGGGGACATGCCGCCATTGTCGGCGGCATGTTTAGATGGGCTGAAACGGCTTATGGATGCCAAAATCCGAGACGTTGTTGAACTTTGGCCTTGCAAGCGTGAAATTGCTACTTAACCTTTTCAGATATTCAGAGGGACGATTCATCATAAGGCTGACGGTTTGCCTCCATGACAGTCAGAGCCGCCATATTGACGATTCGACGCACAGTGGAGCTGGAGGTCAGAATATTGACTGGCGCATTCACGCCCAGTAGGAACGGCCCCACTGCGACATTGCTACCAGCCTCCGTCTTCAGCAGGTTATAGGCGATGTTTCCGGCATCGACATTGGGGCAGACCAACAGATTGGCAGCGCCCTTCAGGCGAGAGTGTGGCAGGATGTTCATCCGTAGCGTTTCATCTAGTGCGCAGTCGCCGTGCATTTCGCCATCGATCTCCAGTTCAGGTGCTTTTTGTTGCACCAATTCGAGAGCACGTCGCATCTTGCGGCCGGATGCGGAGCTGTTCGAGCCGAAGTTGGAGCGTGAAAGCAAGGCCACCTTGGGCTGCATGTGCAGCATTTCCATTTCCTCAGCGGCGGCGATGGTGAATTCGGCAATCTGCTCGGCTGTCGGGTCGTCGTTGACGTGAGTGTCCACGAGTGCCACCGTGCGCTTTTCCAGCAACAGGATGTTCATGGCCGCATAGGTATTCGCTCCCTGTTTGCGACCAATCACCTGGTCGATGTAGCGTAGGTGGTCGTGATAGCTGCCGACCGTACCGCAGATCATGCCGTCGGCGTCTCCCATACGTACCATCATGGCGCCGATCAGGGTGAGCCGGCGGCGCATTTCCACCCGTGCCATTTCCTTGGTGATGCCATCGCGGCACATCAGCTCCCAGTAGGTGGTCCAATACTGGTGGAAACGCTCATCGTATTCTGGGTTGGTGACCTCGACATCTTCACCCAGTCGCAGCCGCAGACCGAACTTTTCGATGCGTTTGAGCAGAACCTCAGGTCTGCCCACGAGGATTGGCCGTGCCAGTTTTTCGTCCACGATCACCTGCACCGCGCGCAGTACACGTTCGTCTTCGCCTTCAGTAAACACGATGCGGGTCTTGCCACCTTCTCGCACCTGCTGCTTGGCCGCGGCAAACAGCGGTTTCATGAAGCTGCCGGAATGGTAGACAAACTGTTGCAGCTGTTCGGTATAGGCCTCCAGATCGGCCACTGGTCGGGTAGCCACACCGCTTTCCATTGCCGCCTTGGCCACAGCCGGGGCGATGCGCACGATCAGGCGAGGATCGAACGGCTTGGGAATCAGGTATTGCGGGCCAAAGCTTAGATCATAGGAGTCATAAGCGGCTGCCACCACTTCGTTCTGCTCTTCCTCGGCCAAACTGGCAATGGCATGGACCGCCGCTACTTCCATCTCGCGGGTGATGGTGGTGGCCCCCACGTCCAGCGCGCCACGGAAAATGTAGGGGAAGCACAGGACGTTGTTGACCTGGTTGGGATAGTCGGAACGGCCAGTGGCCATCACCACATCGTCGCGCACGGCGTGAGCGACTTCCGGCAGGATTTCCGGGGTAGGGTTGGCCAGCGCCAGGATCAGTGGGCGCGGTGCCATGCATGCCACCATCTCCGGCTTGAGCACGCCCCCTGCCGATAAGCCGAGGAAGACATCGGCCTGGTTGATCACCTCGCCCAGCGTCCGGGCGCTGGTGCTTTGGGCAAAGCGGGCCTTAGCCGGATCCATCAGGACTGTGCGGCCCTGATAGACCACGCCCTCGATGTCGGTCACCCAGATGTTTTCCAGTGGCAGGCCCAGCTGTACCATCAAATCCAGGCAGGTCAGCGCAGCAGCACCGGCACCGGAAGTGACCACTTTCACTTCGGTAATGTTCTTGCCCACAACCTTCAAACCGTTGATGAAGGCTGCCGCCACCGTGATGGCGGTACCATGCTGGTCGTCATGGAACACAGGAATCTTCATGCGCTCGCGCAGCTTGCGTTCCACCTCAAAGCATTCGGGTGCCTTGATGTCTTCCAGGTTGATGCCACCGAAGGTGGCTTCCAGGCCGGCGATGATTTCGACCAGCTTGTCCGGATCGGTTTCGCTAATTTCGATGTCGAACACGTCGATGCCGGCAAACTTCTTGAACAGCACAGCCTTGCCTTCCATCACCGGCTTGGCGGCCAGTGCTCCAATGTTTCCGAGACCCAGCACGGCGGTGCCGTTGGTGATGACGCCGACCAGGTTGGAGCGGGCGGTGTAGCGGCTGGCATTGAGCGGGTCGGCCACGATTTCCTCGCAGGCAGCGGCCACGCCCGGGGTGTAGGCCAGCGCCAGGTCGCGCTGGGTCACCAGCGGCTTGCTGGCATTGACGGCGATTTTGCCCGGGGTAGGAGTGGCGTGATAGTCCAGAGCTGCCTGTCGGTCGATCATGTCCATTGCTTGGCCTCGTTTGTGTGATGGGGGTTGTCTGCTGTTGGCAGCATGGTTTTAAGTGGCTGCATACCTCAACTGGTGAAAAGTCTAGCGCTGATACATAAGGTAATTATTTTGATTTAATATGAATCCATAAGGTTCACGTTATGGAATGGCCTCTAACATGGTGGAAAAAGGCTCCGGCGAGCTGTTGCACAGATTGAGTAGCCGGCTGAAGATGCGGCACCTGATTCTGCTGCTGCAGATCCAGCAACACGGTTCCCTGACCCGTGTAGCCGAGCACATGGCCAGCAGTCAGCCGGCAGTGACCAATGCTTTGGCCGAACTAGAAAGCATGTTCGGGGGCCCGCTATTCGACCGCTCCAGCCGTGGCATGGCGCCCACCGCGCTGGGTAAGCGGGTGCTGGCCCGCGCCCAGGCAATGATCCACGACTTGGGACATCTAGCACGTGATGTGGAAAGTGCTTCCCTTGGTCGTGCCGTGCATCTGCATGTTGGCGTGACTCCCTTCATTCCCGGCCGTCTGCTGTCTGCCGCTATCCAGCGCGCCTTTCCTGATACGGATGAGCGGCTGACGGTTACCATCCATGAAGGCACCAGCGACCAGCTGTTGTCACAATTGCGTGACCACTCGCTGGACATTGTGCTGGGCCGCATCTCCTCAACGGTCGAGCTTGAGAATGTCCGGTTTGATGTGCTGTACCGGCAGCAGCCCAGACTCATTGCCAGCCGCCGTTTGGCCGCCCAATTGGGCCGGGTGCGGATGGACTGGCGTCAGCTGGCCGAGCTGGATTGGATTCTCGGTGCGCCGCATACGCGGATAAGGGAGCAGGTGGCGGATATATTCCTGGCCGCTGGGGTGGTGCCGCCGGCCCCCATCGTCGAGAGTTATTCTTCCAAGTTGATCGGCGAAATGATTGTAGCCAGTGATCACGCCGTGTCCATTGTCCCGGCTGACATTGCGGAAGAAATGGTCCGTACGGCCGGCGTGGCTATCGTCCCTTATTCATTCAACTGGAATCTGCCGCCGATAGCCATGTTCACTCGCGCCGAGAGTCTGCCTGCTGCCGCTGTTGAGCTGTTTGGGGCTGCACTGCTCCAGCTATGTAAGGAGTCTCAGACAATTAGTCTTACAAACCAGTGAAATAGTTTCCATTGAAATAAATTATTGATGTGATTTAAATTTCTCCGGAAACGTGAAAGAGGAGAGCCCAACGGAATTGACACCTGCTGGGCTGTATAGATCTGACTGACCATAGTTTTTAACTTGCATGCCTCTAGCTCCCCACCATCATGAGGAGCACACAGAATTCATAAAATAAAGCACGCTAAGTCGATAGCATTCATGCCGCCACGAGCGCCGAATTTGACTTGTAGCTCGTGTGTCAGATTGGAGCGCACCCACTTGGCACGAAAAAGGCAGGCACAACATCATCGCAGTGTCTGCCGTTGGCCTCGGTTATTGGGCAATTAGTAAAATGGGGAGTTTTTTTGTGATGACGAGCCTGGGCCACACCGGGAACGAAAACTGCAGTGACTGCGGTAATTGATAGCAGTGCTGTTAAGAATATGGCTATGAGTTTGCGTATCGACATGATTGTTACCCCTTCTTATGTCGATCAACTTAAACGGCACAGCCGCTAGTGGGTCGGAGGCCGTGCCTTGGTATAGCCATTCAGTCATGTATGGCCACTTACTGGTGCGCAACGGGCTGAAATGCGACCTGTTGGGCGGACGGAATCTCCGCGTAATGAGCCCATGATTGCCTAACTGGGGCACGCACCTAGGCAGGTGCACTCCAGCATCCCCCAAAAATGTGTCAAACTAGGGCCAATTTCTTAATTTATGGACACATTTCAGATAGGCGACAGAATCTATCTGTACACAAATCAACAACAAGGGAAGGGACACCCGAGTTCGACAGTTCGCCCCCAAAAATTGTCTGTTTTCGCTGCTGACCTCTAATAACCATGCGGGTTTCAGTGTCGATTTCGCCAAAACTCTTGTGGTGGCACGTTTTTGACCATAAAACCGTTATTTGACATGCACTATATGCCTGATAAAGTGACGGCATGTTTGTCAAAGTCACCAAGTCCGGCAGCCGCCGTTACGTTCAACTGGTCGAGTCTTACCGGGGGGAGGATGGGCGCGTCAAAAAACGCACCGTCGCCACCCTCGGACGGCTTGACCAGATTGGCTCGGAGCTCGAGTCCGTCATTTCCGGCTTACTGCGCCTGACCGGTCGTTCCATGCCTGACCATGTCGCACCGACCTTCGAATCGGCCCGTGCACTGGGTGACGTTTGGGCGTTGACCGAGCTTTGGGAAGAACTGGGCTTTGGTCAGCTGCGCAAAGCCTTCCGCCGTACCCGCCACAGCATCGACATAGAAGCCTTGGTTCGGGTGATGGTGCTTAATCGACTGTGCGACCCCGACTCCAAGCTCGGTGTGCTGCGCTGGCTGGAAACCGTCAGCCTGCCTGGCATCGTTGCCGAAGCCATCGAGCACCAGCACCTGCTGCGTGCGATGGATGCCTTGATCGTGCATCAAGACGCCGTCGACCAGGTCGTGTCTGCGTTGCTACGTCCGCTGCTCGATCAGGAACTGGCAGTGGTGTTCTATGACATGACCACCATCCGTGCCGAAGGCCTGTCGCAGCAGGATGGCGATGTGCGCAAATTCGGCATGGCCAAGGAAGGCGTGATCGCCCGCCAGTTCATGCTCGGCGTGGTGCAGACTGCCGACGGCATTCCGCTCTACCACGAAGTGTTCGATGGTAATACCGCCGAAGTCACGACGCTCAAGCCGACCATCGAGAAGGTGATCCAGCGTTTCCCGATCCGGCGTGTGATCGCCGTCGCCGACCGTGGGCTGCTGTCCACCGACAACCTGGCCGAATTGCAGGCGATCAGCCTGCCGAGCGGTCAGCCGCTCGAATTCATCCTGGCGGTGCCGGGGCGCCGCTACTCCGACTTCGTCGAGTTACTGACACCGTTTCAGCAGGCGGATTGCCTGAATGCAACCCAGGAAGTCACCGGTGAGCTTGAATGGGAAGGCTTGCGCCTGATCATCGCGCATAACCCGGAAACCGCCGCTGAGCAAGGCGCACAGCGCGACCGTCTGATCGCCGAGCTGGAGCGGAAGGCAGCCGAATGGACCGGCAAACTCGATGCGCAAGATGCCGGCAAACGTAGCCGAGGCCGTAAGCTATCGGATGGTGGCGCGCGGGCGCGTTTCTACCATGAGGTATGCGAAGCACACTTGGCGCGCATCGTCCGCGTCAATCTCAAGAGTGAGCTGTTCAGCTACGACATCGACGCACAGGCGCTGGCGCATGCACGGCTGATGGACGGCAAACTCCTGCTGGTGACCAATACCGCTGATCTGAAGCCCGACGAAGTCATCGAGCGCTATAAGTCACTCGCGGATATCGAACGCGGCTTCCGCGTGCTGAAGTCGGAAATCGAAATCGGACCGGTCTACCACCGGCTGCCGGACCGTATCCGTGCCCACGCCATGATCTGCTTCATGGCTTTGGTTCTGTATCGAGTAATGCGCCAGCGCCTTGCTGCCAGTGAAAGTAGCCTGTCGCCCGAACGGGCGCTATCACTGCTGCGTCGGATTCAACACCACCGCGTGACCTTGAACAACACTCAGCCAATCTCGGGGATCTCATCGATTAGCCAGGAACAAACCAGCATCCTGTCTGCTTTGCAGGTCAAGAAACCGACCGCC
>NZ_JAUEDK010000093.1 GCF_030385785.1 Crenobacter oryzisoli
ATTTCACCGTGCCAACGGGGACGTGACCCAAGCGGATTTCAACGCTGCCCGGAATGTGAAACACCGGCTCCATGACCCGGCTATTGCCCGGTTCATGCCGCACCGCGAGGTGCTGCGGATTCTGCAATCACGTTCCTCCGGCGCAACTGAGCGTCAAGAGGCTTCAGTTGGTCGGCGCAAGCCGCGTCAACGAAGTGCGGATAAATCCATTGCTCTACTTTGAGCAAGTTTTTTGGAACAGGTGGAAGGCCCTCTCTGACAGGTCGTGCCCACCTCATGGTCGAGCCGACCGCAGACCGCCCAGCAGGCGGTCAGGGTCTGATTCCGATCAAGCGTAAAGACTGTCCCCTACCCGACCATCGCCTGAATAGATGCCTTGTCATTCAACCAGGTGTCATCGAAGAAGGTGACTTCGCCAGTGGCCAGGTCGTGTTTGGCGCCAATGATGCCGATCTTGCCGGCGGCGACCATGTGCTCAAGGATGTAGCTGCGGTTGATGATCGAGCGCACCGAATGGCGTACGTTCAGGTCGGCAACATTCTCGACGAACGCAGGGTTCTTCGAATTGCGCTTTGTCGGTTCCAGCGTCTGGCCCTCTTGGTACACGGCGGGCTGGATCTTCGACAGCAGTTCGGTCAGGTTCCCAAGTTCCACGTGGTCGCAGGCGCCTTTGATGGCGCCGCATGAGGAGTGTCCGAGCACCACGATGAGTCTCGACCCGGCCACGTTGCAGGCAAACTCAAGGCTACCGAGGATGTCGGTGTTGATCACATTGCCGGCGATACGCACGGAGAAGATATCCCCGAGGCCCTGGTCGAAGATGAGCTCGGCCGATGTACGGCTGTCGATGCAGCTGACGATGGTGGCGAATGGCCATTGACCATCGCGCGTTTCATTGGCTTGCTGCAACAGGTCGCGGCTCGCGCGCAGGTTGTTGACGAAGCGTGCGTTACCTTCCTTGAGGAATTGCAGGGCGAGTGCCGGGGTGACGGTGGCCTGGGTTTCAGAGGTGTGCGTTTTCATGGTGAGTCGTATCCAGCTTTCCAGCGATTGCGCTGGGTCGCAATATTACCTACGAGAGAAAATAAGCAATAATAGATATTTACGATGATATTGATCGATAAATATCTATGAATGCCACCTTTCGCCAGTTGCGCCTCTTTCTGGCGCTGGCCGAGCGCGGTAGCGTCACTGCTGCCGCGGAGGCCTGCCATGTCACACAGCCGACGGTGTCGATGCAACTGCGCGAGCTTGCCGAGGCCGCCGGTCTGCCTCTTTACGAGCAAATCGGCAAACGTCTTTTCCTGACCGCTGCCGGCGAGGCACTGGCCGGGACGGCACGGGCGATGCTCGACGAGTGGCTCGCATTCGAGCAGACCCTTAATGCCATGAAGGGGCTGGAACAGGGACGCTTGCGCGTCGCGCTGGTGAGTACCGCGAAGTACTTTATACCGCGCCTGCTGGGCAACTTTTGTACGGAACACCCGAACATCGAGATTGCACTCGAGATTCTGAATCGCGACGGTGTGGTCGCACGCCTGCGCGAAAACCGTGATGATCTATACATCATGTCGATGCCGCCCGAGAACCTCGACCTCGAACAGCACGCGTTCCTGCCCAATCCACTGGTCCTGATTGCCTCCGACGGGCACCGACTGAAGGGGCGCCATCTGGAACTCGCTGACCTCTCGGCCGAACGCTTCATCCTGCGGGAGCGTGGTTCAGGCACACGCCTCGCATGCGACGCGTTTTTCTCGCGCGCTGCCTTCGTGCCGCAAGTCAGGCTTGAGTTGGGCAGCAATGAGGCGATCAAGCAGGCTGTTGCCGGAGGCCTCGGTCTTGCAGTGGTTTCGCGTCATGCTCTTCCTGCGCGTCCAGCGGACGATCAACTGACCATTCTAAATGTGGACGGTTTTCCACTCCAATCCCGGTGGTTCACACTTTATCCACGCGGCAAAAGGCTTTCTCCAGTTGCGGCGGTATTTCTCGAACATCTCGAACGAACAGCGTTGGAATGGAGTGAGCGGCGCGAGTCAGGCTTATAGGCGGCAAGGATAGCTGAAAGGCTGCTTGACTCAACTACTTGTCGTTGCTCCGGTGAGAGGGTGACCAGCCGCATCGTCACGCCCTGCGCCGCCACCTGCTGAATGATCTCGAAGGTCTTCTGCGTCTAGCCAGATCATCAGCGAACCTCGTCGCTTCAAGGCAGCGTTGTAGGTCTTCCAGTTCGTTGTGCGGTACTTGCGGGTGACGGCTTACTCATGCAGCAAAACTACTGGACTCCAGAACCCAGCGACTGAGCGGCGGAGTTCTGCAACAGCGCCGTGCACTCCAATGCAGTTTCGACCCGGCCAGGTCTCCCTCTAAGAGAGGTGATTTTATTCCTCGGCGCATAACCCCTGATTCTCAAGCAATATCAATCACTTAATCACCATTATTCGTGCCACCGTAAACAGCGCCCTTCAGACCGATCATTTGAAAGAACTTGACCGTCAGGTCGGCGAAATCGAGTTCCAGATTCAACAATGGCACCGTAACTGTGCGGCTAGCCGTCAGTTGGCCGAGATTCCAGGGATCGGCCCCATTACTGCCACAGCATTGGTCGCCTCGATCGGAAATGCAAAAAGCTTTGAGAACGGACGGCAAGTGGCGGCCTGGCTGCTGTTGGTTCCCAAACAGCGCTCCAGCGGAGGGAAAGCTACGCTGCCCGGCATCAGCACTAGCATATTCTGCATGGATACCGGATTTCGCTTTCGTTGCTATCCGACCGCGGTGCAGGCCCATACGCTGCGGCAATGAATCGGCTGCCAGCGCTTCATCTACAGCGCCAAGGTTGGCGAGGGCAGGTATTTCCGGACCTTACACCGCAAGGCGCTGGCGTTAACCGGCGAATATCCGCCCATCGACCAGAGCTGCAGCCAGTTTAAAGACAAGGCATTGTCACCGTGGCTGTTCGCGGTCCCCTCGCAGATTTTGCGCAATGGCGCGACCAAATGGGCGCAAGCCTACGGGCGTAATTTTCCGAAGCTGGCCGGGCGCCCCACGATCCAGCGCAAACACCACGCGCAATCGGTGTGGATCACCTGCGAACTGTTTAAATTCCTGCCTGTATTCGACGAAGCCAGCGGCGCCATAATCGGTCAGCGCCTGCGCGTCGGCACCGCGAAATTCCCGGTGGGCGAGATCGCGTATACGGCCCATCGGCCGCACGAGGCACCTGCCGTGATCACGCTCAGCGGCAAGTGGTTTGTGTCGTTCTGCAATCAGGACGACATCCCCGTGCCGAGCGAACAGGACATCGCCGCTGAGCTGCAAACGTGGGAGGAGGCCGCGTAGCTCGCGGCGACCGTGGGCGTGGATCGCGGCATCGCCATCCCGGTCTGAGCGGGCGCACAGCGCCACTACGCTTTCCTGCCGGTCCAGCAGCGCCGGATGGCGAAGCAGGAACGGGCCAAACAACGCAGGCAGCTCCGGATGGCGCAGCGTATCCAAGGTTCCAACGGCAGAGCGAAAAAGCCAAGGCGCACGCTGTGGCGCGCCAGCAATACGCCAAGCACGTGCGGCACGACTTCGCCCATCAAACCAGTCACCGGCTGGTCGATGCCGCCTCGCAACAGACGCGCCTGATCGTGTTCGAAGCCTTGCGGGTGACGGCGATGGCCAAGAAGCAGAAGGCCAAACAGGACGAGCACGGTCGCTGGCAACGCAACAGCGACCGAGCCAAAGCCGGACTGAACCGGAAGATACTCGCGAGCGCATGGGGTAAAACCCGTGAGTTCGCTCACTACAAGGTGATGCGCGCGAACAAGCTCATGCTCGCCATCGCACCGCATCACACGTCGCAGGAATGTTCCGCGTGCGGACACATTCACCCGGACAACCGGCCAACGCAGGCCGGCTTTGTCTGCCAACAGTGCGGATTCATGGCCAACGCGGACGACAATGCCAGCCTCAACATCGCCCGGCGCGGTGTGCAGCTGTTACTGTCGGGGGCCTATCAGCCCAAGGCCAAGAAAAAAACGATGAGGCTCAAGAACAAGGTAGGCGCGGAGCGCGCCGAACCGTCGTCGGCAACGACGGCCACGCCGGGGGAGATCAGGGTAAGTCGTGGTTCGGGCAACCGAACTGCGCGCAGATCGAAGAACCCGGAAACCCCCACTACACGGCGTTTAGCCGTTAGTGGTGGGTAGTTCTATAGACAAGCACAGCGCCTTTCTGCGCACGCAGGCGAGAGCGGTGAACCTGGTGTGGAACTACTGTGTGCGACGTGAAGTCGCCTCTTCGATTGTGGCTGCGATTGCCACCGACTCTCCCATGAGTCGCGCCCTAAGCGAGCATGTGGAGCTGGCAACGGCTCAGTGTGAAGCCCCACTGACCCGGTGCGCGGCAAGCCTCGGTCTTCAGGGCGGGGAAGGATAACGCGGACGCCGTAGGCGTCCTTTGGGTGGTCAGTGTGGCGTTTGCTGCTGTTCGAGGTACTGGCGGATGATCTTGATCGGTGCGCCGCCACCGCTACCGGCAAGTAGGACGGCGACCACCGTGCATCGCCCCACCGCTGCTTACGGATACTCGGGTCGTTCTTCTTGCGCATCATGCGGCTGGAAACCCTGTCAGGCTGTTTACTCACACCGAAACCGCCCCCTTCGGCGGGTCGCTCACCCGCCGGTGGACGTGATCGTGCTCGCCGTCGAACTCCACCCATTCCGCCTCGAAGTCAGCGCAGACGCTGGTGAAGAGGCCGCGCAGGTCGTCGAGGATTGCTTTGGTGAATACGTCCCGGCGGTATTGGGTGACGAAGACCAACTGCACCGGCAGCAGAAAGACGCCGTGTCTTCCGTGCCGCATAGCGTTGTCGTTACTCATCGACCAAACTATTCTATCTGCATGCAACGCCGCCAAGCCTTCCAATACGAACTGATGCCGACCGGCGACCAGCAGCGTCTGATGCGCCGTTTCGCCGGATCGTGCCGGTTCGTGTTCAACAAGGCGCTGGCGTTGCAGAAGGAACGCTATGCGCGTGGCGAGCAGAAGCTCGGCTATGCCGGACTGTGCCAGCGGCTCACCGCGTGGCGCAACGGGCCAGACACACCGTGGCTGGCCGAGGCGCCGACGCACCCGCTGCAACAGACGCTCAAGGACCTGGAGCGGGCCTACGCCAACTTCTTCGCCAAGCGGGCGGCCTTCCCGCGCTTCAAGAAGAAGGGCCAGTCCGCTAGCTTCCGCTATCCCGATCCCAAACAGATCAAGCTCGATCAGCGCAACCGCCGCCTCTTCCTGCCCAAGCTCGGCTGGCTGCGCTACCGCCACAGCCGCGATGTGCTGGGCGAGGTGAAGCAGGTCACGGTGTCGGCCAACGGTGGCAAGTGGTTCGTCAGCATCCAGACTGAACGCGAGGTTGAGCAGCCCGTCCCCAATGGCGGCGCGGTCGGCATCGACTTGGGCATTGCCCGCTTCGCCACGCTGTCGGACGGCACGTTCTACGCACCGCTCAACAGCTTCAAGCGGTACGAAAGCGCGCTGCGTAAGGCGCAGCAAGCCATGAGCCGCAAGACCAAGTTCAGTCGCAACTGGCAGAAGGCGAAAGCCCGCGTCCAGCGTCTCCATGCCCGCATCGGCAACGCCCGCCACGACTACCTGCACAAAGCCACGACCACGATCAGCCAAAACCACGCGCTCGTGTGTATCGAGGACTTGCCGGTGCGGAACATGTCCAAGTCGGCAGCAGGCACCACCGAGCAACCGGGCAAGCATGTTCGGGCCAAGTCCGGCCTGAACAAGGCCATCCTCGATCAGGGCGGGTTCGAGTTCCGCCGCCAACTGGACTACCAGCTGGCGTGGCACGGCGGGCATCTGATCGCCGTTCCGGCGCAGAACACCAGTCAGACCTGCCCGTGTTGCGGCCACGTATCGGCGGACAACCGGCGGACGCAAGCTCGGTTCGTCTGCGTCCAATGCGGTGTCGAGGACAACGCCGACCGGGTCGGCGCGCTCAACGTATTAAGGGCGGGACACGCCCGGTTAGCCTGTGAAGTGAACGGTGCGGTAATGCCGACAGCAGCAGGAACCCACCGAAACGCCCCAATCCGGCTCGATGCCGGGTTGAGCGCCGTTGGCCCCCCCCCCGACTTTAGGCGGGGGAGGATGTCAA
>NZ_JAUEDK010000094.1 GCF_030385785.1 Crenobacter oryzisoli
TCATCGCGCGCAACCGCCAGGGGGAACTGAACGCCTTCATCAACGCCTGTACCCATCGCGGTGCGACGCTGTGCCGCCACAAGCGCGGCAACAAGGCGACCTACACCTGCCCGTTCCATGGCTGGACCTTCAACAACAGCGGCAAGCTGTTGAAGGTGAAAGACCCGGAAGACGCCGGCTACCCGGACTGCTTCAACAAGGAAGGCTCGCACGACCTGAAGAAGGTGGCGCGCTTCGAGAACTACCGTGGTTTCCTGTTCGGCAGCCTGAACGCCGATGTGAAACCGCTGACCGAATTCCTCGGCGAGGCCGCCAAGATCATCGACATGATCGTCGACCAGTCGGCCGATGGTCTGGAAGTGCTGCGCGGCTCCTCCACCTACACTTTCGACGGCAACTGGAAGCTGACCGCCGAGAACGGCGCCGACGGCTACCACGTGTCGGCGGTGCACTGGAACTACGCCGCCACCACCAGTCATCGCAAGGAGCAGAACGCCCGCGAAGACAAGACCCGCGCGATGGACGCCGGCAAGTGGGGCAAGCAGGGCGGTGGCTTCTATGCGTTCGAGCATGGCCACATGCTGTTGTGGACCCAGTGGGCCAACCCGGAAGACCGCCCCAATTTCGCGCGCCGTGACGAATACGCTGAAAAGCTCGGCCCGGAAATGGCCGACTGGATGGTGCGCAACTCGCGCAACCTGTGCCTGTACCCGAACGTTTACCTGATGGACCAGTTCGGTTCGCAGATCCGCGTGGTGCGCCCGCTGTCGGTCAACAAGTCGGAAGTGACCATCTATTGCATCGCCCCCAAGGGCGAATCGGATGAAGCCCGCGCACGCCGCATCCGCCAGTACGAGGACTTCTTTAACGCCAGCGGCATGGCCACCCCGGACGACCTGGAAGAGTTCCGTGCCTGCCAGCAGGGCTACGCCGGCATCGCGCTGGAATGGAACGACATGTGCCGCGGCTCCCAGCACTGGATCGCCGGCCCGGACGAAGCGGCCAAGAAGATCGGCCTCAATCCGGTATTGAGCGGGGTGAAGACCGAAGACGAGGGCCTGTACACCGTGCAGCACCGTTACTGGCTCGAAGCAATGAAGGACGCGGTGCAGGCGGAAGGGAGCAAGGCATGAGCAACGTCAACCTGGAACAGATCCGCGCCTTTCTGCACTACGAAAGCCGCCTGCTCGACGATGAGCAATGGGATGAATGGCTCGAATGCTACCACCCGGACGCCGAGTTCTGGATGCCGTCGTGGGACGACGACGACAAGCTCGTCACCGACCCGCAGCGCGAGATCTCGCTGATCTACTACGCCAACCGTCAGGGGCTGGAAGACCGCGTGTTCCGCATCAAGACCGAGCGCTCCAGCGCCACCATGCCGGACACCCGCACCAGCCACAACATCAGCAATGTGGAGCTGGAAAAACAGGACGGTGACCGGGTCACGGTGCGCTTCAACTGGCACACGCTCAGCCATCGCTACAAGACCAACTACAGTCATTTCGGCATGGCGCGTTACGTCATCGACTTCGGCGGCGAACGCCCGCAAATCCGCAACAAATATGTGGTGCTGAAGAACGATTACATCCACCAGGTAATCGACATTTACCACATTTAAGCAAGCATTGAGAGCCACCAGCTCGCCCCACGCTATTTGCTAGCCATCCTGCTCTGCGGCGGGATGGCATGGCAAGGGGGCTGGGCGGCTCGGCACGGCAGGAGTACGAATCATGAGCTACAACATCGCCCTACAGTTTGAAGACGGCGTCACCCGTTTCATCACCTGCAACGAGGGAGAGAAGCTGGCAGACGCGGCCTATCGGCAGCAGGTCAACATCCCACTCGACTGCCGCGACGGCGCCTGCGGCGCGTGCCGCTGTCTCTGCGAATCGGGCGAGTACGACCTGCCGGAGTCGAGCTACATCGAAGACGCGCTCACCGCGGAAGAAGCCGGCCAGGGCTATATCCTGGGCTGCCAGACCCGTCCGAAGTCCGACTGTGTGGTCAAGATTCCGGCCTCGTCGGCGGCGTGCAAGACCGGCGTATCGACATTCGAAGGCACGTTGGCGGTGGTGGAGCAGCTGTCCGATTCCACCATCGGCTTCGCCATCGAGCTGGACCAGCCGGACAGCCTGAGCTTCCTGCCCGGCCAGTATGTCAACGTCGAGATTCCCGGCACCGGGCTGACCCGTTCTTACTCGTTCAGCTCGGCGCCCGGTGCCGCCCAGGCTGCGTTCGTGGTGCGCAACGTGCCGAACGGCCGCATGAGCCACTACCTGAGCCACGACGCCCAGCCCGGCCAACGCATCACGTTCACCGGCCCGAACGGCAGCTTCTATCTGCGCCCGGTAACCCGTCCGGTGCTGTTCCTCGCCGGCGGCACCGGTATTGCGCCGTTCCTGTCGATGCTCGACGTGCTGGCCGAGAGCGGCAGTGCACAGCCGATCCGCATGGTGTTCGGCGTCACCAACGACGCCGACCTGGTGGCGCTGGCGCAGCTCGACGCGATCAAGGCCCGGCTGCCGCAGTTCGACTACCGCACCTGTGTGGTGGCCGCCGAGAGCACCCACCCCCGCAAAGGCTACGTGACCCAGCACATCGAACCGGAGTGGCTGAACGACGGCGACGTCGACGTCTATCTGTGCGGCCCGGTGGCGATGGTGGAAGCGGTGCGCGGCTGGTTGCAGCAGTCCGGCACCACGCCGGCAAGCTTCCTGTATGAAAAATTCTCCGCCAGTAGCGAGGCCTGACCATGCGCGCACGATTTGAAGACAAGGTGGTGATCATCACCGGTGCGGCACAGGGCATTGGCCGTGGTGTGGCGCTCGCTACCGCCGAGGAGGGCGCGCTGGTGGTACTGGCCGACCGTTCCGAGCTGGTACACGAGGTGGCCGGCGAAATCACAGCCAATGGCGGGCAGGCCCTGGTGGTGACGGCCGACCTGGAAACCTACAACGGCGCTCAGCTCGTGGTGGAGGCCGCTGAAGAGGCGTACGGCCGTGTCGACGTGCTGATCAACAATGTTGGCGGCACCATCTGGGCCAAACCGTACCAGGAATATGAAGAAGCCCAGATCGAAGCGGAAATCCGCCGCTCGCTGTTCCCGACGCTGTGGTGCTGTCGGGCCGTGTTGCCGGGCATGGTCGCGCGCCAGCAGGGCGTGATCGTCAACGTGTCGTCGATCGCCACGCGTGGCATCTATCGCATTCCGTACTCGGCCGCCAAGGGCGGGGTGAATGCGCTGACCGCCAGCCTGGCGTTCGAACACGCGCAGGACGGCATCCGCGTCAACGCCGTGGCCACCGGTGGCACCGAGGCACCGCCGCGCAAGGTGCCGCGCAATACCGCCCCGATGAGCGAACAGGAAAAGGTCTGGTACCAGGGCATCGTCGACCAGACCATTTCCAGCAGCCTGATGCACCGTTACGGCACCATCGACGAGCAGGTCGGTGCGATCTTGTTCCTGGCGTCGGACGAGGCATCGTATATCACTGGCACAGTCTTGCCGGTCGGGGGAGGGGATTTCGGCTGATACTCACCCCAATACCTACCGCTTCACCTCCCTGATCAGCGAGCTGTTGTCGCCTTGCGTTGAAATCCAATGGGTCTCAGCGCAAGGCGGCATTTCTGTCGCTCTACGGCAACACAATCCTGACCTATCGGAAAGGCAACTGGATGGCTCTTAAATGGCGATCGCCTGATGAATACCAGCAAGGTAAAACGCTGACGATCAGCAAAGACTGGTCGATTTCCGCCGTGACGGCGGGCTTTTTGGCTGTCTTGATCTCTTACGCGGGTCCCTTGGTGATTTTTTTCCAGGCGGCGAAAGCGGCCAACATGCCGAACGAGATGGGTCTGGGGCATCTCGATGGGAGCGGCGGTCTCGGGGATGTTTCTCAGCTGGAAACTAAAAACCCCGGTGATCACCGCATGGTCCGCGCCGGGAACGGCACTGTTGGTCACGCTGTTTCCAGCCATCACGATTAACCAGGCCGTGGGAGCCTATATCACTGCGGCAGCCATGATTCTGTTTATCGGCCTGACCGGCTACTTCGATAAGGTGATGAAGCACATCCCGAAGGGGATGGCCTCCGGCATGATGGCCGGTATCTTGTTCCAGTTCGGCGCGGGCACCTTCAAATCCTCTACCGCCATGCCAGCGCTGGGGATCGGCATGATATTTTCCTATATCGTGCTCAAGCGTTTAGTGCCGCGCTACTGTATCGTCTTGGTGCTGCTGGGCGCGGCGATCACCATGCTGACCAGCAACATCCCCATTCATGAGTTTGACCTGCATCTGACAAAGCCGGTCTTCATCATGCCAGAATGGACATGGGGTTCGACGCTGAGCTTGGCCATTCCACTGGTCATTGTGAGCCTGACTGGCCAGTACCTGCCGGGTATGGCAATCTTGCGCGTATCCGGCTATGAAACCCCCGCCCGTCCTATCATCGTCGCAACCAGCCTCGCGTCGATTCTGGCAGCGTTTTTTGGTGGCATTACGATTGTCATCGCAGCCATTACTGCAGCCCTGTGCACAGGGAAAGATGCCCACCCAGAACCGGGCAAGCGCTATGTTGCCGGCCTCGCCAATGGCATGTTCTATCTGATCGGCGGCTCGTTTGCAGGGGCCATCGTGCTGCTTTTCACCGTATTGCCCAAAGCATTCGTGGCAATATTGGCGGGGCTCGCACTGATCGGCGCCATTTCCGCCAACATCATGGGGACCGTTCAGGAAGAGGAGCACCGCGAAGCGTCGATCATTACCTTTCTCGCAACAGCATCGGGCATGAGCTTCATGGGCCTGGGGTCGGCTTTTTGGGGAAGCGTCATCGGCTTGTTCGCCTATTTTGTGTTGAACAAGGCTCGTAGATGACTTGCATGGAGCCATGGACCGAAGGCGAGGGCACCGGCTGACAGGATGACCTGCCGGCAGATGCGGATGCAAGCACTACCGGTTGCCAGCCTCGATTGCAGCTCACATAATCCATACGTCATATTCGTATGGAGTTTATTGTGCCGTCAAATCTGATCGACATTCTGCAGTGGGCCATCGTCCTTGTGGCACTGTGCTGCCTAGTCCTGTTACTGCTCAATCTCCGTGCTTTGCCCATCCGGGGCGATAAGATTGCACTGTCAAAACCCCATCAAGCTCCGCAGAAACAGACTGGCAGCACTGCTAGCGACATGCTGTACAAGCAATTACTGCATGCCTGCCTTGGCGACAAGGTAAAAGCGGAATGGCGGATCGCCTATGAGTTCAAGCTCAGGCCATCCGCAACGCGCACGCAGGCGATATCGCATGCACTAGACCGACTTCACTACACTCGAACAAAGGGAGCAGCAACAGTAAAGGAGGGCACGGCAATACACCAGATGGAGCTGAAGTCGGAAGGGTAACTGGCAATACTAAGCTTTGCAAAAGTATTGTCACTGGCAGGCATATTGGCACTCAGGCTGGCGGAAGAACGATTTCACCAGCCCGGGTAGCTTTTGGATTCGACGCAAGGCGCCGATTGCTAGCCGCTTCATTTCCTCATGGTTTTGCACCAGACGCTTTGATACCTGGCGCTTCACGTGCGCCCAGACCTGCTCGTCCGGATTCAGTTGCGGCGAGTAAGGCGGCAAGTAGAACAGGTTGAGCTTGCCTTCCAAGCTCTCCACATAGTCCCTGACCAGCTTCGCCTTGTGGATCGGATGGCCATCGACGATCACAAAC
>NZ_JAUEDK010000095.1 GCF_030385785.1 Crenobacter oryzisoli
CCGTGCACAGCCAGGAAGAGCTGGATGCTATCGCGCACCGGCTGAACACACGCCCACGTGCAGTGTTGAAATTCAAGATGCCGATCGAGGTGTTTGCCGAACATCTGGATGCCGTGATTGAATCGCGACAAGCAGAGAAACATTAACCCTGTTGCACTTGGTTATTGAGGCCGCCCAGGCTATGGCGCGCGGTGGACCAGCATGGCGCGGTGCTCGATGTCCTGGTGCAACGCCGACGCGACAAGCAGGCGGCCAAGCGATTGATGCGCAAGCTGCTCAGGAAGCACGGGCGTGCGCCGCGTGTCCTGGTTACCGACAAGCTCAGAAGCTACGCCGCAGCAAACAGGGATCTGGGGCTGAATGTTGAGCACCGTCAGTACAAAGGATTGAACAACCGGGCGGAGAACTCGCACCAGCCAACGCGAGTGCGCGAGAAAGTGATGCAGAGTTTGTCTTGCGTCACAGTCAGATTCCCGTATTGCTTATCCGCCAGATTATAGACTCTCAAGCAGGTTTTCTGGCCAGGCTGGTCGCCAGGAATGGGGGTTAAACTCGTCTGCTATCCGATGCCAGTTCAATTCCAAAATCCGGAATCGAACCCGTGTCCCATTTTTCTCAGGCGATCTGTTTCGTCATCTCTTTGATGACGTTGTGCAGAATGGTTCTGAGGCAACGGGATTCGCCCGCCACCGTTGCTGACAGCTCGGGGCGCGCATGGGCGATCTGGGTATTTTCGGCTTCAACCTCTGCGTGAAGCGCTTCAGCCTCCTGCACAGCGCGGCTGCGTAGATTCTCCAGCAGGCGCTCAGCCGTGCCTTTCGCCAGTTTCAACGACGCGCCAGCCTCCAATAGCAGGTTTCGGTTGATGTCCGAGAAGTGACGCACACCCAGAATCGGCCAGGCCAGCTGGGTTTGTGCTGGCCAACCCTTTTTGTCGAAGGCGGGCGTGTCATAAGTGGCCACGCTGAGCAGGTCATAGAATGGCGCCAACTGAACGCCCTCATGAGAGACCAGGAAGCTCAGGTTTTTCAGGTGGGCGTCGCTATTGCCGACGAGCACATTGAACACTAGCCAACCAAAGAGCCGGGAGCGTGCCACTGCCGGACTGCGACAGGCATTGGCCAGCGCTGCCAGACTCTCCATGCTGCCCTGGCTGTATTTGAAGCTGCGGTCCAGTCCCAGCAATTGGCAGGCGTCGATCACATGCCGGCGTTGCCAGCCTTGCGCTCCTGGAATCCGATCAAAGCGATCAATCAGATACACCGGTGAGGGTACATAGCGCCGATGCACATCAGGCACATCCAGGCCGAGTCGTTTGGCCAAGCGCATCACGAACCATTCATTGATCACGGAATGGGGGTAGTCCTCATCCGGGTGATCAGGCTTCAGGATATGGGTGGATGGTGTAGCACCAGCAGGTTCAAACAGCGCACCATCTTGCAGAACGACCGCCAGCTTGTGCTGCGCACCAGCCAGCGACATGCGCTTGATGGCGGCATGCGTCAGCGGTGCCTTGGGCAGCTGGCGGATGCGGGTCTCCAGAGCATCGTCCGGCAAGGGTCGCAAGGGTTCGACGGTTTGCAGCGCTGCATCCGGCGGCAGCAATGTCACTGACCCTGCCGACTCCGCGCCGTACCAGGCCAGTAAGCCGAAGGCGTCTGCCGCATCCAGCTTGGCATCTCCTGCCAGCAACACACGTTGCCCTTCTTCCGGTAGCAGGTTGTCGAAATACCACTGCACAGGGCGCTGGCTTGCACCATCCAGCAAGGGCTCAGCTGCCAGTGGAAGATGTGGGCTGAGCGCGAAGCCCTGAGGATTGTCCAGCCAGTCTGCCGCGTATTGGAAACTCCAGAGGCCACTCACCTCCTGTAAGGAGCCAACCTCCGTCTGGTTGATCGAAGCGCACAGGGATCGACCATTCATGGCTTGTCCCTGCTATTTGCTGGATCGTTCAAATAGGCGGCTACGCTCTCGGGTACATCCACCAAGACACGGACGCCCAGCCCTTCAAGAACCTGAAACAGCTTTCCCCATTGCACGGAATCACTGCCGCGCTCGATCTTGCCAAGGAAGTTCTCGCTGACGCCGATGCTGCCTGCTGCATCATCCTGGCGGATCTTCTGAGCCTTGCGGCTGGCGCGCACCACCTTGCCGATAGCGCCTGCGTTGTCGATGGGTATCTTCATGGGAAATCCTCACGTTTGTGAGGATTTTGCGCCGAGTCAGTGCGTTTGGCAACAAATCCTTTTGATCGTGTGGATTTTTAGGTGAAACGGCGCTTTCTTGCCTGAATCCTTTTGATCGTGAGGATTTTTTTGGTGAATTGCAGTGAATAGAGCTCTGAATATCTCCGGTTCTGTCGCAGTAAGCCTCTAGTAGAATGGACCGGTGTCGAACTCAATGTGTGGGCAACGGTCATGAACCCGGAAGTGGCGAAGGTATTGAAGCGTTTGCATTACCCGTTGGAGGTGATGCTGACCTGCGTGCGCTGGTACGTTGCCTATCCGCTGAGCCTGCGTCATTTGGAAGAAATGATGGCCGAGCGAGGTATCTCGGTTGACCACTCTACCGTGTATCGCTGGATGATCAAGTTGTTGCCGCTCTTCGAGAAAGCGTTTCGCCAACATCGGCGTCCAGTGGGCAACAGCTGGCGTATGGACGAGACGTACATCCTGGTTAAGGGCCAGTGGAAGTATCTCTCATCGGGCAGTGGACAAGGACGGCAAGACCATTGATTTTCTGCGGCGCGACGCTTTTTCGAGAAAGCCATCGCTGGCTGTGGGGCACCGATGACCGTCACAGTGGACAACAGGGGGGAGAACCGGGCTGCCCTGCAGGCCATCAATGCCCATCGGGAGACGGCCATCGAGATCCGCCCGAACAAGTACCTGAACAACCTCGTCGAGCAGGACCATAGGGCGATCAAACGCCGGGTCAGGTTGATGCTGGGATTCCAGAACTTTCGCTGCGCCCGCATCATTCTGGGGGGCATTGAGACCATGCATATGATCCGCAAAGGGCAGATGTTCACCCATAAGGGGAGCAGTCCGTCCGCTGCAGAGCAATTCTATTCTCTGGCTGCATAAGCCCACCGCCCTTAGCGGTTCTTCACATCACACTTCGCTTACTGCGAAAGAACCCAGACTCACACCCAGGCCATGCTGGCCTGGGAAAGGGTCTCGTGAGCCCGCTGGGCGGCATGATCCGGGCCAGCACTCGGGATTTTTCGACCTGTTCCCAGCAAGTTGACAATACCGTTCCTGGCGCTAAGCGCGTGCTACATTGTGTTAGTGTTGTGCACTGCAGCACCCTAGCATTCCGATGATGATCCACGTCACAATTAATAAAGAGGTCAACTAGATGTCCGCTACAAACGAGCAATGGAGCAAGCTTTCCTTCACCGGTCTGGAAACTGCACTGCGTTTCGCCCAGGTTTCGTTCGACGGCGCTGAGCGCCTCGTGAAGTTGAACCTAGATATTTCCAAGCAATCTCTAGAAGAAAACGTCAAGGCGGTACGCGAACTGTCCGGTGTGTCTGATCCGCAAGAAGTGTTCAACCGCGTCAGTCAGATTGCCAACCAAGCGTTTGAGCAGGCTGTGAACAATTCGCGCAATGTGTACGAAATCATTTCGTGCACTCAAGCCGGACTTACCCGACTGGCCGAAAAAAACTCCGATGTCATCAAAAAGACCTGGGCCACCTCAATCGAAGACTTCACCAAGAACACCCCGGCCGGCTCCGATGTTGCCTTCGACACCTTGAAAAACACAATCGCTGCTCCTACCAACGCCTTGAGCAACTTCAACAAGGTTGCCGAGCAGGTCACTGTAATTGCCGATGCAGGAGTGAAGACTGCCTCCACCGAGACTACCGAAGCGGTGGAGACCGCCACCATCGAAACTATCGAAGCGGTGGAGACCGCTGTCACCGAGACTTCCAAAGCGGTGAAGGTTACCACTACCGCGGCAACCGAAGCAGTGAAGACCGCCACCATCGAAACTATCGAAGCGGTGGAGACCGCTGTCACCGAGACTTCCGAAGCGGTGAAGGTTGCAACCACAGCGTCAACCGAAGCGGTGAAGACCGCCGCAACCGAGACTGCCAAAGCGGCGAAGATCACCGCGAAGCGTTCTGGCAGCTAAGCAGGCTCTAACCCCAACCTGCGATCAAATCCTATGTGTGGGCGGTTTCCAACCCCAAGTGCAACACCCTGATAAGGTGTTGCCATGCCCTCCCACTACCATCAGCTTTGCCCAGAAGAACGTGCCTGCATCATGCAAATGACCGCGCAGGGACACAGTCTGCGCC
>NZ_JAUEDK010000096.1 GCF_030385785.1 Crenobacter oryzisoli
GCTCGGACACCTGGCTCTTCGAGATGCCGGTCATGCCCATCGCCTGCACCAGTTCGTCGACCTTGCGGGTCGAGACCCCATTGATCCAGGCTTCCTGCACCACGGCGGCGAGCGCCTGTTCGGCTAAGCGTCTGGGTTCGAGAAAGGACGGGAAGTAAGTGCCGCTGCGCAGCTTCGGTACTTGCAGTTCGAGCGTGCCGAGTCGGCTGTGCAAGGTGCGGTCACGGTAGCCATTCCGATAGGCTTGGCGATCCCCGTTGCGCTCATGCCGGTCAGCACCGATCTGGTTGGTGACCTCGCATTCCATCAGGTCGGCGAGCACCGATTCCACCAGAGAGCGCAAAAAATCGCCCCCGCCCTGTTGCTTCAGCCGTTCCATAAATACCATGCTGTCGTTGGCCATCGAGTTCTCCTTTGGGTAAGTCTGATTCTTCGCAAAATCGACCTTACCGGAGTTCTTCGATGGCCTTCTACCATCGGCCTGCATTTACACCACTTCCGTGGACTCTATCGACTTGGCCCAAGCCCGGTGCCGGTTCGACTATCACCACCGACACATCCTCCTGCACACGGCACACTCGGCCTGTTCCTGCGCGAGCACTACCAGTTGGGCCCGCAATGGGTGGGCTACCTGTTCACGCTCAACTGCCTGATGGTGGTCGGCCTGCAGCTGCCGATCGCGCACCGGGTCGGCCACTGGGGACTGACGCGCAGCTCGCACGCCGGCGTAGTCTGCGTCGGCGCAGCGTTCCTGGTGCTGAACCTCGGCCACGGCGCGCCGTGGGCACTGGCATCGATGGCGGTGCTGACAGCGGGCGAGATGCTGATGTCGCCGACTTGGGCGGCGATCCTGATGCTGCGCTCAGAGGGCAGGCAGCGCGGCCAATACATGGGCATCTACAACGCGGCCTGGTCCGGCCAGATGCTGTTCGCGCCGGCGCTAGGGACCTGGGCGTACGGCCAGTTCGACGGACCACTGTTGTGGTGGCTATGTGCGGGGGCGGCAGGACTAGCGTTGATGTTGCATGGGCTGGTGCTGCCGCGGATGCTGGTACGGGAGTAGACGCATGGTTCGGTCAAAAGGCGGCCACTTGGCCGCTTTTTTGATGCGACGAAGGTCAGAGGCAGAGGTCGGCTTGTGTCGGATGGAGGCGCTTGCGCCATAACCCATCGCACTTTTCGGTCAACCTGTGTAAAGAACTGCAAGCGCAAACTCAATGCCAGCTTGCAGTTCATCCGTAACGGCCCGGTCAGTACCGTCTTGCCGATTTTGAGAGGGCGGTGTGAGTGAGTATTAAAGCGAGGCTGTCGTTGCCGAAGTGGGCTGAGCCAGTGCCACATTCCATGGCAAGAGATCGGCAGTCCGATTGACCGGGTAGTCGGCAATCACGCCCAGTACGTGCCGCAGGTAGGCCTCCGGGCCGAGGCCGTTCAGCTTGGCGCTGCCAATCAGATCGGATTTGCGCGATAACTTGTCCAACTGAGCATGCAACCAAGCATGGAAATCGAGCAGTCGAGACCGGCTGCGGGCTTGCCGGACTGCTCTGCGCTGTTCGGGCGGGCTGCCGCGAAGCTCGGCTTCAACCGCATGCAAAGCGGCGATCTGCTCCAGCGCGGTTTGCGTGATCGGCGACGGCCGGGCCACATGCAGATCGTAGAATTTGCGCCGCACATGCGCCCAGCACGCCGCTTCCTGAATCCGCCCCATGTCGTACAGCTTGCCGAAGCCGGCGTAGCCACCAGCTTACAGGGTGCCGACGAAGTCTTTGAGATGGCTTTGCGGGTGCTCGCCCTGACGATCCGGCGAGTAGCCGAACCAGACGGCGGGTGGCGCTTCTGCGCCGGCGGGCCGGTCGTCACGTACATAGGTCCACAACCGGCCGGTCTTGGTGCGGCCCTTGCCCGGCGCCAACACCGGAACCGGCGTGTCATCGGCGTGCAGTTTGTCAGCGCTCAGCACATGCCGGCGCAGCGCATCGATCATAGGTCGTAGCAAACGGCTGCAGGCGCCGACCCAATCGGCCAGCGTACTGTCATCCAGTTCAACGCCTTCGCGAGCGTACATCTGGCTCTGCCGATACAGCGGCAGGTGATCGGCAAACTTGGCCACCAGCACGTGTGCCAATAGGCCGGGGCCGGCGAAGCTGTGTTCGATCGGGCGGCTTGGCGCCGGCGCCTGCATCACGCGGGCACAGCAGGCGCAGCTGAACTTGGGGCGCACATGGCGGATGACACGGAAGCTGGCCGGCACATACTCCAGGACTTCCGATACATCTTCGCCCAGCGGGCGCCAGGCACCACCGCAGTCCGGGCAAGCGAGATGCTCGGGCTGATGCGTGTGGATGTCGCGCGGCAGATGGTCGGGTAAGGGGCGGCGGCTGGGGCATTTGCGCTCAGGCGCCTCGGCGCTGATCGCCGCCACCGGTGCTTGTTCCGCTTCGGCGGTTTGCAGCTCTTCCAGCTCCAGCTGCAATTGCTCGATCTGACGCGCGAGTTTCTCGGAGCGGCGACCGAACTGCATGCGCTGCAGCTTGGCGATGAGGAGTTTGAGTCGTTCGATTTCTTCGCCACGCGCGGCGATGGTCAGTTCCAGTTGTTGAACGGTCGCCTGCATGTGCTGCTCACGCTGAGCGTGCGCCAACACCAAAGCCTTGAGGGCTGCGATATCGTTGGGCAGGGTGTCGGCAGTCAGCATGGAGACAGTGTACTCATGCTGACGACATCAGGAAACCGGGGGTGGGTTCAGACCGCAGTGGGCGTCCAAGTCCGTACGGGGCGGCGCCAATCGATCCCTTCGAGCAGCATCGCCAGTTGCGCCGCACTCAGGTGGACGGCGCCCCCTTCGGCTGCGGGCCAGACGAAACGACCGTGCTCAAGCCGCTTGGCGAACAAACACAGCCCGTCTCCGGACCACCATAGCACCTTGATGCGGTCGCCGCGCCGGCCACGGAACACGAACACGTGGCCGGAGAACGGGTTCTGCGCCAGCGTGCTTTGCACGATGGCGATCAGTCCGTCGAAGCCACGCCGCATGTCGGTATGACCGGCGACCAGCCAGACTTGCGTGCCGGCGGGCAGGCTCAGCATCCGCCGAGGGCCTCGATGACCAGCCGCAAGGTGATGGGGTCGGGGCGGCCCTGAATGTGCAGCCGTCCCTTGGGCAGGATCACTTCGAGCTGGGCAGGTTCGGTGGCGAACGCGTCCCTATCGGACACCGGCTCGGGCAAGATGCGGATGGGGATCACGACCGGATTGGCAATTGGTCCCAGCTTGCCTTGCCGATATTGGGTGCGCCAGTTGAACAGGACGTTGGCGTTGAGGTCGTGCTCGCGGGCTAGTCGCGCTACGGAGACGCCAGGTTCAAACGAGGCTTCGACCAAGTGGCGCTTGAAGTCGAGCGGGAAATTGGGGCGCCGATGACGCTTGGCTGGGGTGGCTGAATCCAAGATGATGTCCATTAATCATGTGATGGACATCATTCTCATCAATTTATGGTGGGGTACCAGACGGTATTGGTCGGGTGCTTACGGAAGGTGCAAGGTATCCATATGTCCACCAAGAAATTAAGTGGACACGATGCTCCCAAGAGTCTTAAGGCGACTCAATATGGGCGGGCTGGAGGGTTATGGCGCGCCGGGCTTTCCGTCGCCGTAAAGCACAAAGCCCAGCTCTATGAGCTGGGCTTGTGGTGTGGGGAGTCTGGCGGTGACCTACTTTCACATGGCGAATGCCACACTATCATCGGCGCAGAGGCGTTTCACGGTCCTGTTCGGGATGGGAAGGCGTGGGACCACCTCGCTATGGCCGCCAGACATTAACTTGTACAAACTGTCGAAGCCCGGTGCCGTTGTCACGTCACCGTATTGAATTCAAGCGTTACTTGGTAGTTTTGATTGCGTCTCGTCGCACATCACCTGTACTTCACACCACGAAGTACCTCAAATGATAGGATCAAGCCTCACGAGCAATTAGTATCGGTTAGCTTAACGCCTCACAGCGCTTCCACACCCGACCTA
>NZ_JAUEDK010000097.1 GCF_030385785.1 Crenobacter oryzisoli
TCACCGGCTTGCTGGAAGGCAGGCGGGTGGGCGACAAATTTCACCGTGCCAACGGGGACGTGATCCAAGCGGATTTCAACGCTGCCCGGAACGTGAAACACCGGCTCCATGACCCGGCTATTGCCCGGTTCATGCCGCACCGCGAGGTGCTGCGGATTCTGCAATCACGTTCCTCCGGCGCAACTGAGCGTCAAGAGGCTTCAGTTGGTCGGCGCAAGCCGCGTCAACGAAGTGCGGATAAATCCATTGCTCTACTTTGAGCAAGTTTTTTGGAACAGCGGAAGAATGCATGCCGTATACAATGGCGAGATCACACTCGCGGCCCTGTCCCTGATTGTCTGGATCGGCTCGGCTCAAGCTGCCCCCAATCCCGCCACAGATGCGACTCGTAAAGCCAACGATGCCGTGGCTAATTTCTTGCCGTTTTCCAACAAGCAAGACTTTGAAGATGTCCACCGCGGATTTATCGCTGATCTGCCGAGCCCAGTAATAAAAGGCAAAGCTGGCAATACCGTTATTGACTTGTCGCAATATGAATTCTTGAAGAAGAAAGGGCCTGTTCCTGCCTCCGTGAACCCTAGTTTGTGGCGGCAATCGCAGTTGTTAGCGACTAGCGGCCTGTTCAAGGTTGTGAACGGCATCTATCAGGTACGCAACATCGACCTGGCCAATATCACCTTCATCCGAGGGGAGAAAGGCTGGGTGGTTATCGACCCGCTGACCTCGACAGAAACCGCCAAAGCCGCCCTTGACCTGATCAACAGCAAGGTCGAGAACCTGCCGGTAACTGGCGTAATCTTCACCCATTCGCACATTGACCACTTCGCCGGCATTCGCGCCATCGTGGATGAGAAAGATGTCCGCTCCGGCAAAGTGCCTTTGATAGCACCAGACGGCTTCATGGAAGAAGCCGTGAGCGAGAACATTTTTGCCGGCAATGTGATGAGCCGTCGCGCTTCGTACATGTACGGCAACTTGCTTCCCAGGAGTCCGCAAGGCAACGTCGGCGACGGGCTGGGCCTGACCACGGCAGCGGGTAACATCACCTTGATCGAGCCAAACAAATTGATCAAGAAAACTGGTGAAACGCTCACGGTCGATGGAGTAGACCTGGTATTTCTGATGGCGCCGGACACGGAAGCGCCTGCTGAGATGCTGTTCTACTTCTCCCAGTACAAAGCTATTGATCTGGCTGAGGATGCCAATCACACACTGCACAACATCCTGACCCTGCGTGGCGCAAAAGTACGCAGCGCGCAGAAATGGAGTAGTGCCCTGAGTCAGGTCATTGATATGTGGGGAAAGGACGCCGTTGTGTCATTTGGCAGCCACCACTGGCCGCAATGGGGCAATCAGCGCGTTGTGGAACACTTGGAAAAGCAACGCGACCTGTACAAATACATCAACGATCAAACCCTGCGCATGGCCAACCAAGGGCTGACCATGAATGAGATCGCCGAGCAATTTGTACTGCCGGATAGCCTGGCCAAAGAGTTTTACAATCGGGGCTATTACGGCAATCTAAAGCACAATGTCCGTGCGACCTACCAGCTGTATCTGGGCTTCTGGGATGCCAATCCTGCCAACTTTGACCCGCTGCCTCCGGTTGAAGAGGCAAAAAAGTACGTGGAGATGGTCGGAGCCAACAAGATGATCGCCACCGCCAAAGCCGCGTACAACAAGGGGGAATACCGTTGGGCCGCAACCGTTGCCAACAAGGTGGTGTTTGCAGACCCCACCAACCAGTTAGCTCGCAATGTAGAAGCCGATGCACTGGAGCAAATGGGGTATCAGGCCGAATCCGGCCCAGTGCGTAATTTCTATCTGTCTGGAGCGCAGGAACTGCGCGGTGGCATGAAGAAAATGGCGCCGTCCAATGCCAGCTCGCACGACATTATCCGTGGTATGACTCTGGATTCATTCCTCGATTTCCTTGCCATCCATCTAAACGGTCCAAAAGTCGGTGACAAATCTTACGCCTACAACCTGCGCTTCCCGGATATCAAGACAGAGTACGTGCTGACCGTGAAGAACGGCGTCATGAACTACAGCAAGGGCAAGCAGATGGATAAAGCTGATGGCACCGTGACACTCAACCGCAGCACCCTTGATGACATCGCGATGGGCAAGCTCAAACTGGGCAACCTGACGGAAAGCGGTGATGTGACGATTACCGGCGACAAGGCAAAATTCAAGGAAATGCTAAGCAATTTCGACAAGTTCGATTTCTGGTTCGCCATCGCCGAACCTTGATCTTGTCCTTGTATACGCAAGCGAACGAAGCAACGCCCCGGATACGGGGCGTTATATTTCGCTAGTGGCTTAGCTCGACCGCGACGCGTTCCTGAGCCGGTGTCAGCGTGCTTTGCAGCCTGTGCGCCGTATGCGGACGATCTTCGACGCTATCCCGGCTCTTCCATTTGCGGATCGTATCGATGGTGACGTTGTAACGGGCAGCCAGCTCCGCCTGAGTGCCGGTGGCTTGCTGGATTTCCTTGCGAGTGGCTGGCGTGGTGCGAGCCTGTTTGTGCAGTTTGACAATCATTTTGCTTGAGCCTCGAGCGATTCCAGAAGCTTACCCAAGCCTTCACTGGCCAGGGTAAGCTTCCAGATACGTTTACTCAGATGATCGTCCCGGATGCGACAGCTACTCACTTACGGCCCTCAGTCCACCACCCCGAGCGCGCGCAACAGCCCGCGCACCTTGTGGCGGGTCTCCTGCAGTTCCCGTTCCGGATCGGAGTCGGCGACGATGCCGCCGCCGGTGCGGAAGCGCAGCCGGCTGCCCTCCTGCATGAAGGTGCGGATCAGGATATTGCTGTCCATTGTGCCGTCACGGTTGAGGTAGCCAAGCGTGCCGGTGTAGGCGCGCCGCGCGCTGTTCTCCAGCTCGCGGATGATCTGCATGGTGCGCACCTTCGGGCAGCCGGTGATGGTGCCGCCGGGGAACAGCGCGCGGAACACCTGGACGGTGTCGACGTCGTCTCGCAGGCGCCCTCGCACATTCGACTCGATGTGGTGCACGTAGGCATAGCTCGCCACTGCCATCAGCTCGTTCACCTCCACCGTGCCCGGCTGCGAGATGCGGCCCAGGTCGTTGCGCTCCAGGTCGATCAGCATCACGTGCTCGGCACGCTCCTTGATGCTGCTGATCAGCCGCTGTTTCAGCGCGGCGTCCTCGTCCGGATCGGTCGAGCGCGGATGGGTGCCGGCGATCGGCCGGGTATCGGCCCAGCCGTCGCGCACTCGCACCAGTCGCTCCGGCGAGGAGCTGACGATCTGCGCGTCGCCCAGGTCTGCCAAGGCCGAGAACGGTGCCGGGTTGGCGCGGCGCAGCGCGGCGAACAGGTCCGGCGCGGCGATGCCGTCGGCCAAGGTCGCACGCCAGCCGCGCGATATATTCACCTGGAACACATCGCCCTCGTAGATGTAGCGCTTGAGCCGCACCACCGCGTCGGTGTACCACTCCGGCGGATCCTCCTCGAGCGCGGCCAGTGCCACCGGCTGCGGCTGGAACGGCGGGACATGCTCGACGCTGCGCGCCAGTTCGACCCGTTCCGCCTCGCTCTCGGCCATCAGCCAGGCCTGCTGCTTCTCGCGGTCGACCAGCACGGCGGCCGGCACCCTGGAGAGGGCGGCGATCGGGAAGCTGTCCGGCAGCGCCGCCGGCACGGTTGGCTCGAAGGCCGACAGCAGGTCGTAGCCGAGGTAGACGAACCAGCCGCCGGTGAACGGCAAACCGTGCGGATTGGCGACGTCCTCGCGCGGCAGCGCGGCCAGATCGGCGAGAAACGCCGCTTCGTCACCGGCCTGGTAGACGCGGCGCTCGCGCGGCAGGGCCAGCAGCAGGTCCCAGCCGGTATCGCCGGACGACTGCAGCAGGTAGGGGAAACGGACGCGGTCGGCGGCATGGAGCGCCAACAGGTCGGGAATCGAGGCGAGAGGCTGACAG
>NZ_JAUEDK010000098.1 GCF_030385785.1 Crenobacter oryzisoli
ACCAGCAGATTCCATCAGGGATGGGTAGCGACGTCGCTACCGCTGAAAATCCGCATGTACGGCTGCAATCTCTACCTTCGAGCCACCATGAAATGAGCGCTTGGCAAATTTGGGGCGTCCATGTACGGATTTTAGCTTCGAAGAACGCTTGGAAGTAACAAAAAAGCACCGTTTTTCCACCTTGGTGGGCGGTGCTTTTTCCTTAAGTGAACGGCATTACCCGCGATGCGGGGCTTTTTCATGGGCCGATCGGTACCGCTCACAATACCCTGTCGACCCGCATCCTGGTGATCAGCACCTTGGCCAGCTCGCGGCTGAACTTGGCGATGTCGCTAACCTCCAGCGTATCGCTGGTACCGCTCCAGATCACCCGTCCGGTCTGCATGTCCCACAGCGTCGACTCCAGCGTCAGCACCTTGTAGGTCTCGACGCTCGGCGGCAGCGCCGCCCAGGCTGCCCCGTACCAGCCGTAGAAGCCCTGGGACACTGGCCCGATACCCGTGCCCGGCGTCACCTCGATGCGCTGCTCCACGTTGATCAGCCGGGTCACCAGCACCCCGTCCGCCCCAGCCTTGGCAAGCGCCTCACGGATGCGCGCCAGCTCGACCGGGCCACTCTCAGGCAGCAGCGGATAGCTGATCTGGGCATCGACCCCGGCCTCACGCAGCGCCGCGCTGAAGCTGTCCTCGAACAGGCGCCGGTTGGCGTCGCTCTGGCTGATGCCGAGCACCATCACCTTGCCCAACGGTGCGCTGCTGTAGCCCGGATCTCGCCACGAGGCAGTCAGGTGCGGCGCTGAGCAGGCGGCCAGCACGACACAAAGCAGGGCGAACAGCCCCTCACGCAGTCTTTGCAAGAACGCCATCGATGCCTCCTTGTCGAACAAGGCGTCGGCCGGTTAGGCGGCCGGCTGTTGCCCCAACATAGCAACTATCCCCCGTATTCGCCCTGACCTATGACAACCCTGCCGCGGCCGGGCTGGACGCATTTACCCGGGCCAGCCATGCGGATAGCATGATCGATGCGCTGGGCCAGCCGCCCGCCCGTTCCCCTTCACGAAAGGCAGACCGATGACCTCCTCGCCGTCCCTCGCTATCTGTTACGACGACGTCGCCGCCGCCCACCAGCGCATCGCCGGCATCGCGCACCGCACCCCGGTGCTGACCTCGTCGACCGCCGACGACGCAACCGGCGCACACTTGTTCTTCAAGTGCGAGAACGTCCAGCGCATGGGGGCGTTCAAGTTCCGCGGAGCCTACAATGCGATCGCCCAGTTCAGCCCGGCGCAGCGCGCCGCCGGGGTGATCGCCTACTCGTCCGGCAACCATGCCCAGGCGATCGCGCTGGCCGGCCGGCTACTTGGCGTATCGGCCACCATCGTGATGCCGGAGGACGCCCCGGCGATCAAGATCGCCGCCACGCGCGGCTACGGTGCCGAGGTGGTGCTATACGACCGCTACACAGAGGACCGCGAGGCGCTCGGCCAGCGCCTGGCCACCGAGCACGGTTTGACGCTGATCCCGCCCTACAACCACCCGCACGTGATGGCCGGCCAGGGCACGGTGGCCAAGGAGCTGATCGAGGACGCCGGCCCGCTCGACACGCTGGTGGTGTGCCTGGGCGGCGGCGGCCTGCTGTCCGGCTGCGCGGTGGCGGCAAAGGCGCTCAACCCGGCCTGCCGCATCATCGGCGTGGAACCGGAAGCCGGCAACGACGCGCAGCAAAGCCTGCGCGCCGGCCGCATCGTCCACATCGACACGCCGCGCACCATCGCCGACGGCGCGCAGACCCAGCACCTGGGCGAGCTGACCTTCCCGGTGCTGCAGGCGCTGGTCGACGACATCGTCACCGTCAGCGACGCCGAGCTGGTCGAGGCGATGCGCTTCTTCGCCAGCCGGATGAAGCTGGTGGTCGAGCCGACCGGCTGCCTCGCCGCCGCGGCGGTGCTGTCCGGTAAGCTCGCCGTGCCCGGCCAGCGGGTCGGCGTGGTGGTTTCGGGCGGCAACGTCGACCTGGCCCGTTACGCCGCCCTGCTCGAAAACGGCGTCGCGGCCTGACGATGGCCCGGCCGGCCCAACCGGGTCGGCCGAACCTGTTTTCCAGTCACTGTCGCGACGAGGGGTACAGTGGGCCCAGCCGGCGTGCCTGCCCCCGGCGGGGGCGATTGCTAGAAACGATAGAGCGCATTGCGAAAATTAAATTGTGCACAATTAATTTGCACACTACATTCATCGCATCGCCACCCGGCGCCCTCGTCCCCCACCAGGAGAATCACCATGCAGACCCTGTACACCGCTCACGCCAAAGCCACCGGCGGCCGCGACGGCCGCGCCACCAGCAGCGACGGCATCCTCGATCTACCCCTGGCGATGCCCAAGGAGCTGGGCGGCGCCGGCAACGCCACCAACCCCGAGCAGCTGTTCGCCGCCGGCTATTCCGCCTGCTTCCTGTCGGCGCTGAAACTGGTCGCCAGCCAGCAGAAGCTGGCGCTGCCAGCCGACGCCCGGGTCGAAGCGGCGGTGTCGATCGGCAAGGCCGATGATGGCGGCTTCGACATCGCGGTGCAGCTGACTGCCGTGCTGCCGGGCGTGGACACCGCCGCGGCCACCACCCTGATCGCCCGCGCCCACGAGGTCTGCCCGTACTCGCGCGCCACCCACGGCAATATCGCGGTGAGCACCGAGCTGGCCTGATCCGGCCGTCGCCCATGACAAAGGCCCCCATGCGGGTAATGCCGTTCACTTAAGCAAGTGAACGGCATTTTTCATGGTGCGAATCTTGCTCATATTCCGGCCAGGTTGACTCCCTCACGTTGGTCAAGATGGTAAGCAAGGCTCATAAACACCCTGATTTCTCTGCACTTTCTCAGCAAATTGACCCGGCATGGATCGCCCACGCGCTTGCAGTGACCGGCAAAGCCAGCGTGCGGCGGCGTAAATTGCCGGCCGAACAGGTCGTCTGGCTGGTCATTGCGTTGGCGATGTACCGGCATCAGCCCATCCCGGAGGTCGTCGCTCATCTCGATCTGGTGCTGCCTGACGAGGTCAATCCAGAGATTGCCAAGAGCGCCTTGACCCAGGCGCGGCAGCGCCTCGGCGAGGAACCGTTGGCCCAACTCTTCGGGCTCAGCGCGCTGGTTTGGGATGAGCGGCATCAGCAGGGAAGAAGCTGGCGCGGATTGGCCCGCTACGCGATTGATGGCAGTACCTTGCGCACCTCGGATACCCAGAGAATCGTCAGCACTTCGGTGCACAGGCTTATGCCTCCGGCGTAGCCGCCAGCTATCCGCAGTTGCGGCTGCTGACGTTGACTTCGCTGGCGACGCATCTGGTGCGGGAGGCTGTCTTTGGCGAATACGCCAAGAATGAAATGCGCTATGCCCGTGACCTGCTCCAGGCGATCCCTGACCATTCGCTCACGGTGTTCGACAAGGGCTTCCTCAGTGCCGAACTGCTGCTACAGG
>NZ_JAUEDK010000099.1 GCF_030385785.1 Crenobacter oryzisoli
GTTTGTGATCGTCGATGGCCATCCGATCCACAAGGCGAAGCTGGTCAGGGACTATGTGGAGAGCTTGGAAGGCAAGCTCAACCTGTTCTACTTGCCGCCTTACTCGCCGCAACTGAATCCGGACGAGCAGGTCTGGGCGCACGTGAAGCGCCAGGTATCAAAGCGTCTGGTGCAAAACCATGAGGAAATGAAGCGGCTAGCAATCGGCGCCTTGCGTCGAATCCAAAAGCTACCCGGGCTGGTGAAATCGTTCTTCCGCCAGCCTGAGTGCCAATATGCCTGCCAGTGACAATACTTTTGCAAAGCTTAGTAAAACGTTAGGCCGCCCGCACAGAGGAACGATCTATGATAGCGACACCCACCTTTAGTTCACCAAGAAATCTACCTCGTCGTGTCGCCGTCATCGGTGCTGCAGGTGGTCTTGGTCGAGGCATTCTTGAAGTATGTCGCGCTGAGGGGATCGACTTCACCGCGATCGTTCGCTCACGACCAGAGAGAATTACCGGCGTGCCGGGCAAGTCTCGTGTTGCTGTTATCCAGTCTCTCGCTGATGGGGCTAGTCTCGTAGATGCATTTTCCGGGTCCGATGCAGTGCTCACAGCACTCGGAGTGACGGCAACAACGCAAGATCGCCCCGCACTATTTTCTGCGAACATGGGCACCATTATGGACTCCATGAAAACTGCTGGAGTTGATCGCATCATAATAATGAATACACTTCTTTCCTCCTTGCCTGGTATGCCAGCGAGCAAGCTGATGCGTTTCTTCGCTTGCGTGCCAGGTAACATGGGGCGTGGCGCAAGAGAACAGTCAGCGGTTGTTGATGCTCTAGGCACAGGTATTTTTTCCTCTCTTCGCTGGACGCTCGTGCGAGGCGCAGTCAATTCACGAGGTAGCGCCGAGCGCCCCGTGGCTTCCTTTGAGTGGACTGGTGCACAAAATTCGTGGTTCCCCGTCTCGTATTCGGAAATGGGTCGGTGGATGCTGGAAGAATCCGTAGCGAACAATTTTGTACAGGCTGCACCGCTTGTTTCGCGAGGACGCAGATGAATCGACTGCGGCCCAACCAATCATTGCAGCCGACGCCTGCTACGCAGTCGCGGCTGAACCCCACACGCTAGACGTAGCACAAAAAGGCTATTACGGATTGCCGATGGTAGAGTTTATGCTCAAGTTGATCGTGTTTAGAGAAAAATTAAAAATACCAAACGGCTCTAATACGGAGTTAAATGTGCAGGTGCTTAGTTCCTTAGCGCCAAGAAATGGCAATGTAAATTGTGTATTCAGCCAAGTCTCAGAAAATGTGTTTTATTTTAGGGAAGAGAAAGAAAATATAGTTAGTGTTGGCTCCAGGTTCACCCCAGTAATGGAGGGGGAGCTGCTGGTGCATTTAGAAGTGAATGAAGTTGAAATAGTTGGAAAATTGAAGTGGTTCACATTGTTGTGTACTTTGGTTTTGGTGTTTATCGTTGCTCTGAATGTTAGTTTTGTTTTTTCTTTAGCTTTTGCGTTTGTTTATATTTTTATATACATGAGTCAAAAAAAGCGATTCAAAAGTCTTGGCCGTTCTGTAATAAAAAAAATGGCGACCAGAACGGTCTAACATTTCAATCAACCGGACCTGCGCCGGCGGCGCAGCCCGGTTATTTCAGGCGTTAGATGGTGGAGCCACTGGGCGTATCAAACAGCTCTTATTCCGTAGTTACTGCGAAGGTTTATTCAGTTATGTCTGTATTGCTGAAGTCGTTTCAATACAAAGCGTGGGCTAACAAGCGAACACTCGAAGCAATTAAACGCATTGATAGCAGCGAGTTTCCATCCACGATCAGCTTCGTAAAACAGCAGCTAAATCACATGATTATCGTTGAGGAGCTATTCAAAGCGCGCCTTATGGGTGTTGAGTCCCCGCATAAGACAACCAACACAACAACACTTCCTAGCCTCGACCAGCTAGAGCGGAGGATTGAAACCTCTGATGCTTGGTATTACTCCTACGCGTCACAACTACAGGACCAGCATGAAGAATTGGTCACGTTCCAGTTCGTTGATGGGTTACAGGGCTCGATGTCACGCGCAGAAATCCTCTTCCATATCATCAACCATGGCACTTATCATCGAGGGGCTATTGGACATGCGCTTGATCTCTGCTCAGTAGCACACCCCGCAGATACCTATACAGTTTTCATTCATGCAGCCGAGCCAGATCGCCGCCTGGCACGATGACAGAAAAATCAAACAGCACTTCAGGGCCGAAAACCATAAATCATGGCTATGTCACCGTTAGGTGTGGAATTGCCTCCTCAGCGACCTAATCTTCCAGATTGATGGTCATCACGACGGGGGAGATGATGAAAGCGACTGAGTTTGAACGGTGGCTGAGCCATGTGTCCCGTCTGACGAGGCGTCAGCGAGAGCGGCTTGCTGATGCATTGCGGGAACACGATGACACCGAACGCTGCAGAGCCCTCATTGAGTCACGGCTAGCCGATAAGGCTTGCCCACATTGCGGGACCACCGCGGCCTACCGGCATGGAACGGCTCATGGTTTGCAGCGGTATCGCTGCCGGCGCTGCCAGAGAACTTTCAACGCGCTGACGAACACCCCACTAGCCCGGCTCCGCCGGAGGGAGAAGTGGCTCGGCTACAGCCAGGCGATGCTGGATTCGCTGACGGTGCGCCGCTCAGCCGGGATGCTGGGCCTGCATCGGAACACGACATTTCGCTGGCGTCACCGTTTCCTGGCCTGGCTGAAAGACGACCGTCCGGCCCGCCTGTTCGGCATTACCGAGGCCGACGAAACCTATCTGCTCGAATCGGAAAAAGGCGCCCACCACCTGCAGCGCTCCTCGCGTCGGCGCGGGGGCGTCGCGAGTTTGCGTGGCTTGTCCAAACAGCAAGTCTGTGTGCTGGTCGCCCGCGACCGCAGTGGGCAAACCCTCGACTTTGTGACGGGGAAAGGGCAAGTGACCAAGGCACAACTCAAAGCGGTCTTGCCGGCTGTTCTCGACAAAGACGTGCTGTTGGTGAGCGATGGGAATGCCACCTACCGGTACTTCGCCCGCGAGGCTAACATCTCGCATGAGGCGGTCAATCTCAAGGCAGGTCGCCGTGTTCGGGGGGCTTACCACGTTCAGAACGTCAATGCCTACCACAGTCGCCTACGCGCGTGGCTCAACCGCTTCCACGGCGTGGCGACTAAGTACTTACCCAACTACTTGGGCTGGCGCCGACACCTTGACGCCCACCGTATCAGCACGCCGGCAGCCCTCCTGGATGGTGCTCTTGGCAAGTTTCCACACCTAACGGTGACATAGCC